>JAJKHS010000081.1 GCA_021154885.1 Thermoanaerobaculum sp.
CAGGACCGCTTCTGCTCGACTCCCGCCCAGCCGGACACCGCGCGCCTCTTCTTCGTCGCCGGCCATGCCAACCTCGACGGCACGCGGGCCGAGGGGTGGAAGCTGCAGGTGGTGTCGAGCGGGGTGGTGGGGGTGGGGGCGCCGGCCCGGGAAGCTGCATCCTCGGGCCGGTGACCGTACCGCCGGGGACCCTCACTCTCCCAACCCTCTCTCTCCCAGCCTCCCCCCCGGCCGCCGGGAGAGAAAGGGCTAAGAAAAAACGGAGTTAGTTAGTGGCCGGCGGGACGCCGGCGGTCCCAGGGGGTTCTTGCTTCTGCTTGTTTCAGACTAACCACTCCCTCTTCTCCCGGCGGACGGAGGGGAGGCCGGGAGAAGAGGGCCGGGGTGATGAGGGTCGGCGGTGGGCGCTTGGGCTAGCCCTTGTCCTCTTCTCCCGCGAGCTTCTTCCGGCGCAGCAGCAGCAGGCCTGCCGCTCCCATCAGGCCGGCGAGGAGGACCTTGCCGGCGTCGCCCAGGGTCGGCACCTGGGCGATCGGCGGCAGGACGTCGTCGTCGAGGATGGTCACCGTCTCGGTGGCCGGGGCGCCCAGAACCGCCCCGCCCTGGGGAGCCGAGAGGGTGACGGTGAAGGCCTCGGTGCCCTCCGGCACGGCGTCGTCGACGATCGTCACCTGGAAGGTCTTCGGCGCCGTGTCCTGGTCCGCGAAGTTGAGCATGCCGGCCGCGGAGAGGTAGTCGCCCGGCGCCATGGCCGTCCCATCGGCCGTGGCGTAGGACACCGACACCGGGCCGTCGCCGCCGCCGGTGCGGTTGACGGTAATGGTGATCGCGCCGGCGTTCTCGTTCACCGAGGCGGCGCTCACCGCGAGCTGCACGGTGCCCGGATTGACCTCCACGGCGCCGATGTCGAAGCCGGCGCCCACCGGCCGCGGCTGGTCGCGCTGGTCGACGGCCGGGCTGGCGGCAGAGCCGTTGTCGATCGCCGGGCTGGTGCTGGCGGGCAGCATCGTCTGCGTCGGGCCGCCGTGGTTGCCGAGGGCGCTGAGCTGCGCGCTCTGGCCGAAGATGTTGCCGCCGTTGTCGGTGACGTTGGCGGTCCCCTGGTCCTGCACCAGGTCGTGGTCCAGGATGAAGTTGCCGCCGCCGGAAATGTCGTTGTCGGTGGCGGCCGTGTTGCCGGCGACGATCGTGTTCTCCACGGGGAGGGAGCCTTGGTACAGGTAGATGCCGCCGCCACTGCCGCCGGCCGTGTTATTGGCAATCGTGGTGCTGCGGACGTCGGAGCCCGTGTACAGGCTGCCGTAGAAGAAGAGGCCGCCGCCGTTGCCCGTCGCCTGGTTGCCCGAGATGGTGCTGTTCTCGATGACGATGGGATTTTCCGGAGTGTAGAAAAAGGCGCCACCGCCATCGCTGGCGCTGTTGCCCGAGAGCGTGGACTGGCGGAGGGTCACCGTCGCGCCGTGGGTGTTGTAGAGGTAGATGCCGCCGCCCCGGCCGCTGGCCTGGTTGCCGGAGATCGTCGACCGCTCGATCGTCACGTCGTAGCCGGGATTGTAGAGGAAGAGGCCGCCGCCCCGGCTCCCCTTGAGGACGGTGGTCTGGTTGCCCGAGATCACGGTGTCCTGAATGAGGACCGGCTGGCCCGAGTCGTTGAGGTAGATGCCGCCGCCGCCCTGATCGGCGTGGTTGCCCGAGAAGACCGAATTCCTGATCGTCAGGCTGTTGGCGGTGCCGTCCACCCACAGGCCGCCGCCCACGCCACCTTCGCCGGTTGCCGTGTTGTTGTTCACCGTCACGTGGTCGAGGACCAGGTTCTCGCCGTTGTCGGCGATGCCGCCGCCCGTGGACGCATTGCCACCGGTGAGGGTCAGCCCGGAGATGGTGACGTCGAGGAGCGCGTCTGAAGAGTAGACGTAGAAGACCCGCGAGGCGTTGTTGCCGTTCACCGTCACCACGGCCTGCCCGGGCCCCTGGACGTCCACCGAGTCGTAGATGTAGAGCTGGCCAGTGGTGAGGGTGATGGTGCCGGTCAGCCCGGCCTGGAAGGTGATGACGTCCGGTCCCGCCGCGTTGTTGGCGTCGGAGATCGCCTGCCGCAGGCTGCCCGGACCCGAGTCGTTGAGGTTGGTGACGTTGAACGTGGCCGCCTCGGCCGGGGTCCCGAGACCGAAGCCCATGCCCAGCGTCAGCGCCGCTCCCGACGCCAGGAGCCTTCCGGTCTGGGTGGCCCCGTTCCCCTCCGCCTTCTTGCGAGCGCGAGCCAGAGCCCGCCGCTGCCGGCGGGAAAGCCGCTCGGAGCCCTCACTCCCGTGGGACGAACCTTCACTCATCTGGCAGATCTCCCCCCGCCTGGCGCGGGCGCACGAAAAACCGTCTCAAGTCGAGAGGGGGATTCTATCCTGGACCCCGTCAGATTACCACCAGCCACCCGGACTTATAGACGGGTTAGAATACGACGCGCCGGGCGGATCGTCCCCCGGCGCTTCTCATTGAGGAGAATGTCCATGCGCAAGAAGTTCGCTCTCTTGGTGCTCGCCCTCGCGGCCCTGACGGCGTCCGTCACCGTCCGCCCCGTTTCAGCCTTGACCTGCGACGTGAATCACCACCTGATCGTCTGCCCCACCTACAGCTTCTGCTGCCCGAACAACGCCTTCTGCGTCTGTTTCCCCGGCAACCCGCAACCGAAATAGCAGCGCCCGCCCCGCGGGCCAGGCCGTCGACCCGCGGGGCGTCTCAGACGCCGTCGCTCTCGCCGGTACCGTCTTTGCTGTTCTATCCTCACGCCGTGTGGTTCCTGCGCCTCTTCACGCTCGCGACCGGCTGCTGGCTGCGCCTGCTGGGCGCCCGCCGCCGTCGCCTGCGGTGCGGGGAGGTGACTCTGGCCTACACCGTCGCCGGCCCGCCGGACGGCGAGCCCTGGCTCCTGCTCCACGGCCTGGGCTCGGTGGGCGCCGGCTGGGCCCCCGTCACGCGGGCGCTGCGCCGCGACTGCCGGCTCGTCATCCCCGAGCTTTCAGCCCTCGGCGGCAGCCGCTCGCCGGGCGACTGCCTGGGGGTGCCGCAGGCGGCGGAGGTCCTGACGCGGCTGATCGAGACCGAATTCGGCGGCAGGCCGGTCACGGTGGCGGGCCTGAGCCTCGGCGGCTGGATGGCCGTCCGCCTCGCCCTCCAGCACCCCGAGCAGGTGGCGCGGCTGGTGCTCGTCGACGCTGGCGGCTACCGCGACCAGGACTGGAAGAGGGTCGAGTCGCTGGTGCGGGTGGACGGCCTCGGCGGCGTCGACCGACTCTACTCGGCCCTCTTCGTCCGGGTGCCGTGGATCATGAGGATCTCCCGCGCCGCCTTCCTCCAGACCTACACCTCCGCCGCCGTCCGCAACGCCCTCGACGGGCTGTGCGAGGCCGACACCTTCACGGCCGCGGACCTCGCCCGGCTGGCCATGCCCACGGCCCTGATCTGGGGGGAGCACGACGGCCTCTTCCGCCTGGAGGCGGGCCGCGCCATGGCGGCCGCGATCCCTGGCGCCCGGCTGGACGTGCTTCCCGGCTGCGGCCACGCCGTCCACCTCGAGTGCCCCGGGGCCCTGGTGGCCGCCCTCCAGCGCTGCCGCCGGGCCAGCCCTGTCACGGCCGGACGCCGGCCGGCCGGCGCTCCCCTGGCGAGCCCCGCGAAGTAGAATGAGTCATGGCCAGCCCGGAGTACCTCATCTGCCTGGAGTGCGAGAGCCCCTGCTACACCTTCGAGTGGGAGGACGGCAAGGTGTCCGAGATCCTCTGCCAGGTCTGCGGCAACGACGATCCGGAGCAGTTCGCCCATTCGGACGAGATCGACGCGATGACCGAGATGTGATTTCCGTCTGCTCAGGCCGGCGCTTCAATCGCGGCGCGGTGCGGCTCGGATGGCGCCGCGGCGGGGAGCTCGACGATCACCGTCGTGCCCATTCCCTTGGCGCTGCGGACGCCGACCCGCCCGCCGTGGGCGCGGACGATGCGGTCCACGATGGCGAGGCCGAGGCCGGTGCCCCCCTTGCGGTTGGAGTAGAAGAGGTCGAAGATCTTCGCCTGCTCCTCGCTGGTCATGCCGATGCCGTTGTCCGCCATCTCCAGGCAGACGGCGGGGCCCTGGCGCCAGGCGGCGAGCCTGAGCACCGGGGCCCGGCCGGCCTCTTCGGCGGCCGAGAAGGCGTTCTGGGCGAGGTTGAAGAGGAGCTGGTTCATCTGGGCGGGGTCCACTTTGACGCGGGCGCCGCCGCTGCGGTCGTCCACCTCCATCTGCGCGCCCCGCTTCTGGATCTCTCCGGCCAGGACCTCCCGCAGCCGCTCCAGCAGGCGCACCGCCGGCATCTCCTCCAGCTCCAGGGGACGCGGCTTGGCATAGGCCAGGAAGTCGGTCACCAGCCGCTCCAGCCGGCTGATCTCCGAGCGGGTGATGGACAGCAGCCGCTTGCCCGTGGGCGCCGAGTGCGCCGAGCCCTCTTCGTCGATCTCCTCTTCCAGCATCTGCATGTTGAGGTTGAGGGAGTTGAGCGGATTGCGGATCTCGTGCGCGAGGCCCGACGCCAGGGTACCGATGTAGGCCAGCCGCTCGGCCTCGGCGGTCTGCAGCTCCAGCCGTTGCGCCCGGCGCAGCAGCACCCAGACGGCGACGAAGGCCGACACCAGCAGCGACATGGAAACGATGGCGGTGAGCGTCGTCTGGCGAATCAGATCGCGGCGCAGCACTTCGATGCGCTTCTGGAGCTGTGCGGCGCTGATGCCGATCTGCAGCGACCCGTAGTCGCCGATGGGCACCTGGATGTCGGGCACCTGAAACTCCGTCGTCCGCACCGTTTGCTCCACCCGCGGCTCGGTCCGCGGCGTGGCGATCCGCGGCTGGAGCTCCGGCGACCCCAGCACCAGCGGCACTGCCGGCTGCGGGGCGGTCGGGACGTGGGCCTCCCGCCGGCCCTGGAAGACCAGGTTGCCGTTCTTGTCATGGATCTCCAGGGTGCTGACGACGTCCCGCTGGGAGAGCATCTGGTCGATGAAGGTCTGGGTCTCCTTCTCCACCGCCACCGCCGTGTAGAGGTCCTTGCCCTCGCTGGCCGCCCGGTGGGCGATCCGGCCGGCGAGGGTCTGGGCCTGGGCCCGGGTCTCGAAGAGCACCCGCTCCACCTCGCGCTGGGAGAGGGAGCGGAAGATCAGCCAGCCGAAGAGCGCGATGTTGAGCAGGACGAACAGCCCGAACACCCCGGAGGCGATCAGCACCTGGCGGGAGAAGGTCGTCGATCTCGCCACGCGTTCCATACCGGATCAGGATAGCACCCGCCCCGGCGAGCGCGCCGGGGCTTCCTTTCCCGCCATTGTCTCGGGTAGGATGGCCCGGCTTTCATGGACACGAAATCTTTCGCCCCCCGGCTTCGCCTGCTGGCCACGGTGCTCGCCGCCGCGGCCCTGCTCGCCGCCGGCTGCCGGCGCGAGCCGCAGCCGGCCGGCCAGGCGGGGTCCGGCGCTCCTCACCGGGGCGGCACCGTGGTCACCGGCTGGACGGCCGAGCCCGGCGGCGTCAACGACCTGATCCTCCCCGCGAGCCAGCCCACCCACGAGATGCTGTTCCGGGTCTTCCTCCATCTGGTGGAAGAGCAGTCCGACTTCGACCAGCACCCGCCGACCTTCAGGCCGCAGCTCGCCCGTTCCTGGGACTGGTCGGCCGACCACAAGACGCTCACCTTCCATCTCCGCGACGACGTGGTGTGGAGCGACGGCGTGCCGGTGACGGCGGACGACGTGCGCTGGACCTGGCAGGCGCAGATGAGCAGGGACGTGGTCTGGGAGGGGGCCGACTCCAAGCAGTGGATCACCGACGTCGAGGCCGTGGACCCGCACACCGTGCGCTTCCACTTCTCCCGCGTCTACGCCAAGCAGCTCCTGGACGCCAACGAGGGGCTCGTCTATCCCAAGCACGCCTGGGAGAAGCTCCCCTTCTCGGAGTGGCGCAAGAGCGGCGACTGGTTCAAGCAGCACCTGGTGGTGGACGGGCCGTTCACCATCGGCTCCTGGCAGCCGCAGCAGCAGGTGGTGCTGCAGCGCAACGAGCGCTATTACGAGAAGGGCCTCCCCCGCCTCGACCGGGTGGTGATGCGCCTCGTCCCCAGCCAGTCGGCCGGGCTCACCCAGCTCTTGAACGGCGAGCTCGACTTCCTCCCCCAGATCGCTCCCGGCGACGTGAAGCGGGTGCAGGCCGCGCCCCAGCTCCAGCTCATCGCCTACTGGTTCAACGTCTACGTGGCGGTGGGCTGGAACAACGAGAACCCCCTCTTCCAGGGCCCCGAGGTGCGGCGCGCCCTCACCCTCGGCATCGACCGGCAGAAGATCGTGGACACCCTGCTCGGCCCCTACGGCCGGGTGGCGGATTCCCCCGTCCTCACCATGGTCTGGGCTCACGACAAGTCGCTCAAGCCCTGGCCCTACGACCCGGCCGAGGCACGGCGGATCCTCGCCGCCAAGGGGTGGCGGGACACGGACGGCGACGGCGTGCTCGACAAGGGGGGCAGGCCCTTCTCCTTCGAGCTCCTCACCAACGCCGGCAACCAGCTCCGCACCGACGCCACGGTGATGATTCAGGACCAGCTCAAGCAGATCGGGGTCCAGGCCATGCCCCGCCAGGTGGAGTTCAACACCCTGATGAGCCAGACCAACGAGGGGAAGTTCGCCGCGGCGATCCTCGGCTTCACCATGGACACCAGCCTGGACCTGCGGAGCAACTTCCACAGCCGGTCGATCGTCGAGGGAGCCAACTACGTCCGCTACCGCAACCCGGAGATGGACCGCCTGATCGAACAGGCGGCGAGCCAGCCGGAGATGCTGGCCGAGAAGCCGTACCTCGACCAGATCCAACAGCTCGTCCATCGTGAGCAGCCGGTGACCTTCCTCTGGGAGTCGCAGCGGCTGACGGCGGTCAACAAGAAGGTGAAGGACGTCAGGCCCACCCTGGCCTTCTCCTTCTTCAACCTGAAGGAATGGTGGGTCGAACCGAAGCCCTGAGCCGCACCTTGGCCGGCTTCCTCCTGCGGCGCCTCGCCGCCTCGCTCCTGCTCCTGCTGCTGGTCCTCACCGTCCTCTTCTTCCTCGTCCGCCGCGTGCCGGGCGACCCCACCCAGTTCGGCGAGGGCTCGCGGCTGACGCCGACGCAGCGCGAACGGCTGCAGGAGCTCTACGGCCTCAAGCGCCCGCTGCTGGCGCAATATCTCGACTGGGTGTCGTCCGTGTCGCTGCGTTTCGACTGGGGGACCTCCCTGTCGCAGCAGCGTCCGGTGTCGGCCGCTCTCCTCGACGCCCTGCCGGCCACCGCGATCCTCGCCTTCTCCGGCCTGGCGGTCGAATACCTCCTCGCGCTCCTCCTGGGGATCGCCGCCGCCCGCCGGCCCGGGTCGGGGCTGGACCATGCCATCCGCGTCGGCGGCCTGCTCCTCTATTCACTGCCGATCTTCTGGCTGGGGTTGATGGCCGTCCTCCTCTTCGCCTACCTCTGGCCCGTGCTCCCTTCGAGCCACATGCACTCGGTGGACGTCGACCTCCTGAGCCCCGCCCAGAGCCTCCTGGACCTCGGCCGCCACCTCGTGCTGCCCGCCCTGGTGATGGGGTTCGGCGTCGGCGGCGGCACGGCCCGCTACGTCCGCGCCCGGCTGCTCGAGGTGCTGGGCCAGGACTACATCCGCACGGCCCGGGCCAAGGGGCTCTCGGAGCGGCGGGTGCTGTGGGTGCACGCCCTGCGCAACGCCGCCGTGCCCATCGTCCAGCTCGTGGGCGTGACGCTGCCGGGAATGCTCTCGGGCGCCCTGCTCATCGAGGTCGTCTTCTCCTGGCCCGGCCTGGGGCTGCTCGCCTTCAATGCCATCCTGGCGCGGGACTACCCCCTGATCCTCGGCGCCACCTCCTTCAGCGCCACGCTGGTGATCCTGGGCAACCTCGCGGCCGACCTCGCCCACGCCTGGCTGGACCCGGTGGTCCGGAATGAGGCGGCATGAGCAGGAGGCGGCCGGCGCCCACCCTGCTGTGGGGCGGCGCCCTCGCCGGCCTGCTGGTGGCGACCGCGCTGGCGGCGCCCCTGCTCGCGCCCTACGACCCCGCCGAGCAGCTCGATCCGCCGGCCGGGCTCTATCGCCCGCCGGGGACGGTGCTGGCCGCCGTCCATCTCGCCGGCGGCGGCTGGCGGCTGGCGGACCGGGTGCGGCGCACTGCCGAGGGGCTGGAGATCGAGCGCCTGGGGCAGGCGGAGACCCTGCCGGCGGATCAGGTCTCCAACCTCACCGCGCGGGGGGTGGCCGACCGCCGCGTCTTCCTCCTGGGGAGCGACCGGTTCGGCCGCGACCTCGCCTCGCGGGTGCTCTACGGCACCCGGGTCTCCCTGGCCGTGGGCCTGCTCGCCGTGGCGCTGGCCCTCACCCTGGGTGTCGCCGTGGGCTCCGCCGCCGCCATCGGCGGCCGGCTGGCCGACGCCGTGCTCATGCGCGGGGTCGACGCGCTGATGGCCTTCCCCTGGCTCTTCCTGATGATGGCGCTCTCGGCCTTCCTCCATCCCGGCCCCGGATTGATCGTGGTGATCCTGGGGGCCACGGGCTGGATGGCCATCAGCCGGCTCACCCGGGCGGAGATCCTGAGCCTTCAGAACCGGGAGTTCATCCTCGCCGCCCGCGGCCTGGGGCTGTCCCCCTTCGCCATCCTCTGGCGCCACCTGCTGCCCAACGCCTATACGCCCGCGGCCATCCGCGCGACACTCCAGATCGCCGACATGATCCTCCTGGAGGCGGCCCTCTCCTTCCTCGGCCTCGGCCTCCAGCCGCCCATTCCGAGCTGGGGAAACATGATCTCCGAAGGCCAGGACGTCCTCCTCCAGTCCTGGTGGGTGGCCACCTTCCCGGGCGCCGCCCTGGCTCTCACGGTCATCGCCTTCAACCTGCTGGCCGATGGCCTCCAGGACACCTTCAACCCCAGGGCTGCTACACTGCCGCGCTTGTGAACGAACCACGCCAGCCCGTCGGACGGCGAGCCCGGCTCACCGTCTTCCTGACCATCCTCCTCGACCTCGTCGGCTTCGGGATGATCCTCCCGCTGCTGCCGTTCTACGCCGAGCGGTTCAGCGCCACGCCGGTCCAGATCGGTCTGCTGTTCACCTCCTACAGCCTGACCCAGCTCGTGTTCGCGCCGCTCCTGGGGCGCCTCTCCGACCGGGTGGGCCGGCGGCCGGTGCTCCTCTTCTCGATCACCGGCAGTGTGGTGGCCTACGTGCTCTTTGCCGCAGCCCCCAACTACGCCGTGCTGCTCCTCGCCCGCTCCCTCTCCGGCCTGGCGGCGGCGAACTATGCCATCGCCCAAGCCTACATGGCGGACGTCTCGGCGCCCGAGGAGCGGTCGAAGGCCATGGGACTGGTGGGCGCCGCCTTCGGCCTCGGCTTCGTCCTCGGGCCGGCGCTGGGGGGCATCCTGGCTCATGCGGGCGATCCGCGAATCGTGCCCCTCGCCGCGGCGATGCTTTCGGGTGCGAACCTGCTCGTCGCCTTCTTCGGCCTGCCCGAGTCGCTCTCCCCGGAGCTGCGAGGCCGGGCCACCCGCGGCTCGTGGCTCGGCTGGTCCGACCTGGCGATCGTCTGGCGCGACAGCCCGCTGCGCGGGCTCATGCTCCTCTTCTTCCTGGTGATGTTCTGCTTCTCGATGATGGAGGCGACGCTCGCCCTCTTCTGCCAGCAGCGCTTCGGCTTCGGAGTGCGGCAGACGTCGTGGCTCTTCGTCTTCGTGGGCGTCATCCTGGTCATCGTCCAGGGCGGGCTGCTGGGGCGGCTGGTGAAGCGCTACGGCGAGCGGTCGCTGATCCTCTCGGGGATCGTGCTGATGGCCTTGGGCCTCGTCATCCTTCCCCTGTCCCAGCTCTGGCTGCTGCTGGTGAGCCTCGGCCTCCTCGCCGTGGGCCAGGGGGTGCACAACCCGTCGAGCCTCGGTCTGCTCTCGCGGCTGACCGACGAGAGCTCGCAGGGGAGCACCATCGGCCTCTCCCGCAGCTTCGGGGCCCTGGCCCGCGCCTTGGGGCCCGCCGCCGGCACCTTCCTCTTCGGCGCCGCCGGCGCGGCCTGGCCGTTCTGGACGGCGGGCGGGTTGATGGTGGTTGCCCTCTTCATCGCCCTCGGCGTCCTGCGCCAGGTCACCATCGTCTGAACAGTGCTGACGAGCGACTTCGACTACGAGCTGCCGGCGGCGAGCATCGCCCAGGAGGCGGCCCCGCGGGGGGAGAGCCGCCTGCTGGTGCTCGACCGCGAAGGTCCGGACCGCCATGCCCGGGTCGGGGACCTCCCCCGCCTGTTGCACTCGGGAGACCTGCTGGTGCTCAACGACACGCGGGTGATCCCCGCGCGTCTCTTCGGCCGCCGGGCCGGGAGCATCGGCCAGACCGGTGGACGAATGGAGCTGCTGCTGATCGAGCGTCTCGACGAGTTGGAGTGGGACGCGCTGGTGAAGCCGGGGAAAAGGGCGCGGCCCGGGACCGTGATCGAGCTCGACGCAGACCTCACCGCCGAGGTGACCGACAAGCGGGAGGACGGTCGACACCGCCTGCGTTTCTCGGCGCCGGTGGAGCCCCATCTGGACCGGCTGGGGCACGTCCCCCTCCCCCCCTACATCCACCGGCCGGACACGCCCGAGGACCGCGAGCGCTATCAGACGGTCTACGCCCGCTCCCCCGGCGCCGTGGCCGCCCCCACGGCCGGCCTCCACTTCACGGCGCGGCTGCTGGAGGAGATCGCCGCCGCGGGTGTCGCGATCGCCCGGGTGACGCTGCACGTGGGGATCGGCACCTTCAAGCCGGTGACGGCGGAGCGGATCGAGGACCACCGCATGGAACGCGAGCGCTACGAGATCGGCGAGGAGGCCGCGACCGCGATCCGCCACGCCCGCGAGCGGGGGCGCGTCGTGGCCGTGGGGACGACCGTGGTGCGGACCCTGGAGTCGGCGGCGCTCGCGGGAGAGGGCACGGTCCGCCCGGGGGCCGGCGCGACCGAGCTGTTCATCACCCCCGGCTTCCGCTTCCAGGTGGTGGACGCCCTGCTCACCAACTTCCACCTCCCTCGCTCCACGCTGCTGATGCTGGTCTCCGCCTTCGCCGGCCGCGAGCGGGTCCTCGCCGCCTACGAGGAGGCGGTGCGGGAGGGCTACCGGTTCTACTCCTACGGCGACGCCATGCTGGTGGAACGGCGGCCGACGCGGCCGACGCGAGCAATGCGGCTGGCCAGCACGGCCGCGCCGTAGCCGTTGTCGATGTTCACCACGCCCACCCCGGGAGCGCAGCCGTTGAGCATGGTGAGGAGCGCCGCGAGGCCGCCGAAGCTGGCGCCGTAGCCGACGCTGGTGGGCACCGCCACGACGGGCGCCGGCACCAGGCTCGCCACCACCGTGGGCAGGGCGCCGTCCATGCCCGCCACGGCGATCACCACGTCGGCCTGGCGGATGGCCTGAAGATTCCCCAGCAGCCGGTGGAGGCCGGCGACCCCCACGTCGTAGCACCGCTCCACCGCGTGGCCGAACCAGCTCGCGCAGACCGCCGCCTCCTCGGCCACGCCGAGGTCCGAGGTGCCCGCCGCCAGGACGGCGATGGCGCCGGGCAGGGGCGCCGGCGGGCCGCCCACGGCGAGGATCCGCGCCCGCTCGTGGTAGACGGCCTCGGAATGCCCGGCGAGCAGCTCCGCCGCCGCCTCGGGCCGCACCCGGGTGAGGAGGACGCGGCCGTGGGCGCGCAGCATCCGCTCCACGATGGCTTTCAGGTCCTCCGTCCGCTTCCCCTCGGCGTAGACGGCCTCGGGCAGGCCGTTGCGCAGCTCGCGATGGAGGTCCAGCTTGGCGAACCCGAGGTCGGCGTACGGGAGCTCGGCGAGGTTTTTCAGGGCCGCCTCGGGGGAGACCTCCCCGGCGGCCACGGCTTCCAGGAGACGTTGAAGCTGCTCGGGATTCAACTCAGATCGGCTCCGCCCCGGCGGTACCCCTGAGGATCGAGCTCGACCCGCTCAAAGCCGAGGGATTGCAGTCGAGGCTCGATCTCGTTCCAGATCGCCGCCAGGCGAGCCACCTCGCCGGGTCCCACCTCGACGCGGGCGGCCCCCTGGTCGTGGCGCACGCGGACGACTCGGAACCCGGCGCCCGCCAGCACCTCCTCGGCGGCCTCGATGCGCCGCAGCTTGCCGAGGGTGACGAGCTGGCCGTGGGGGATGCGGGACGAGAGGCAGGCGTTGGCCGGCCGGTCCCACGCCGAGAGCTCCAGAGAGCGGGCGATCTCCCGGGTCGCCGCCTTGTCCACGCCGTGGGCGAGGAGGGGGGAGTAGACGCCGCTCTCCTGGACGGCCCGCAACCCCGGCCGGTCCGGCCCGGGATCGGAGGCGTTGGTACCATCGCACACCACGGCGTACCCCCGCTCCGCGGCCAGGCGGACCATGGTGCCCATGCGCATCCCCTGACAGGCGTAGCAGCGGTGGCTGGGGTTGGCCACGAACTCCGGGTCGTCGAGCTCGCTGTAGGTGGCCACCTCGTGACGGATGCCGATCTCGGCCGCCAGCCGTCGCGCGTGATCGAGCTCCGCCCCGGCCAGCGTCTCCGCCGCCGCCGTCACCGCCAGGGCCCGCTCGCCCACCGCCCGCCAGGCCAGGGCCGCCACCACCGCGGAGTCCACTCCGCCCGAATAGGCGACCAGCACCGAGCCCCGGCCGGCGAGGTCGGAGACGAGGGAGTCGACGTGGGGGTGGGTGAGGACGTCACGCATCGCGGAGCGATGCTAGCACGGGGTCATCAGGGACCTCAGGGACAGCAGGGACTTCAGGGACAACAAGGACGAGGAAGCCTCTTCGTGTCCCTGCCGTCCCTGTTGTCCCTGCCGTCCCTGGAGCTCCTGCTACCCCGCCCGCCCCGGGAACTTCATCGTCACGGGCACCAGGAACAGGATCGAGAACACCCCGAAGGCCCACAGTGGGACCAGCGGTGCGGCCCGCTGATCGACGACGGGCGCCATGGCCCGCAGCAGCACCAGGACGGCCGGCGGACCGAGGTAGTAGATGAAGAGAAAGCGGCGGCGGAGCTGCGGGTCGAAGCCGCGGGTCCGCTGGACGTAGAGGATGCCGAACCCCCAGCCCAGCGCCACCGCCACGGCGTAGTAAGGGTAGAGGGCCAGCGGCAGGCTCCCCGCCAGGGAGAGCACGTGGAGGAAGGAGAGGAGGCTCAGCGTCCAGCAGGCCAGGAACAGCCCGAGGAGGATCACCTCCAGACGGCTCCAGTCGCGAGACGGGGGAATCACCGGGGCGTCACCGGCCTTCAGGCATAGCTCTCCACCGGCGGGCAGGAGCACATCAGGTTGCGGTCGCCCCAGACGTTGTCCACCCGGGCGACGTACGGCCAGAACTTGCGCTCCCGCACCCAGGGTGCCGGGAACGCCGCCTGCTCGCGGGTGTACGGCCGGTTCCACTCCGCGGCCATGATGTCGTCCGCCGTGTGGGGAGCGTTCTTGAGCACGTTGCCCTGGCGGTCCACCCGCCCGTCCTCGATCGCCCGGATCTCCTCGCGGATGCGGATCATGGCATCGCAGAACCGGTCGAGCTCACGCTTAGACTCGCTCTCCGTGGGCTCGATCATCAGCGTCCCGGCCACGGGGAACGACATCGTCGGGGCGTGGAAGCTGTAGTCCATGAGGCGCTTGGCCACGTCCTCGGCCTCGATGCCCGCCGTGGTCTTGAACGGCCGCAGGTCGAGGATGAACTCGTGCGCCACCCGTCCCTGCTTCCCTGAGTACAGCACGGGGTAGTGCCTGGACAGCCGCGCCGCCATGTAGTTGGCATTGAGGATCGCCATCCCGGTCGCCGCCGTCAGGCCCCGCCCACCCATCAGGGCGATGTAGACCCAGGAGATGACGAGGATGCTGGCGCTCCCCCAGGGGGCCGCCGATACCGGACCGATCGCCTCGCTGCCGCCGGTGTGGATCACCGGATGACCCGGCAGGAACGGCGCGAGGTGCGGGGCGACGCAGATCGGCCCCATGCCCGGGCCGCCGCCGCCATGGGGGATGCAGAAGGTCTTGTGGAGGTTCAGGTGGCAGACGTCGGCGCCGAAGTCGCCCGGCCGGCAGAGCCCCACCTGGGCGTTCATGTTGGCGCCGTCCATGTAGACCTGGCCGCCGTGATCGTGGACGATGCGGCAGATCTCCCGGATCCCCTCCTCGAACACGCCGTGGGTGGAGGGGTAGGTCACCATCAGCGCCGCCAGGCGGTCGCGGTGCTGCTCCGCCTTGGCCTTCAGATCCGCGAGGTCGACGTTGCCGCCCTCGTCGCAGGCCACCACCACCACCTTGAGGCCGGCCATCGCCGCCGATGCCGGGTTGGTGCCGTGGGCCGAGACGGGGATCAGGCAGATGTCGCGGTGCCCGTCGCCCCGGGCCTCGTGGTACGCGCGGAGGACCATCAATCCCGCGTACTCGCCCTGGGAGCCGGCGTTGGGCTGCAGCGAGCAGGCCGCGAAGCCGGTGATCTCGCACAGCCACGCCTCCAGGGTGCGGAACAGCTCCTGGTAGCCCGCCGTCTGATCCGCCGGGGCGAAGGGGTGGATCGCCCCCAATTCCGGCCAGGTCACCGGCACCATCTCGGAGGTGGCGTTGAGCTTCATGGTGCACGAGCCGAGCGGAATCATGGAGGTGGCCATGGAGAGGTCCCGGGCCTCCAGCCGCTTGATGTAGCGCAGCATCTCGTGCTCGGTGTGGAAGCTGTTGAACACCGGGTGCGTCAGGTACGGCGAGGTGCGGGCGTGGGGCGCCGGCAGCGCGAGGTCGATCCGGTTGATCCCCGCGGCAATCTCCTCCGCCTTGAACCCTGGATCTCTGCCGGCACTCCCGGCGAAGATCGCCAGCAGGTCGTCGAGGTCCGCGGCGGTGGCCGTCTCGTCCAGGGCGACGCCTACGGAGTGATCGCCCAGGCGCCGCAGGTTGATCTCCCGTTCGCGGGCGGCAGCCAGCACCTCGTCGACTGAGCGGGAGCCCAGGTCCACCTGCAGGGTGTCGAAGAACGGCTCGCGGGAAACGCCGAAGCCCAGCCGGCGCAGCCCCTCGGCCAGGGTCGCCGCCAGGGCGTGCACCCGGCGGGCGATGGCCCTCAGCCCCTCGGGACCGTGATAGACGGCGTACATCCCCGCCATGATGGCCAGCAGCACCTGGGCCGTGCAGATGTTGCTGGTGGCCTTCTCGCGGCGGATGTGCTGCTCGCGGGTCTGCATGGCCATGCGGTAGGCGACCCGGCCATGGCGGTCCCTGGAGACGCCGATCACCCGGCCGGGAAGCTGGCGCTTGTGCTCCTCCCGGGTGGCGAGGAAGGCCGCGTGCGGCCCGCCGTAACCCATGGGCACGCCGAAGCGCTGGGCCGAGCCCACCGCCACGTCGGCCCCGAAATCGCCCGGCGGGCGCAGCAGGGTGAGCGCCAGCAGGTCGGCGGCCACCACCACCAGGGCGCCGGCGGCGTGGGCCCGCTCGGCGAGCGGCGCGTAGTCCACCACCCGGCCGTCGGTCGCCGGATACTGGAGGAGGACGCCGAACAGGTCACCGCCCGAGAAGTCGACGGCCGCCGGGTCGCCCACCCGCACCTCGACGCCCAGGGCGCCGGCGCGGGTCTGGACCACCGCGATCGTCTGCGGATGGCAGTCGCGGGCGACGAAGAACGCGTTCTTCCCGTCGTCGTCCGCGACGGCGTGGCACAGGTGCATGGCCTCGGCCGCGGCGGTGCCCTCGTCGAGCAGCGAGGCGTTGGCGATGGGCAGGCCCGTCAGGTCCTCCACCAGGGTCTGGAAATTGAGCAGCGCCTCCAGACGCCCCTGGGAGATCTCGGACTGATAGGGCGTGTACTGCGTGTACCAGCCGGGATTCTCCAGGACGTTGCGCTGGATGACTCCGGGGGTGAGGGTGCCGGAGTAGCCCATGCCGAGATAGGACCGGAAGACCCGGTTTTTCTCCGCGATGCGGCGCAGGGACTCCAGCAGCTCCCGCTCGCCCAGCTCCCGCTCGGGCAGGCCGGCCAGGGCGAGAGGGGCCGTGCGCCGGATCGACTCGGGCACCGTCTCCCGCACCAGCTCCTCGACGGAGCCGAGGCCCAGCGTCTGAAGCATCTGCCGGACCTCGCCGCCGCTCGACCCGAGATGGCGGCGGACGAAGGTGTCGGTGGGATCGAGGACGGCGGCGCCGCCCGCCTCTGGTTCCGGCAGGTCGTCTCCGAGCGCCAAGACACCCGCTACCTGAGGTGAATCGTCAAGCTTCTCCACTCTTCACGTACTCCTCGTACTGCTCGGCATTCATGAGGTCCTTGAGATCGGACGCGGAGGAGAACCGGAGCTTGATCAACCAGCCCTCGCCGTGCGGGTCTTCGTTGAGCAGCTCCGGATCGTCGGTCACCGCCTCGTTGACCTCGACCACCTCGCCCGCCACGGGCGTGTAGACCTCGGCCACGGCCTTGACCGACTCGATGGTGCCGAGCTCGTCGCCGGTGTCGAACACCTGACCTGTCTCGGGGAGCTCGACGAACACCACCTCGCCCAGCTCCGCCTGCGCGAATTCCGTGATGCCGAGCACGCAAATGTCGTCCTCGACGCGGATCCACTCGTGCTCTCGCGAATAGAGATTCTCGCTCGGGTACATGCCTCTTTCGACCCTCCCGTTTGAATTGAGCTGGTTAGACCACCATTTTAGCGCGGGCGGCGATAAAAGGGGAGGTCGACGACCACCGCCGGCAGCGTCTTGCCGCGCACGTCGAGCGCCAGCCGCGTGCCGGTCGCCGCCAGCGCCGGCGGCACGTAGGCCATCCCCAACGCCTTCTCGAACGTCGGGCTCCAGGTGCCGCTGGTGACGGCGCCGACCGGCGCTCCGTCCGAGACAACCCCATGACCCTGGCGCGCGATTCCCCGCCCCTCGACCTCGAAGCCCACCAGCTTGCGGGGCGCCCCCTGCGCCTTCTGGGCGAGCAGGGCGCCGCGCCCCAGGAACTCCCCCTTGTCGAGCTTCACCACCCAGCCGAGGCCGGCCTCGAAGGGGGTGGTGGTGTCGTCGATCTCATGACCGTAGAGGGCCATGGCCGCCTCAAGGCGCAGGGTGTCCCGCGCTCCCAGGCCGGCCGGCGCAGCGCCCGCCGCGACCAGCCGGCGCCAGACGGCCGGCGCGTCCGCCGGCGCCAGGTACAGCTCGAAGCCGTCCTCCCCCGTGTAGCCGGTGCGGGAGATGAGGGCCGGCACCCCGGCCACCTCGCCCTGGCGGAAGCCGTAGTACTTGAGCTCACTGACTGCCGGGGTGCCGGGCGTCGCCAGGGGGGTCAGGATCTCCAACGCCTTCGGCCCCTGAAGGGCGAGCAGGGCGTACTGATCGCTCTCGTTGCTCACCTCAGCTTCGCCGTTGGCCCTCGCGGCGATCCACGCGAAATCGCGCTCCGCGTTGGAGGCGTTGACCACCACCAGGAAGTCGTCGGCGGCCAGCCGGTAGACCAGCACGTCGTCGACGTAGGTCCCCTCTTCGGTGAGCAGGCCGCTGTAATGGGCGCGGCCGGGAACGAGTTTGGCCACGTCGTTGGGGGTGAGCCGCTGCAGGAACGCCTCGGCGCCCGCGCCCCGCACCCGCACCTCGCCCATGTGGGAGACGTCGAAGAGGCCCGCCGCCGTGCGCACCGCCCGGTGCTCGTCGATTACCCCCTGATATTGGACCGGCATCTCCCAGCCGGCGAAGTCCACCATCTTCGCTCCGGCCTCCAGATGGCAGTCGTAGAGCGGCGTCCTCTGCAGAGTCTGAGCTTCGGCCATTGGCTCCAGGTCCTCCCCGCGGTCGGCGAAAAAGCTATCACGGGAGACCGGAAAAAGGGCGCAGGCAACTCCCGGAGCCTACTAGCCCGCCCGGGGCGGTTGTCACACCCTTGACTTTGCATCGACTTTGCATACACACATCTCGCGCGATAACGTTCACCCTGAGAGGTGCACCTGAATGAAGCTTCTCCTCCTCCGTCACGCCATCGCCGAAGAGCAAGAGGACTTCGCCCGTACGGGCAAGGACGACCGCCTGCGCCCGCTCACCGACGAGGGGCGCAAGAAGATGAAGCAGGGCGCCCGGGGCCTGAAGCAGGTCCTCCCCGGGATCGACCTGCTCGCCACCAGCCCCCTGACCCGCGCCGCCCAGACCGCCGCCATCGTCGACTCCGTCTACGGCGGCCTCGCCGAGGTGGAGATCGAGGAGCTCTCCCCCGAGGCGACGCCCACCGACTTCCTGCGCTGGCTGCGCAAGCAGAAGGCCGAGACCCTCGCCGCCGTGGGGCACGAGCCGAGCATCAGCCTCATCCTCTCCTGGCTGCTCACCGGCAGCGAGCGGCGGCTCTTCGCCTTCCGCAAGGGGGGCGCCTGTCTGCTCGAGTTCTCCGGCGAGGTGGGCGCCGGCACGGCAACCCTCCTCTGGGCCCTGACGCCGGGCCAGCTCCGGGACCTGGCCGAGTAGGCCGAAGGCCGACGATTGCGATGACCTCCGGCCTCCTCGCCCGCCCGCCCGCAGAGGGTGCCCGCCTCATCGCCCTCTCCTACCTCGACCAGGCCGCCGACGCCCGGCCGCGCCTGAAGGACGAGGACGACGCCGACGCCCTCCACGACTTCCGCGTCGCCCTGCGCCGGCTGCGGAGCTGCCTGCGCGCCTACGACGACCTGCTGCAGGACAGCGTCCCCAGGAAGCTCGCCCGGCGCCTCAAGCGCCTGGCCGGCGCCACCGGCCCCGGGCGGGACGCCGAAGTCCAGCTCAAATGGCTGCGCGACCGCGGCCCCCACCTCGGCCCTCAACAACGCCGGGGGCTCGCCTGGATGCTGGCGCGCCTCCACGGCCGGATGCGGGACGCCTACGGCGATCTCCGGGAGGAGGTCGAGCGGGACTTTCCCGACCTCGACTGCGACCTGCGGCGCAAACTGTCGGCCTACCGGACCCAGGTCTTCCTCGATCCCGGGGCGTCGTCCCCCACCCTCGGCGAGGCGACGGCCCGGATCCTCCGCAATCAGGTCGCCGATCTGAAGTCCCACCTCGCCCTGGTCCGGCAGGCGGACGACAAGGAGGAGGCGCACAAGGCGCGGATCAGCGCCAAGCGCGTGCGCTACCTTCTGGAGCCCTTCGCCGAGGACCTCCCGGAGGCGGCCCCCGTGATCAAGCGCTTCAAGACTTTGCAGGACCTGCTGGGCGACCTCCACGACGCCCACGTCCTGGAAGACGAGCTGAGGGAGGCCGTCGAGGAGGCCGCCGCCGAGCGCACGCGCCGCGTCCTGGAGCTCTCCCTCGCCGACAGCCCCGACCCCGTCCGCCTCCGCGCCGAGCGCCGCCGTCCCCGCGAGTCCGGCCTCATCGCCCTCGCCCGCCAGAACCGCGAGCGCCGCGACCACCTCTTCGCCGCCCTGGAATCCGAGTGGCTGCACGGCAAGGCGGACGAACTCCTGCGGGACGTGGCGGCGCTGGGCGAGACGATGGCGGGGGCCAAGGCGGGAGATCAAGCGGGAGATCAAGCGGGGGATCAGTAGGCCCCCCCCAGCGTCTGACCGCCGTCGATCACCAGCACCGCGCCGGTGGTGAAGCGGGCGGCGTCGCTCGCCAGGTACAGCACCGCGCCCACCAGGTCCTCCGGCTGGCCGATCCGCCGCTGGGGGATGGACCGCAGGGCGCGCTCCCGCATTTCGGGCGTCGCCCACAGGGCCTCGCTGAAACGGGTCTCGATCAGCCCCGGAGCGATGGCGTTGACGCGCACGTTCTCCCGCGCCAGCTCCATCGCCAGGGTCCGGGTCAGCATGATCACGGCCGCCTTGCTGACGCCGTAGACCCCCAGCCCCGAGTGCGGCACCAGGCCCGCCACCGAGGCGACGTTGACCACGGCGCCGCCCCCCCGCTCTTTCATCAGCGGCAGACAGGCGCGAATCGTGTGGGCGTAGCCCTTGACGTTGACCTCGAACGTCTTGTCCCACTGCCCCTCCGCCGCCGCCAGCAGCGGGCCGTAGTGGGGGTTGGTGGCGGCGTTGTTCACCAGCACGTCGACGCCGCCGAAGGCCTCCTTTGCCCGCGCGGCCAGGGCCTCGACGTCGGCCATCCGGCCGGTGTGACAGGCGACGGCCACGGCCTCACCTCCCTGCGATTGAATCTTCCCGGCCACCGCGGTGAGGCCGCCCTCAGCCTTGCGGCTGGCCAGCACCAGGCGGGCGCCGGCTGCGGCGAAGCCGAGGGCCACGGCCTCGCCGATGCCGCGGGAGGCGCCGGTCACCACCACCACCTTGCCGGCGAGGTCGGGGAAGCTCGGAGGGGACGTGCTCATGGTGGAACGATATCCTACCGCGCCGGCCGCAGCGTCGCCGTCCGCCCCAGCCAGCGCCCCGCCGCCCGCAGGGCCAGGGGCACCCGCCGGCTCCAGCGGGGCGGGACGAGGGCGGGGATCGTCTCGAACAGCAGCGTCTCCCAGCGCGGGAGGAGCGCCTCGGCGGTGAATTCAGCGGCCCGGGCCCGGCCGTTCTCCACCATGGCCTCGTACAGGCCCGGATCGCCCAGCAGCCGGTCCACCGCCGAGCGCGCCTCGGCGAGGGAGGAGATTTCGAAATAATCCAGCTCCGAGCGGCGCAGCTCCCGGTAGGCGATCTCCGGCCCGAGCAGCGCCGGCACTCCCGCCAGCCAGGCGTTGACCAGCTTCGACGCCGGCTTGTTCGTCGAGCGGCCCTCAGGGCGGACGGCGAGGACCAGGTCCGCCGCCCGGAAATCCGGCCAGTCCAGGGCCTGCGAGTCCGTGTCACGGCCGGCGAACCGCGCCGCGTCCACCACCCACTCGATGCCCCGGGCGGCCAGCAGCTCCCGCCACTCCGGCCCACGGAAGTCGGGGTGGAGATTGCCGTCGAACCCCTTGTAGACGAGGCGCCGGATGGCCGTGCCGCGCGCCGGATCGCGGGGGAGGAGCCCCGGCTGCGGCCAGTGGGGGACGTGGAACCGCCGCCGGCCGTCGGCGAAGCGGCCGTTCTGCACGATCTCGAAGTCGGCGATGAGCGGCTGCCGGTTGTCCGCCCGCGCGGCCACCAGGACGGCGTCCCCCAGGAGGTGCCGCTGACGCCGCAGGGCGCGGGCCTGCTTGGCGTGGAAGACGATCAGTCCCTCTCCGGGCGGCGCCGCGGCGAGCTCCACGGGCCGGCCCGCCCGCGCCAGGCGCAGGTAGGTTTGGAGGACCCACACCTGCTCGCCACGCTGAAAGGATCGCCAGTCGCGGTCCGGATCGAGGCGCCGCAGGCCGTCGAGGTCTTCCTCATCGTCCTCAGCGTCGAGAGCATCGAGAAAAAAGGTCACCCGCATCGCTGACCCCGAGCTTACAACGCCAGGGCTGGACGGGACTGGTAGACTTGCGGGCGGACCTTCAAGGAGACCTCCCATGGCCGTCGAGATCACTGGCAGATACATCGGCAACCTCAAGACGGAGCTGACCCACGGCCCCTCGGGCACCGTGATCCGCACCGCCGCCCCCGTGGACAACCAGGGCGACGGCAGCTCCTTCTCCCCCACCGACCTGGCAGCGGCCGCCCTCGGCGCCTGCATGCTGACCCTGATCGCCATCGTCGGCGAGCGGGAGGGGATCGACCTCACCGGCCTCTCTTTCCGTCTGGAGAAGCACATGGCCGCCAACCCGCGGCGGATCGGCGCCATCCCGGCGACCATCACCATGCCGACGGGCCTCACCGCGGAGCAGAGGAAGAAGCTGGAGAACGCCGCCCTGACCTGCCCGGTCCACAAGAGCCTCTCCGAAGGCGTCGAGCGGCCGGTCGAGTTCGTGTACGCGAACGCGCCGGTGGCGGTGGGGTGAGGGAACCTTGAGGCATCCAGTACCAGGCTCGCGACGGGTCATTCCAACCTTGCGGCGCCTCCAGCCAACCTCGCACCGCCCCCGCCAGGCTTGCTTCGCTACGTGTCAGGCCTGGGACGGATCAGCTCAAGCTCGGGTCGTCCCGCTGTAACCTCAGCTAACCCTGCCCCGAGCTTGCGCCAGACCGCGCCGTCTTGAGACGAGTCGACGCAAGCTCGGAGCAGGACGCGGCTGGGTTGCGACAGATCGGGGAGAGCCTGAGTCGCCTCGTTCCAGGCTTGACAGGTCCCGTCCCAGAACTGACGCCAGTCGTCGCAGACCTGGAACGGGTCATCTCAGCCTTGGAGGGGGACGCGCCGAGCCTGATGCGAGGCGAGGGATGCTTGAGACGCATCGTGGCAGGCTCGGTCGGCTCGGCTCCAGGCTTGCGGCGTCCCTCCTCAAGCTCGATCCGGAGCCCGGCAAGCTCGGGACCGACCGTTTCAAGGTTGAGGCGAGACGCCAAAGAACCGATGAGCGATGCCGCTTACCCCTTCGCCTCGTACCAGCTCGTCCCCCAGCCCACCTCCACCTCCAGCGGCACGGCGAGGCTCGCCACCCCTTCCATCTCCTTCTTCACCAGCGCCGCCACCGGCTCGGCGTCCTGCTCCGGGACCTCGAGGACCAGCTCGTCGTGGACGGTCAGCAGGAGACGGCTGTGCGGGAACTCGGCGCGCAGGCGGCAGTCGATGGCGATCATGGCGATCTTCAGGAGATCCGCGGCCGTGCCCTGGATGCGGGCGTTGATGGCCATGCGACGGGCGTTCTCGCGCAGGTTCCAGTTCTTGCTCTGGATGTCCGGCAGCCAGCGCACGCGGCCGTAGAGGGTCTCCACCTTCCCCTCCTTCTCGGCGCTGGCTTGAGTCTCCTCCACGTAGCGGCGGACCCCGGGGTAGCGGTCCAGGTAGGCCTTGATGAACTTGTCGGCCTCCCTGGACGGGATGCTCAGCGCCTGGGAGAGGCCGAAGGCGCTCATGCCATAGAGGATGCCGAAGTTGATGGTCTTCGCCGCCCGCCGCTGCTCCGCGGTCACCAGCTCCGGAGCGGAGCCGAAGACGATGGCGGCGGTGGCGCGGTGGATGTCCTCGCCGGCCAGGAAGGCGCGGATCAGCTCCGCCTCCTCCGCGATGTGGGCCAGGATGCGCAGCTCGATCTGGCTGTAGTCCGCCACCAGCAGGACGTACCCCGGCGGCGCGATGAAGGCCTTGCGGATGCGCTGCCCCAGCTCGGTGCGCACGGGGATGTTCTGCAGGTTGGGGTTGGCCGAGGAGAGGCGCCCGGTGGCCGCCACCGCCTGGTTGAAGCGGGTGTGGAGACGGCCGTCCGGCCCCACCAGGGCGGGCAGGGCGTCGACGTAGGTGGACTTGAGCTTGGTCAGCTCGCGGTAGCGCAGCAGGCTCTGGGCGATGGGGAAGCCGCGCACCGCCAGCTCCTCCAGCGTCTCGGCGCCGGTCGAGTAGCTCTTCGTCTTCTGCGTGCGCTTGAGGACGGGCAGGCCCATGTGCTCGAAGAGGACGACGCCGAGCTGCTGCGGCGAGCCCAGGTTGAACCGCTCGCCGGCCTGCTTGAAGATCTCCTCCTCCAGGCTCTCGATCTCCTGGCCCAGCTCCTCCGACATCTGCTTCAAATAGTCGACGTCGAGCAGGATGCCCGCCTCCTCCAGACCCAGCAGGACCGGCAGCAGGGGGACCTCGATCTCGGCATAGACCTTGGCGAGCGGGCTCGCGTCCAGCTCCCGGCGCATCTCGCCGGCGAGGCGGCGGGCGAGGAGCACCCGCTCGCCGGCGTAGGCCGCCAGGCGCGAGTCGCCCACCGCCGGCTCCTGGCCGCGGTCCCAGCCCACGTCCTTGGGCGTCAAGGGTTTGCGCGCCAGCCGCTCCAGGGCCAGCTCGTCCAGGGAGTGCCCGTGGATGGAGGGCTTCAGGAGATAGGAGACGAGCATGGCGTCGAACAGCGGGGCCCGGCAGAGGGGACCCCGGACGCAGAGACGCAGGACCTCCTTGAGGTTGTGGCCCGCCAGGCGCGTCTCCGGGTCGGCCAGCCAGCGATCGAGGGTGGCGAGGGCCGCCTCCCGCATCCCGTCGCGGCGGAAGTCGGCGTACACCACAGGGCTCCCTTCCCCCGCCTCCCCGCCAGTCACGGCGAGGGCCAGGGGGGGCTCCTCCCCCAGGACGGCGACGTAGACCTCGCCCGTCAGCTTCCCGGCCGCCGCGTTCCACGCCTCGGGGGTCGCGGCCTCCTCGGCGGCCGGGACCTCCTCACCGCCGGCGGCGCCGGCCATGGCGTCCGCCGGCCCCAGCTCCTCGGCCAGAGAGAAGAACTCCAGCTCGGTGAACAGCTTGCGCAGCGCGTCCGTGTCCGGCGGATCGTGGTGCAGCGCCTCCGGATCGAAGGGGATCTCCAGGTTGGTGTGGATGGTGGAGAGCTCCTTGGACAGCCGGGCCTGCGCCTCGTGGGCGAGCAGCCCCTCGCGGTAGGCCTTGCGCGTCAGCTCGCCGGCCCTGGCCAGCAGCGCGTCGAGCGAGCCGTGCTCCTGGATCAGCGCTTTCGCCCCCTTCTCGCCGATGCCCGGCACGCCGGGGATGTTGTCGATCGAGTCGCCCATCAGGGCGAGGACGTCCGCCACCTTCTCCGGCGGCACGCCGAAGTCCTCCGTCACCTCCTGCGGGCCATAGAGCTTGTTGCGGCCGGTGTGATAGAGGGCGACCCGGGGCTCGACGAGCTGCATGAGGTCCTTGTCCGCCGACACCAGGACGACGTCGTAGCCCGCCTCGGCGGCACGGCAGGAGAGGCTCCCCAGCACGTCGTCCGCCTCGTAGCCCGCCAGCTCCAGGATGGGGATGCGGTAGGCCTCCAGCACCCGGCGGATCCAGGGGAGCTGGCTCGCCAGGTCCTCGGGCATGGGGCGGCGGTTGGCTTTGTAGTCCTCGTACTTCTCGCTCCTGAAGGTCTTGCCGACGTCGAGCGCCACCCCCACCAGCTCGGGCTTCTCCTCGCGCAACAGCTTGCGCAGCATGGTAACGAAGCCGTAGACGGCGTTCGTCGGCTCGCCCCGCGAGGTGGAGAGGTTGCGGATGGCATAGAAAGCGCGGAAGATGTTCGAGTACCCGTCGATCAGGAACAGACGGGGGCGGGCGCTGGACTGGGGAGTGGAGCTCGTCTCGGCCATGGCGGGGACATTCTATGTCGGACGAGAAAGGAGAACGGACATGCAGGCGATGGGGCTTCTGTCGTGGATCGTGTTCGGACTGATCGCCGGGGCCGTGGCCAAGTTCCTGATGCCGGGGCGGGATCCGGGGGGCTGCATCATCACCATCATCATCGGCGTCGTGGGCTCCGTGCTGGGCGGCTGGCTCGCCACCCTGCTCGGCTTCGGCGGCATCTCCGGCTTCGACCTGCGGAGCTTCTTCATCGCCGTCCTGGGCTCGATCGTCCTGCTGATCCTCTGGCGGATGATCAGCGGACGCAGGGTCTAGGGCGGGTGATGCGAGGGGTCTTTCTCCCTCTTCTCCCGGCGGACGGGGGGGAGGCTGGGAGAAGAGGGCCGGGGTGATGAGGGTCTTGGGCGGGGGGCTCAGGTTGTCGCCCGCCGCGCCTGGCTCAGCAGGTGGCCCGCCTCGGGCAGGATCAGCGCCTCCATGGCCAGCGTCACCGCCTTCGGCGAGCCGGGGAGGAGGAACACCGCGCGGTCGCCGATCAGGCCGGCGGCGGCTCGGCTGAGCATGGCTGCGGCACCCACCTGTTGGTAGGAGAGCATCCGGAACAGCTCCCCGAACCCCTCGAGCGGACGATCGAAGAGGGGTGCCACCGCCTCCAGCGTCAGGTCGCGCGGTGAGAAACCGGTGCCGCCTGTGGCGACCACCACGTCGACCCCGGGGCGGGCCAGCATTCCCCGTACCGCGGCGCGAATGGCGGCCACTTCGTCGCGGACGAGTGTAGAATCCTCGATGCGATGGCCGCTTGCCATCGCCATCTCGCGGATGGTACGACCGCCCACGTCGTCCTCGGGGCCCCGGCTGTCGCTCACCGTGATCACTGCGAAACCAAGGACGGCGGGAGCGAATCGGCGATGCTGTTCGGCGCTCATAGGTTCTATTCAAAGGCTAGCACAGTGTCCGCTTCTGGGATGGACGATTCCCGCGAGCGGACAGAACTGGCCCGTGAAAGAACACTTAAAATTCGACGCTGCAAGCACTTACGCCGGTTGAAACATTGGCACGCGCGATGCGTAGTTTGGACGGGAGAGAAAACGCTATGAGCATGGACGTACCCCGTACTGGACAAGCACAGAAGCGCCGGCTGCGGCGGACGGCTCTCATCGTCGCAGGGCTCGCGGTGGTCGCGCTGGTCACCGTCTTCGTGAAGCGGCTGGAGCCGGCGGCGCCGACGGTGTCGGCGGAGACCCTGCTGATCGACCAGGTCAAGCGCGGCGAGATGCTGCGCCAGGTGCGCGGCCCCGGCACCCTGGTGCCGGTGGACGTGCGCTGGATCTCGGCGCCGGTCGACGGCCGCGTCGAGCGCATCCCGGCGCTGCCGGGCGTGCAGGTGAAGGAGGACACGATCCTCCTGGAGATGGTCGACCCGGCGGTGGAGCAGAGCGCCCTGGAGGCCGAGTCGCAGCTCAAGGCGGCGCAGGCCGACTACGACACTCTGAAGGCGAAGCTGGAGAGCGACCTCCTCGCCCAGCAGGCGTCGGTCACCGCCGCGCAGTCGGCGAGCGACCAGGCGAAGCTGCAGGTGGAGGCCGACGAGCGGCTGGCCAAGGATGGGCTGATCCCCGAGCTGAACTTCAAGCTGTCGCGCCTCAAGTCCGACCAGCTCGCCAAGCAGGCGAAGACCGAGGTCGACCGCTACCAGCAGAGCCGGCGTTCGACGGAAGCCCAGCTCGCCGCCCAGCGGGCGCGGGTGGACCAGATGCGCGGCACCTACGAGCTGAAGCGGCGCCAGGTGGAGTCCCTCAAGGTGCGGGCCGGGATCAACGGCGTGCTCCAGGAGATGCCCGTGAAGGTCGGCCAGCGGGTGACGCCGGGCACGGTCCTGGCGCGGGTGGCCCGGCCGGAGAACCTGAAGGCCGAGCTGCACGTCCCCGAGGTGCAGGCCAAGGACGTGCTGAAGGGTCAGACGGCCTCGATCGACACCCGCAACGGCATCGTGCCCGGACGGGTGCTCCGGGTCGCGCCCTCGGCGGTGGACGGCACGGTGATCGTGGACGTGGTCCTGGAGGGGCCGCTACCCCAGGGTGCCCGGCCGGACATCTCGGTCGACGGCACGATCGAGATCGAGCGGCTGAACAACGTGCTCTACGTCAGCCGGCCCGCCTACGGCCAGGCCAACAGCAAGATCGAGATGTTCAAGGTGACCGCGGACGGCAAACGGGCGGAGCGGGTGCCGGTGGAGCTGGGGCGCGTCTCCGTCAACACGGTGGAGATCGTCAAGGGCCTGCAGGTCGGCGACAAGGTGATCCTGTCGGACACCTCGGCGCAGGACGGCTATAGCAAGATCAGGTTGAACTAAAACGAGATCTCGCCGTCCGACTCGAACCGACGGCTGAAGCATCAAGGGGGAATCGATGAGCACAAATTCCGAGTCGCTGATCATCCTCGACGGCGTCACCAAGGTCTTCCTGACCGACGAGGTCGAGACCCACGCGCTCTCCGGCATCCACATGGAGATCCGCAATGGGGAGTACGTTTCGATCGCCGGGCCTTCGGGCTGCGGCAAGACCACGCTGCTCTCCATCCTGGGCCTGCTGGACACGCCGAGCGACGGCAAGTACCAGCTCAACAGCAAGCAGGTGGCCGACCTCTCCTTCTCCGAGCGGGCTCGCATCCGCAACCGGGAGATCGGCTTCATCTTCCAGGCCTTCAACCTGATCGGCGACCTCACGGTGTACGAGAACGTCGAGCTCCCCCTGACCTACCGCGGCATGGCGGCCAAGGAGCGGCGGGAGCGGGTGCAGGTGGCCCTCGAGCGGGTGGGCATGTCGCACCGCATGAAGCACTACCCGTCGCAGCTCTCCGGCGGTCAGCAGCAGCGCGTGGCCGTGGCCCGTGCCGTGGTCGGCAAGCCGTCGATCCTGCTCGCCGACGAGCCCACCGGCAACCTCGACTCCCGCAACAGCGAGTCGGTGATGGAGCTGCTCGAGGAGCTGCACAAGGAGGGGGCGACGATCTGCATGGTCACCCACGACCCCCGGTTCGCCCGCTACGCCCAGCGCACCGTCCACCTCTTCGACGGCCGCGTCGTCGAGGAAGAGACGGGAGTGCAGCGCGAGATCGAAAAGCGGGAGCTCAAGCAGAGCGGATTCGAAGTGGTCTAGACAGGAATAGGTACCCCGCGCGTCGTGCGCGGGTGATGTTCGCGCGCCTTTGAAGGCTGCCGCCCCGATCGCGGCAGCCCTTTTTTTGCCCTCACCCCCTACCCCCTCTCCCGGTCCCACCCAAATCCGACGGATCGGTCCGATTGGACCGATCCGTCGGATCGCCTGGGAGAAGGGGAAGGGGCCATGGTGGTGAGGGTTCTATACTTCTTCACCATGAACGCGCTTTTCCCCAAGCCCTGCGTGCTGATCGCCGACGACCTGCTGGAGGTCCGCGAGGCGTTGCGGCTGCTGCTCAAGGCGGAGGGGTTCGACACCGCGACCGCCGCCTCGCCGGCGGAGATCCTCCAGGCCGTCACCAGTCGCGAGCTGGACGCGGTGCTGATGGACTTGAACTACACCCGCGACACCACCTCCGGCCGCGAGGGGCTCGAGCTGCTGGCCCGCCTGCGTACCCTCGACGACGCCCTGCCCGTGGTGGTGATGACCGCCTGGGCCAACGTCGGCCTGGCGGTCGAGGCCATGCGCCAGGGGGCCCGCGACTTCGTCGAAAAGCCGTGGGACAACGCCCGCCTGGTCTCCATCCTGCGCAACCAGACCGACCTGCGCCGGGCCCTGCGCCGCGGCGAGCGGCTGGAGGCGGAGAACGAGCTGCTGCGCGGTCCGGCCGATCCCACCCTCATCGCCGAATCGGCCGAGATGCGGCCGGTGATGGAGCTCATCGCCCGCGTCGGCCCGTCGGAGGCCAACGTCCTCATCACCGGCGAGAACGGCACCGGCAAGGGGGTGGTGGCCCGCTCCCTCCATGCCGTCTCCGCCCGGGCCGGCGTCCCCATGGTGACGGTGAATACCGGCGGGCTCTCCGAGGCGGTGTTCGAGAGCGAGCTGTTCGGCCACGTCCGCGGCGCCTTCACCGACGCCAAGACCGACCGCGTGGGCCGCTTCGAGCTGGCCGACGGCGGCACCCTCTTCCTCGACGAGATCGCCAACATCTCGCTCGGCCAGCAGGCCAAGCTCCTGCGGGTGCTGGAGACCGGCGAGTTCGAGCGCCTGGGGTCGTCCAAGACCCGCACCGCCAACGTGCGCGTCATCTCCGCCACCAACGCCGACCTGCGGGAGGAGGTGGCCGCCGGCCGCTTCCGCCAGGACCTGCTGTTCCGCCTCAACACGGTGGAGATCCGCCTGCCGCCGCTGCGCGAGCGCCAGGCGGACATCCTCCCCCTCGGCAAGCACTTCCTCGGCCAGCACGCCCTGCGCTACCGCAAGTCGTTCCGCGGCCTCGAGGAGGGGGCGCGCTCCGCCCTGCTGGCCCACCCCTGGCCGGGCAACGTGCGCGAGCTCGACCACGCGGTGGAGCGCGGGGTGCTGATGGGCCGCGGCGACTGGGTGCAGGTCCAGGACCTGGGGCTGCAGACCGCCACTCCAGCCGCCCCGCCGCCGCGCCTCGAGGACCTCCCCCTCGAAGACGTGGAGAAAATCCTTATCCAGAAGGCGCTCGCCCGCTACGGCAACGTCAGCCAGGCGGCGCAGGCGCTGGGGCTCTCCCGCAGCGCCCTCTACCGCCGGCTGGAGAAACATGGCCTCTGAGCTGGCGAAGCCGGCGGTGCCGCAGGCGCCGGCCGCCCGGGCGCGCCGCGTCGCCTTCCGCGGCCTGTTCCGGCGCCACCGTCCAGCGGCCCTCGCCTTCGAGGACCGCGTCCTCCTCCTGGCCCTCGGCACCGGCCTGCCCGGCGCCGTCCTCTCCCTGGTCTTCGCGTGGCACGACGACCACACCCTCAAGCTGCGCTGGACGGTGACCCTGTTCGTCGTCTTCTTCTGGGGGTGGCTCGCCCTCAAGCTGCGCGACCGGGTGGTGCGGCCGCTCCAGACCCTGGCCAACCTCCTCTCGGCGTTGCGCGAGGGGGACTTCTCCCTGCGCGCCCGCCCGCCTCAGGAGACGGATGCCCTGTCGCAGGTGGTGAGCGAGGTCAATGCCATCGGCGAGGTGCTGCGCGAGCAACGGCTGGGGGCGGTGGAGGCGGCGGCCCTGCTCCACCGCGTGGTCGAGGAGGTGGACGTGGCCGTGTTCGCCTTCGACGACTCCGGGAAGCTGCGGCTGGTCAACCGCGCCGGCGAGCGCCTGCTGGGCGAGCGGGGCGAGCGGCTCCGCGGCCATACCGAGGAGGAGCTGGGGCTGGCGGACCTGCTGGAAGGCGAGATCCCGCCCATCCTCTCCCGCACCTTCGCCAGCGGACCGGGGCGCTGGGAGGTGCGGCGCAGCACCTTCCGCGAGGGCGGCCTGCCGCATCGCCTGCTGGTGATCTCCGACCTCTCCCGCACCCTGCGCGAGGAGGAGCGCCAAGCCTGGAAGCGCCTCATCCGGGTGCTCGGCCACGAGCTCAACAACTCGCTGGCGCCCATTCACTCCATGGCCTCGACCCTCGCCAGCCTGCTGACCCGGGAGCCGCCGCCCGGGGACTGGAAGGAGGACATGGAGCGCGGCCTGGAGGTGATCGGCAACCGCTCGGAGGCGTTGATCCGTTTCATGGCGGCCTATGCCCGCCTCGCCCGCCTCCCTCCACCGCGCCGCGCCCCCTGCGAGCTGTCGCGGCTCATCCAGCGCACCGCCGTCCTGGAGACGCGCCTCCCCGTCTTCGTCGAGCGCGGCCCCGAGGTGACCCTGGAGGCGGACCCGGACCAGATCGAGCAACTCCTCATCAACCTGATCCGCAACGCCGTGGACGCCGCCCTGCTGACCGGCGGCGGCGTGGGGGTGGGCTGGCGGACGAACGGCACGCACGTCGAGGTGCGGGTGGAGGACGAGGGCCCCGGCCTCTCGAACACCGAGAACCTCTTCGTCCCCTTCTACACCACGAAGCCGGGAGGGACGGGCATCGGCCTCGCCCTCTCCCGGCAGATCGCCGAAGCCCACGGCGGCACCCTCACCCTGGAGAACCGTACTCCCGAGCCCGGGTGCGAGGCCCTGCTGCGGCTGCCGGTGTAGCTACTTCAAATAGTCCAGAAGCTGCTTCGCCGTCGCCGCGTCCGGATCGTTGGGAGCCATCTGCAGGAAGGTCTGGAGTTGCTCTTTGGCCCGGGCCTTTTTCGCCGCGTCCTTCTCGTCCTTGGCATAGGTCAGGCCGAGGACGTAGTGGGCCTTGGCGAACTTGGGCTCGGCGGGGGCGATCTCGACCACCTTCTCGAACCACGTGGCGGCCTCGTCGAACTTGCCACCCCGGGTCAGCTCGGCGCCCTCGTTGAAGTAGCGGATGGCCGTGCCCTCCCCCTTCGGATCGGCCGCCGCCAGAGCCTCCAGGGTGGCCCGCGCCTTGGCGCCGTCGCCCGCGGCCTTGAGGGCGTCGTAGCGCGCCCTTAAGCCCCGAGGGTCGTTCGGCTTCAGGGCCAGGTAGCGGTCGGCCGCGGCCAGCGCCTGGGAGTGGTGGCCCAGCTCCAGGTAGAGCTCGGCGAGGGCGCTCTGAGCCTCGGCCAGTTGCGGGTTCAGGGTGGCCGCCTCTTCGAATTTCGGCGCCGCGGCGGCGAGGTTGTTGGTCTTCAGCAGGTTCACCCCTTCGTTGTAGGCGAGGATGGCCTTGTCGTTCCCCGACATCTCTTTGGGGGCAGCGGGGGCGGCCGGGGCCTCCACGGCCTTGGCCAGGGTGAAGGTGAGGCGCAGCGTGTCCTCGACCTTGGGCTTCAACGGCCCCTCGTAGGGCTTGTATCCGGGCTTCTCCAGGCGGAGCTGGTACTCCTGGGTGCCGTCCAGGATGAGGAGCATGATCTGCCCCTTCTTGTCGCTGACCTTCTCCAGCTTGTAGCCGGTGCCCGCCCGGGTGAGGGTGGCCTTGGCGCCCTCGACCGGCGTGTTCGTCTCGTCCACCACCGTGCAGATCACCCGCCCTTCGCCGGCCGCGTGGAGCGCTCCGGCGAGGAGCAGGGCGAAAACGAACGCAGACAGCGCTGCGCGACGGATGGTTATCATGAGGTCGGTCCCTGCCTTTCTGTCTGATGTGTCCGTGAAATCCGGCGCCGATTCCAGGTGCAGATTCTAGGGGAAATCGCGCTCGGTTTCCTCCCCCGGCAGACCGGGGACTCGTCGCCGGGCGGTCTGATACGATTCGGCCCTCGAAAGGGAGGTGCCATGCTGGCCGAACGGATTCCCGCCATCCAGTCCGCCCTGGCCGAGGCCGGCCTCGACGGGTGGTTCTTCGCCTGCTTCCAGCTCAACGATCCTATCGGGCTCGACCTCCTCGGCCTTGCCGGCGAGGGCAAGCTCGTCACCCGCCGCTGCTACTATCTCATCCCCCGCGAGGGCGAGCCGAAGAAGCTCGTCCACGGCCTCGAGCCCGCCATGCTCGACCACCTGCCGGGCACCAAGTCGGTCTACACCACCTGGCAGAAGAACCGCGAGGAGCTGACGCGGCTGGTCTCCGGCCATCGGCGCCTCGCCGCCCAGTACAGCCCCGGCAACGAGCTGCCCACCATCTCCCGCCTCGACGCCGGCACCGCCGAGCTGGTGCGCTCCGCCGGGGTGGAGCTGGTCTCCGCCGCCGACCTCGCGCAAGCGTTCGCCGCCACCTGGACGGAAGACCAGCTCGCGGGGCACCGGCGCGCCAACGTCCACCTCCACCGCATCGCGCTCGAAGCCTTCGCGCGGGTGAGCGAGGCCCTGCGGCGGGGGGACCAGATCGACGAATACACCGTGCAGCGCTTCATCCTCGACGCCTTCGACCAGGTGGGCCTGTGGGCCGAGGCGGACCCCATCGTCGGCGTCAACGCCCACAGCGCCGACCCTCACTATCAGCCGGGTCCGGACAGGTCGTCGGTCATCCGCTCCGGCGATTTCCTGCTCGTCGACCTGTGGGCCAAGGAGAAGGCGCCGGGGAGCGTCTACGCGGACATCACCTGGGTGGGCGTCTGCGCCGCCGCGCCCACCGACCGCCAGCAGGAGGTCTTCGCGATCGTGGCCGGGGCCCGGGACGCCGCCTGGGAGCTGGTGCGCAGCCGCTACCCGCAGCAGCCGGTGCAGGGCTACGAGGTGGACGACGCCGCCCGGGGAGTCATCCAGAAGGCGGGCTACGGCGACTTCTTCATCCACCGCACGGGCCACTCGATCGGCATCACCGACCACGGACAGGGCGCCAACATGGACAACCTGGAGACTCACGACACCCGCCAGCTCCTGGCGATGACGGGCTTCTCCATCGAGCCCGGGATCTACCTCCCCGGCGACTTCGGCGTGCGTAGCGAGATCAACGTGGCGCTGACGGCAGACGCCGCCGAGATCACCGGCGCCGAGCCGCAGCGCGAGCTGCTGCGCCTGCTGGCTTAGGAAGGGACAGCAGGGACAGCAGAGACAACAGGGACAGCAGAGACGAGGAAAGCTCCAGCCTCTGCGATATTCTTCGTGTCCCTGAGGTCCCTGTTGTCCCTGTTGTCCCTGCTTCAGCCTGCTACGCTCTTCCAGATGACCCCGCCGGACCGCCCCTCGCGCCCCTCCCCTCTCCAGTCGCTCCTCGGCACCAGCCCCCGGCCGGACTCGCCGCAGGGCGAGCGGCCGGAGGGGGCTGAGGGGGAAAGCTGGCGGGCTGACTCCCTGTCGCGCAGCCGGCACAGCCGGCTCGACGTGGAGATCAGCCGTCCCGCCGAGGACTTTGACGAGGAGAAGGCCGCCACCCTCTGCGCCGGCGTCACCCGCGGCCTGCTCGGCGACTTCGCGCCGGCCCTCCTCCTCCTCCCCGGCACCGAGCGCCGGCGGGCCCAGGCCCTCATCGCCTACGCTCACACCCTCTTCGACTTCGCCCGCCAGCACGGCGTCGAAGGCGAGCGGCTGGCGCAGATCAATCGCTGGGAGTTCACGCTGGAGGCGGCGCTCTCGGGACAGCCGGTGGGTCAGCCCATCTTCCTCCGCATGGCCCGGGAGAACGAGCGCCGCCGCTGGCCGGTGGACGCCCTCGACGAGCTCGCCGCCGGCGCCCGTCGCCGGGCCCTCCGCCGCCAGCCGGCCACGGTGGCCGACGCCGAAGTGGACGCCCTGAGCCTGGGCCGGGCCGTGGCCGCCGCCCTGCTGGAGAAGAGCCTCAACGCGGAGATCGACGGCCTGGCCAGCGCCCTCGTCCGCCTCTGGTCGCTTCAGCACCTGGGGGACGAGGTGGACCGCCGGCGCTGCCCCCTGCCGGCCAGCGAGGTCGCCGAGGTCGCTGACGGCGAGCCCGGCCAGTGGGATCGCAGCCAGCTCCTGGCGTCGGCCCGCCGGGAGTGCGAGCGCCTCCGGGGCCGCTTCCTCAAGGCCCCGCGCGGCCTGGCGGACCTCCCCCCGGGCTACCGCCGCGCCGCCGTCTTCTCCCTGCTCGCCGCCCTCCGCCTGCTGACGGAGATCGAGGACGCCGACCGCGACCTCCTCGCCTCGCCGCCTCGCCTGGGTCTTGGCTCCCGCATCGGCTTCCTGGTGCGGGCGCGGTGGTTCGGATGGTAGAGGTATAGGATAGGCCCCTCCTGAAGCATCTCAAGAGGAGATGATGATCCGGGCTCTCGTCGTCCTGCTGTTGTGTGTGCTCACGGCCGCGCCTCTGGCCGCCCAGGAATTCTCCGGCCTGCAGGAGCCGATCAACCCCGACCGGCCGGACTTCACCAATGGGCCCCTCCTGGTGGCGCCGGGACACCTCCAGCTCGAGACGGGGTACACCTACGCGCGGACCGGGTCCGAACGTTCGAGGTCCCTGGGGGAGATCCTCCTGCGCTACGCCCTCGACGACCGCTGGGAGGCGCGGCTCGGACTGAATTCCTACGACTGGATCGACAGCGGCGTGCCTGGAGAGAGGCGGATCTCGGGCTTCGAGGACCCCTTCGTCGAGGTCAAGGTCCGGCTCAACGACGCGGAGGCGAAGCACCGCGCCCCCGGAGTCCCGGCTCTGGGCCTGCTCGTCCAGACCACCGTCCCCGTGGGCAGCCGCGCCCTGACCGGCGACGCCTGGCAGCCCACGGCCACACTCGCCCTGCATTGGGACCTGCCCGCCGACGGGTCGCTGGAAAGCAACCTGGGCTACTCCCGCCCTGCGGACGGCGACCGGCGGTTCGACCAGCTCTTCGCCAGCGTCTCAGCCGGCTTTCAGCTCAACGAAAAGGTGGGCGGCTTCCTGGAGGGATATGTTTTTTCCAAGGAGAGCGTCGACGGCTCCGCCACCCATTTTGCCGACGTCGGCCTCTCCTATCTGATCTCGAGGGACCTGGCGCTCGACATCCGGGTTGGAGCCGGACTCGACGCTCCCCACCCCAACTGGTACACCGGCCTGGGCGCCGCCATCCGCTGGTGAGGCCGAGCGCCTCAGTAGCTCTCGCCCGGCTTCAGGACGATCAGCTCGCAGGTGACGCCGTCGTTGCCGAGGGCCTTGCGCAGCTTCTCCGGCGTGCCGGTGAGCGCCGGAAAGGTCCCCCAGTGGATGGGGACCACCTTGCGCACGCCGAGATAGCGGCAGGCGCGGGCGGCCTGGCCGGGGTCCATGGTGAACAGGTCGCCGATGGGCAGGAAGGCCAGCTCGGGCCGGTAGATCTCGCCGAAGAGCTGCATGTCCGAGAACAGGGCGGTGTCGCCGGCGTGATAGAAGGTGTAGCCGCCCGGCAGCCTGACGACATAGCCCGCGGCCGAGCCGCCATAGAGGATCTGGTCGCCGTCGCTGATGCCGCAGGAGTGGTCGGCACGGACCATGGTCACCTGCAGTCCCAGCACGTCCTGGCAGCCGCCGAGGTTCATGCCGGAGCAGTTCTCGACCCCCTTGCTCTCCAGCCAGTGGCAGGTCTCGAAGTTGGCCACCACCTTCTTCGGGCGGTGCTCCTTGCACAGCGCCACCGCGTCGCCGATGTGGTCGAAGTGGGCATGGGTGATGAGCACGGCGTCGAGGCGGTCGAGCTGCTTCAGGCTCTGGGGACAGGCGGGGTTGCCCTGCACCCAGGGATCGATGAGCACCACCTCGCCTCCCGGCAGCTCGCAGCGGACGGTGGCGTGGCCGACATACGTGAACTTCGGACGCGGATGGTTGCTCATGGCCTCCCTCCCTTCGTGCACGGCGGATTCTAACCGAGCCGGCGGCCAAAAGCGCTAAGATCAGCGGGTTATGAGCCGCGCTCCTGTGGACCTCATCGTCGTCCCCTGGGACGTCGACCGCCGCGACACCGCCGCGGCGCGGGCGCCCCGCAAGCTGATACACAGCCGCTTCCCCCACGAGCTGGGGGCGAACCGCAACGTCCGTGAGGCCGGCATCCCATACCTCGCCATCGGCCCCAGGACCCCGCTCCTGTCCGTGTCCCTGATCGCCGGCTCGATCGCCCATCACGTGGCCGCGTCCCGCGCCCGGAGACGGTTCCCTCTCATCCTCGCCGGCGGCTGCCTGGCCGCCATCGGGGTCGTTGCCGGTCTGCAGAAAGCGGGCGGCGATCCCGCCGTCCTCTGGGTCGACGCGCACGGCGACTTCAACAATCCGGGATCGAGCCCCAGCGGCTATTGGGATGGCATGGCCCTGGCGACGGTCTGCGGCGTGGGCCTGGACCTCCGGGACCTCGTCGAAGACTTCCACCCCCTCGCCGTGAACCGGGTCCTCCACCTTGGGGGCCGGGCGTTCGATCCGCTGGAGAGCGAGAACGTCCGCCGGCATGGGCTGGCGCTGGTGCCCGCGGACGGGCTCGCCGGCGAGGAGACCCGGGAACGCCTCCACCGTCTGACTGCAACCGGCGGCTACTACCTCCACGTCGACCTCGACGGCCTCGATCCGCAGGACGCCCCCGCCGTGGGCTTCCCCGTGCCGGACGGCGTCCGCCTGGACGACCTTCTGGACGCCCTGGGAGAGCTCCCGCCTCCGGAGGCCATGACGTTCTCCGCCTTGAGCTTCGACCGCGCGGACGCGGAGGCGACAAAGCGCACGGTCGCCACCTGCCTGCGTCTCGCCGACGCCTTCGCGCGCTTCTAACCCCCAAAAAGGAAAAGCGGCCGGGGTAACGGCCGCTCGGAGAACCGGATCCGCGGCGGCCCTGCAGGGCCGTCGCGTGCCGGGGGTGTATGGTGCTCAGACCTGGAACTGCTTGAAGAAGTTGTCGCGCAGCTTGGCGTTGAATTCGTGGTCGGTCAGACGGTAGTAGATCGTCTGCGCGTCGCGGCGCGGAGCCACCAGCCCGTAAGCCTTGAGCTTGGCCAGGTGCTGGGACACGGCCGAAACCGACACCCCGAGCATCTCCGCCAGGTCGCACACGCACAGCTCCTTCATGTTCTCGAGCAGGTAGAGGAGCTTGAGCCGGGTGGAATTCCCGGCGAGGTTCATCAGCTCCGCCGCCTCTTCGATGTCCGGCGTCCCCTCTAGGTTCTGCCGGATCTGGGCCATTTCCTTCGATGACATGTTCGGCGCCTCACCTTTCATTTTCTTACCTCCATGTTTCAAGCAATGCAAACCTTGTACCTTCTTGCACCCCCCGGCGGTGCACCCACCGGACGGACCACAAGCTCTTGAGACCTTCTTGGACCTCAGTCGATCGGCTCACACTCTCACAGCGATGTTGAACAATCTCGATTATACTCAGGACCATACCCAAAATCTAGAGGTCGGGGAAACTTTCTGCGGGTTCTTGTCCCGCTTTGGCGCCCCCTCGCACCTTATGGGATTCAAACACTGGCATGTGCTCTTTCATTCCTCTCTCAATCAGTGGCCTGAAGGACGGGGCTTTAGACCCGCATCTCCCTCCCCTTCCAGCTCGACAGCCGCCCCCGCCGCCGGTCGACAGTCCCCAAGGCGAGCACGGCGGCGAGGGCCAGGGCATCCAGCGGATAGAGGAACCCCCACGCCGGATGGTGACCGCCGCCGGAGCGCAGGAGCATCGAGGCCGCGGCGCCAGTGGCCCAGAGGAGGGTGGCCTCCACGGCCAGCCCGGCAAGGACGGTCGTCGCCAGGGCCGCGACCGGCAGGAGGAGGACCGCGAGGGCCGCCGCCACGATCCGGGGGCTCGGGCCCAGCAGGCCGCCCAGGTTGCGCCGCCAGCCTCGGAACGCCTCTCCCCAGCCTCTGTACATACGCACCCGCAGCCCTGCGGCTCGGAAAAAGCCGGTGCGAAAGCCGCCGGCGCGCAGGCGCGAGACCATGGCGATGTCGTCGATGACCTCGTTGTGCACCGCCTCGAAGCCGCCGCAGGCCTCCCACGCCTCCCGCCGCAGGAGGATGAACTGGCCGTTGGCCACCGGCGGGCCGGCGCCGGCGGCGGCCTCCTCCCAGTCGGCGAGCAGCGTGTCGAGCAGAGCGAAGATGGGAGGGACCAGCAGGTTCTCGCCAAGGCCCCGCACCTCCTGCACGCCGGCCAGGGAGACGGCGTCGAGGCCCCGCGCGGCCGCCGCGGCGTGGGCCCGGGCCAGGAGGTCGGGTGCATGGCGGGTGTCGGCGTCGGTGGTCAGCAGCCAGGGAGCAGTGCCCCCCTGCGACCCCGCCCAGAGGGCGTGCACCTTGCCTCGCCAGCCCGGCGGCAGGGGCCCGGCTGCGAGCAGGGCGAGGCGAGACTCGGAGACCGCCCGGGCCGCCACCAGCTCGCCCGAGCCGTCCGTCGAGCCGTCGTCGATCACCCGCACGCGCGGCGCCGCCGTCTGTCCGAGGAGCGTCTCCACACAGTCCGCTACGTTGTGCCGCTCGTCGCGGATGGGCAGCAGGACAATGGTTTCGGGGACGGGGAGGAGCGGAGCGGGAAGCACGGGAGCCTGCCGCCGCCGCTCCTCCGTCCGCAGCGCCAGCCCGAAGAAGCCGGCGCCGAGGAGGAGGGAGGCGGCGAGGGTGAGAGACAATTTCGTCCGCAGCGGCTAGGCGCCGACCCGAGCCCCGAGCTCCCGCTCCACCTCGCCGGGCTGCGGGAAGCGTCCCAAACTCTTCTTGGAGAAGATCAGATCGTTGCCGATGGTGACCTCGAAGACACCGCCACGGCCCTTGATCAACTGGGGCTTGATGCCGTACTGCTTTTCGATCTCAGCCGCCAGACTGGCGGCGCGGGGATAGTAGTTTCAGCTCGTACAGTACTCAATGGAGACCGAAATCTGGGGGGGCATTCAGCTCCTCCTTTCGCCGCCTATTATAATGGCCATCTCGCCGGTCTGGCCAACGCCCCTCGGGCGAGCGCTGGCGCGTCCAGGCTCCGCGAAGCCGATGGCGGGCATCGCGAAGCCGATGGCGGGCATCGCGAAGCCCGCGGCGCGCCGGCCGGGCCCACCGCTCAGCTCTGCCGTGCAGGCTCTCAGCGGAGCTCCGCCTCGTACCAGCACTGCTGACCAGCCGACTCCTCGACGGCGACGGCGAGGGCCTCCACGGACGAGCCTGCGAGATGGGGTGCGAGGTCCAGCCAGAGCATGCGCGCCAGCAGCTCGATCGAGGTGTTGGGCAGCGGCAGCACCAGCGTATCCGCCGCCGGGAAGCGGTACGAGCGCTCGCCGCAGCTCACCTCGACGCACTCCCCCTGGCGCGACCACGAGAGACGGGAGCTCTCGCCCGGGATCAGGGTGCGGCTGTCCAGCCGGGCGCAGAGGGCGCGCAGCTCGCGCTTGAAGCGTTCGATGTCCAGCAGCAGCCCCTCGGCGTCCAGGCTGGCGCCGGAGATCTCCACCCGCACCCGGTAGTTGTGGCCGTGGAGCAGCTCGGCGCCGCCATTGGCGAAGAGGGTGAAATGGGCGGAGGAGAACTTGAAGTCTTCCTTGGCGAGGACCATGCGGTAGCGGGGCATGGCGGCATTCTATGCCGGGGCCCCCACCCCACCTCTTCCTGCTCTCTCCCTCTTCTCCCGGGGTCCTACTTTCCCGCCTTCTTGCCATGCTGATCGTGGTTTCTTATGATGTGGTCAACGATCGACGGCGGGCAAGGCCACCGAAGATCCTGAGGTCTTCGTTCTTTGACAACTCAGACAAAGATCATGCCAGCCTCAATTCGCCATTTTGGCACACCGGTTGGAACTCGGACGCTAACCCGAAATTCTCCAAAGAGTTACCTGGTATTTCAACCGGCAGAAACGAGGCGTCGCGGAGGAAAAACGTCGTCGTTCCGAGGAGGTTGGAAAAACAGGCACCTTAAGCCACGTAGATTCAAGAGGTTAGCAGGGGGTGTCTCGGAATTGCCCTGAGCAGCACGGTGGGATTGCGACTCTCCTTTGGTAGAAAGTCGGATTCGGGGGGGGGGTTAGCTTCTCTCGGAATTGCCCTGAGCAGCACGGTGGGATTGCGACGGTCCAGTCCCATCCCCGCGTATCTTTCTATCCACAAGCGATCCTCGGAATTGCCCTGAGCAGCACGGTGGGATTGCGACTTCTTAGACGCTGGCACCGCGGCTATGAGACTGACGAGAATCTCGGAATTGCCCTGAGCAGCACGGTGGGATTGCGACCTCTTCTTGATCTTCGCGTACGCCCCGATCGCTCCAGCGATCCTCGGAATTGCCCTGAGCAGCACGGTGGGATTGCGACCATGTCCACGTGCTGAGTCTCCTTAAGGATGACTGTCGTTCGTCTCGGAATTGCCCTGAGCAGCACGGTGGGATTGCGACCGACCATAGCCCGCTTCAAAGTTACTTCGGCTTCTTTGCCTCGGAATTGCCCTGAGCAGCACGGTGGGATTGCGACAGACGGAAAACGCTTTGTTGCAGCTTCGTTGGTCTCCTACTCGGAATTGCCCTGAGCAGCACGGTGGGATTGCGACAGCGACATGGCGTGGAGATCCCGCCTGCGTTTTTCTTCTAACTCGGAATTGCCCTGAGCAGCACGGTGGGATTGCGACTCAAACGGGCTGTGCAACGCCCTCACAAGAACAGCGTGTCCGCCTCGGAATTGCCCTGAGCAGCACGGTGGGATTGCGACCAAACGGTGAGGTAGTTCAAGAACGGCACCGTGAAGGTCTTGGAATTGCCCTGAGCAGCACGGTGGATTGCCAATCGCTCAGCCCAGGCACGACGTTGCCGCCGGCATGTCTCGCCCCGAAGGGGCAAAGGCATGTAGCCCGGGGCTGGCGCTTTTTGCCAGCCCCGGGTCAACGGGCCCAACAGAACCCTCAAGCCCCAAAGGGGCGGCGGCAGTGGGCTCCGACGATGAGTTGCCGTCGCCCCTTCAGGGCTCTGGGCACTTTCGAGCTTGGGTTCCCGGGGCTGGCAAAAGGCGCCAGCCCCGGGCTACATGCCGCTACCCCTTCGGGGTAGAAAACCTGCTGTGGGATATGCTGGCCTTCTGAATCCAGCCCGGAGGATCCAATGACAGCCCAGCGCTCCCAGGCGGCCCGCCTGCTCGTCTTCCTGCTCCTCGCCCTGGCGGCCCTGCCGGGCGTCGCCGAACGGGAGCCGTTCGCTCCCGACGGTACGCCTCTCAGGTACATGCCCGCGAGGCAGTACGACCTCCAGCACCTGAAGCTCGATCTCGCCTTCGACTGGGACGCCAAGAGCGTCGCCGGCACCGCCATCGAGACCCTGACGCCCCTGCTGCCCGGGCTCGACAGCCTGGTCTTCAACGCCGTCGGGCTCGAAATCGGCAAGGTGCGGGTCAACGGCGCCGAGCGGCCGTTCAGCCTGGACCCGCAGGCCCAGACCCTCACCGTCAAGCTCGACCGGCCCTATGGCCCGGCGGACCGGATCGAGGCGGCCATCGACTACGCCGCCCATCCGCAGGCGGGACTCTACTTCGTCGGCCCCGACAAGGCCTATCCGGCCAAGCCCCGGCAGATCTATTCCCAGGGCGAGTCGGACCTCAACCGCTTCTGGTTCCCGGTCTGGGACTCGCCCAACGATCGCACCACCACGGAGGTGGTGGCTACCGTCAAGCCCCCCTTCGAGGTGGTGAGCAACGGCAGGCTCGTCGAGGTGACGGACCGCCCCGACGGCCGGCGGACCTGGCACTGGAGCATGGACTTCCCCCACACCACCTACCTCCTCTCGGTGGCCATCGGCGAATTCGCCAAGGTGTCCGACCAGTGGCAGGGGATCCCGGTCGACTACTACGTTCCGAAGGGCCCCAGGGCCGAAGAGGAGGCCCGGCGCTCCTTCGGCATGACGCCCGCGGTGCTCGACTTCTACTCCAAGGTCACCGGCCGCCCCTACCCCTATCCCAAGTATGCGCAGGCCGTGGTCATCGACTACATGTGGGGGGGCATGGAGAACATCTCCGCCACCACCCAGACCTCCCGCACCCTCCACGACGCCCGGGCCGAGCTCGACTTCACCAGTGAGGGCCTGGTGGCCCACGAGGCCGCCCACCAGTGGTTCGGCGACCTCGTCACCTGCCAGGACTGGTCCAACGCCTGGCTCAACGAGGGCTTCGCCGACTACTTCACCGCCCTCTACGAGGGGAACGCCCACGGCCCGGACGAGCTTCAGGCCCAGTTGGACGAGTACCGCCGCGGCTACCTGCGTGAGGACGCGAACCGCTACCGCCGCCCCATCGTCACCCGGCGCTACGCCGACTCCATCGCCATGTTCGACGGCCACACCTATGTCAAGGGAGCGTTGGTCCTCCACATGGCCCATTTCCTTCTCGGCGACGAGGGGTGGTGGAAGGGGATCCACGCCTACCTGGACCGCTTCGGCGGCCATACAGTGGTGACGAGCGACCTCCAGGAGGCCCTGGAGGATGCCACCGGCGCCTCCCTCGGCCCGCTCTTCGAGCAGTACGTCTACGGCGCCGGCCATCCCGAGCTCAAGGTCCGCTGGAGCTGGCAGCCGGAGACGCGGCAGGTGCACCTGGAGATCCGTCAGACCCAGGAGCTCACCGCCGAGACCGGCCTCTTCTCCTTCCCCCTGGAGGTGGCCCTGGTGGGCGAGAAGGAGACCGTCGTGCGGCGCCTGCCGGTGGCGGCCCGGGCCGTCCAGGACCTCTACCTGGCCAGCGACGAGCGGCCGCGGACGGTGGTGCTCGATCCCAAGGGCTGGATCCTGAAGACGGTGGACTTCGACAAGCCGGTCGCCGAGTGGGTGATCCAGCTCGCCACCGCCACGGAGCTCCCAACCCGGCTGGAGGCCATCCGCGCCCTGGGTGCCCTGGGGGGAGCCGAGGCCGTGGCTGCCCTGGGCCGGGCCCTGCGCGAGGAGCCCTTCCACCTCGCCCGCCGGGAGGCCGCGAAGGCGCTGGGAGCGGTCGGCGGCGACGCGGCCCTGGAGGCCCTGCGCCCCGGCCTCGCCGACAAGGACAGCCGGGTGCGGACCGACGCTCTCGACGCCCTGCAGCACTTCCCCACCCACACGGAGCTGATCCCGCTGCTGCGCCGGGCCCTGGAGCACGAAGAGAGCTACTTCGCCCGGGCGGCGGCGGCCACGGCCCTCGGCGCCTTCGAGAGCCGCCGCGAGGAGGTCGCGCCGCTGCTCGTCGCCGCCCTGGAGCAGACCAGCTTCCATGAGGTGGTCCGCGGCTCGGCCATCATCGCCCTGGGCAAGCTCGATCCCGACCGGGCCTTCGCCCCCGCCCAGCGCCTGTCGGCGTACGGCGCTCCTATCGACAGCCGCCGTTCCGCCCTCAACGCCCTCGCCGACGTCGGCAGCAAGAGCTCGCGGCGGCGCGAGGAGGTCCGCAAGGTGCTCGTGGGCTATCTCGACGATCCGAGCTACGTGTTCCGGGAGGGCGTCTATGCCGCCATCGCCATCCTGGGTGATGCCGCCGCCATCCCCGCCGTCGAGCGCCGGGGCCGGCTGGAGGCGGACGTCCGCCAGCGGCTCCACGCCGAGAAGACCGTGCACGACCTGCAGAAGAAGAAGGCCGCGGCCGGGAAGGAGGAGAAGGCCCTGCGCGACCGGCTGGAGCAGCTCGAGCGGGAGTCGGAGGTGTTGAAGGACCGGGTGCGGGCGTTGGAGGAGACGAAGGGAGGGAAGGGGCTGTAGGGACGGCCTCACTCCCCCTTCAGCGCCTTCCCGTCCAGCCACTGCAACACCACTCGCAGGGCGTCCGGCCGGATCTCGTGCCCCATCTCGACCTCGCGGTAGGTGATGTTGACGCCGTACGGGCGCAGCGCCTCGCGCGACTCCCGGGCCTTCTCCACCGCGATCCGGTCGTCCCGCGTGCCGTGGATCAACAGGATCGGAAAACCCTCCTGCTCCGGCAGCTTCGGCAGGGTCTCGGCCAGCTCTTGCGGGAACCAGGTCGAGAGGGCCGCGAGGCCGGCGAAGCGCGACGGCTCACGCAAGGCGAGCTCGTAGCCCATCACCCCGCCCTGGCTGAAGCCGGCGAGCACCACCTGCTTCGGATCGATGGGATAGCGCTGCAAGGACCGGTCGACGAATTGCCGCAGCGCGTCCGCGGCGCGCTGGAAAGCCTCGACGTCGACCGGCCCGCCCGCGCGCAGAGGAAACCAGCCATAACCATACTGGCCGTTACCGAATGGCACGGCGACGGGACCCTGGGGACAGAGGACGAGAGCGCGCCCCCCGTGCAGCGCGGGAGCGAGCCCCAGAAGGTCGTGGGCATTGGCGCCCCAACCGTGGATGGGGATGATCGCCGGAAACGGACCGTCGCCGGCCGGGACGTGGGCTGTGTAGAGAAGGCTCATGCGGGCAAGGATATCGCGAGGCATAACCGCCCGCTCTGGACACTCAGTTGCGGTCGCGAAGGAGAGCCTGGAATCCTGCCTGGACGAAGTGGTGATCGTGGGTGAGAGCCAGGGTAATGCCGTCACGGACCATGATCCGGAAGGAAGAGCAGTCCGTGTGACTCCAACTCTTGTCGCTCCTATCCTCGTATAGTGCGAGCGCGTCCTGGAACTGCCGGCTGGTCTGAGAGACGATCGAGACGTTTGGATTCCGGCGGAGACGCTCGATCAGAAGGACCACCGCGTAGCGCAAAGTCGCGCCGCGATCACTGCAGTTGTCCAATAGCTCTGTAATGATCGAAGTTCTTCGCGAGATCCGTCGGAAGCTTTTCCCACTCCTCCATGGGAACGCTCGCACCGATCTCCAGGACCTCTTCCCAGAAGGGACGGGCGGTAGGATCGAGCTCGGGATAGCGGGTGGGTCCCGACGGCGCCGGATCTACCGTGATCACCAATTCCGCCTCGGCACCAACAGGCAGCTCTGGATGATGAGCTTCAATCGTCCCTCCAGGCAGGACAGTTACCCTTTCACGGATCGTCATGATGCTCTCCTATTGCCGCACCCGGATCATACACCTTCTTCGCCAGAAACCGGTACCGCCGGGCGGATTGGACCCCGCGCCTCGTCGCCGGAATAGAGTACGCTCTCCAGGAACAAACCGGAAGGGGGCGCCGTCCACTCGGCCGGCAACCCCTTGCCTGACTTCGGCGTCCTGGCGGCGATCAGCTCCTCGAGGGCTCGCCGGTCCAGCTCCCCCGCCCCGACCTTGACCAGCGTCCCGACCAGCCGCCGCACCATCTTCCAGAGGAAGTGCGAAGCGGTGACGCGGACGAGGATCAGCGCGCCGGCCGTCGCGACCTCGACTTTGTCGACGACGACGATCGTGCTCGGCTGCTCGGACGGTTTCTCGGCGAAGAGACGGAAATCGTGCCGGCCGGCGAAGAAGGCGGCCGCCGAGCCCATGCGTCGGTCGTCCAGCGGGCGCTTCACCCACCAGACCCAGCGCTTGGCCAGCGCCGTGCGGCGGCGCGAGATCTGGTAGAGATAGGAACGCGAGACGGCATCGTGCCGGGAGTGGAACCTGTCCGCCGCGGCGGTGAGGGAGAGGACGTGGACGTCCGCCGGCAGGCGATCGTTGACCTCCCGCTGGAAGAGCTCGGGATCGACCGCGCCCTGGAGCCGCAGGTGGGCCGTCTGCGCCAGGGCGTGCACGCCCGCGTCCGTCCTCCCCGAGCCGCCCAACTCGCGCACTACCCCTCCGGCCTCCTCCACCGCCCGGCGCAGCTCCCCTGCCACGGAGCGCGCATTCTTCTGCTCCTGCCAGCCGTGATACCGGGTGCCTTCGTACTCCAGGGTGAGTCGGTAGGTGGGCATCCGCGGATTATTGCAGACCGTCGAGGCGGCGATGAAAATCTGCGAAAGAGGTGCTAAGATCCCACTCTCGACAAGACTCATCGGACCCACTCCGGGTCCCAACCTTTTATCACTCGATTGGAGGAAAGCCGCGATGAACAAGAAGACGACTGTCCTGCTCCTCACCCTTCTGGCTCTCACCATGCTCGCGCTGCCCCTGGCCAGCGCCGGCACCAAGGGCTCCTGGACCGGCTGGATCACCGACGCGAGCTGCGGCGCCAAGGGCGCCAAGGCCGAGCACAAGGCGTGTGCCGAGAAGTGCATCGCCAAGGGCGAGAAGCTGGTGTTCTTCAACAACGCCGACAAGAAGCTCTATTCGCTGGACAAGCAGGACGTGGCCAAGGACAACCTCGGCCATGAGGTGAAGGTCACCGGCGAGGCCGACGGCAGCGCCATCCAGGTCGAAGCCATCACCCCGGCTGCCAAGGCCGGCGCCTAGTAACTGGTTGAGGGCCTGCCCCCCACCGTCCCTTCGGGGCGGGCCCTCACTTCCCCGACCCTCCTCTCTGTAACCCTTACACCGTGCGCAAAACCGACCGTTCCCGCCGCCGGGGCGAGCCGGGCGGGAGGGCTCCGGCGATCCTCTCGGGACCGCTGTAGATGTTGAAGCGGTCGCCGCGGAGGAAGCCCACGAGAGTCATGCCGAAGCGCTCGGCGAGGTCGACGGCGAGGCTGGACGGGGCGGAGACGGCGCAGACGATGGGCACGCCGGCCACCATGCATTTCTGCAGGATCTCGTAGCTGGAGCGGCCGCTCACCATCACGAGGTGGCCGGCCAGGGGGAGGAGGCCCTGGAGGAGGGCCCAGCCCATGAGCTTGTCGAGGGCGTTGTGGCGGCCCACGTCCTCGCGGGCGGCGAGGAGACGGCCTGCGGCGTCGAAGAGGCCCGCGGCATGGAGGCCGCCGGTGACGTCGAAGAGCCCTTGCGCCTCGCGCAGCTTGACGGGCAGGGTGGCGAGAACCCCGGGCGCCACCTCCGGTCCCGCGGAGACCATCCCGGAGACCCGCAGCTTGAGCGCCTCCAGCCCCGCCTTGCCGCAGACGCCGCAGGCGCTGGTGGCGAAGAAGTGGCGGTCGAGGCCGGCGAGCTCGGGCGCGGGCACCCCCTCGGCCAGCTCCACCTCCAGGATGTTGTCGCAGGCGTCGCCGGTGTTCCCCTCGGGGGGATCGAGGCAGGGGGCCGCGCGCCGCACCTGCTCGCGCGCGGCGATCACCCCCTCGGCAAAGAGGAAACCGAGGGCCAGCTCGGCGTCCGCTCCCGGCGTGCGCATGGTGACAGCCACGGTCCGCCGCCGGCCCTCCTGGACCAGCCGGATCTCCAGCGGCTCCTCGGTCGCCAGGTGATCCGGCCGCTCCTCCACTCCGTCCGGCCCCACCCGCCAGACGCGGGCGCCCGTCTTGCTCGGCTTGGCGGCGCGCGGTCGCATTGGCGTTAGTTTCTCACAGGCGGGCGGTGATGGCGACCCGCTCCGAATGAACGGGCGTACCACCGTGGCCACACGTCCAGCCCGATCCAAGCGATCACCAGATAAACCAGGTAGGCCACCGGTGCCCTTTGGACGAGGCCCGGCGAGAGCCGCTCGGGTAGCCAGAGCAGGAGACCGCCCAGGAGAGCGACGAGGAGGATGCCGCCCCCGACGATCACCGCTCGGCCCTTGCCGTCCCGGGGGGGCTCGAAGTCCGGCCGGGCGAGGAGCGAGCCCACCAGCAGGCCGCAGGGGAGCGGGTCCGTCAGAAAGGCCACGGCCAGGCCGCCCACGACGGCCAGGGGCACCCAGACCCGGCGCTGGAGGGGCCACGCCGGCGGGCCGGACCAGCCGCCCGCCGCCCAAGCGAAGAGCGCGCCGAAGAGGAAGCCGCCCCCCACGTCCGCCGGCACGTGCACGCCCAGGTAGAGCCGCGACAATCCCACCCCCGCCATGACGAGCAGCGCCGCCAGCCACAGCAGCGGCCGGCGGTAGTGGAAGGCGAACGCGAGGTAGAAAGTGGCCGCGTTCATGCTGTGGCCGCTGGGAAAGCCGGCGCCGCCGCCCGTGCGCCGGTCCAGCGCGGTGGCGAGCGTCGGGTCGGCCACGTAGGGCCGTTGGGTGCCGAAGGCGCCCTTGAGGACATGGTTGGCGAGGATGGACGCCGCGAAGACGATGGCCAGCCGGCGGCCGAACCGGGGATCGACCAGCCAGTAGTAAAGGGCGAGAAGGCTCCACAGCACCGCGCTCGTCCCCAGGCCGGTGAGGGTGAGGAAAACGGGGTGGAGCCCGGGGCCGAAGAGAGATTGGATGGCGCGGATCGTGCTCATGGGAAGAGAATAGTGGCTGGGATCGGCATGCATCTTGCGTTCCCACGCCGCGCGGAGGGTGATTCCCATGGCGCGAGCGATCTGGAAAGGGAGCATCAGCTTCGGTCTCGTCAACATCCCCGTGGGCCTTTACTCGGCCGAGACGCGGGACGACATCAGCTTCAAGCTGCTGGACCGGAAAACGAAGTCTCCCATCCACTACAAGCGGGTGAGTGAGGAGAGCAGCAAGGAGGTCCCCTGGGAGGAGACCGTCCGCGGCTACGAGTACGAGAAGGGGAAGTACGTCGTGCTCTCCGACGAGGACCTGAAGCGGGCGGCGCCCGAGGCCACGCAGACGATCGACATCGTGAATTTCGTCGACCTGGAGGATATCGACCCCCTCTACTTCGACAAGCCCTATTTCCTCGCCTCCGACGCCAAGGGCGCCAAGGCCTACGCCCTGCTGCGCGAGACCCTGCGCCGGACGGGCAAGGTGGGGATCGCCAAGGTGGTGATCCGCACCCGCCAGTACCTGGCCGCGGTGGTCGCCCGGGGCGAGGCGGAGGTCCTCACCCTGGAGCTGATGCGCTACGCTCACGAGTTGCGCGACCCGTCGGAACTGGACGTTCCCCGCGGCAAGGCCGGGGTCTCCGAGAAGGAGTTGGAGATGGCCCGGCGCCTGGTCGAGGGCATGGTGGAGGCCTGGGACCCCGACGAGTACAAGGACGACTATCGGGACGACCTCATGAAGATGATCGAGGAGCGGGTGGAGGCCGGCGAGCTCGAAGGCTCGACCGCGCCCGCTCCCAAGCCGGAAAAGGCCCGAGGCCAGGTGGTGGACCTCATGGCTCTCCTGAAGCGCAGCCTCGACGAGGAGCCCGCCAGGAAGCCGGCCAAGAAGGCCCCGGCCCGTAAGACGGCGGCCAAGCCGGCCCGGAAACCGGCGGCGCGCAAGCCGGCCAAGAAGGCCGCCGCTGCCGGCAAGCACAAGCGCAAGAGCGCCTGAGGCAAAACCGCCATGGCCCTCGAAGAGTACCGGCGCAAGCGCGACTTCAAGGCCACTCCCGAGCCCGCGGGCAAGGTGGCCCCCAGGAAGGGGAAAGCCAAGGGGAAAACCAAGGCGCAGTCCTTCGTCATCCAGAAGCACGCCGCCAGCCGCCTGCACTACGACTTCCGGCTGGAGATGGAAGGGGTGCTGCGGAGCTGGGCCGTGCCCAAGGGGCCGAGCCTCGATCCTGGCGAGAAGCGCCTCGCCGTCCACGTCGAGGACCACCCCCTGGACTACGGCGGCTTCGAGGGAATCATCCCCAAGGGCCAGTACGGCGGCGGCACGGTGCTGCTCTGGGACCGCGGCACCTGGACCCCCGAGGAAGAGGGCGATCCGGTCGCGGCCTATCGCAAGGGGAAGCTCAAGTTCCGCCTCGACGGCGAGAAGCTCCAGGGCGGCTGGACCCTGGTGCGCATGCATGGCCGCCAGGGCGGCGACAACGGCGAGAACTGGCTCCTGATCAAGGAGAACGACGACACGGCCCGGCCCGGCAGCGGCGACGCTATCGTCCAGGAGCGGCCGGAGAGCGTCGAATCCGGCCACGGCCTGGAGGAGATCGCGGCCGACCCTGACCGGGTCTGGCAGTCGAATCGAGCGGAGAGCGCCGGAGACGATTTCAAGACCAAGATCGCGGCCAAGGCGATGAAGAAGGTTTCGGGTAGGGGCGGGTCTGGACGGACGGGAGGGGGCTCGACCCGCCCTGCGGAGGCCCTCGATCCCGCGTCGATCCCCGGCGCCCGCAAGGCGAAGATGCCGGCGCTGATCGAGCCTGAGCTCGCGACCCTGGTGGACGAGGTCCCGCGCGGCGAGGAGTGGATCCACGAGATCAAGTACGACGGCTACCGCGCCCTCTGCCATCTGAAGGATGGCGAGGCGCGGCTCATCACCCGCACCGGCAAGGACTGGACGGACCGCTTCGAGCCTGTGGCCGGGGAGGCGGCGACGCTCCCCACCGGCGCGGCGGTGCTCGACGGCGAGGTGGTCGTCCTCGAAGCGGACGGCACCAGCAGTTTCCAGGCGCTCCAGAACGCGCTGTCGGAGAACCGCGGCAAGGACCTCGTCTACTTCGTCTTCGATCTCCTCCATCTCGACGGCTACGACCTGCGCCCCGCCGCCCTCGAAGCGCGCAAGCAGGCGCTCGGCGGCCTCCTCGCGGGCCGGGCAGGCGCCGTGCGCTTCGGCGACCACGTCCGCGGCGGCGGCGAGGGCTTCTACCGCCAGGCCTGCGACTTCGCCCTGGAGGGGATCGTCTCCAAGCGGGCCGACCTCCCTTACCGCGCCGGCCGCAGCAAGGACTGGCTGAAGGTGAAGTGCCTGAAGCGCCAGGAATTCGTGATCGTGGGCTTCACCGATCCCGAGGGCTCCCGGGTGGGCTTGGGCGCCCTGCTGCTCGCCGTCAACGAGGGGGGGGAGCTGGTCTTCGCCGGCAAGGTGGGCACCGGCTTCACCGACCGCACCCTCCTCGATTTGAGGCGGCGGCTGGACAAGATCACCGTCGACAAACCAGCCTTCAGGAACGCCCCGCGCGGGGCCGAGGCGCGGCGCAGCCACTGGGTGAAGCCGCAGCTCGTGGGCGAGGTGGCCTTCACCGAGTGGACGCGCGAGGGCATCCTGCGCCATCCTACGTTCCAGGGGCTGCGCGAGGACAAAAAGCCGGCGGACGTCGTGCGCGAGCGCCCCCAGGAGCTGCCGCCAGAGGCCGCGGCGCCTAAATCGGCGAAGACTCCGGCGAAAGCGCCGGCGAAACGCCCGGCGGCGAGAAAGAAGGGCAGCGCCGTGAAAGCGAAGAAAGGCCCCAAGCCCCCCGTCCGGCCCGCGCCCGAGGAGGCCGAGGTGGCTCCCCAGGGGCGAAGCCGCAAGAAAGAGATATTGATCGCCGGGGTCCGCTTCTCCAACCCCGGGAAGGTCCTCTACCCCGAGCAGGGAGTGACCAAGCGCGACCTCGCCGTCTATTACAGCCGGATCGCGGACTGGGTCCTCCCTCACCTCGCCAACCGTCCCCTCACCCTGGTGCGCTGTCCCGAGGGGCAGGCCAAGCAGTGTTTCTACCAGAAGCACGTCAACGAGAACTTCCCGGAGTCGGTCTACCGGGTGGACGTCGAAGAGGGCGGCAAGAACCAGCCCTACGGTGCCGTGGACTCGCTCGAAGGGCTCCTCTCCCTGGTGCAGATGGGCGTCCTCGAGCTCCACGTCTGGGGCTCCCACCGCGACCGGATCGAGCAGCCCGACTACGTGGTCTTCGACTTCGACCCCGACGAGGGACTCGCCTGGGAGCGGGTGGTCGAAGGGGCCGTCACCGTGCGCGACTTCCTCACGGACCTCGGCCTGCGGACCTTCCTCAAGACCACCGGTGGCAAGGGACTCCACGTCGTGCTCCCCCTCACCCGCCGCGCCGAGTGGGGCTGGGACGAGGTCAAGGCCTTCACCAAGGCGGTGACCGAAACGGTCGTGGCCGCCGAGCCGGCGAAGTACACCTCCAAGCTCCCCAAGGTCGACCGCAAGGGGAAGGTGTTCATCGACTACCTGCGCAACGGCCGCGGCGCCACCTCCATCGCCCCCTTCTCCACCCGCGCCCGGCCCGGCGCGCCCGTCTCCACCCCTCTCTTCTGGGAAGAGCTGGAGACCGATGTGAAGGCCAACACCTGGACCGTGCAGAATCTCCCCGGCCGCCTCGAAGCCCTCCCGGCCGACCCCTGGGAGGACTTCGGCAAGGTCCGCCAGTCGATCACCGCGGCGATGAAGAAAGCCGTGGGGATGAAGTAGGATTACCCATGAAGCCGACGTATGGAATCCGGGCCTCGGCCCTGGCGGCACTGGCGGCGGTCGCCGCCCTCGCCTTGGCGGCCGGTTGTACCCGCAAGCCCGGACAGCACCAGCGCGAGCCCCTGCCCCCCCAGGTGAGCCAGCTCCTGCGCGAGACGGTGCAGAACCGAGCCCTCCCCGCGACTTTCAAAGACCAGAAGGAGCTCCAGCGGACGTGGAAGGACCTCCAGAGCTTCTACGACAAGCGCGGCTACCGGCCCGCGTGGTCTGACCGCCGGGGCCCGCGCCCTCAGGCAATGGAGCTGATCCAGGCCATCCCGCCGCTCGCCGCCGACGGCCTCGACCTCCGGCGCTACCCCGCGGACCGCCTCGCCGCCCTGGTCCGGGAGGTGCGGACGGCGAAGTCCTTCGACGATCCCCAGGCCCAGCGCCGGCTGGTGGACCTCGACGTGGAGCTGACCTACACCTGCCTCTCGCTGGCGGCCCACCTGGCGACCGGCCGGCTGCAGCCCGAGACGCTGCGCGTCGACTGGTACACCCGGCGGCGCAATGTCGACCTCGAGTCCCGGCTGGACCAGGCGCTGACGGCGGACAGCCCCGGGGAGATCGTGAAGATCCTCCGGAGCCTCGCTCCTCCCTACGCCGACTACCAGCGCCTGGCCCAGGCCCTGACAGGCTATCGGGGGATCGCCGCCCGCGGCGGGTGGGGCGAGGTGCCCCCCGGGCCCGTCCTCAAGACCGGCGACCACGGTCCCCGGGTGGCGGCCCTGCGCTCCCGCCTCACCGCCTCAGGCGACCTGGCTGCGCCGGCTACGCCCGCCAAAGCCGGCCCCGCCCCGGACGCCTACGACGACGCCGTCGCGGCCGGCGTCTCGCATTTCCAGCGCCGCCACGGCCTGGAGGCGACGGGCCAGATGGACGCGGACACCCTGGCGGCGCTCAACGTCCCCGTCGCGGAGCGCATCCGCCAGCTCCAGGTCAACCTGGAGCGCTGGCGCTGGATGCCGGCCTCGCTGGGCGACCGCTACATCCTGGTCAACGTCCCCGAGTTCCGCCTCGACGTGGTGGACGGCGGCCAGACCCCGCTGTCCATGCGGGTGATCGTGGGTAAGACCCAGAGCCGCACCCCGGCGTTCAGCGACCGGATGACCTTCATCGAGCTGAACCCCTCCTGGAGCCTGCCGGACGACATCGTCGCCAAGGAGGTCGCCCCCAAGGCGGCCAGGAATCCGGGCTACCTGCGGAGCCACGACATGGAGCTGGTCAAGCGCTCCGGGGGCAAGGAGGAGGTGGTGGACCCCTCGGCGGTGGACCTCTCCCGGATCGGCCACGGCTCGCCGTACCACCTGCGCGAGAGGGCCGGGGAGGAGAACCCCCTGGGCAAGATCAAGTTCATGTTCCCCAACGAGTTTGACGTCTACCTCCACGACACGCCGACCCACCACCTCTTCGACAAAGCCGAGCGCGACTTCAGTCACGGCTGCATCCGCCTGGAAAAGGCGATCGACCTGGCGACCTATCTCCTCAAGGACGACCCCCAGTGGACGCCGGAGGCGCTCCAGGCCGCCATCGACTCGGGCGAGCACCAGACCATCTCGCTCCACCGGCCGCTGCCCGTCCACATCCTCTACTGGACGGCCTGGGCGGATGCCGACGGTACGGTCGAATTCCGCAGGGACATCTACGGCCACGACGCCGAGCTCGAGCAGGCGCTGGCCCAGGAGCCGCCCGTGTGGGTGGAGCCGGGGACGATGCGGGGGGACGTGCGGGCGGCGCGGTAGGGGCTTTAATTTCGCGCCGGCTCCGGCCGCTCCACCTCGCGGGGGCCGCGCGAATCTACCCAGCTCTTCACCAGGGTGGCGAGGAGGATCACGCCGCCGCCAGCGAGCGATCCGGCCCCGGGCCGCTCGCCGTGGACCAGCCAGGCCCAGATGGGGTTGAGCACGGGCTCCAGCAGGAGGAGCAGCGACGCCTCGAAGGCCCGCACCTTCTCCAGGCCCCGGAGGAGGAAGAGGTAGGCGAAGGCGATCTGGAACACGCCCAGGTAGCCGAGGATGGCCCAGTCCATGGGCCGGCTGGAGCCCACGGGCAGCGCCAGGGGGAGGCACGCCAGGGCGGCGAAGACGTTACCCCAGAACGCCGCGGCCGGTCCCCACGATCCCCCCCCCTCGCCCGCCGTGCGCCCCAGGGCCCGCAGGCCCATGATGGTGAGCGCCCAGGTGACGCCCGAGACCAGGGACAGGATGTTCCCCAAGAGCGGATTCGGCGCGGTGGCCGAGACTGGGTCGAGCCCCACGAAGAACAGTCCCAGCCCCAGAGCCAGGACCACCATGTAGAGGACGTCCCGCGCTCGCACCGGCTCCCTGAGCAGCCAGGGAGAGAGGAGGAGCACGTAGAGGGGGGCCGTCGACTGGAGGTAGATCGCCCCCGCCGCGGTGGTGAGCTTGTTGGAGAGGACGAAGAGGATCAGGGTGCAGGCGTACGCCAGCCCCACCCCCAGCACGCGCAGGGTCGGCCGGCGCCGCACCTCCCGCAGCAGGACGAACAGGGAGAGGGCAGCGATGGCCGACCGGAGGCACGCCACCTGCCACCCTGCCAGGTGCACCGCCTTGATCGCCGCCCCGCCCGACGAGAACAACGCCGCCGCCGCCAGCACCCTGAGGCGCGCGGAGAGGGGGGTGGGCTCGGGGCGGGTAGGAGGCGGGGGCATGGTGACGGGGGATCTTATCTTCCCCTGGGACCGCCGGCGTCCCGCCGGCAACTAACTCCGCTTCTTTTTTAGAAACAGAAGTTAGCAGCCGGCGGGACGCCGGCGGTCCCAGGGAGGGCGCACAGGGAGGCCAGCCTTGCCCTCGTCACACTCCTGAGCTAGCCTGTCAGCTCGACCAGGGAAAGGACCCGACCGCCGAGATGCCCGAGCCGCTGCGCAAAATCTTCGTCCTCGACACCTCCGTCGTCCTGTACGATTTCAACGCCCTCCAGAACTTCCAGGAGCACGACGTCGCGATCCCCATCACCGTGCTGGAGGAGCTGGACCAGTTCAAGAAGGGCAACTCCGTCCTCAACCTCCAGGCCCGCGAGTTCATCCGCCAGCTCGACAAGCTGTCGAGCCACAACATGCTCCACGAGTGGATCCCCCTCGACGGCCCCGCCCGCGGCAAGTTCCGGGTGGTCACCGAAGAAGGCACCAAGGTCGACGCCGGCGAGGTCTTCGGCTCCCGCAAGGCCGACCACCGGATCCTCAACGCCGCCCTCACCCTCACCCAGGCCCATCCGGACCGCCGGATCATCCTGGTCAGCAAGGACGTCAACCTCCGCCTCAAGGCGCGCGCCCTCAACCTCCCGGCCGAAGACTACGAGACGGTCAAGATCAAGGACCTCGACCATCTCCCCAAGGGAAAGAACGAGGTCGAGATCGCCGACGGCACCACCATCGACCGCCTCTACCAGGACGAGTGGTTGCCGGTCGAGGCGGTGCTGAACAGCCGGCCGCCAGGCAATCAATACTTCATCCTGCGCAGCGGCTCGAAGTCGGCCCTGGCCTACTACAATCCCCGCACCGACCGCATCGAGCGCGTGGTCAAGCCCATCGCCTACGGCATCTCGCCGCGCAACGCCGAGCAGACTTTCGCCCTGCACGCCGTGCTGAACCTCGACGTGCCGCTGGTCAGCCTCTCCGGCGCCGCGGGCACCGGCAAGACCCTGCTGGCGCTCGCCGGCTCGCTGGAGCAGCGGCGGCACTTCCGGCAGATCTACCTCGCCCGGCCCATCGTCCCCCTCTCCAACCGCGACATCGGCTTCCTGCCGGGGGACGTCAATTCGAAGATCAACCCCTTCATGCAGCCGCTGTGGGACAACCTGGGGATCATCAAGAACCAGTTCGACGAGAAGGAGCGGGAGTACAAGAAGGTGGACGAGATGGTGGAGACCGAGAAGCTCCACATCGTCCCCCTGGCCTACATCCGCGGACGCAGCCTGTCGAACGTCATCTTCATCGTCGACGAGGCTCAGAACCTCACGCCCCACGAGGTCAAGACCATCATCACCCGCGCCGGCGAGCGCACCAAGATCGTCCTCACCGGCGACATCTTCCAGATCGACACCCCCTATCTCGACGCCCACAGCAACGGCCTCTCCTACCTGATCGACCGCCTCCGCGGCAATCCGCTCTATGCCCACGTCAACCTGGAGAAAGGCGAGCGGTCCGCGCTGGCGAACCTGGCGAGCACGATGCTGTAGGGGAGGCGGGCGGGCCGCGGCGGCTCGGGTCAGACGTGGTTGAGCAGCACCAGCTCGTGAGGGTGGGGCTCGAGGTACACCTGATCGCGGAGGCACTCGACCTCCTGCCGCCGGACGTGGTGGCGGATCAGGGTCATGGGGGCGACGAGGGGCGCGAGGCCCAGGCGGTAGCGCTCGATCGTCGCCACCAGCTCGGCGCGGTCCCCGCGGTCGAGGCGGTCCGAGATGAACCCCAGGAGGTGATGGAGAACGTTGGTGTGGCCGCGTCGCGAGGCGGGGCGGCTCAGAGTCGCGGTCAGCCCCGCCAGGTAGCTGTCCGTCAGCTCCTGCACGGAGTCGCTCCGGCCGGCGTCGCCCAGCAGCCTCCCCAGACGGCGCAGGGCGGACGGGTTGCGGGCCATGAGCAGGAGCTCGTGGCGCTCGTGGTAGCGCATCAGGGCGGCCCGGGTCCAGCCTGCCCTTCCCCCCTCCTGCCAGCGGTGATGGGCGAAGACGCGGGTGACGAAGCTCTCGCGCAGCCGCGGATCGTTGAGCCGCCCCTCCTCCTCGACAGGCAGGTGGGGCAGGCGGGCGAGGAGCGCCTGGGCGAAGATCCCGCGGCCGTCCTTCGCCGACGCGCCGGCGCCCCCCGCGGGAGGATAGACCTTGACCCGCTCCAGGCCGCAGGACGGCGAATCCTTCTTGAGGACGTAGCCGTCGAGGCTCAAGGTCGCCAGGGCCTCCACCCGGCCCCGGGAGAAGTTGCGCATGACGTCCGTGAGGTCGGCCCCGGTGCTCGGCATCCGCAGCCGCACGCCGCCGCCGATCCGCTCCAGGCGGATGGCCGGCCGCGGCGTGCCCATCCCCAGCTCCACCTCGGGGCAGACCGGCACCCATTCCACGAACGGGCCGAAGGTATCGACGAGGAAGTCGTCGCGCTTGTGGCCGCCGTTGTAGCGCACCTCCTGGCCAAGAAGGCAGGCGGAGATGCCGATCCGCACCTTCGGCGGAGCGGCGTGGCGCGGTTCGGACTTGGAATTCTCTGGGTGCATCCTCGAAAGCGTCCCTGAAGCGTTCGGCTTCGGTTCTGGTGCTGCAATGCGCGGACCAGCGTACAATCTTCATCGGCCGGCGCTCCGCCGGGTTCGAGGAGACAGACCGATGCATCCCTTCATCGCAAGCCGGAAGAGCGACCTCGAGGCTCTCTGCCGGCGCTTCGGCGTCCACAGGCTGGAGATCTTCGGATCAGCGGCTGGCGGCGAGCGCTTCGACGTCTCCCGGAGCGATCTCGACTTCCTCGTCGACTTCGCTCCCGCCTCGCCTGGGGAACTGGCGGATCGCTACTTCGGGCTGCTGGAGGCGCTGGAGACTCTCTTCGGGCGGTCCATTGACCTAGTGATGACGGCAGCCATCAGGAATCCCTACTTCCTCCAGGGCATCCAGCCGTCGCGAGAGCTCCTGTACGCAGCTTGAAGCCCGGAAATATCTCTTCGACATCTGGGGAATTCCACCCTCCCCTCTGCGTTTACACTCTCGGTCCTTCCGGGAGAGGACGCCGTGCCCGATTCAGCCGACCGCGACGAACGCATCCGCCAGGCCCTTCAGCTCTTGATCGACGAGGTTCGGGAACGGATCGACCGCCACCCTCTGGGCCACCTGGTGGCTGGCCGCGGCGAGCGCATCGACCTGCGTCTCTCCCTCCCCACGGCCCTGCGCGACGGCCAGATCGCCAAGGCTGGCCAGGACGCCGCGGAGTCGCTCCACGCGGCGGTCCAGGCCCTCCTCCACCACAGCGCCGTGTTCCAACCCGGGCGCGTCCTCTGCCTGCGCTGCCAGACGGCGGCCTGCGAGCACGCGGCCCCCACCGACAGCCGGCAGGTCTTCGCCGGCTGGGGCAGAACCGGCCTCCCCCGCTTCGTCGACTTCGGCCAATGGCTCCTGGCGCGGCGCGATCCGCGGGTGGACCTCCTCTACCGCGACACGCCCCAGCTCCTCACCGTGGTGGTGCCCGAAGCGGAGCTGGCCGGCGACCTCATCCCCGTCTTCGGCCAGCGGGAGGACAGCTACCGCATCCACGCTCAGGTGGCGGCGGGATGGTACCAGGCGCCCGATCCCTCCGGCGTGGCCGGCTGGCGGCGGCCGCTCGCCGTCTCGTTGCAGGTGATCTCCACCCGGGCGCGGCGGCACCACCGACGCTTCGGCGTCAACGTGGTGGGGATCGGCCCGGGAGGCGAGCCGCTGGAGCACCTCTTCGACAAGCTCGGCGAGGTTTCCTGGGGCGACGCCGTGCGCTGGGCTCAAGGGGTGCTGCTGGGGATCGAGGGGCAGCTCGAGAGCGCTCCCCGCACCCCTCCGGAGGTGGTGGACAAGCGCATCGAGGGGCTCGTCCAGGCTGTGGCCCGGCGCTTGGAGAAGGGGTGGCGGGGCAAGGAGCGCCGCACCCGTCACGGCCAGCAGCGGCACTCCGAGGGGGACCGCCCCACCCGCATGGCCCTCGCCGACTTCGCCCGGGCGACGCCGGAGGACTTCCTCTTCGACACCCGGCGCGAGACTCTGGTGGTGGTGGGCGACCGCGGCCGGGCCCACGTCTTCAGCCTCGCCGGCAAGCTGGTGACCTCGGTGCGCTACAACCCCGCCGTCATCGAGAAGCGCCGCCAGAATGGCCTCTGGCGCCCCGCCGCCGCCGAGGAGGTGAGGACGGTGCGCGAGCGGCTGGAGGCCGCTGGGCCGGCGTAGCCCTCTCGTGGTGAGGGGGGCCCGCCAGCAGCGGATACGGGTTCCGCGCCTCGCCGCCCGCGTAGATGCCGTAGTGGAGATGGGTCGGCGTCCCCTGGGCGTTGCCCGAGTCCCCCACGTAGCCCAGCACCGTCCCCACCTCGACCCAGTCCCCGACCGCCGGCGTCTCCCATTCGTCCAGGTGGGCGTAGTAGTGGCGCCAGCCCGCGGGGCCGAAGACGGTCACCGTCCTGCCTCCCAGCCGGTTCCACCCCTTGCTCACCACCACCCCTTGCGTGGTGGAGTGGATGGGCGTCCGGCGCGGGGCGAAGATGTCGATCCCCTCATGCCGGCGCCCCTCGGAGCGCGCGGCGCCCCAGGTGTCCGTCAGGTCCGAGGGCGCCACCCCCTCGACGGGGACGGGCAGGGAGGCCGGCGGCGGCTGGCGGTACAGCTTCACCACCCGGACGAGGTTCTTCAGATAAGGGTAGGACCAGATCAGGAACAGGAGGAGCAGCGCCAGCCCCACCAGCCGGAGGACGACCTTGCGCCAGCTCATACGCGCCTCTATCCTGGCTGGCCTCGGCTTGCCATGAGCTTATTCTAAGATGTGAAGCCCCGGCGGTAGAATCCGCCGGCATGACGTACCTGCCCCTCCTCTCCGTACTGCTGCTCGCCGTCGTCGCGTCTCCCCCGGGTCCCGCCCTGCCGGGCGAGGCACGCCAGACGCCGACGGGCGAGGTCTGGGTGGAGATGGTGAGCGCCGGGGCCGGCAAGCCGCACGAGGGGGTTGGCCGCGGGGTGATCGAGGCGCCGCCGGAGCGGGTCTTCCGGGCGCTCACCGACTACGCTCACTGGCAGGAGTTCATGCCGTTCCTGAAGCAGGCCGACGCCCGGCCGCAGGCGGACGGCTCGGTGCTGAGCCGGCACGTGATGGCCCTCCCCTCCCCCCTGGGTGAGCGCCGGTACCAGGTCCGCTTCACCCAGGGCATCGAGGCGGGTCCGGAGGGCCGCCAGGGGAAGACGTGGTGGATCCGCTGGGCCTACGTCGAGGGCTCGGGCAACGTCTCCGGTCACCACGGCTCCTGGCAATTGACGGCCCTGGGGCCGGGCCGCACCCTGGCCGTCTGCCGCCTCTACACCGACCCGGGCGGCCTCACGCCGCACTGGGCCATCGACCGCGGCACGGAGCAGACGCTGCCCTGGATCTTCCACGGTCTACGCCAGCAAGTCCGCCGTTCCCGGTACGACGGTCTCTAGGGTACAATCAGCAGGTCCCGTAACCTCTTTCGGCGCCAGCGGCGAGGCAGGCCACCATGAACCAACAGAACAGGCAGGACATCCTTGCGCTCGAGACCCACCTCGGCACCGAGCTGCACCGCCGCTCCACCGAGTTGACCCGCGCCTGGCTGGACCGGCTGATCGAGCGGCTGGACGTCCATCCGCGCCGTATCTTCCCCACCGACGCCCTGCTCAACCACATCCCCGAGGTGCTGCGGGCCATCTCCGACTATCTCTGCTCCGACGGCGCCCTGGAGCACGAGGAGATGCTGCGGAGCGAATTCGGCAAGATGGCCCGGCTGCGGCGCGAGCAGGGCTACGACATCGACGAGATCCTGGCCGAGTTCGAGATCCTGGGCGAGATCCTCTACAACGCCCTGCGGGAGGAGGCGCGGCGGTTCGGGCGCAAGGTGCCTCCCGACTATGCCATCGAGGTGGCCGAGCGCCTCTACCGCTCGCTGACGGCCATCACCACCATCACGGCGACGACCTTTCGCGAAGAGGGGTTCCGGGACCGCCGGGAGCGGGCGCGGCTGCTGGGCGGCTTCGGCCGCGAGCTGGCACACGAGCTGCGCAACCGCCTGAGCACGGCCGAGGCCGCCCTCCACCTGCTGGAGGCGAACGGCGTCGACCCGGCCACCCGCGAGCGGACGCTGCGCACCCTGCGCAATACCCTGCGACGCATCAAGGGGGTGGCAGACGACGTCCACTCCCTCGCCATCGCCCAAGGGAGCGAGGAGGGGGCGCAGGGCAGGCGCCTGTCGCTGCGGACCCTGCTCGAAGAGGCGGTGGACGAGCTGCGGGGGATCGCGGACGAGAAGGCGGTGCGCATCGAGGTCCGGGAGCCCATCCCCGACGTGCAGGTGGACGCCATCCGGGTCGAGCTGGCGCTGATCAACCTGGTGGGCAACGCCGTCAAGTACTCCGATCCTGGGGAGGAGGAGCGCTGGGTGCGCATCGCCGTGCAGCGTGACGAGGAGGGCTACTGGCGCATCTCCGTCTCAGACAATGGGATGGGCATCCCGGACGACATGCAGGACCGGGTCTTCGAGCAGTTCGTCCGCGCCCACCCGGGCATCGCCGACGGCACCGGCCTGGGGCTCGCCATTGCCCGCTCCGCCGTCGAGCAGATGGGCGGCAAGATCTGGCTGGAGAGCAAGCCCGGCATCGGCACCACCTTCCACTTCACCGTGGTGGACCCGCCGGCGGCGCGGGAGGACTAGGGCTCCACTCCCAAAGCCATCCTCCGGACGAATCTTGCATACCCACCCCGTTGGGGGGTTGATTTGCCCTCCCACTTCGCGCATTGTGGAGGGAGCATCGTCCCAAGAGGAGACAAGATCATGAGCGAAGAGCTGAAGAGCTTTCTTCAGAGCCTGCGCACGAAGCCCGAGCTGCTGGCGGAGCTGCGGTCCCTGCATGGGGACCCGGAGGCGGCGATCCGGTGGGCTCGCGAGCGGGGATGCCATCTGACGCCCGCGGACGTCGCCGAGATCCGGGACAGCGACCGGGAGCTTTCAGACGACGAGCTCGAACAGGCCGCCGGCGGCGACACCGCATGGCCGCCGCCGCCGCCTCCTCCGGGTCCCTAGGCCCCCGTCGCTCCCGGGGCGCCAATGACACCGGTCGCATCCCCGGCCTATGGTGACTGGCTGCGGGTGGCGCGGCGGCACCTGACCTCGCCACTCCGCAGTCCCCAGGCCCTGAATCGCCTGCTCTCCGTCGGCGCTCATCTCCCGGGAGATTGCCAGGGAGCCCTCGAAGTCCATCTGGGAGCGGGCGGCGCTGTCGACCTGTCGGTTCGCGTCGAGGAACCTGAACAGGCCAGTCGTCTGGCGGAGCAACCCCTGCCCGCCCACCTGTGTCGTTTTCTGTCCCGCTGGTCCGAGGCAGGAGGCCCGTTTTCCAGCATCCCCTGTGTCTGGCTCGAGCTCGACTTGGACCGGCCGGTGCAGGGCTTACCCATTCCCTCGGTCTGCACCCGGCTGCCACGGGAGGCAGACCTGGACTGGATCGTCGAATCCCTGCTGCCCGCACTGCATGGCGGCCCTCTGAGCGAGGCCCAGAGCCGGCTGGTGCGGCGCTGCCACGGCGAGATCCCCGAGGGGAGCTGCCTCCTCTATGTTTTCAGCCTGCTCTCCCGGCCGGGAAGCCCGGTGCGGATGGAGATCTTCGGGCTCGATCCGGCCGGCGCGCTGGCCTACCTGCACCGCGTGGCGCCCCAGGCCGCCCCACCTCTGGCCGAGATCGCGCCCGTCTTCGAGGGGATCGAGCGGCCCCACCTCTCCTTCGACATCGGCGCGGAGATCCTGCCGAGGGTGGGCCTCGAAGGCTCCTTCCCCCGCCAGCGCGAGCCCCGCTGGTCTGAGCTCTTCGCGCGTCTCGTGGCCCGCGGCCTCTGCACGCCCGCGGAGCGGGACGCCATTCTGGCTTGGCCGGGGTACGACACCTTCTGGACGGCCGCAGCAGACTGGCCCCTGGAGCTGGCCGGCATGGGCGGCTTCTGCGTGCGCAACCTCAGCCACGTCAAAGTGGTGGCGCAGCCGGGCCGGCCGCCGGAAGCGAAGGTCTACCTGCTGGTCTCTTATCGGGCCGCAGCCAGCTCGCCCGCAAGGCGGTCGGTCCTCTCCACGTAGACCGGCAGCCCCAGTTCCGCGAACAGCCGGCGGGCCTCGCCGAGCTGCCCCGCCGCCGCCTCGGACCCGGCGCCAGCCAGCAGCGCCAGATCGAGCCGGGTGCGGGCCACCTCGAAGGAGGCCTCGATGGCGCGGAAGCTCTCCAGTGCCTCCTGAAGCCACTTCTCCGCCTCCTCCCGGTCGCCGGCCGCGCGGGCGACGCGCCCCAAGGCGCGCTGGGCCATGCCGCTGCCGTAGCGAAACCGGACCTCCCCGGTGACGGCGAGCGCCTCGCGGGCGAGCTTTCGGGCCTCGTCCAGGCAGCCCGAGAGGAGACGAGCCTCGGCGAGGAAGGCGGAGAACCAGCCCAGGAGCTGCTTCATGCCGGCCCGGCGCAGCCGCTCCACGGAATCCCCCAGCGCTTCCGTGGCCCTGGGGATGTCTCCCTTCTCCAGGTAGGCGTAGCCGAGGAAGCCTAGGGCCGCGGCGGTGTTGAGAGGGTCCTGAGCCCGTTCCAGCCCGCCCTGGCACTCCTCGATGCCGCGGTCGAAATCCCCTAGGGAAGCATGGAAATAACCGGTGCTCCAGGACGGATCGAGCCGGGGGTCCTGAAGGGCGCGCCAGACCCCCTCGGCTCGTCGCATCCGGTCGAACGCGTCGTCGAACTGGCCCAGGACGTAGTGATGAAAACCCGCCACCCAGTAGGCCTGCCCCTGCCACCAGCGGTCCGTGCTGCGCTCCAGCAGGTCGACGGCCCGCCGGCCGTGCTCGATTCCCTCCGAAAACCGGCCCGACCAAAAGGCGTCGCGGCAGAGCACGTACCAGGCGCGACCTTCCGTCATCACGTCGCCGCCGCGCCGCGCGGCCGCAATGGAAACGTGGGCATTGGCCGCGGCCGCCTCCTGGTCGCCCAGGTAGCTGTCGGTGTGGGCCAGCCAGAAGTGATAGCGGCCCGCGAGCGCGGGATCGCCCAGCCGGTCCAGGAGCTCCCGCTCGCCCAGGAACAGCTCCAGGGTCTCAGGGAAGCGGGCTAGGGGGAGGAGAGATTCGGCCAACAGCAGGATCAGCTCCATCCGGCGCCGGTCCGCTTCCGGCTGCGGCAGGTGCGCGCAGTGCGCCAAGGCCTGCCGCAGGGCCTTCTCCGCCTCGGCGTGGGCGTACCGGCGAGCCGCCTGACCGGCGAAAAGGATTAGATAGGAAACTGCCTTCTCGGCCTCGCCAGCTTCGGAGTAGTGATAGGCCAGGGCGTCGTAGACATCCTCCAGGCGCCCCTCGAAGAGGGATTCGAAAGCTTGTCCGGCCGCCGCATGCAGGGCCCGCCGGCGGCCCGTCAACAGCGTCTGGTAGACCGCCTCCTGAGTCAGGGCGTGCTTGAACAGGTACCGGGGCTCCTCGGCCGTGGGCTCCTCGTAGAGGAACTCCCAGCGCTTGAGGTCCGACAGCAGGGACGTGAGATCGCCAGCCCTCTCCCAGATGGCGGCCAGGAGATTCAAGGGGAACTCCCGGCCCAGCACGGACGCCGTCTGGAGGAGCCGCTTGTGCTCGTCCGGCAACCGGTCGATGCGGGCCATGAGCACACCCTGGATCGTATCGGGGACCGAGACTCCTGGATGCTCGAGCAGCGAACGCGCCAACTCCTCCAGGAAGAAGGGGTTCCCCTCCCCCTTGCCGCGCACCTCGGCCACCAGCTTCTCCGGCAGCTCGGCGCGGCGGAGCACGGCACGGACGACCGCCTCGCTCTCCGCATCCGTCAGGCGGGCGAGAGAGATCTGGGTGGCATACGACTTCTCGATCCACGGCGGCCGGTAGCCGGAGCGGTAGGTGGCGATGAGCAGCCCGTGGGCGGCGAACAGACCCTCCACCAGCAGGGAGAGGAATTCCTCTGAGGTGCGGTCCACCCAGTGGAGGTCCTCGATCTCCAACACCACAAGCCGGCGGCGCGACTCGTTGAGGACCATCTGGCGCAGCAGCCGGAAAGTCCGGGCCTGCAACGCCTGGGGGCTCAGCTCGGCAATCGCCTCCGTGCCTTCCCGGACGCCGAGCAGGTGGAAGAAATAGGGCAGCGCCTCCGCCACCTCCATCTCGGCCCGGCGCAGGCCGGCCACGACCTTGCCGGTCACCGTAGCGGCGGCGTCGGCCTCGCCGATCTCCCAGGCATTGCGGAGCATATAGAGGATGGGCACATAGGGTACGCCGCTGGTGTAGGAGAGGCACCGCCCGGCGAGGTGGAGGACGGGGCGGTCCCACAGCCGGCGCCGGAATTCGTAGACCAGCCGGGACTTGCCCGAGCCGGCCTCGGCCGCGATGCCCACCACCTGCCCCTCCCCCGCCGCAGCCCGCTCGCGCAACTCCTCCAGGACCGCCATCTCCCGCCGGCGGCCGACGAACGGCGACCGCGCCGTGCTGCCGAGGACGGCGTCCTCGGATTGCAGGAGGCCCACGCCCAGCAGCCGGAACGCCCGGACCGGCGCCTCCTTCCCCTTCACCTGGAGCGGCGGCATCGGCTCCAGCCGGGCGGAGCCCTGGAGGAAGCGACTCGTGTCCTCGCTCACCAGGATGGCCCCGGGCGCGGCGAGCTGCTGGAGACGGGCTGCGAGGTTCGTCGTATCGCCAATGGCGGTGTAGTCCCGGCGGAGCTGGTCGCCGATGCCGCCCACCACCACCCAGCCGGTATTGATCCCCATGCGGAACCGGAGCTCCACGCCGCCACGCTCCCCCAGCTCGGCATGGTGTTCCGCCAGCAGCTTCTGGAGACCGAGAGCGGCCAACGCCGCCCGGCGGGCATGGTCCTCATGGGCAATGGGGGCCCCGAACAGCGCCATGAAACCGTCCCCCAGGAACTGGTTGATCGTGCCCTCGTAGCGGTGGACCTCCGAGAGGGCCAGCTCGAAGAACCGGTTCAGGAGGAGGTGCATGGTCTCCGGCCCCAGCCGCTCGGCCAGCGAGGTCGAACCCACGAGATCGCAGAACACGACGGTGACCTGTTTGCGCTCGCCCTCCAGGGCGGACTTGGACTGGAGGATCTGGGTTGCGAGGTGAGGCGGGGTGTAGCTCTGAAGTGTAGGCACGGCTGGGGCCTCCGCCTTGGCGGTCGCCCCTAGGGCCGAGCCGCACTCGCCACAAAACTTGAAACCGGGCGGGCTCTCGGTGCCGCACTGGGAGCAAAGGGCGACCAGCTTTGCGCCGCATTGGCCGCAGAACTTCATGCCGGGAAGGCAGTCGAACTGGCATTGAGGGCACTTCATGACCAGCTCCATAGAACCACGGCGATGAAGACAACGATCGCGCCCCTTCCCTTTCTAGAAAACCTCGACCCGTTCAGGCAGGGAGCCACTCAGCCGTGTAGGGATTATAGCTGCACTTCGAGGGTTTCGAGTAGACGTCCCCGGGCGAAGTGAGATAGGCTCGGCAATCGGTGCATATATAACGGAACTCACAATCCTTGCATATCTCGACCTGGTCCTTGTTGATCTCCCACAATGCAGCAAAATCATTATGCGCCAAGGCGCTGTGTAATGAGGTGTCACTAGTATTTCCAAAGGACCGCGGCAGTGATGGACAGTTCCTAATCTCTCCTCTGGCATCGATCGAAATCTTGCGGTTAAGACAGCTGTTAAATCTTCGTGCCTCAGCAAAGGCCGAAAGGTTAGTCACGAAGTATCTCGGATGAACTTGGCCGCAGCAGGCGGGAGAGTCTATCGCTTGGGCTAGATAGCGTAAGGTAACATTCCTGCCTATGACGCAGCCGCGATTCTCAGGGGCTGAATGGATAATTACGCTGTTGACTCGCTGATACTGGATGCTCAGCGACTCCAATGCCTCTACCGTCAACTCGATGTTATAGGCCGCAATGATATCAATTGATCGAAGACCGCCGTAGGCTGCGGCCTTCAGCACTGCTTCCAACTCCTGCTGACCGGGCGAGCAGAAGAAGCGGAGCTGCAGAGCTTTACAACCCAGGTCATCAAGTTCACTCAGGATCTTAGGATAATTGTGCTGGGAAGCAGCATCCGCGTCAATAATCGCATTAGTGATCCGCTCGGGTCTTTCCCAGCCAAAATCGAGGTCCGGAAAGCATTTCGGATCTGTGCACCAGAATCCCAACTCCTTACTAATGAGGAACTCAAAGTATTCCTCTATTACCTCATCGTAAGAATTGCCGTAAAGAGCTTTGATCGCGGCGATGGTCTTACCCCGATGCTCGTTCAAAATCTTATAAAGGCCATTGGGAATGAAACAAAATACGGAGCGCTGCAGATCGCAGATGAGGCTGCGTCGCGCGCCCCGCACCGGTACACAGCAAGCGAAAAGAACGAACACGCCTTCCAGTCCCAACCTTAATTTCTTGACCAGGTCAATAGGCTGGGTTTGTATGGGCTCGACACTGACCTCCTCCTCCCGTGCGTCTTCCTGGATGCTTTGAGGCTTACTACTAGCGCAGCACCGCGAGATCGGTTTGTGGAAGCCCCAGCAGCAATAGCCATCAGCATGGTAGACGCTGCTCTCAGCCAAACGTTGCACGGAGCCAAGTTCCTCGGCCAACGGCTCCATGAAGCGGTAGTTAACCGGCATCAGACGTTGCCCCTCGGGAGTGAGTCGCTCGAACAGGCTACGGCTGTCGGGCATGTTGCGCCCTCGCGATCAAGCGCTCTGCTAGCTTGCGCTCGAGGTGATAGTTACAAGGTTTCGAAACCATCCCAAATTGTCCTACCGGATTAACCTCAAGAAAAACCAACCGTCCGTTGTGGGTGCGAATGAGGTCGAGCGAACCGGTCTCGAGTTCCAGATCGTGCATCAGCTTACAGATGCTCTGCACGGTCCGCTCCTCAAGGCGGTAGGGAACTCTACGGTTGGGCTTCTGGTGGTTGTAGCGCCGGAAGTCCACTCGGGTCTGTGGATCGCCTTGCGAGAAGATAGCCATCGCATAGGTCTCGTCGTCCAGATAGAAAACGCGGAGTTCGTATTCCTTGTCCAAGCACTCTTGGAAAAGCGACGGTGTAAAGACTTCTGGAAGGGTGGCGAGCGCCTCCGGCTCAATCAGTGTAGTATACATTAGAAACATCTCTTCCCCATCCAGTAACGGGGTCACATCTCCGATCGGCTTAGTAATCACTCTGCCATGAGAGGCGCAGAAACGAGCAAGTTCATCGCGCCGACTGGTTACTAGCGTAGCCGGAATATCAAAGCCAACCTGTACGGCGCGCCGCAGGACATCGAGCTTGTTGGGTGCCGATTTCTTAGGGAGACTGATCCAGGGCCGATCGGCGAAGGCCTGAAAGAAGAAATCGGAGAGCCTGGCTGCTTCCAGGGTGAGATGGCGGCAGAGGTGGTAGTGGAGTTGCGGCGCCGCGGATATTCCAGCAAGTAGATCGCACTTCTCGTGTCTACGGGCGTGGACCCAGCGACGGAACCATACTGCTCGGAATTCCGCAAGCGGTAGATCGGATCCACGCCAGCGGAGGCACGGCTCAGCTTTATCAGCAGATAGCTCTACCGATATTTCGGACTCGCCGTCGAGATCCTCACCGTTTACGCGCAGCCAGCGACCACCGAGTGCCTGAATCCAGTCGATGACCTCTTCGGTAGTTGGCTCTGCGGATGATTGACTTAAAATCAGGATCATGATGTACCAGAACTCCACATACACGCTGTGCTCGCCTATGCAGTTTGCGGCGGTTGGCGGTCGCCGCCCCGAGCCGGATTATATTCCGCCAGGAATTCCGGCGAGCCGCCAACCAATCTAGTTGCAGTTATGTTAATTCTGTGGCATCATTATGGGTAACGTCGTTTTGTTGGCTGGTCGTCGCATATACGGTATCATGTCCCCCATCAAGCTCCCCCCCAGCAACCGAGTCCAGCGCCTCGTCGGCTAGAGTCCCCTCTTCAGTTTTCAGATCCTCAAAAACGGGAGAGTCAATCTTCTCGAGTTCTTTCTCTTCACGATCTTCCATTTTCTTCTCCTTTCAGCGAAATGCGCCCGGTATATTGGACGCCGTTTATACTGGAGAGACCTCGAGGATTCACAAAGACACTCCAGCGCTCTCGAAGGTATCTGCTGGAATCAACATAGATCGCGCTCGGGTCTCCTACAGACAGGTTCGCTCCAAACCTTCTGACGCGCCCTTCTAATGAGTAAGGTGCCTGAGGAGGACTAAGCGTGACAATTGACTCGCAAGATCTTACTCAACCATCACCCGCTTCACCATCCGGTCAAACCGCTCCCCTGCCAAGTACACCCCATCGAGCACGTTCGAGTCCAGCTCGTCGGCGTCGTCTTCCTCCGCCTCATCGTCCACGGCCACTCCGGTACCGAGGTCGCGGTGGCCGTTCTCGGACCGTTGTCGAGAGATAAATCGCCAAAGCGCGGTAAAAGCGGCCTGCGAAGCCCTGGTCGGCGGCCAGCTTGGCGTTGAGGATGGCCTTGAGAGGGCGAAGACGGTGGAGTGCTCGGCAGCACGGACGGTGGCAGAGGGGGGGCGGGCGTCGACGAAGGACATCTCGCCCACGATCTCGCCGGCGTTCAGGCGGGCGAGCTCTCTCTCCGGTCCCCGGCGGGGACGGAGGGAGACGGCGAGGCGGCCTTCCAGGAGGATGAAGACGGAGTCGACCGGCACCCCCTGCTCGATGAGGACGCCTCCCGCCGGGACGAAGCGCTTCTGGCCCGTGCGGAGCATCCACTCGACGTCGTCGTCGAGCTGGCCGAGAGGAAGAGGACTTTGCGCCTGGTGAGGCTCCCCTATTCAGGATCACGCGATCTGCCTTTCGGCGAGGCGGGCGAAGGGGCCGCCATTGCGCAGCAGCTCCTGGAAGGTGCCGGGCTTACAGTGCCTGGCACCTTTCGGCGCGTGGAGCTGCGTGAGGCAGTGCCTCCGCCTCCATCTCGGCAGGGCGCAGACCGGTCACGACCTTGGCGGTCACCGCGACGATCTCGTCCGACTCGCCAGTCGTGTCCGGCCTCAGCCGCTCAGCCAGGAGAGGTCAAGCCACGAGGTAGAAAAGAGGACGGTGACCCTGACACGGTAGAGCTTGCGCGTATCTTCCTCATCATGTAGCCTTTGAGGCTGCAAGGAGAACTGGCTGCGGTGGGTCTCGCCTCAATCACGGTCCCCGATGCGCTTGGTGAAGGGCGCTGAAGGCCACCCTCAAGATGACGTGATCCGGCGTCCCGCCATGGACCCACCCACCTGGCAGGCCGAAACCTCCGAGGAGGGCCGAGAGCAGTGGCTCTCTGGCCACCTCTACTATCACGAGAACCTCGATCGCGCCGTCCGGGGCTTCGTCCACCCGCTCGTCGCCACTCTGGCAAGAGATGGAGCAATCACGGTTCTTCTTCATCCGCCATGGCCTCGGAGGCCCCCACATCCGAGTACGGTTGCGACCGGTCGCCGGTGCTGGCGAGCGAGTGCTCGACGAGATGGAGCATGTGGCCCGCACCTTCCTGGCTCGCGAGCCCTCCATGCGCTCCCTGGAGGAGGAGGCAATCCGGCGCTCGAATACAGCCATCCTGAGAGACGATCAGCACGAGGTCGACGACTCGGTCTATCCGGACAACTCGTATCACGTGGTGCCGTTTCGGCCCGAGATCGAGCGCTACGGCGGCCCAGGCCGGTTTCGTCTCTCCCTCGACTACTTCACGCTGTCGAGCGTGGTGGCGGTCGATTTCCACTTCCGGCTCGGAGGCGCCGCGCGCTCGGTCCAACTCGCCCAAGCGTATGGGCTCCTGCTCCGGCAGGCTCTCGGATTTGCCATCGGCGAGGACGAGCTGGCCGACCTCCTCCGATATGGCGTCGACTGGTTGGGGCAGGACCTGCCGAAGGTGGTCGAGAAGGGCGACGCTGTCGCGCGGTCCCAGAGGGAGCTCTTCCTCCAGCTCCTGTTCAGCAGCCTGGACGAAGCACGCACCGTTCGCGCACAGGCCGACGCCTCCGATCTCTCGCCACCGGGTCTCCTCGGCGTGGGCATACCGGTGGGCGGCCTGGCCGGCGCAGAGGACCAGATAGGCGACCGCCTTCTCCGCCTCGCCGGTGGGAGTAGTGATAGGCCAAGGCGTCGTAGACATCCTCCAGACGCCCCCTGAAGAGGGACTCGAGCTTGCCCGGCCGCCGCATGCAGGGCCCGCCGGCGGCCCGTCAACAGCCCCTGATAGACCGCCTCCTGCGTCAGGGCGTGCTTGAACAGATACCGGGGCTCCTCGGCCGTGGGCTCCTCATAGAGAAACTCCCAGCGCTTGAGGTCCGACAGCAGGGACGTGAGATCCCCGGCCTGCTCCCAGACGGCAGCCAGGAGATTCAGCGGAAAGTCCCGCCCGAGCACGCCGGCGGCCGACGAACGGCGACGGGGGCCGTGCTGCCGAGGACGGCGTCCTCGGATTGCAGGAGGCCCACGCCCAACAACCGGAACGCCCGGACCGGCGCCTCCTTGCCCTTCACCTGGAGCGGCGACACCGGCTCCAGCCGGCCGAGCCCTGGAGGAAGCGGCTCGTGTCCTCGCTCACCAGGATCGGCCTCGGGCGCGGCGAGCTGCTGGAGCCGGGCGGCGAGGTTCGTCGTATCGCCGATGGCTGTGTAGTCCCGGCGGAGCTGGTCGCCGATGCCGCCCACCACCACCCAGCCGGTGTTGATCCCCATGCGGAACCGGTGCTCCACGCCGCCGCGCTCTCCCAGCTCGGCATGATGCTCCGCGAGCAGCTTTTGGAGACCCAGAGCGGCCAGAGCCGCCCGGCGGGTATGGTCCTCGTGGGCGATGGGGGCCCCGAACAGCGCCATGAAGCCGTCCCCGAGGAACTGGTTGATGGTCCCTTCGTAGCGGTGGACCTCCGAGAGAGCCAGCTCGAAGAACCGGTTGAGCAGCAGGTGCATCGTCTCCGGCCCCAGCCGCTCGGCCAGCGAGGTCGAGCCCACGGGATCGCAGAACAGGACGGTGACCTGCTTGCGCTCGCCCTCAAGGGCGGACTTGGACTGGAGGACCTGCGTGGCGAGGTGAGGGGCGTGTAGCTACGCGTCGGGGGGCGGGCGGGGAAGCTTCAGAGTGCGGCTCCTCCGCCTTGGACGCCCGTAGCGGGGAGCCGCACTCGCCTGCCCTGGCACCATCCCAATCGCGTGTGCGGTATTTCCGGCACCAGGGCTCGTTACAAGATAACCGTTTCACTTCCCAGATTTATCTCCTTGAGAACAGAAGGGCCGAGAATCGGCATACGGAAGTTATTTCGTGACGAGTCATTGGTAAGCCCTCCCCCTTCCCCCGGAGATCTCCAGGGTTGTAAAGCCTCTTTCTCTCTACTAGAGTGCTTCGCGATAGCCCAAGCCTCTAGGCTCAAAAGAGAGGTGGCCCGGCGTATGATCGCCCAGCATCTCGAGATCCGGCAGGAGCTGGATACCTTCGTTGGCGAGGTCTCCTCTGTACCCGCTGAGTTGCCCCACCAAGTGGCTAAGCTCCTCCAGTACGTCCACGCACATCTCTTCGAGCCGAACCTCAGCGTCAAGGTCGTCAAGACCCACTGCAACTTCCACGACAACAATGTCACTCTGCGTTTCGGGGCGGCCATGGGGACGAGTCTTCGGGAGTACATCGAGAGCCTCCGGCTCACGGCGGCGGACCGCCTGCTCCGCAAACACCCCTATCCGATCTACATAATCGCCATGGCGGTCGGCTACACCTATCCCGAGACCTTCTGCCGCGCCTACCAGCGCCAGTTCGGCTGCCAGCCCTCCGCTCATCGGGCTGAGGCCCGGCAAGACAAGAAATCAAGATAGGATGTCAAGAAGAAGCTCCCTGGCAGTCGTATCGTTTAGGCGACGTTTCAACGAAGTCTGATCCGCACAAAAGGGGGAAGCAGGTCTATGAGTCTTGGACTCGGCGAGAAGTTCAACATCCTTCAGCAGTCTCCCCATGACCTGAACGCGGTTCCCGGCCCTGAGCCGAAGCCGATCCCGGGCAGCCTGCGCTGGGTCCCGTCCCGCTACAACGTCCGGGCGACAACCACGGACGGTCGCCTGGTTCTATGGAACAGCTACAAAGGAACCATGAGTGTCTTCAATGCCGCGCAGAAGGCCGCCATCGAGGCTTTGCTCGGCAAGAAGGGCTTCGAGGCGCGGTCCGAGGGTGCGGTCAAGTACCTCTTCGACCGCGGCTACCTAGTGAAGGAGGGGACGGACGAGTACCGGCGGATCCAGGTAGGCTTCGGCCACCAGCAGTTCCGGACCGACACATTGCAGTTCATCCTCCTCGCATCCGAGGACTGCAACTTCCGCTGCACTTACTGTTACGAGGACTTCACCCGCGGAACCATGCAGCCCTGGGTGCGGACCGGAATCAAGAACATGGTCCGCGACCGGCTCTCGGCCCTGCGCCACCTCTCCGTGAGTTGGTTCGGCGGCGAGCCTCTCTACGGCCTGCCCGCCATTGAGGATCTGGCGCCGTTCTTCCGCGACACGGCAAAGGAGCATTCTCTCCGTTACTCCAGCAGCATGACGACCAACGGCTATCTGCTGACCCCGGAAGTCGCCGAGAAGCTTCTGGCCTGGGGAATCCGGGCTTTCCAAATCACACTCGACGGCCCGCCGGAGGACCACGACCAGAGCCGGCCGACGCGGGAGGGCGAAGGGACCTTCGCGACGATCTTTGAGAACCTGAAAGCCCTCCGATACCAACCGGATGAGTTCCGAGTAGGGATCCGTATCAACTTCGACCGCCGCAACTACCCCCATCTCGGGTCGTTCCTCGACCTGCTCGAGACCGAGTTCCGGGACGACTCCCGGTTCCAGCTCCATTTCCGAGCGGTGGGCCAGTGGGGAGGTCCCAACGACGCGAAGCTCGACGTCTGTGGCACTGACGAAGCGTCCGAGATCCAGTTGGACATGAAGTCGGAAGCCCGCAAGCGGGGGCTGAAGCTCAGCGACGACATCCGCCACGTCCAAGGTCTGGGCGCTCAGGTCTGCTACGCCGCCCGTCCCTACAACTTCATCGTCGGCGCCACTGGCAAGCTCATGAAATGCACCATAGACCTTGACAAGCTCGACCGGAACGTGGTCGGGCAATTGACCGAGGAGGGAGAGCTCCAACTCGACGAGGACAAGTTCGCCCTGTGGACAGAGCCGGCCTTCGAGCGGGACACGAAGTGTCAGAAGTGCGTTGTTCTGCCGGCCTGTCAAGGCGTCTACTGCCCCCAGATCCGCATGGACACGGGCAAGTCACCCTGCTCGCCCTTGCGGATGCAGGCCAAAAAGGAGCTGCGCCAGACCGCGGAGGCCGTGATGGGCTCCGCGCGGAAGGTGCTCGTATAGAAAGAAGAAGTGGCCCGGGAGGCATAGCCTACCCGACCTCAATGTTGACCTAGGTGCGTAGGACGCACAGGAGGAGTGAACATGGCCGAAAACGACGGAAAAATTCCTGAGGCGATTGCGAAGGCTCTCGACGGAATGGAGGTAACCGAGCTGGACGACAAGGATCTCGAGCAGGTCGCCGGTGGCTCCAACGGTAACTGCAGTTGTCCTCCCGGCAGCACGGCGACCGGAACCTATGACAATGGCAACTGCAGTTGCACGGGAAAGGGGATTGAGGAGCTGCCTCTCGACGCATAAGCTCCCCGCAACGGGGAGGCTCTGGCGCGCTTCACGGTTTGAAGCCTGTGAAGCTTTTCGACGGAGCCTCCCTTCGCCCTTCTACTGTTGGTTTCAGAGTGACACAGCCGGAATCACGTCACCATCACCCGCTTCACCATCCGGTCAAACCGCTCCCCCGCCAGATACACCCCATCGAGCACGTTCGCGTCCAGCTCATCGGCATCGTCTTCCTCCTCCTCATCGTCCACGGCCACCCCGGTTCCCAGATCCCGATGCCGTTCCCGAACCGTCGTGGAGAGATAAATCGCCAGAGCCCGGTAAAACCGGGCGGCGAAGCCCTGGTCGGCGGCCAGCTTGGCACTGAGGGTGGCCTTGGCGAGGGCGAACACGGTCGAGTCCTCGGCGGCGCGGACTGTGGCGGAAGGGGGCCGGGCGTCTACGAAGGACATCTCGCCCACGATCTCGCCGGCGTTCAGGCGGGCGAGATCTCTCTCCGGTCCCCGGCGGGGACGGAGGGAGACGGCGAGACGGCCTTCCAGCAGGATGAAGACGGAGTCGACCGGCACCCCCTGCTCGATGAGGACGCCTCCCGCCGGGACGAACCGCTTCTGGCCCGCTCGGAGCATCCACTCGACGTCGTCGTCGTCGAGCTGGCCGAAGAGGAAGAGGACTTTGCGCATGGTGGGCTCCCCATATTCAGATCACGCGATCTGCCTTTCTGCGAGGCGGGCGAAGGGGCCGTTGCTTCGCAGCAGCTCCTGAAAGGTGCCCTGCTCGGTCACCCTCCCCCCTTCGACGACGTAGATGCGGTCGGCGTTCTGGATCGTGCTCAGGCGGTGGGCGATGACGATCCGCGTGGCCTTCAGGCTCTCCAGGCTGCGGCTGACGATCTCCTGGGTGCGGTTGTCGAGGGCGCTCGTGGCCTCGTCGAAGAGGAGGATGCGCGGCCGGTTCACGATGGCCCGGGCGATCAGGATGCGCTGCTTCTGGCCGCCGGAGAAGGTCTCGGCGCCCTCACTGATGACGGTGTGCATGCCCATGGGCATGGCTTTGACGTCCTCCTCCAGGCCCGCCGCCCGCGCCGCCTCCCAGGCGTCGTCGATCGTCAGGTTCGCGCTGCCCACGATGTTCGAGAAGATGCTCCCCGCCATGGGCCGGCCGGTCTGCAGGACGACGCCGATCTGGCGGCGCACGGACTGCACGGCGAGCCCCGCCAGGTCCTGGCCGTCGAAGTAGATGGACCCTGAGGTCGGCTTCTCGAAACCGAGGATGAGGCGCAGGCAGGTGGACTTGCCGGCGCCGGAGGGCCCCACCAGGGCGATGAACTCGCCGGGGCCGGCGCGGAAGGAGACGTCGTCGAGCACCTGGGGCGTGTCCTCATGGTAGCGGAAGGAGACGTGGCTGAACTCGATCTCCCCCGCCAGCTCGCCCGGCTCGGACTTCGACTCGTCCACCTCGGGCACGGTCTCCAGGATCGGCCGCAGGCGCTCGTAGACCGGTATGGCGGCGAGGACCCCCGAGAAGACAGAGACCACCGACAGGGCCGCCGACAGGAACTGGCCGAAGGCGGCGTTGAAGGCCAGGAACTCGCCCAGGGGCAGCGACTCGGCGGAGACGAAGCCCACCATGGCGAAGACGCCGAGCGAGGTGAGGACGCCGTAGACAGCGTTGAACGTCGCCTGGGCATTGGCCGCGCGCTGCGCCGAGAGAGTGCGGCGGCGCTGCTCGGCGAACCGCTCGGCCCAGCGGGCGTAGGCGCGCGATTCGGCGCCCGCCACCCTGAGCTTCGAGATGCCGTGGATGAGGCCGAAGAGGAGGCTCGCGATCCGACCCTGGACCTCCAGGATGGCCCGCTGATGGCGGAGTTGGAGCCAGACGAGCCCGGCCGTCACCGCCATCAGCACCAGCACCATGCCGGTGGCGAGGAGGGCCAGCCGCCAACTGTAGTAGAAGAGCAGTGCGAAGCTGAAGACCGAGAAGATCGCCGCCAGGGCCAGGGTGAGGACGTTGCCGGTGAGCAGGGTCCGGATGGTGTCGATCCCCAGGGCGCGGTTGGCCAGGTCGCCGACGGTGAAGCGCCGGAAGAAGGTGACGGGCAGAGCCAGCAGCCGGTCCCACACCGCGGACTGCACGGCGCCGTCCACCTTCCCCCCCAGGCGCAGGACGGCGAGGCTGCGGATCACCTGGAAAATCGCTCCCGCCATCGAGGTGACGATCAGCGCCAGGGTGATCTGGAGCAGTTGGCTGCGGTCCGCACCGGGGATGACGCTGCCGAAGACCTGGCCCGTGAGGATGGGCACCAGCAATCCCAGGAGCCCGCCGGCGAGGCCCATGAAGAGGATGGTGGCGAGGTCGCGCCGGCGGCCCGCGAAGGCCAGGCGCGCGAGGTCGCCCATCCCCACTGGCCGCGCGGGCAGGGGCGGGTAGAGCATGTGGGCGTCGCCGCTCAGGGTCTCGGCCACGGCCGCGTCGACGGGGGTGCGAGTCCCCTCCTCCGGATCGGCCAGCACGTAGCTCCTGGGCGAGGTGGGGAGCAGGGCCACGGGGTGGCGAGCCTTGGGGCCGTCCGGATCATTCGGCGGCGTCTGGAAGGCGACCAGGGGGCCGTTGTCGCGGCGCCACCAGTCGTCCCGCAGGATGACCCGGCGGGAGCGGATGCGCGACGCGTTGCAGATCTGCGCCAGCCGGTCCCCCTGCTTGCCGGCGGGCTGCCCCTCCGGGCGGTCGCGGATCTCGATCCCCTGGGCCTCCCCCACCAGCCGGCAGGCGGCGAGGAGAGGGTTGGATTCCTCCGCGAGGCCGGCCCCGGCCCGGGACGATGGTTGCAGGACGGAGCCGAGCCGGGCGTAGGCGCCGCGCAGCACGGAGCGGTCGAGGTCCCGCTTGCGGCCCAGGCGCTCGCGGTCGAGTCGCTCGGTCTTCTCGCGCTGCAGGGCGATGCCGGCGAGCAGGAGGTCGTGGAAGCGGGCGAGCGCCGGCCACAGCTCGCCGTCCCGCAACGCCTCGGCCGTGGCGCAGGAGGCGAGCCGGGCCTCGCCTTCGGCCACCAGCCAGACCGACTCGGGGACGGGGAGGAGGCCGGCGCCGTCGATCCTCAGCCGCTCCTCCCCCAGCAGCCGCGTGCTCCCCTCCAGGTGCCGCACCCAGGCGACGCCCTCCCGGGCGCGGGCCGGCCGCCCCGCCTGCTCCAGGCGGGTCTCGGCGCCGGGGCGCAGCTCCTCGAAGACCCGCGGCGCGGCGGGGCGGGCGAGGCCGCCGCAGAGACCGGCGAGCCAGGCGTCGAGGCCCGCCGGCTCCTGGCAACCGGACGGCAGTGGGCGCAGGCGGGTGCCAGGCGCTCCCACGGCGAGGAGCCCCAGGCCGTGGCCCCTTGCCGGATCGCAGCCGTAGAGGAGGCCGCCGGCTTCCACCGTGCAGAGATGGACGCGGGGGCCGGATTCGCCTTGCGGCACGGCGAACACCTCGGCCATCCCCTCCTCGACGAGCCACACGTCGCCGGCGGAGTCGAGGGGCAGGGGCGCATTGCCGGCGAGCGGGACCTCCCTGGGCTCTCCCGTCAGGACCGGCTGCGGTTTCGGTTCGGCGGCCATGATCCTACTCGGTGCTGATGAGCCGGGAGTAAGGCCCCTCGACGGCCTTGAGCTCGTCGTGGGTGCCGCGCTGCACGACCTTGCCGTGGTCGAGGACGAGGATCTCGTCGGCGTCGCGGATGGTGCTCAGGCGGTGGGCGATCAAGAGGCAGGTGCAGCCGCGACGGCGCAGGCTCTCGTCGATGCGGCTCTCGGTGGTGGGATCGAGGGCGCTCGTGGCCTCGTCGAGGACGAGGAGCGAGGGCCTCCCCACCAGGGCGCGGGCGATCTCCAGGCGCTGGCGCTGGCCGCCGCTCCAGTTGGCTCCCCCCTCCTCCACCGGGCTGTCGTACCCCCCCGGCCGCGCCGCCACGTCCTCGTGGATGCAGGCGTCCCGGGCCGCGGCCACCACCTCGGGCAGGGGGACGGTGGAGTCCCAGAGCGTCAGGTTCTCCCGCACCGTGCCCTCGAAGAGGAAGACGTTCTGATCGACCGTCGCCAGCGATCCGGCCAGCACCGCGGGCGGAATCGCGGCGCGCGGCTGGCCGTCGAGGAGGATCTCCCCCTCCCAGGGCTGGTAGAGACCGGTGACCAGCCGGGCGAGCGTCGACTTGCCGCTCCCCGAGCCCCCCACCAGGGCGACGCGCGAGCCGGGCTTGAGCGTCAGGGTGAGCCCCTCGATGAGCGGCGGGTCGAGCCGGTTGTAGCCGAAGGAGACCTGGCGGAGCTCCAGGCTGCCGGCGAGCTTGACGGGCACCCCCTCGGCCGGCATTTCATCGTCCAGGCCGCCCGAGGCGCCGGGGTCGATCCTGTAGCGCAGCACGTCGTCCAGCCGGTTCATGTCCCCCTCGACCGTCTGCAGCTTTCCGCCGAGGCTCACCAGCCGGGTGACCGGGGCGATGAAGGCGGCCATCAGGAGCTGGTAGGCCACGAGACCGCCCACGGAGAGTCCACCGTTCATCACCCGTACGCCTCCGATGCCCAGGATCAGCGCCGAGTTGAGCGCCGACAGCAGGGCCGGCACGGCGTCGAGCATCTGCGTGTAGCGCTCCAGCTCCTGCCGGCCGTTGACCACCTTGGCCTGGAAGCCGGCCCAGCGGGCGAAGAAGTCCGACTCGCCGCCCGTGGCCTTCAGCGTCTCGATGGTCTGCAAGCCGCCGATGGCCGTGCCCAGGAGCTTCCCCTGGTCCTGCGCGAGCCGGCGGTTGCCGTCCACCCGCCGGCGCGACACGTACTTGAGGGCCGCCACGTTGAGCGACACGACGGCGATCCCCACCAGGGTCAGCACCGCGTCGTACTGGAAAAGGAGGACGGCGAAGAAGGCGATCATCAGCGCGCCCAGAGCGTTGGTCGCGAGATCGCGCGACAGGAGCTGGGCGACGCGGTCGTTGATCGCCACCCGCGAGCTGATGTCGCCCGCGAAGCGCTGGGTGAAGAACTCCGAGGGGAGGCGCAGCACGTGCCAGAGGAAGCGGGAGGAGCCTCCCACCGCCATGCGGGTCTCCAGCCGCAGCAGATAGCTCTGTTGCAGCCAGGTGAGCGCCCCCAGCAGCACGGCGGCGCAGCCCATGGCGAGCAGCAGGGGCGGCAGCCACTCGTGGCGCCCCTCCAGCAGCACGCTGTCGAGGAACACCTTGGAGAAGACGGGCACCACCAGGCCGGGGATGGCGAGCGCCAGGCCGGCCAGCAGCACGAAGACGAGCGCGGCGCGGGTGCCGGTCAGCCGGCTCTTCAGGGCCGGGATGAGCCGCGGGGGATCGCCCCGCTTCGCGAAGTCGGGTCCGGGCTGGAAGGTCAGCACGACGCCGGTGAAGGCCTGGTCCAGCTCCTCCTCGGTGACCGTCCGCGGCCCGGTGCCGGGGTCGTTGAGGTGGACGCGCCCTTTGCGGATGCCCTCCAGCACGACGAAATGGTTGAAGTTCCAGTGCAGGATCATGGGCGGCCGGACGGTGCGCAGGCTCTGCGGCTCGCGCTTGAACCCCTTGGCCTCCAGGCCGTAGGTGCGGGCGGCCTTGACCATGTTGCTGGCCTTGCTGCCGTCGCGCGACACGCCGCAGGCCACCCGCAGCTCTTCGAGCGGCACCCAGCGGCCGTAGTGGGCGAGGACGATGGCGAGCGCGGCGGCGCCGCACTCCACGGCCTCCATCTGCAGGACGGTGGGAGTGCGCACCCGCCCCTGGGGGCGCTCGGGCCGCTCCGGCCCCTCCGGTTGACGGGACCGCCGGAATCTAGCCAGGAGGCCGGCCAGGAACGACGTCATCAGAGCCCCAGCTTCTCCCGCAACGTGGGGATGACGAGGGTGATGGGGCGGTCCTCCTTCACCACCACGTCGCCGGCGGCCAGGGTGCCGCTGCTGATCTTCAGGCTCGGTCCCCGCGAGGAGGACCAGCGGTAGCCGGTGGGGGTTCTGGCGTCGCGCCGCAGGGCGACGTTGACCTGGATGGGCGGTCCCTCGGTCATCAGCTTGGCAACCAGGGCCTCGTTGCCCAGCAGGCGCGTCATCCCCCGGGCGGACGAGGGGAACTCGGCCACCCAGACCACGCGGCCGAGAATGGAGCCGAACTCCTCCCGCTTGACGGTGCTGGGCGAGACCTGCACCACCATGCCCGGCTGCACCTTCTTGCCCGCCGAGGCCGGGACGAAGAGCACCGCCATCAGGTCCTCGGAGAGCACCTCGACGCTGAGGATGGGCGTGCCGGGGCTTACCACGTTGCCGCGGTTGGCCAGGACCTCCAGCACGCGGCCCGCGAAGGGGGAGAGGACGTTGACGTTCTCGCCGAGCTGGGCGCCGAGCTCGCGGGTCTGGAGGTCCAGGTCGCGCAGGGCGGTCTGGCGCGTCTCGAGCTGCTGGTCGAGCTGCTGGTCCGCCTCCAGACGCTTGAGCTCCAGGCCGTTCAAGTCGAGCTTCTGCTGCGCGAGCTGGTCGCGCTTGGTGTTGAGGTCCTGCTGGGTGGCGAGGAAGGCCTGCTTGGTGACCAGGCCGTCGTCGAGCAGGCTCTTCTGAGCGGCCACCCGCTCCTGGAGCAGCGCCACGTCCTTCTGCAGCGCGTCGATGCTGTGCTCCAGGTTGGCCCGCTGCTGGGCCAGGTCGCGGGCCCGCAGCCGCTTCTGCTCCTCGGCGGAGCGTTGCAGGGTGACGTACTCCGATTGCAGGGCGGCCTGCCTGGACTTGTTGTCGCGGATCTGGCGGATCAAAGAGTCCTGGCGGATCCTCGCCACAGGCTGCCCCTTGGCGATGACGTCGCCGACGCTCACCAGCACCTCCGCCACCTGGCCATTGGCGGCGGAGACGAGATCGGACACGCCGCCCTGGCGCAGCAGGATCCCCTCGCCGTGCGCCTGGGAGGGGATGGAGCCCCAGATCCCCCAGGCGAGGGCGGCGAGGAGCAGGGCGCCGAGCCCGGTGAGCGAGAGCCAGCCGCGGGGATCGGTGACCTGCACCAGTTGGTCGAGCTGCTCGGGAGAGGAGAGCCTCTCCAGCGCCACTTTGCGGAAGATCACGGCGTGCGCTCCTCCTGGACTTGCGGCAGGGTGGTCAGCCGGGAGACCTGGACGCTTCCCGCCTCGCCGGTCCCGCCATCCTCTCCAATCAGAGTGCCCGTCTCGAAGCGAAGCTGCAAGAGGGAGAGGGCCAGCGCGAGCTGGGCCGAGACCACGGTCTGCTGCGCGGCGGTCAGCCGGTCCTGCTGGCTGATGACGTCGAGGAGCGTCGAGGTGCCGGCCCGCAGCTTCTTCTCCTCGTTGACCACCGCCCGCTCGAAGAGGCGCTCGGCCTCGCGCGCCTTGTCGAGCTGCCGGGCGTCGCGGCCCACGGCGTCGAGGGCGGCCGGGACGTTGGCGCCGATGGCCTTGGCGATGAGCTCCACGGCGAGGGCGTTCTGCCGCAGCGAGGCGTCGATCTGCAACAGCTCACCCCGCGCCCGGCGGTTGAAGAGGGGCCACGCGAGGCTGAGCGCGACCGAGGCGCTGGCGCCGGGAACGTTGCGGTACAACGGCGAGAAGAAGCTCGCGGGGTCCGCGCCGGCCACCAGCCCCGAGTAGCCGGGGGAGAACAGGAGGTCGAGCTGGGGCAGCAAGGCGTTCTCGGCGGCGCGGCGAAGGATCTCCGTCTCCGTCTGGCGCTCCCGCGCCGCGCGCAGGTCCGCCCGCTGCCGGAGCGCCGCGGCGACAAAGGGACCTGCCCCTTCGGCCGGCGGCACCGCCTCCGGAGGAACGGCAGGGAAGGGATCGGCGGGCAGCGGGAGCCGGGCGATCTCCGCGCCGTCGAGACCGATCTCGCGGCCCAGGTCCTGGCGGGCGGTGAAGAGCTGGCGCTCGCCGCCGAGCCGGGCGGACTCCTTGGCGGCCAGGTTGGCCTCGAGCTGCACCACCTCGGCGGCCGGCACCTGGTCGGCCGCGATGAGCTTGCGGGTGTTCTCCAGCAGGGCGCGGGAGCTCGCCTCGCTGGCCCGCAGCACGTCGAGGTTGCGCGCCGTGGCCTCCACCGTCCAGTATTGGGAGACCACGGTGACGAGCCGCTGGGCGGTCAGATGCCGGACGTCGAGCCCGGCGGCGACCAGCTCCCGCTGGGCGGAGAGCTCGCCGGCCGCCGTCGCCGTCCGGCCGCGCCCCCGCAGCAGCGGCTGGCGCAGGCGGAAGGTGACGGTGCCCGCATTGGCGGCGCCGGAGCCGGCGGTGACGTCCTCGGAGCGCACGATCCCCACCTGCGGCTCGATCGACAGGCCCGTGCGGAGCTGCTGGCTCAGGCCCACCGTGCTCTGGAGCGTCCGGATCTCCTGGTGGGCGGTGGAGGACAGGGGCGTCCGGTCGTCCACCTCGGTCAGCCCCGAGGTGAAGACCGGGTCGAACTGGCTGGAGGCGATCGCCAGCGAGCCGCGCGCGCTCTCCAGCCGCGCCTGCTGCACCGCGAGGTTGGGGTCCCGCTCCAGGGTGGTGTGCACGGTCTCCAGGAGGCTGAGGCCGGGCCGCGGCTCCTGCGCCATGGCGACCGTCCCGCAGATCGCGAGCAGCAAGACGGTGAAAGGGAACCGGGAATTACGCATTAGAATCAAGCCTGTTCAGCCTAACAGCATGACCAGATACCTACAAGATTCGGTGCTGACGCACCTGGGAGCCGCGCCGGAGGAGGCCGCGGAGCTGCAGGCGTACAACCAGAACGTCTTCGACCTGGGAGCCCTGGGCCCGGCGATGCGCTTCCCCCTCCCCGACGAGCCGTTCGTCGCCTTCTGGGAGGCGGTGGCCGGGGAGAGCCGGACGCGGGACGCCTTCGCCGTGCTGCGGGAGCGCCTGCCACAGCTCGCCTTCCCCATCCGCGAGGGGATCAGCCGGACCGAGGTCTACCGCGACGCCACCCGGCGGGGAGTGCCGGTCGAGTCGCTCCCCGCGGCCACGGGCCTGGAGCTGGCGCACCCCGAAGCTGTGGAGGTCGTGCTCCACACCAGCCCGGCGGGGCGCATCCCCCTGCTCGTCGTCCGCCGGCGGCCGGAATTCGAGGCCCTCATCCAGGCGCTGACGCGCAAGAACGAGCCGGAGCCCGTCGCCGCCGCTCAAGGCGCCCTCATGGTGGCGGGCTACAACAACTGGAGCCGTATCCGGGAGCTGCGCCGCCGCTGGGAGTCCCTGGAGCCCTCCGCCCGGGAGTCGGCGACCTGGAGCGAGGAATTCCAACGCCTCCAGCCGCAGAAGGATCTCTACCAGGATCGCTTCATCCTCCTCTCCGACGGTCCCTACAGCGCCGTGCCGGCCGGCGACCTGGGTCTCGGCGAAGCGGAATGGCGCGAGCTGTCGCTGGTGATCCGCCGCGATCACGAGTGCGCCCACTACCTGACCCGCCGGCTCTTCGGCTCGATGCGCAACAACCTGCTCGACGAGCTGATGGCCGACTACGCCGGCCTGGTGGGCGCCGTGGGACGCTTCCGCGCCGGCTGGTTCCTGCGCTTCCTGGGCCTGGAGGATTTCCCGCGCTATCGCGCCGGAGCCCGTCTGGACCTCTACCGCGGCCAGCCGCCGCTCTCCGACGGCGCGTACCGCGTGCTGCAACGGCTCATCCGCGAGGCCGCCCTGAGCCTGGAGCGCTTCGACGCCCGCCTCTCCGGGCCGAGGAGCCCGGCCGAGACCGCCCTCACCCTCGCCGCCCTCGCCTCCCTCCGCCTGGAAGACCTGGCCGCGCCGGAGGCCGAGGAGCGGATCGAGCGGGCCGTCGACCGGCTGCGGGAGCGGCTGGCCCCGGCGGGTTGACCAGCCCCGGCGGGACCTCTACCGCGACCGGCGCGTTCCAGGCCTCGCGAAGCCCGTCGCAGGCTTCGCGAAGCCGATCGAGGGAATTGCGAAGCCGATCACGGGCATGGCGAAGCCCGTCACGGGCAAAGCGAGGCCCGTCACAGGCATCTCGGGTACTGGCTCATTTTGACATAGCGTGAAATAACCTGTAGATTCAGGGGTTTACGGCCGGCCGGTTCGGGTGTAGGGTCCCTCTGGTAGGGGGAGGGACAAGCCCTCTCCCGCCCAAACCAGACGGCCCGGCGTGGTGCTCAGCACACCAGCGCCGGACCTGACCCGAGCACAGGAGAGACCCCCATGCCCGAGCTGAACGAGGACTGTACCAAACGCCTACCGCCCGCTGCTCCCCCCGCTCCCCCGCCGCCCGATGACGAAGACGAGCCGGCCCCGCCCTCGGTCGCCCCGCCGGAGGTCGATCCCGACCGCTGGGAGCGCTTCCCGACGTTCCGCGAGACGTTCCTCGTCTACTTCACTACCCCGGCCCACAACGCCGCCCTACGCGTCGTGGGCAACCTGCTCTTCGACATGACGCTCGCCGCCTGGGGGGAGTGGCCCGATCAGCCGGAGGGGTGGCTCCGCGGCCAGCTCCGGGCCGTGGTGGCCGATCTCAGGCACCTGGAAGGGTATCTCGTGACCCTGGCTGAGGCGGCTCCCGCCGATGCCTACGAGGGCGCCCTGTGCCGTACGGCCGTCCTCATGTCCCGCGAGGTCGGGGACGTGGCGCAGAACATCGAAAGCAAGCTCGGGACGTGGCGCGGCGGGGAGGTGTCCTGATGGGCTTCTGGGACTCCAACCCCTCCTACCCTCCCACCGCGGACCGGCGTGTCTCGGTGAGGGCGGCGCCGTCCCAGAAAGGCCGATGGGAGACCGCCGCCCGCCTCCACGGCTTGGCATCGGCCGGGGCCTTCCTCGCGTGGGCCGGAGATATGTATCTCGCTTTGGCCCGCGCCTGGGAGGATGCAAGCCACGAGCACTACGACGCCCTCCACCCCGCCGGGCTCGCAGAGGAAGCGAGACGGCGGGAGGAGCGGGCCAGCGCCCGGCAAGCGCGGGAGGAGGGGTGAAGACGGTCGCGTTCACGGTCCGGGCCACGGAGAAGCAATCGCTTCGCTGGAAGCGTGCGGCAGACGGGGAGGGCCATAGGGCGGTTGGCACGTGGCTCGCCGAAGCGGCGGACCGCTACCTGGAAGCCGTCGCGCGGGCGGGGAAGCTGGTGCCGATGGGCTGGCGACGGTGCGC
>JAJKHS010000082.1 GCA_021154885.1 Thermoanaerobaculum sp.
CCTCAACGGCGTGACCGTCGAGCTGCTCGACGCCAGCAACAACGTCCTGGCGACGGCGACGACCAGCGGCGACGGCAACTACACCTTCTCGAACCTGATGGGCGGCAACTACTCCGTCCGCACCAGCAATCTGCCGGCGGGGGTGACTCCGACCTTCGACCTGGACGGCATCGCGACGCCGAACATCGCGTCGTTCACGCTGGCGGCGGGCGCCAACCGCACGGACGTGGACTTCGGCTACCGCGGCACGGCCTCGGTCGGTGACCGGGTGTGGCTCGACTCCAATGCCGACGGCGTGCAGGACACAGGTGAGACCGGCATCAACAACGTCACAGTCGAGCTGCTCGACGCCGGGAACAGCGTCGTGGGCACGACGACGACGAGCGGTGACGGCAACTACACCTTCTCGAACCTGATGGCCGGCAACTACTCGGTCCGCATCGTGGCCGGCAGCCTGCCGGCGGGTGTGGCTCCGTCCTTCGATCTGGACGGCATCGCGACGCCGAACATCGCCTCCTTCACGCTGGCGGCGGGCGCATCGCGCACGGACGTCGACTTCGGCTATGCCGGCACCGGCTCCATCGGCGACCGGCTGTGGCTCGACACCAACGGCGACGGCGTGCAGGACCCAGGCGAGGTGGGCATCAACGGCACCACCGTCCAACTGCTCGACGGCGGCGGCAACGTGATCGGCACCACCACCACCGCGGGTGACGGCATCTACCACTTCAACAACCTGACGCCCGGCACCTACAGCGTCCGCGTCGTCAGCACCACACTGCCGGCCGGCGTCACGCCGACCTTCGACCTGGACGGCATCACGACGCCGAACATCGCCTCCTTCACGCTGGCGGCCGGCACGTCGCGCACGGACGTCGACTTCGGCTACCGCGGCACCGCTTCGGTGGGCGACAGGGTGTGGCTCGACTCGAACGCCAACGGCGTGCAGGACACGGGCGAGACCGGCCTCAACGGCGTCACGGTGCAACTGCTCGACGCCGGCAACAACGTGCTGGCGACGGCGGTCACCGCGGGCGACGGCAACTACACCTTCGGCAACCTGCTGGGCGGCGCCTACAGCGTGCGGGTGGTGACGAGCTCCCTGCCGCCGGGCGTGAGCCCGACCTTCGACCTCGACGGCATCGGGACGCCCAACGTCGCGACCTTCACTCTCAACGCCGGCGCCTCGCGCACCGACGTCGACTTCGGCTACGCCGGCACCGGCTCGGTGGGCGACCGGGTGTGGTTCGACACCAACGGCGACGGCGTGCAGGACGCGGGTGAGGCCGGCATCAACGACGTCACCGTCCGGCTCCTCGACGCCGGCAACCACGTGGTGACGACCACCACCACCGCGGGCGACGGCAACTACACCTTCTCCAACCTGACGGCCGGCAACTACTCCGTCCAGGTCGACGCTGCCACCCTGCCGCCGGGGTTGGTCGAGACCTTCGACCTCGACGGCGCGGCCACGCCGAACATCGCGTCCTTCACCCTCGCCGCCGGCACCAGCCGCACCGACGTGGACTTTGGCTACCGCACCCCCGCCACCGCCTCGGTCGGCGACCGGGTCTGGGACGATCGCAACGGCGACGGCGTCCAGGACGCGGGCGAGCCGGGCCTCAATGCGGTGACCGTCGAGCTCCTCGACGCGGGCAACAACGTCGTGGGCTCCGCCATCACCAGCGGCGACGGCAACTACACCTTCTCCAGCCTGGTGGCGGGCACCTACTCCGTGCGCGTCGTCACCGCCAGCCTGCCGGCGGGGATGGACCCGACCTTCGACGCCGACGGTATCGCCACGCCGAGCATCGCCACCTTCACCCTGGCCACGGGCGAGAGCCGGACCGACATCGACTTCGGCTACCGCGGCACGGCCTCGGTGGGCGACCGGGTGTGGACCGACGCCAACGGCGACGGCGTGCAGGATCCCGACGAGACGGGGATCAACGACGTCACCGTCGAGCTGCTCGACGCCAGCAACAACGTGGTGGCGTCCACCACCACCAGCGGCGACGGCAACTACACCTTCTCCAACCTGAACGCCGGCAACTACTCGGTCCGCATCGTCACGGCCTCGCTGCCCGCGGGCGTGGCGCCGACCTTCGACCTCGACGGCGTCGCGACGCCGAACATCGCCTCCTTCGCCCTCGCGGGCGGCGAGGCGCGCACGGACGTCGACTTCGGCTACCGCGGCACCGGCTCGGTGGGCGACCGGCTGTGGCTCGACACCAACGGCAACGGCGTGCAGGACGCGGGCGAGGCCGGCATCAACGGCGCCACCGTCCAGCTCCTCGACGGCGGCGGCAACGTGATCGGCACCACCACCAGCGCCGGCGACGGCAACTACCAGTTCAGCAACCTGACGGCCGGCACTTACAGCGTCCGCATCGTTCCCACCACGCTGCCGGCGGGCGTGACCCCGACCTTCGACCTCGACGGTATCGCGACGCCGAACATCGCCACCTTCACCCTCGACGGCGGCGCCTCGCGCAGCGACGTGGACTTCGGCTACCGCGGCACGGCCTCGGTGGGCGACCGCGTGTGGCGCGACACCAACAGCAACGGCATCCAGGACGCGGGCGAAGCCGGCATCAACGGCGTCACCGTCCAACTCCTCGACAGCAGCAACAACGTCATCGCCACCGCCACGACCAGCGGTGACGGCAACTACACCTTCTCCAACCTGCTGGGCGGCAGCTACAGCGTCCGCGTGGTCGCCGGCACGCTGCCCGCGGGCCTGTCGCCGACCTACGACCTCGACGGCACCGGGACGCCTAACATCGCCACCTTCACCCTCAACGCCGGCACCGCCCGCACCGACGTCGACTTCGGCTACGGCGGCACGGGCTCGGTGGGCGACCGCCTGTGGATCGACAGCAACGGCAACGGTGTCCAGGATGCAGGGGAGACCGGCCTCAATGGCGTGACGGTCGAGTTGCTCGACGCCAGCAACACGGTGGTGGGCACGGCCGTCACCAGCGGTGACGGCAACTACACCTTCTCGAACCTGGCGGGCGGCAGCTACTCGGTCCGCGTGGTGGCTGCCACCCTGCCGGCAGGCCTCGCTCCGACCTATGACCTCGACGGCGTCGCGACACCGAACATCGCCGCCTTCAGCCTGGGGGTCGGCCAGAACCGCACGGACGTGGACTTCGGCTACCGCGGCACGGCTTCGGTGGGCGACCGCCTGTGGATCGACGGCAATGGCAACGGCGTTCAGGATGCGGGTGAGACGGGCATCAACGGGGTGACGGTCGAGCTGCTCAACGCCAGTAGCACGGTGGTGGGCTCGGGCGTCACGAGCGGTGACGGCAACTACACCTTCTCGAACCTGGACAGCGGCACCTACTCGGTCCGCGTGGTGGCCGCCACCCTGCCGGCCGGCCTGGCTCCGACCTACGATCTCGACGGCATTGCGACGCCGAACATCGCCTCCTTCGCCTTGGCCGGCGGCCAGAACCGTACGGATGTGGACTTCGGCTACCGTGGCACGGCCTCGGTGGGCGACCGCCTGTGGCTCGACGCCAACGGCAACGGTGTCCAGGATGCGGGCGAGACGGGCATCAACGGGGTGACGGTCGAGCTGCTCAACGCCAGCAACACGGTGGTGGGCACGACGACCACGAGCGGTGATGGCAACTACACCTTCTCGAATCTGACGGCCGGCACCTACTCGGTCCGCGTGGTGGCTGCCACCCTGCCGGCCGGTCTGGCTCCGACCTACGACCTCGACGGCATCGCGACTCCCAACATCGCCTCCTTCAGCCTGGCGGGCGGTGCCAACCGTACGGATGTGGACTTCGGCTACCGCGGCACCGGCTCGGTGGGCGACCGGGTGTGGCTCGACACCAATGCCGACGGCGTGCAGGATGCGGGTGAGACGGGCATCAACGGCGTCACGGTCGAGCTGCTCAACGCCAGCAACACGGTGGTGGGCACGACGACCACGAGCGGTGACGGCAACTACACCTTCTCGAACCTGACGGCCGGCACTTACTCGGTCCGCGTGGTGGTTGCCACCCTGCCTGCGGGTGTGGCTCCGAGTTACGACCTCGACGGCATAGCGACTCCCAACATCGCTTCCTTCAGCCTGGCCGGCGGAGTGTCGCGCACGGACGTGGACTTCGGGTACCGCGGCACCGCCTCCGTGGGCGACCGGGTGTGGCTCGATAGCAACGGCAACGGCGTCCAGGACGCCGGTGAAACGGGCCTCAACGGGGTGACGGTCCAACTGCTGAATGCCAGCAGCACCGTCATTGCCACCGCGACCACCAGTGGTGACGGCAACTACACCTTCTCGAACCTGACTCCCGGAAATTACTCCGTGCGGGTCGTGACCAGCAGTCTGCCCGCCGGCCTGACGCAGACCTACGACCTCGACGGCATCGCGACGGCGAACATCGCCTCCTTCAGCCTGGCTGCCGGAGCGAACCGTACGGACGTGGACTTCGGCTACCGTGGCGCGGGCGTGGTCGGCGACCGGGTGTGGCTCGACAGCAACGGTAACGGCGTTCAGGACGCCGGCGAGGCCGGCATCAACGGCGTCACCGTCCAGCTCCTCGATGGTGGCGGCAACGTGATTGCCACCACCACGACTGCGGGTGACGGCAACTATGGCTTCAGCAACCTGGTGGCCGGCACCTACAGCGTTCGTATCGTGACCGGCTCGCTGCCGGCGGGGGTCAGTCCGACCTTCGACCTCGACGGTGTTGCGACGCCCAACGTGGCCACGTTCAGCCTGGGTGCCGGCGCGTCGCGCACGGACGTCGACTTCGGCTATCGCGGCACCGCTTCCGTGGGTGACCGGGTGTGGCTCGACGCCAACGGCAACGGCGTCCAGGACGCGGGTGAGACCGGGATCAACGGCGTCACCGTCCAGCTCCTCGACGGCGGCGGCAACGTGGTCGGCTCCGCGACGACCGCGGGCGATGGCAACTACACTTTCTCCAACCTCGCGGCCGGGAGCTACTCGGTACGCGTGGTCTCCGGCACGCTGCCGGACGGCGTGACGCCGACCTTCGACCTCGACGGCATCGCCACGCCGAACATCGCTTCCTTCACGCTCGCCGCCGGCGCCAACCGCACCGACGTCGACTTCGGCTACCGCGGCACCGGCTCGGCCGGCGACCGCGTCTGGAACGACGCCAACGGCAACGGCGTCCAGGATGCGGGCGAAACCGGCATCAACGGCGCCACCGTCCAGCTCTTCAATGGCGCGACCCTGGTCGCGACCACGACCACGGCCGGTGACGGCAACTACACGTTCAACAACCTGACGCCTGCCACCTACACCGTCAAGATCGTGCCGGGCACGCTGCCGGCCGGGGTGGTCACTCCGACCTTCGACCTCGACGGCATCGCCACCGCCAACCAGGCCACCTTCACCCTCGCCGCCGGTCAGAATCGCACCGACGTCGACTTCGGTTATCGCGGCGCCGGCTCGATCGGCGATCGCGTCTGGCTCGACACCAACGGCAACGGCGTCCAGGACGCTGGCGAGACGGGCATCAACGGCGCCACCGTCCAGCTCTTCAACGGCGCGACCCTGGTCGCGACCACGACCACGGCCGGTGACGGCAACTACACGTTCAGCAACCTGGCGCCGGCCACCTACACCGTCAAGATCGTGCCGAGCACGCTGCCGGCCGGGGTCGTTCCGACCTTCGACCTCGACGGCATCGCCACTGCCAACCAGGCCACCCTCACCCTCGCCGCCGGCGCCTCGCGCACCGACGTCGACTTCGGTTATCGCGGCACCGCCTCGGTGGGTGACCGCCTCTGGTACGACACCAACGGCAACGCCACCCAGGACGCCGGGGAGACCGGCATCAATGGCGTCACCGTCCAGCTCCTCGATAGCGGCAGCAACGTGATCGCCACCACCACGACGAGCGGTGACGGCAACTACACCTTCGCCAACCTGCTGGGCGGCAGCTACACCGTCCGCGTGGTCGCCAGCACGCTGCCGGCGGGCTTCAGCCCGACCTTCGACCTCGACGGCATCGCCACGGCGAACACCGCCAGCTTCACCCTGAACGCCGGCGCTTCGCGCACCGACGTCGACTTCGGCTACCGCGGCACGGCTTCGGTCGGCGATCGCGTCTGGTACGACGTCAACGGCAACGGCGTCCAGGATTCCGGTGAGACCGGCATCAACGGCGCCACCGTCCAGCTCCTCGACAACGGCGGCAACGTCATCGCCACCGCCACCGCGGCCGGCAACGGCAACTACTCGTTCACCAACCTGAACGCCGGCACCTACAGCGTCCGCGTGGTCAGCAGCACCCTGCCTGCGGGCTACGGGCCGACCTTCGACCTCGACGGCATCGCCACCGCCAACGTGGCCACCTTCACTCTCACCGCCGGTCAGAGCCGCACCGACGTCGACTTCGGCTACCGTGGCACCCTCTCCGTGGGCGACCGCGTGTGGAACGACGGCGACGGCGACGGCGTCCAGGATGCCAGCGAGACCGGCCTCAACGGCGTCACCGTCCAACTGCTCGACAGCGGCGGCACCGTCATCGCCACCACCACGACGGCCGGCAACGGCAACTACACCTTCTCCAACCTGGGAGCCGGCACCTATACGGTCCGCGTGGTCAGCAGCACCCTGCCCGCGGGCTACACGCCGACCTTCGACCTCGACGGCACCGGGACCGCTCACCAGGCGACGTTCAGCCTGACCGCCAACCGCACGGACGTCGATTTCGGCTACCGCGCTGTCGTCTGCACGGCGGGTTACTTCAAGGACACGTTCACCACCAACAGCTTCTCCAACAACGAAGGCACGCTGAGCTGGAGCGGCCCGTGGATCGAGAACGACGTGGCGGGGGCGGGAGTGAGCACGGGCAACGTGACCGTGGGGACCCCCTTTGCCGGGTACCTGATCCTGCGTGACTACCCCGATACCGGCACCCAGCCGAGCGCGGCCCGCGAGGTCAATCTCTCGGGCTTCGCGTCCGCGACGCTGACGGTCGACTTGCACCTCAAGCAAGTCGAGCCTGACGACGCGGCGGTGATCGAGATCTCGAAGGACGGCGGTGCCACCTACACCGTGCTGGAGACGCTGACCGGCTACACCACCACCGACCTTGTCACTTCGCGCACCTACGACATCTCGGCCTACAGGGCCAGCAACACCCGGATCCGCTTCCGGATCAGCGCCAACTATGGTGGCAGCGACGACCTCTTCAAGGTGGACGCGGTGCGGATCGACGCCACCTGCACCCTCCAGACCTTCTCGATCGGCGACCGGGTCTGGAAAGACACCGACGGCGATGGCGTCCAGGATTCCGGCGAGCCCGGGATCAGCGGCGTCACCGTCCAGCTCCTCAACAGCAGCAACACCGTCGTCGCCACCACGACCACCGACAGCAACGGCAACTACACCTTCTCCAACGTCGCCGCCGGCAACTACACGGTCAAGGTGGTCAGCAGCAGCCTGCCCGCGGGCTATATGCCGACCTTCGACCTCGACGGCGTTGCGACGCCTCACACGGCTTCGTTCAACTTGACGGCCAGCCGCACGGACGTGGACTTCGGCTACCGCCCCACGACCTGCGCGGCGGGTTCCTTCAAGGACACATTCACCACCAACAGCTTCTCCAACAACGAGGGCACGCTGAGTTGGAGCGGCGCGTGGATCGAGAACGACGTGGCGGGGGTGGGGGTGAGCAGCGGCAACGTCACCGTGGGGACTCCCTATGCCGGCTACCTGATCCTGCGCGACAGCCCCGACACCGGCACCGAGCCGAGCGCGGCACGCCAGGTCAACCTCTCGGGCTTCGCGTCCGCGACGCTGACGGTCGCCTTCCACATCAAAGGAGTCGAGGCCGACGACGCGGTGGTCATCGAGGTGTCGAAGGATGGCGGTGTCACCTACACCGCGCTGGAGACGCTGACCGGCTATACCGGCACGTACATCAGCTCTCGCACCTACGACATCTCGGCCTACATCGCCAGCAACACCCGGATACGCTTCCGGATCAGCGGCAACTACGGTGGCACTGACGACCTCTTCAAGGTGGACACGGTGCAGATCGACGCCACCTGCACGCCCCAGACCTTCTCGATCGGCAACCTGGTCTGGAAGGACACGAACGGCAACGGCGTCCAGGATACCGGCGAGCCCGGGATCAGCGGCGTCACCGTCCAGCTCCTCAACAGCAGCAACACCGTCGTCGCCACCACGACCACCGACAGCAACGGCATCTACGGCTTCTCCAACGTCGTCGCCGGCAACTACACGGTCCGCGTGGTCAGCAGCAGCCTGCCGGCCGGCTATACGCCGACCTTCGACCTCGACGGCATCGCGACACCGAACACGGCGTCGTTCAACCTGACGGCCAACCGGACGGACGTGGACTTCGGGTATCGCCCCGGCGGCACGCTCTCCGTCGGCGACCGCGTCTGGAAGGACGCCAACGCCAACGGCATTCAGGACTCCGACGAGCCCGGCATCAGCGGGGTGACCGTCCAACTGCTGAACGGCAGCGGCACCGTGATCGCCACCACCACGACCAACAGCACCGGCAACTACACCTTCACCGGCCTGTTCGCGAGCACCTACACCGTGAAGGTGGTGGCCAGCTCACTGCCATCGGCCACCTTCACCGAGACCTACGACCTCGACGGTGTGGCGACGGCCAACCAGGCGACGTTCACCCTCACGGTCAGCCGCTCGGACGTCGACTTCGGGTACCACTTCCCGAGCCCCACGGCCGGCGGCACCGCCACCCTCGGGTACTGGAAGACCCACCCGGAGGCCTGGCCGGTCCAGTCGATCACCATCGGCGGGATCACCTACACCAAGGATCAGGCCATCACCTGGCTGGGCACTCCGGTCCGGGGAGACGAGTCGATCGCCCTCTTCCACCAGCTCGTCCCCGCCGAGCTCAACGCTCTGATGAGCAATAACATCAGTTGCATCTTCCCGATCATCCAGGCCGCCGACGCCTGGATGGCGCAGCACCCTGTGGGCAGCGGCGTATCGACCAGCAGCTCCACCGGGCAGGCGGGGAATGCCCTGGAGGTGCAGCTCGACTCCTACAACAACGGCAATCTGTGCGCTCCGCACCGGAACTGACGTCAATCAATACTCCCAGGAGGGGCCGCCCGTGCGTGGCCCCTCCCGAGTCTTCCGGGCGCTCCGGCAGTATCGGAGCGCCCGTTCTTTTTCAAATCACTACTTTTGGCCCGGGAGACCTCTATAATAGAGGGGAGACCCTAACTGAGCTCGCAAAAATGATTCGAGTTGCAATACCCGAGACGGTGCTCTTCCGCGATCTCGACGGCGAGGCGGTCCTCCTCGCCACGGATTCCGGGCGCTATTTCGGCCTCAACGAAGTCGGCACCCGCATGTGGTCGCTGCTCCGCCTCCACGGCGATGTCGAGGCGGTCTGCCGTGCCCTGCTCGCGGAGTACGAGGTGCCCGAGGCGCGTCTGCGGGAAGACCTCGCGCAGTTCGTCGGCACACTGGCTGCCAGAGGGCTCGTCAAGATATGAGCGGCCTCTGCGGCGTGGTGGACTTCGCGGCTCCCCGGATCGAGCCGGAGAACCTCCGGAGCATGGCGGAGTCCTCTTCCTACCGGGCCCCCGGGGGAATCGGCTACCTTTTTCTGCGCGAAGCGGGTCTTGCCTATCAGGCGCTCCAGGCTCCGGCCGAGGGTGCGAGCCTGGACCAGCCCCTCCTCGAGCCCCATCACCAGATCTGCCTCGTCATGGATGGACGTCTCGACAATCGCTCAGAGCTCATCGACCGGCTCGGTCCGGCGGGGGGGCGGTCAACCTCGGACGCCGGGCTGCTCCTCGCCGCCTACCTCCAGTGGGGAATCGAGTGCACCGATCACCTCCTCGGCGACTTCGCCTTTGCCCTCTGGGATGCCCCCCGGCGGCGGCTCCTCTGCGCCGTCGATCCTCTCGGGATCAAGCCGCTCCACTATGCCCGTGCCGGTTCACTCTTCTGCTTCGCCTCGGACGCGGTGCAGGTCCTGCAGCATCCGGCGGTCCCCGACGGCTACGACGAGCGGGAGATCGCGGCCTACCTCGCCAGCCAGGCCGAGGCCCCGGATCGGAGCTTCTTCGCTGCCATTCAAAAATTGGCGCCCGGCCACCGGTTGATCGCCGCGAGCGGCGTCCTGCGAGTGGAGCGCTATTGGTCTCCGGGTAATGGGGAGGTCCGCTACTCGCGGGACGAGGAGTACGCCGCTCATTTTCGCGAGCTTCTCCAGCGGTCGGTGGCCGACCGTCTTCGCGACGCCGGGGCATTCGCGGGGATCGCGATGAGCGGCGGGCTCGACTCGACCTCGGTGGCGGCCCTCTCACGTCGCGCCTCGGGTTCTGGCACCCGCGCCTATACCTTCGTTTTCGACCGCTTCCCCGAATGCGATGAGCGGACCTACAGCCGGGCGATGACGGAGGAGCAGGGCCTCGACGTCGAGCCCGTCGAGGCGGAGCGTCTCTGGAGCCTGGAGTCGCAGGCCGCTCTGCCTCACAGCCCCGACACGCCCTTCGTCGGGTGGCGGACCTGCTATCAGGAGATCTTCCGCCAGATGGCGGCGCATGGCTCCCGGGTGCTGCTGATGGGGCACGGCGGTGACGACCTGCTCCGGGGCAGCTCGCTGGTGTATGCGGAGCGCCTGCGGCGAGGCGAGCTGGCGGCGGTTCGCGAGGTCGTGCGTCACGCCCGCCGGCGCCGGCAGCCGGTCCTGCGGTCGCTCTATCGCCATTTCGGCCGGCCGCACCTGCCTGCCAGTATCGATCGCCGGCTGCGCTCGGCGCTGGGAAAACACGAGGTTGCCCTCTCCTCGTTCATCCATCCGGACTTCGTGCTTCGTACTCGAATCGAACGTCCACGCCCGCCGAAGACCGCGCGCCAGGAGGTTCATGCCAACCTGGTGCAGATCCCCTGGTATTGGCGGCTCGCCAACTGGCACGACCGTAACGCTGCATCGTTCGGCATGGAAGTGCGTCACCCCTTCCTGGACCGGCGGCTTTTCGAGTACGTTCTGGCGATTCCGGGAGAGCAGCTTTTCCGGCTGGGTTGCACCAAGAACCTCCTGCGGCGTGCCATGGCAGGAGTGCTCCCGGAGAGGATCCGGCTCCGGGAGAGCAAGACCCGGTTCACACGTTTTCTTGACTTCGTCGTGCTGGAGCGAGCGTCCGGCGAGATCCAGGAGCTCCTGAAAGCTCCGCGGTCCGCCGATCTGGGGATCTTGGACGGGGAAGGATTGCGATCGGCCTATCTTGGCTTTGTACGCGGGAGAACAGACGAGTCGAGGCGCGCCCTGTGGTATGCCATCAACCTCGAGATCTGGTTGAGACGTTGCGAGGCGCTGCGCGACGACAGGCGGCGAAACGTGCGGGTGACGAGCGCTGCCGCCTGAGCGTGGGACTCAGAGCTCCCAGGAAAGGTTCACGATGACCAAGACACCCGAAGCTCAAGAGTCCAGTTCCCTGGTGCTCCAGCCCGATGAGAAGGGCTCTCCCAGGAAACCCTATGAAAGCCCTGTGCTGATGGAATGGGGATCGATCGTGGAGCTCACCGGCGGTCCGTTCGCCGACATCACCGACGAGGGATTCAACGGCGGCAGCGGAGGTGTGTGAGCCCCACAGAGCCAACCTATCCGGATCGGCGCCATCGCCTGTTCGCAATCACAGTGACGAACGAGCTCCCCTTGGCGGTCTTGCTGCCGCAGGGAGGCGGACCTGCCGATCTGACCCTGCGCCTCTCGCCGCAGCCTCTTCTATCTTCGGCTCGATCCACCTCGCGCCCGCTCTATTCCAGCTCGTCCCGCGACAAGGAAGGTGTGAGCCTCGGGTCCCTCTACCACGAGCCGGCTGGAGAAATACTCAGCTTTGCCGGAGCCGGTGATTTTCTTATCCGCTCCGACCACATCGACGGCTACTCTCCTGACTGGTCGAACGGTCTCGCGGAGCTCCGTTTCCTGGGGCCGGTCCTGTCCTACTGGTTCGAGCGCCGCGGCCTGCCGGCCTTCCACGCCTCCGCGATCTCTGTGCAAGGCCGCGCCGTCGCCTTCGTGTCCCGTCACGGCGGCGGCAAGAGCGGGCTGGCGGCTGGCATGATCGCGGCTGGAGCTTCATTGCTGACTGACGACCTGCTGGTGCTGGAAGAGCGGGAGGGTCACTGGGAGGCCCGCCCATCCTACCCTTTGATGCGGATGTGGCCAGACGAAGCCGAGCACTTCCTCGGAAACTACGCCGGCCTGCCTCGGGTGCAGGAGGATTCCGAGAAGCGGAGCGTCGCGGTCGGGGCGGGCGGGTTCGGCACCTTCCACGACGCCTCCAGCCCCCTGGCCTGCATCTACCTGGCCACTCGGGTCGAGGGAGCGGAGATCGTGCAGATCCAGCCGGTCTCCCGGAGCGAGGCGCTGATCGAGCTGGTTCGCCACTCCTTCTCGCCGCGGCTCGTGGAGGCTGCGGGCCTGCAGCCCGCCCGTCTGGATCTCCTGGCTCGTCTGGTGCGCAGAGTGCCGGTGCGGCGTCTCGTCTATCCTTCGAGGTTTGAACGATTGGGAGAGATCGCCGGCCAGATCCTCCGAAGTACTCGATCGCTCCAGGAATGACGCTTCTCTCCCGGGAACCCCCTCGGATTTTGCGGCGCCGTAAAAACACGATGTAAAACTGAGTATCAGGACGCAGTTCGGCGTTTTCGGACTTTGACTGGCGTCTAAGGCTGCTAAATGGCGCAACAGGCTGTTTGGCGGCTTTTTAGGACCTGCGGCGGAGTTTTGAGGCTGAAGACGGAGAGCCAGGACACAAAGCGGCGTTTCAGGCTGAATCAAAGGCTGATCAAGCCTCAGCTCGCGATGCGCCGGATGGTAGCGATCTCCGGTTCGGCCAGTCCCAACTCGGTCTTGATCTCCTCCCGCTGCAAACGGGCGAGGCGACGGGCGTCTCTCGACATGCCCATCTGCCGCATCGCCAGGACTACCGAGAACTCCAGAGCCACGAGGGCCACTCCCAGAGCGGTCTGGCCGGTGATGGCGACCAGCAGGGCCAGGGCGCAGAAGGAGAGTACTACGGCGTAGATCACCGCCACGATGCGGGAGCGATTGCCGCCGAAGTGCTCGAGGACGTGGTGCAGATGGTTGCGGTCGGCCCGGAACATGCGCAGGAAACGGGTCGTGAACGGGCCCTTGGGACGGTCGAGGAAGCGGACCGCCATCACCAGCAGGGTGTCCATGACGGGCACCCCGAGCGCCAGGATGGGGACCAGGATGGCCACCGTGGCCGGCGCCTTGAGGGAGGAGTGGACGGCCGTGGCGGCGAGGAGGAATCCCAGGGTGAGGGACCCGGAGTCGCCCATGAAGATGCGCGCCGGCTCCCAGTTGTGGCGCAGGAATCCAATGCAGGCCCCGGCCAGGGAGGCCATCAGAATCACGGTGCCGGGGTTGCCCTGGAGGATGGCATAGGCGAGGAAGCTCACCGAGATGATGGTGCCGACGCCGCCGGCCAGCCCGTCCAGCCCGTCGATGAGGTTGATGGCGTTGGTGACGCCGACGATCCAGAGCAATGACACCACCTCGCGGCAGAGACCGAGGTCGATGGCGCCCACGCCGGGTAGCCGCAGGACCTCGAACGACCAGCCGACCCGGACCAGGAGCCAGGCCGCCAGGAGCTGGAACAGGAACTTCTTGGCCGCGGAGACCCCCACCAGGTCGTCGAGGACGCCGACGAAGAAGACGATGCCGGTGCCGAGCGCCAAGGCGACGAGCTCGCCCCGTCCGGCGCCGGTGCCCAGCCGGCCCCACTGGGAGACGGCCACCACCCCGCCGCCCAAGGCGAGGCCGAGGACGATGGCGATGCCGCCCAGGCGCGGCACGGAGCCCGCCTGGAGCCTCCGGTCTCCCGGGTGGTCCAGGGCGCGCAGGGCCACCGCCAGGCGCGTGATGGGCGGCACCATCAGATTGGTGAAGAGGCCGGCGACGAAGGCGGCGCCGAAAGCGTACAGCAGGATTCCATCCATGCAGCGTAGCTCCGATGCGATCGGCGGCCCGCGGGCGCGCCCGAAATTGCTCTACTAATCGCTAGTTAGCTGAGGACTATGGTACCGCAGAATCCCGGGTTTGTCTCGCCTTTTCTGCGGCGATCTCTTCCAGCGCCCGAGCCACTCCCGCTGCGTCGCCCACGTCGACCCGCCGGTAGCGGCCGGACGGCAGGTCCCGGGAGGCCAGGAGGTGCAGGTCCGACCGCGGGCTGCCGATGTAGAGGAGGTTGCGCCCAGACTGGAGGCAGCCGTAGATCTTGGACGGGAGCACGTACCCCACGAACTCGTCGCGCAACGTGACGAGGTGGACGTCGGGCGTCACCAGCAGCCGCGGCAGCAACTCCAGACTTACGGGGAGGCTGCGGTGGAACGGCAGGTCCTCCGCCTGCAACGCGGCGGCGACGCGGTCCGCCCGGGCGCCAGTGGCGTTGAGCCAGAAGACCACCCGCCCGGAGCCTTCGCGGTGGTGCCGGCGATAGCCCGCGACGAAGGTCTCATGGTCGTGGGCGACGCCGAAGTTGCCGGAGTAGAGGAGGATCGCGCGGCCGGCGAGCTCGGCCGGCGGCTCCAGGGGCGCGGTCCCCGGCGGGATCTCCACCGGCGAGGGATCGCGCTTGAGCACGATGCGCTCGGGGTCGATGCCGATCTCCAGGAGCCGCTCTCGCTGATCCTCCCCCAGCACCTCGAAGCGGTCCACGCGGCGGCGCAGGGCCACCGTCCAACGGTGAAAGAACCGCAGCGCCGCCTCCGAGGGGGAGGAGTGCCCCTGCGCGGCCCGCTCGGCCATCAGGCATTCGGGGTGGAAGTCGGTGATGCGGTAGGTCAGCCGCCTGCGCAGCAGCAGGTTCAGGGGTCCCAGGAGGTGGATGAGAAAGGGTGGGCTGCCGGTGAACAGCACCTCGTCGGCACGGCGGATCTCCCGCCGCAGCGTCCACACCAGGGAGAGGTTGGTCCGCGCCGTCCACAGCGCCCGGCCGCGCAGGTTCGCGCGGTCGTAGGCCGGCGCCCGCAGGCGGACGATGCGCAGCCGGCCGCTCCCCGGCCGCTCCTCCTCGACCGAGGTGGCGGTCGCGGAGAGGCCGGCGAGGACCACGTCCTCGCCCCCGGCGGCCCGCTCGCGCGCGAAGAGCAGGCTGTACTGGCCGACGGCGCCGAAGTCCGGCGGCAGCCAGTCGCAGAGATAGACCAGCCGGTGCATGGCGGGGCGGCCCTCAGGTCAGGGCGCCGCGGGGGCGGGGGAGGACGGCAGCAGCGAAAAGCGCTGCTCCTTGAGGCGCAGGAAGGGGGACTCGAGATACCGGTAGGAGAAGTGCGCCAGCAGGAAGGTGGCGCCGAAGACCAGGGCGTAGAAGAGCACGCAGTAGAGCCAGAGGGGGCCTCGCCACCAGCCGGTCGCCTTGAACAGGGCCGAGGTGCCGTAGACGGCGATCATGTGGAGCATGTAGATGCCGTAGGAGATCGTCCCCAGGTAGTCGAAGGCCCGGTTCCCGACCCGCAGGACGTTGCGCGGGTTGGCGGCGACGTTGACGATGAGCCACGGATAGAGGACGAGCTGCGCCGCCTCGTCCGCCAGCCCGCGCCAGTGGGCGAAGTTGGAGAGGTAGTAATCGGCGAGGAGCCCGAAGAGGACGATCTGCACGGCCCGGCTGGTGAAGACCGGCAGTGCGAGGAAGCGGTCCCGGTGGCGGTGGAGCCACCAGGCGCAGAGGCCTCCCGCGGCCATGAAGTGGAACTGGAGCTGGCCGGCGAATTTCTTCCACACGCCATCGCCGAAGACGTCGAAATAGGTCAGCCAGGAGACGGCGAGGAAGACGGCGAAGACGGTCCAGCAGAGGGCCGGCAACCGCTCGCGTGCGCGCTTCAGGGCCGGCGCCCAGAACAGGTAGAACTGCTCCTCGACGCCGATGGACCACGACGGATTGAGGATTCCCCCCACGGTGTACAGGCTGTTCATCAGGTTGGGGAGGAAGAAGCTGTAGAGGAGAGCGGCCAGGGGGAGGCTGTATTCGACCCGGTAGTGGACGCCGGCGGCGGGGAGCAGGGCGTTGTAGAAGAACAGGCCGGCGAAGACCACCGCGAAGTAGAGCGGCCAGATGCGGAGCACCCGCCGCATGTAGAAGCTGCGGACGTCGACGTCGCCCGTCCGCCGCCGCTCCTCCAGCAACAGGTAGGTGATGAGGAACCCGCTGAGGGTGAAGAAGAAGGAGACGGCACAGGAGCCGCGGAAGAAGAGCGCGCCATAGGAGGGGTGCGGCAGGCCGAGGCTGGCCTGGTTGAGGGGGACGTGGCCGATCACCACGAACAGGGCGGCGAAGAACCGCAGGCTGTTCAGCCCCTTGAAGTGGACCCTGGGCTCCATCGCAAATCCGGACCGGCGCCTAGCGCTCGGTGAGCATCCCGGCGAGGTAGCCGCTGACGGTCTCCCGCTCCCGCGAGGAGAAGTACCAGTCGATGGTGCGGTGCAGGCCGTCCATGAACTTCACCTGCGGCTCCCAGCCCAGGAGCTCGCGGGCCAGGCGGTTGCTGGCCACGCGGTTGAGGGGTCCGGTGGGCATGTGGGGGAGGAGCCTGATCTCGGCCTCGTGGCCGGTGTAGCGCAGCACCTCACGCACGGCTTCGATCACCCGCGTGCGCTCCTCGGTGCCGAGGTTGACGGCGGTGCCGTCGTCGATCGTCTCGGCGGCGCGGACCATGCCGCTGACGATGTCGCCTACGTAGGTCCAGTTGCGGATCTGGGTGCCGTCACCCCAGACCTCGAAGGGGTCCTGGCGCACGAAGGCGCGGGCGATCATGGCGATGACGGCATGGTTCTCGACGCCGCGCTCGCCGTAGACGGTGAAGAAGCGGCAGGAGGCGGCCTTGAGCCCGAAGTCCCGCGCATAGGCCCGCAGCGTCATCTCCGTCATCAGCTTCGCCCAGCCGTACATGTTGTCGGCGTCGTAGGGCGGCCCCACCATCTCCTCGGTGAGGTAGACCTCCTGGTTGACGTCCCCCTGGAGGTGGTTGGGGTAGACGCAGCCGGAGGAGGCGAAGACGAATTTGCCGGCGCCCGCCTCGTGGGCGGCCTTGATCAGCAGGCCGTCCAGCGCCAGGTTCTGGGCGCAGGCGGCCTGGTGCAGGTCGACGAAGCCGCGGCCGCCGTGGATGGCGGCGAGGTGGAAGACGATGTCGATCCCCGTCACCATGCGCTGCGCCACGCCGGGCGCCAGGAGGTCCTCGCGGTGGAATTCCACCACCCCGGAGTCGACGTGCCCCTGGATGTTGGCGAGCCGGCCGCTCGACAGGTCGTCGACGACGCGGATGCGCCGCGTGCCCTTCGCCACGAGCAGGTCGATGAGGTGCGAGCTGATGAACGAGGCCCCGCCGGTGACGAGGACACTCTGCTGCTTCCAATCCATGGCCGATCTCCGTCCGGGATGCCGGTTGGCGGTGACTTAGTGTAATCGAAGCTCCGGCGCAGGCAAACCGGGCCGAGGCTACAATGGCTGAAGAATGGCTCCTTCCCCTCAGGGCCCGCTCCGCGTCGCGAGCATCGTCGGCCACCGCCAGGTGGAGATGGCCGTCCTCTGTCTCGGCAGCCTCCTGCGCCACTCCGCGGAGGAGCTGGCGCTGCGGCTCCACGACGACGGCTCCCTCACGGCGGCGGACCGGGAGCGCCTCGCCGCCGAGCTGCGCGGCCCGGAGGTCGTCTCCCGCGCCGAGGCCGACGAGCAGACGGCGGACTTCCTCGCCCGCCACCCGGCCCTGCGCGCTTTCCGGCGCGGCAACGTCATGGCCCTGAAGCTGATCGACGCCATGCTCTTCGCCGGCGACGAGCTGGCCTACTGCGACAGCGACGTCCTCTTCCTGCGGCCCTTCTCCGGTCTCTACCCGCTGCGCGAGACGGCGGCGGGCGCGATGTTCATGAGCGACCGCCAGAACGCCTACTCGATCCGCTCCTGGCACCTGCTGCGCTACCCCGGCCTGCGCCTGCCCTGGCGGCTGAACGCCGGCATCACGGCCTTCCGGGCCGCGGGCTTCGACCTCGACCTGCTGGAGTGGTACGTGTCGCGGCCGGAGCTGCAGTTCGCGCCGGTATGGATGGAGCAGACCGCCTGGGGCCTGCTCGCCGGACGGGTGGGGTGCCGCCTGCTCGATCCGGACCAGGTCGCCATCCCCGTTCCCGGAGAGCCGGCGCCGGCGGGGATCGTGGCCCTCCACTTCGTCTCGCCGGTGCGCTCGCTCCTCGCCGGATACGCCGTCCCGTCCGCGAGCGAAGCCCGGCAGCCGGTGGCGCTGCGCAGCGCGCCGGCCCGGCGCTGCCGCGCCGTCGATCTGGCCGTCACCGAGGCCCGGCGCTGGCTCGCCCGGCGCGTGTCGGGTTGAATCGGCTGCGGGAGCGGGGCATCGGTTGCGCGGCCGGAAAATCCAAGGCTTTGAATCGCCGGGCCGAAATTTGCCGGGCGCGGCGGAAATTTGCTCGGCGCAACCGGTGATCTGACTATTTCCGCGGGAATTTGCTCAGCGCAACCGGTGATCTGACTATTTCTGTGGAGATCTGCTCAAATCCCCGGCGATTTGACTTTTTCAGGGGAAATTTGCTCGGCGCAGCCGGTGATCTGGTCAAATCTCCGCCGATCTGAGTATTTCGGCCGGGATTTGCTCAAATCTCCGGGGATCTGACTTTTTCAGGCGCGATTTGGTCAAAAAATCCAATGCGCTGGATGGGCAGAAGAAAATTTCACGAGGACTTTGGCGGCACGAGGACGGTGTGGCCGATGCGCAGCTTCAGAGTGTGCCCTGCGGGGACCGACTGGAGGATCACCGCGCCCGAGGCGATCTGAACGTCGTCTCCGATCTTGAGGTAAGGCTCGATGAAGATGCCGGTTCCCATTCGCACGCGGCTGCCGATCTCGACACAGCCGGAAGCCACGCACGAGGGGCCGGTAGAGATGTCTGAGCCCAGGACGCAGTGATGGTCGAAGGAGTTGTAGGCCGACAGGAAGTTATTGTCGCCGACGACCGCGCCGACTCCCAAGTGGCAGAAGGCACAGATCACGTTGCCCATTCCAAGGCGAACGTCCGCCCCGATCTTCGCCGTGCGGTCGATGGCGTTGGTCATCGGCACGCCGAGGTCCCGGCACAGCTCCCGAAACATCTTGCGGACGCGGATCGAAGTGCTGATCGAGACGATGCCGGCGTCGATCTCTCCATCCCGATAGAGCCCCGCGATGCGCTCCCGGCCGCCGACGACGGGCACGCCGCCTACGTCCCTGCCCCACAGCTCCCGATTGTCGTCGAGGATGGCGACGGCCCGGCGGGCGGGATTGCCGCCGAGGATGTCCAGCACCTGGGTCGCGCCGAGGCCGCCGCCCAGGACGAGGATCCGCTCGACGCCCTGGCCGGCAGGAAGCGGGGAGAGTGCAGGGGCCGGATCGACAGGGGCGGTCCGCCGGATCGCCGCCTCGACGTCCTGCGTGGTGATCAGGCCGGTCTTGGCCAGGGCCGCCAGGTCCACTCCGTGCCGCGTCGCCAGCTCGCGGGCCTTGCGACTGGCCCGCGGGCCCCTCGTCGCACCTTTCGCCGCCATTTCCAGCGCTTGCTGCCGCTCGTGCTCGAGGCGTTCTCTGAACTCCTCGAGGGACACGCGATCGGGAAAGAGGTAGGCCACCGTGCCGCCCATCGGGACCTCCTCCCCCTCGCGGGCGGCGCGTAGCAGCAGGCCCTCTCCCCCGGCGGGCACGTCGAGGACCGCCTTGCTCGTCTCCACCTCGACCACGAGGTCGTCGGGCCGCACGAGGGCGCCGTCTGCGGAGAGCCAGCGAACGATCGTGCAGGTCTCGCTGTTCACGTCGGCCGTCGGGACGATCACCGGCCTCATCTCGCGGCCTCCCGGATCGCCTGCGCAATCGCCTCTGCACCGGGAATCCTTTGCTGCTCCAGGTGCCGCGCGGCCGGAATCACGTCGCGGGCGCTGGCCACCGACTCGACGGGCCGGCGGAGCGAGCCGAAGAAGCGGCGGGACACCTGCGCCGCGACCTCGCTGCCCCAGCCCCAGCCTGCCGTGCCCTCCTCGACGGTCACCAGGCTACGGGTCACGGCAACGCTCCTCTCGAGGGGACCCCAGTCGACCGGGGCGATCTGGGCGGGCACCAAGATCTCGGCGAAGATCTCTTCCTCGATCGCCAGGTCCCAGGCCGCGTTTGCCGCCTGGACGGCCCCATAGCCGTAGGCGAACACGGTAACCGTACACTCGCGGCGCGGGACCGCGGAGATCGTCACCGTCGGCAGGCCGCATTCGCCCGAGTCCAGGCCGAAGAGGAGCTCCGGAGAATCGTCTCCGCCGGCGTCGACCATGGACAGGGGATAGAGCAGCTTGTGTTCGACGTAGAGGACGGGTTCGCTCTGGGAGAGCAGTTGAGAGAACACCGTCAGAGGGTCGAGATAGAGGGAAGCCGCGACCACCCTCAGGTGCGGAATGCCGAGAAAGTGCTTCTCCAGAGACTGGCTGTGCGTAGGGCCGTATCCCCGCCCGCCGCCGGCGGGTGTGCGAAGAATGACGGGGCACTCCACCTGGTGGTCGTACATGGCACCGTACTTGGCGATGTGGTTGAGGACCTGGTCGAAGCAGAGCGTGGTGAAATCACAGAACATCACCTCGACGATGGGCCGGAATCCCTCCAGGGCAAGACCGGCGGCGATGCCTGTGATCGCCGCCTCGCTGACCGGTGTGGTGCGCACCCGGTCAGGAAAGTCGGTGCTCAGGCCCCGGGTGACCTTGAAGGCGCCGCCGTAGGGATCGGCGATGTCTTCGCCGAGGAGGATGACGCGCGGGTCCCTCTCCAGGAGAGCTCGGAGTGTGTTCCCGAGAGCCCGGGAGAAGATCAAGCCGCCCTCCGCAGGCATTCGACGAGCGATCCAATTCCTTGTCTCACCTCGGACTCGATCTCTCCCCGGCGCTGGCCGTCGAGCCGGACCCCGTGGACGCGCAGCGGGTCGAGCAGCCAGCGGCTCTCCACCTCTGCCAGTGGCCGGTTGTCGTCGCTTTTCGAGTGATGGCAGAGGCGGTAGGTCTGGATGACCAGGGCCCTGGGCGAGCCCGCGTGGCGGACCGCAGCGATCTCTTCGCCGGCAGTGTGGTCGATCTCCAGGACGTCGGTCGTATCGATCTCCCGGGTAGGGATGCCGAAAGCTTCGAAACGCTCCCGCAGCCCGCCCGCCATGTTGAGGCGTTTCGGGGTGCTCTGCGACCAGGCATTGTCCTCACAGACGACGAAAAGCGGCAGCCGCCAGAGGCTCGCGATGTTGAGGGTCTCATAGACCACGCCCTCACCGAGGGTACCATCGCCGATGAAGGCGACGCTCAGGTGTCCTGTGCCGCGGAGTTGCTGGGCGAGAGCTATTCCCGCCGCCGCCGGCATGGTACCGCCCAGGACGCCGTTGGATTTGAATCCCGGCGCACAGAGATGCTGACTCCCGCCCACCCCGCCGCAGACACCGTCACTGCGGCCTGTCATCTCAGCCAGCAGTCCCGCGGCGTCCCCGGTGTGGGCCAGGTAATGGCCATGGCATCGGTGGTTGCTGAAGACGTGATCGCCGGGAGTGAGGTGCTCGGCGATGCCGACACAGTCCGCTTCCTGGCCAATGCAGCAGTGGGTCGTGCCGTTGAGCAGGCCCTCCGAGAACAGGTCGAGCACAGCCTCCTCGAAGCAGCGAAGGAAAAACATCCTCCGGAAGAGGCGCTCGTCGCGCGGCTCCTCGGGCGAGCCGACGAGCCGCAGGTCTGGCGTTCGGTCGATGGCGGGCAACCGATTACCCCTCCGCGAATCCCCTGCCATCGAACCGGGCCACCACCCAGGGTTTGAGCATGTCGTACCAGCCGACGAGGGGTTTGATCTTCGAGTAGCGATGGCCCGGCGGGGGGTATCGCATGGTGATCGGGACTTCTTTCCAGCGGATGCTGCGGGCCAGCAGAACTTTGGCGTACAGATAGTACTCGAACCCGTAGCCGTCCAACCAGGGAGCGTGCCAGGCGAAGCGAGCGCGGCGCAGAAGATCCAGGCGGAAGGCCCGGTAGCCGCAGGTGGCGTCGGTCAGCCGGACGCCGGTCAGCGCCTGAACGAAACGATTCACCACCGGGATGCTCCGCTCGCGGAAGCGTGGGAGGTTCGGCGAGCTGCCGCCCGAGAGGAAGCGGCTACCGGTGACGTAATCGGCCTCTCCCTGTAGAATCGGGTCAAGCACCCGATGCATCTCTGTCGGCAGCATCTTGCCGTTTCCGGCCAGCGCTCCAAAAACTTCGTAACCCTGGGCCAGGGCCCAGTCGATGGCCACGATGAAACCATGGCCGATCCCGCGGTTGCTCGGTACGTCCAGCCAGGGGAACCCGCAGGCATGGATCAACTCCTCGCTGCCGTCATTGGAGCCGTTGTTGAGGAACAGAAGGGTATCGCAGGGGAGGTCGGTCGCCGCCAGTTCCGTAAGAAGTCCGGGAAGCTCCTGAACCTGATTGTAGACCGGGATGAAGAAGAGGCTTTTCATAGCGCCTGACGCAGGATCTCCGTCACCCGCTCCTGTTGCGCCGCCGTGATGTGGGGGTCGAGGGGGAGGGAGAGGATCTCCCGCGCGGCCTTCTCAGCCACCGGGAAGTCCCCCTCGCGGTAGCCGAGGAAGCGCAGGGCGCCGTGCAGATGGAGGGACGTCGGGTAGTGGATGCCGGCCCCGATCCCCTCGGCGTTGAGCTTCGCGAGCACCTCGTCTCGCCGCGGCACGCGGACGACGTAGAGGTGCCAGACGTGCTCGTTGCCGGCGAGGGTGCGGGGCGTCTCGACGCCCGGCAGGCCGGCGAGCAGCTCGTCGTAACGGGCGGCGGCCCGGCGCCGCCCGTCGTTCCACGCCTCGAGGCGCCGGAGCTTGGCCGAGAGGACCACGGCTTGGAGCGTGTCGAGGCGCGAGTTGAAGCCCAGCTCCGGGTGGTGGTATTTCTGCTCGCTGCCCCAGTTGCGCAGCTTGCGGACGTGGGCGGCGATCTCGTCCGAGGCGGTGAGGACGGCGCCGCCGTCGCCGTAGGCGCCGAGGTTCTTGCCCGGGTAGAAGCTGGTGGCCGCGGCGTCGCCCAGCGCGCCGCTCGCCCGGCCGTGGCGCCGCGCCCCCTGCGACTGGGCGGCATCCTCCAGCAGGGCGAGGCCGCGCAGGGCGGCGATCTCGCGCAGCGCCTCCATGTCCGCGATCTGGCCGAAAAGGTGGACGGGGAGGAGGGCCCGCGTGCGCGGCGTGATCCGCGCCTCGATCTGGCCGGGGTCCATGAGGAAGAACGCGTCGCAGTCCACCGGCACGGGGGTCGCCCCCGCCCGCAGCACGCCGAGGGCGGTGGCGATGAAGGTGTTGGCGGGGACGAGGACCTCGTCCCCCGGTCCCAGGCCCAGGGCCCGGACGATCAGCTCGATGGCATCGGTGCCGTTGCCCACGCCGAGGCAGTGGGGGACGCCGCAGAAGCGGGCGAACGCCGTCTCGAACTCGGCGACGGCAGGCCCGAGGATGAACGCCGTCTCCGCGATCACGCGGGCGAAGCCCGCCTCCACCTCGGCCGCGATCTCGGCGTGCTGGGCCTTGAGGTCCACCAGGGGGATGGGCGCGGGGGTCATACCGTCTCCCTCCGGCCGCCGTGGCGCATCGAGCTGTCGATGGCGGCGAGGGCGCGCACGGCGGCAGCGCCGCTCCAGCCGTCCGAAATCGGCCGCGAGCCGGTGGCGATGCATTCGAGAAAGTGCTCGCATTCCGCCCGCAGCGGCTCGTTGCTGGCTACCTTGGGGATGACGATGTCGCCGTCCCGGATGCTGGTCCGGAACGATGCGAAAGTGTCGATCAAGCCGGTGGACCTCTGCTCGGTGACCTGTTTGTCGTACAGTCGAAGGGGCTCTGAAAGGTTCATGTCGTCGAAGGTCAGCATTCCCTTTTCTCCTACTACGGTGATGTCGCGAACCTTTCTTGGACTGAGCCAGGAGACTTGGAGATGGACCATGACGCCGTTGGGATACCAGAGGTTGGCGAAAATGGCATCCTCGACACCGGTGTTTATCCAGGAGCCCCCTTGAGCGGCGGCGCTCTCGGGGTTGGCCTGCAGCCAGTAGTTGGCGATGGCGACGTCATGGGCGGCGAGGTCCCAGGCGGCGTTGACGTCCATCCGGATGGGGCCCAGGTTGGTGCGGACCATCGACAGATAGAAGAGCCGGCCGAGCCTGACCTCATCCAGATACTGCTTGACCTTCCGGATGGCGGAATTGAAGAGGAACACGTGGCCGACCATGAGGACCAACCCCTGCCGGTCCGCCAGGGCGCAGAGCTCCTCGGCATCGGCGACGCGGGTCGCGATGGGTTTTTCGATGAGGGCGTGCTTGCCGGCGCGTAGAGCCGCAGCGGCAAGATCGTAATGGGTGACGGTCGGGGTCGCGATGACTACAGCTTCGACGGTCGGGTCCGCCAGAGCCGCCCCAGGATGTGCGGCTCTCTGGATGTCGGGATACCGGCTCCGCACCAGCGCGAGGCGTGACTCATCGCGGTCGATGACCCAGGCCACCTCGCTCGTCTGGTGATTGTGGAAGTTGCGGATCAGGTTGGGGCCCCAGTGGCCCGCGCCGATCACCGCGATGCGCAGGAGTCTTCCGGGAACGCTCAAGGGACCTCCAGATCGCTGAACCAGAGGACGACGTTGGAGTGGACCGGTGCCGGGGCAGCCTGCCAGGTCCGGGCCTGGGGAAACCGCGCCTGGAGCCGGGGCAGCTCGCCCCCGGCGAGCAGGCTCTTCGCCACCACCAGGACGACGCGCAGAGGTCGAGAAACGGTGAGCGGACCGCTGCTGCGCAGGTTCGCCGCGTCGCGATAGCCGGTGCCAAGGGGACCCAGGAACGTCGTCTCGGGGAGCGTCCGCCAGGGGAAATCGAGCCACATCATCAGAGGGGACCCCCACCCCAGAGGCCCGGCCAGCACGACGATGTCGCGGGGCGAGCGCAGGACCGCGGCCACGGCGGCCTGGACCTCGGGCACGCTGCGCGGCGAGATCTCGGGCATGAAGAGGCCGGTCGCGGCGGCGGTATAGGGCGCGGTCCGGCGATCGGCGATCTGGTTCTTGGCGAAGTCGGCGGTCACGAACAGGAGGGGCGCGCCGAAGCAGGCCGCGAGGAGGAGAGCGGAGGCGGCACGCCGGCCCCTGGAGGCGGATGGTCCGCATCCCGCCAGCCAGCCCGCGAGCGCGGGGGCTTGCACGAGCGGCAGGATGGCGACGCCGAAGCGCGGCTCGTTGGCGAGGTAGTTGTAGCCGATGGCCATGGAGACGATCGCCAGGAGCAGGTAGAAACCCGCCGTAACGGTCAGCGCCAGAGACGGCAGGGCGCCACGGGCTCGACCCCTGAGCCCTAGGGCCAGCCCCCAGACCAGGGCGGCGGTGATGGGAATGCCCAGGAGGGATTTTACGCGCAACCGGTGGGCGTTGCCGAGATTCCTTAAGAAAGGCAGCCGGGAATCGCTGAAGTACACCAGATGAGTGATCCAGACGTGGTTCTGGAAGAGCGCCAGGCCTGGGGCGGCGGCCAGCCCGAGGGTGGCGGGGAGGAGGCCGATGTCCTGCGGCTGGTCCGAGACCCAGTCCGAGCGGCTGCCGCTGGCGCTCGCGGAGAGGCTCTCGGAGTGCCGGAGGTCGATCGCCAGGAGCGCGGCGACGGGGAGGGCGAGGCCGAGCGCCAGGGCGGCCAGCCGGCTGGCGCGGGAGGTCCAAGGGCCGCCGCCGCCCAGCCCCACCCGCCATGCGAGCCAGCCGGCCAGCGGCAGGGCCATCACGAAGAGCGTGTACTTGAGCCAGTAGCTGCTGCCGAGGGCCAGCCCGGTGAGGACCAGCCGGAGCGGCGACGTCTCTCCTCCCTGACGTAACACCAGCGCCACGAGCCAGGGGGCGAAGGCATAGCTCAGGACATCGGCCGAGGAGAGCGTGGCGGCACCGCCGATGGTGCCCGCGTAGGCCGCCAGCGACACGGCATAGAGCAGGCGCGCCGTGCGTGGCAACGCGAAAAGCTCGGTCAGGCGCAGCCATCCCAGGGAGCCGGCAAGGCAGAGAAGGAAGCTGGTGATCCGCAGCGCGGCGGCGAGCGATAGGCCGGTCGCCGCCAAGGGCGAATAGAGGAACGGGAAGCCGGGGGGCCACCAGGTGCTCCAGACCAGGGCATCCCGGCTCAGGTCGTGCGGATCCGGAAGACGGAGCGTGCCGGGGTTGGGGGACTCGCCGCGCACCCACTGCTGGAGCGAACGGAGCTGGAAGCCGGTGTCGACGTCCACCCGGTAGGGCGCCAGGGTGGCGACTAGGAACGCGCCACCGGCGAGCGCCAGCAGGAGCCAGTACGGCTGATAGCGAGTCATGCTTCGGCGGGCCTCAGGAAATGGAGAGCGAGCTTAGCATCTCCTGGACCGCCGCCAGAGCCTCCCCGGGCGTCGCGCGAGCCGCCCCCTCCCGGGGCTCCCTGCCAAGGCTGCGGCTGAGGCCGGGGTAGCCCCACTGCGCCTGGTGCTGGCTCGCCGAAGGGAAGGCTTCTCCCAGCAGCACCACCGAGGGCTTGGCGAAAGCCGCGGCGGCATGGAGCAGCATGCTGGAGTTGCAGACCACGAGGTCGCAGGCGGCGACCAGCGCGAACGTCTCCCGCAGGTCGGGGGCCGGCGACAAGGCGCGGGCCCCCGCCGCTCCCGCCGCGACCCGCGCCACCAGCTCACCCTCGCGAGGGCCGCCGAGGACGAGGATCGAGATCCCGTCCACCTCCTTCGACAACCGCGCCGCCAGGGCCGCGAAGCTCTCGCCGGGCCAGCTTTTCGCGGCCAGGCCGCCGCCGGGGCCGATCACCACCCGGCGCTTCCGCCGTCCGTCCACCTCCGCCGCAGCCCACCAGCGCTCGGCCGCCTCCCTCTCTTCCTCACGGAGGAAGATCTGGGGCCGGCACGGCGGCAGGTCGGTGGCGCCCAGCAGCTCGGCGAAGCGGAGGGCCGACCGGCCCACGGACATCCAAGGGTCGAAGGTCATCGCCGCCTGCGCCGCGGAGTGTCCGCCGGCATAACCGCGGACGCCCAGCCGATAGGGGATGCCGGCCCGCAGTAGCAGGAGCGAGCCCCAGGCGCTCCCCAGCACGTCGATACCGATCTCGAAGCGCCGCCGCGCCAGCTCCCGGACCTCGGGGGAGCGACCCAGGTAGCTCAGGCGGCCGAGCGTGCCCTGCGCGTCCTGATACTTGTTGCACCAGGGAGCGTTGACGGCGAGCACCTCCGACAGGTGCGGGTTGTGGCCCAGGACGTCCAGGTTCCAGCTTCCGATGCCCGCGGCGATCCATGCCTGGGGGAAACGGCGCCGCAGGGCCTCGAACAGAGGGGTGACCACCAGCAGGTCGCCGATGTCGTTGTTGCGCAGGACGAAGATCGACCGCGGCTCCCGCGGCGGCGCGGCGAGGGCCGGCGCGAAGGCCGAGGCCATCCGTACGCCCCCCTCCAACGCCCCGGCCGCGAGTCGGCGGCTACCCCGGCGGCAGGCACGGGCGAGGGGACGAAGGCTTATCGCGCTCATCGTGAGCATCGTGAGACAGCGGCCAGCGCCTGCCGCTCGTAGGCGAGGGCGATCTGAGGCCACGAGAACTTCTCGAGATAGCCGTTGGCCTCCAGGTCTTCCAGCGGTGCCGGCTCCAGCCCCGCCCGGGCGGGGGGTGGAAAGGGCCGCAGCGAAGCCGGAAAAAAGGGGCGCAGGTCGGTCACCCCCCCGGCATCGGTGGCGAAGACAGGCAGGCCGGACTCCAGCATCTCGTTGAGGCTCAGCCCCCATCCCTCCAGCGAGCTGGTGAACAGTCCGGCGTCGTGTCCGGCCAGGAGGTCAGGCAACTCGGCCCGCTGGAAGCTCGGGACGACGCGGACCTGACCCGAGCGCAGCAAGGTCTCCGGAACGTCCCGCGCCGCCGCCGGGCCGCAGCCGGCGATGGTGAGCGTGTCGGCGGGGAAGGCCGCGGCCCTCGCCACGAAGAAGTGGATCAGCCTGCGGGTGCCCTTGTGCGCCGCCCAGCGGCCGATCCAGAGGAAGCGGATGCCCTCGCGATCGGAGCCTCCCGGGCGTTGCCGCCGCACCGCCAGCAGGGCGGGACGCTCGACGGGAGTGGGCGCGGAGAGGTAGGAGCCGAGCTTGCCGCGCCAGCCGGGAAACCGCCGCCGCATCCAGGCCAGCTCACGGTTACCCAGGCACAGAATGAAGCGCGCCCGGCGCCAGCCGGCCAGGATGGCGGCGGCTCGCGGCCCACCCTGGAGGGCGTGCAGGAGAGAGCGCGGGGTGAGGCGGTGGCGCAGGTCGCCGGCGATGGCATCGGCCAGGTAGAGGAGCTCTGGCTGGACGCTGCGCACCACGAGAGCTCCGCAGCGGGCCAGCTCGCCCGTGGCGGAGATGGCGGGGGTGTCGATGACCTCGAACGGCCCGTGGCTGGCGGCGAATGCTTCGGCGGCCCGCCGCTGCCGCAGCCAGAGGTTCCACCACCGGGTGCCCGGCGGCAGGGGCTCCGGCGACCAGACCAGGGCGTCGTGCCCGCGGCCGCGCAGGGCTTCAGCCAGAGTGAGGGCGGTCTGAGCGGCGCCGAGCTGGGCGGAGAGGGGAGGGTGGCAGACGAGGAGGACTCGCATCGGGGATCAGGGGCCGGGAAGGGCCAGGGTGTCCCACACCGGCTCCGGCAGGGGATGGCGGTCCCGGGGCGGCACCTGGGCGTCAAAGAGGAGGTAGCCGTGCCGCCGCAGGATCTCGCCGGCGGCCTCGACGTTCTCCGCGTTCACCTCGCAGAAGACCGCCGGGCGGATCGTGGAGAGGAGCCGCTCGGCCCCTTGAAGGCAGCGTGCCTCTGCACCTTCGGTGTCGAGCTTCAGGACGCGGGGAGCGGGGAGCACGTCCAGGAGCCCGTCGAGCGTGACGGTCACCACTTTGGATACGGCCCGTGTGCCGCCGGCCTGGGAGGAGCCGGCCACGTCGCGCAGATGGTTGCCGGCCCGGCCGCGGGCGGCGATGCAGAGCTCGGCGATCCCCGCCGAGTCGGAGACGGCGGCCGTCAGGACGTCCACCGGCGCGTGGCTCGCGGGCAGGCCTGCCGCCGAGCGCCGCAGGAGAGTGGTGAGCCAGTCGTCGGCCTCGACGGCGAGGACGTGGCCGCCGGCGCCGGCGAGGAAGGCGGCGGCGAAGGTGAAGAGCCCGACGTTGGCCCCCACGTCCCATACCGTGTCGCCGGGGTGCACCAACTCGGTCGCGACGCTCAGTAGGAGGGGATCTGCCTGCCACAGCTCCCGGCGCCAGAGCTTGAGAGCCGAGTCCGGGGTGACGTACAGGGTATGGCCGCCCAGGTTCGCGGGGAGCCGTCGCCGGAGAACCCGACCCCGGCTCAGCCGCTCGGCGAAGGACCGCAGGACGCCAGTCATGAGCGGGTCAGCACCCTGTCGCCCAGCACCAGCCGGTCCATGCGAGTGCGAAGAAAGCAGTCCAGGGCCTCGGCCGGTGTGTTGACGATGGGCTCGTTCTCGTTGAAAGAAGTGTTGAGGAGCATGGGCACGCCCGTCCGCTCCTCGAAGGCACGGATCAATTTCCAATAGCGAGGGTTGGACCGCCGCGACACGGTCTGCAGCCGGCCCGTGCCGTCCGCATGGGTCACGGCGGGGATGAGCGGGCGCTTCTCGGGCCGAATGGGATAGACCTTGATCATGAACGGATCGGGGTAGTCGATCGTGAACCACTCGCCCGTCCGCTCCTCCAGCACCGAGGGGGCGAAGGGACGGAACGACTCCCGGCGCTTGATCTTCAGGTTCAGCAGGCCCTTCATATCGGTGCGGCGCGGATCGGCCAGGATCGAGCGATTGCCCAGGGCTCGGGGGCCCCACTCCGAGCGCCCCTGGTACCAGCCGACGACCTCGCCATGGGCGATTCCAGCGGCCGTCTCGGCCGCGAGGCGGTCCTCGTCGGCGACGGTCTCAAGGCGGATTCCGTCCCAGGTCCCATCCCGTCCCTCGCAACCGGGGATCTGTCGGGCCAGCGCCTCCCGGACCTCGGCCTCCCCGTAGCGCGGCCCCCAATAGCAGTGCTCCATGACGAAGCCGTCCCGGGGCGCTCCGCGCACGACGTGATGGACCCAGAGGGCGGCCCCCAGAGCCGTGCCGGCGTCCCCCGCCGCAGCCTGGACGTAGACCTCCTCCACGTCCGTGCGGTCGAACAGCTTGCCGTTGGCCAGCGAGTTCATGGCGCAACCGCCGGCCAGGGCAAGGCGCTTGAGGCCCGTGCGGCGCTGGAGAGCGTGGACCAGGGCGAAGAAGCGCTCCTCGTAGACCGCCTGCAGGGAGGCCGCGAGGTTCCGATGCCGCTGGGTCAGCTCCTCGTCCGGCCGGCGGGCCGGCCCCAGCAGCTCCTCCAGGGCCGGCGTGAACAGGACGCCGAGCACCGGCGCGCCGTCGTCCCAGGTCATGTCGACCCCCTCCGAAAGATGGCGGAAGTAGCGCAGGTCGAGCCGGAAAGTGCCGTCCGCGAGGGCCGGCGCCAACCGGCGGACAGCCGGGGCGAAGCAGGGCTCGCCGTAGGCTGCGAGGCCCATCACCTTGTACTCGTCGCCGAATTGGAGGAAGCCCAGGTGCTGGGTCACGGCCGTGTAGAGCTGCCCCAGGGAGTGGGGGAAGTGGACGCGCTGCAGAACCTCGACCGAGCTCCCCCGCCCCACGGCCATCATGGTGGAGACGAAGTCGCCGAAGCCGTCGACGGAGAGGCACATCGCCTCTTCGAAGGGTGAGCAGAAGAAGGCCGAAGCCACGTGAGCCACGTGGTGCTCGACCGGGTAGAGGCGCGGCGCCGGGGCGCCGAACGCGGCGGCGACCCGCTCCTCCAGAGACTGGATCTGGGCCAGGTTGCGTACCCGGCCGGTGGCGCGGCGCAGGCTCCTGGGATTGGAGAGGGCGACCAGGGCCTTGCGCAGCAGGTAGGCCCGGGGCTGGCGCGCCACGGCGAGGGCGGTGATCCCGGCGAGGGTGCCGCCGTTCGCTTCCTCCAGGCAGAATCGCAAGGCTTGTTCCGGGAAGCCCGCCCAGTGCTTGACGCGGCGGAAGCGCTCCTCCTCGACACCCGCCACGAGGCGGCCATCCACGATGACCGCTGCCGAGGCATCGGGATGATAGGCGCTGATGCCCAGGATCGGAATCACGGCCACTTCTCCGCACAGGGCGGAATCCCGGTCCGGTCTGAGCGGGTGGCCAGGAAATAGACCTGATCCGCGGTGAGGGTGGCCGCTCGGTACTGATGGCAGACGCGATAGGCGCCCACGTCGAGGAAGGGCGCCAGGCTCTTCGCCTGAGGCCCGGTGACGAAGAGGAAGTCCGGATTTGCCGCGGACAGCCGGCGCAGGCGCTGCTCCGGCTTGAGCTTCGCGACCGCCCGGCCGTTGACCAGGCCGTTGAGGTCGAGGATGCGCGCCTGGCTGAAGAAGCCGATGAAGCCGACGTCGAAGCCCGCGCCGGTCGCTCCGCTCAGGCGATGCAGAGCGTCGCTCCGCATCGCCAGGAACATCTCATTGCGAGCTTCCAGGACCCTGGCCACGGCACGCCCTTCGAAGATCCAGAGCACCAGCAACACCCCGGCGACGATCCAGAGCCGTAGTCCCCGGGGCCAGAGCTCGGCACGGCCGGGGAAACGCGCCTGAGCGCAGAGGTTCCACGCGATCAGGAAGAGGTAAACCCAGAGGAGGTAACGGACGCCGTGCAGGATCTGGCCCCGGATCGCGATCAGCGCCACGAGGCTCGGGAAGAGGAGATTGCAGGTGAGCAGGGCAATTCTGCCTCGCCGGTCCGCCGTGCGCAGCCCGTGGAGGAGCGAGAGCAGCCAGAGGATGCTGAGACCGGCTCCCAGCGTGAGCGAGGAGAGGGTCGAGCGCTCGACCTGAAAAAGGGCCTCCCAGAAGGAGACGGGAGCCGTCCGCTTGGCCATCGCGGTGTCCGGGAGCACATGGCCGAAGAGAATCTGGAGCGCAGCCAGGGAGCCGATGCCGCCGAGGGCCAGAGGGAGGTGTCGCCGAGCCCAGAGGCTCGGCGGCACCAGGGGGAGGGCTCCCGCCAAGGCGAAGAAGATCGCCAGCGACAGCTCGATACGCGTCAGGACGATGGCTGCGCCGAGAGTGAAGCAGAGCCAGGGAACCCAGGGTCTGCCCCTGGTCCCGCCGGCGACGGTCTGCGTCGCGAGAAGGACGGCGAAGAGCGCCGCCAGGCTCGTCTCCATGCCATCCGTCAGCCAGCGGATCGCCATCGGACTGAGCAGGAGGAGGCCGAGCAGGATCCACCCGGCCCGGCCTTCTCTGCCCTCGGCGGCGAAGCCGGCAACCAGCAGGAGGAGAGCCAGATAAAAGACTACGGAGACGACCTTGGGCAGCAGGGCACTGGCGGTCGCCGCAGAGAGGACGGCCAGGAGCCCCACGTAGAGAGGGCTCGACGTGCCATAGGAGAACGTCATGCCGTCGAAGGTCATGAAGCCCGCCCGCAACGACGTCTGGGCGTAACGCAGATGGATCAGTGCATCGTCCAGGAGAGCGTACCGGCTGAACCCGATCCAGGCGGCGATCCAGAGCAGGCCGGCACCGGAGACCAGGAGGCGCAACCGGCGAAAAGGGGCCGCTTCACTCAAGAGGGCCGTCCTTTGTGGAACCCTGGCGCAAGAGCTCTTCCAGGCGGATATCCACGACCAGCCGGAACCAGAAGGCCTGGAGGAAGTGGAAGACGAACCCCGTCCTGCCGTCGAGGATCCCCAGCAGGAAGAAGTACCGGTAGAGGAAGTACAGTGCCGGCCGGACGAGGAGCGGCAGGCGGTAGTAGCGGTCTTTCAGCCAGAGGACCCTCTCGTCGGGAGTGCCGAAGAGCCGCGGCGTCGCCTTCCAGGGGAGGCGTCGGCGCCGGCGCTCGGACTCTTCCTGCGCGAAGGCCTCAGCATACCGGAGGTGCTTCTCCAGGTAGAAGAGGATGGAGTCCTCCTTGCGGTTCCACTCGTCGAGGGGAGAGCGCAGGCGGCCCACCGGGCCGCGGACGTAGACCCGGGTGTCCTGCTCCACGGGGTCGAGCTCGGAGCGGCTGCGGCGGAAGAGCTTGAGCAGCACCTTGCTGCCGTAGCCGCCGAAGCGCAGGGGCCGGCCGCGGAAGATCTGCCGCCGGCGGACGTAGAAGCCGTCCTCCTTCACTTCGGGGCGGGCGAGAAGGGCTGCGATCTCCGCCCGCAGCTCGGGGGTGACGGCCTGGTCGGCCTCCAGGATGAGCACCCAGTCGTGGTGCAGGGGGAGGTTGTCCAGCCCCCACTGAAAAATCCAGGGGATGATCCGGCCGTGGTCGTAGGCCAGGGTCCGGACCTCGGCAAAGCGGCGGGCGATCTCGACCGTCCGGTCGGTGCTCTCCGAGTCTAGGACGAAGATCTGGTCCGCGAAGCCGTGAACGCTGCGCAGGCAGCGCTCGACGTTGACCTCCTCGTTGCGGGTGGTCACCAGGACGGAGAGGGGGATCACAGGGTCTCCAATTCCCATACGCCCAGGCTCCGGCGCAGCCTCAGGCCGCCCTCGGCGTACTCCTTCTCGTGGATCAGGCGCAGCGGCCGCGGCAGCCCGAAGGGGGGGAGCTCGAGGTCGAGGGGGCGCCACTGGCCGCTCAGGATGTCCTGGTTGCGCGGCAGCCCCGAGTAAGTGGTGGTCAGCAGATATCGCGCGCCGCTCTGCCGGAAGTTGTCGAGGGCCCGCCGGATGAAGCGAAAGGAGAAGTGGATCAGGCAGTCGCGGCAGAGGATGGCATCGGCCTTGGGGAGCGGGTCGCGGGTGAGGTCGAGGACCCGGAACTCGCGGCCCGGACCGCTGAGCTCCGCGGCGTTGCGCGCGATCAGGGCGGGGACGAGGTCGGCGCCGATGTAGAGGTCGAGGTCGAGGGGGGTGGAGAGGATCCAGTGGCAATCGCCGCAGGGGGCGTCGAGCAGGGTGCGGACGCCGAGGTCGGCGAGCAGGCCGGGGAGCTCGCGGCGCACCGCGGCGGTCGCCGCCAGGCTGGAGCCCGGGCCGGAGACCGACTCCGGCTCGCCCCACAGGTTGCCATGGTAGATCTCGCCGAAGATCCCCTCCAGATAGCGGCCGCCCTGGCGGGTGCTGCGGGCCCACTCCTTGAGGCGGAGATAGGCCGCGGCAGGCCCGGGCGCGGCGGCGCGCAGGAGGGACTTGAGCCGGTAGGGGGTCACGCTCGTGCCGTGCCTCCCGTCACCCGGGCCGCGGCGTCGAGCAGCCCGCGCCAGGCCGCGGCGTAGTCCCAGCGGGCCAGGATCGCGGCGCTCGCCTCCCGTACCCGCTGCGCTGGCAGGGCCAGGGCGTCGCCGATCCGGCCGGCCAGCTCGCCGTCGTCCCCCGCCGCGTAGAGGAAGCCGTTGCCGCCCGGCGCCACGAGGTCGAACGCCGCGCCCACCCGCGAGGAGGCGACGACCGGCAGGCCGCAGGCCAGGGCCTCCTGGACGGACACCCCCCAGCGCTCCTCGCGGGCCGGGTGGACGAAGAGGTCCGCCGCGGCGTAGAGGGCCGGCAGCTCGGGATAGGGGACGTAGCCGGGGAAGCGGACCCGCGCGCCGGCCGCCCGCTCCAGCGCCGCCCGCTCGGGGCCGTCGCCGGCCAGCACCAGCCAGACGTTCTCCCGCTGCAAGTGTGCGAAGGCGCGCACCAGGTCCCAGGGCGCCTCGCGGGGGCCGAATTTCGCCAGGCTGAGGATGACCGGAGCCGCCGCCGGCACGCCAAGCCGGGCGCGCACCGCCGCCCGCTCCGCTTCGGAGAGGCGCGAACGGGCGCGGAAGTCCTCCACGTCCACGGCATAGGGGAAGAGGCCCATCCGCCGGGCCGGCACCCCGAAAACACGGAGGTACTCCAGGGTCAGGGAGCCCACGCCGAAGAAGAGGTCGTACGTCCTTTTCATATAGGTGGCGAAGAGGAGCCGCTTGGCAAGGCCGCGGGCGCCGCGGACGGCGCGGATGAGCGAGCCGTCGAACAGCACCGAGTCCAGCCGCAGGGCGGTCGCCGTCCCCGCCCGCCTCGCCAGCCGGGCCCCCAGCCGGTAGAGCGGCTGCGTATAACCGTTGACGATCAGCAGGTCGCACCGCTGCGGCCGCAGGCGCTCGGCGAGCCAGGCCTCGGCACCCGCGGCAGGGCAGACCTCGGAGGGGTAGCCTCCGAGCAGGTCGATCCCCCAGGAGACGGAGGTCCCCAGCTCGGGGTCGAAGACCGGGCCCGCCACCCCGCTGCCACCGGTGAAGAGGACCCGCAGCTCGTGCTCCGGGTCGCGGGCGGCGAAGCGATAGAACGGCGCCTCGAACTGGGTGGGGCGCTCGACGAGGAAGGCGATCTTCATGGGCGGGTCAGGACGCGGTCATACATCGTTTCCATCGCGAGCGCCACGGCCGGCCAGCCGAAGCGGTCCGCCGCCGCGCGGGCGCCGCGGCAGCCCATCTCCTCCCGGCGCGCCGCGTCCGCCAGCAGATCCCGCAGCGCCTCGCCCAGCCGCACCGGATCGCCGTCGACCACGAGGCCGGCGCCGGTCTCCCGCACCGTCGCCGCCAGTCCCACCTCGGGCGTGACCGCCACCGGACAGCCGGCGGCCATGGCCTCCAGGACGGCGTTGCCGAAGTTCTCCGAGCGGGAGGGGAGGACGAGCACGGCGGCCCGGCGGAGGAGCGAGGCCTTCTCTTCTCCGGCCACAGGCCCCAGGAAGCGGACCCGGCCGGCCACGCCCGCCTCCCCGGCCAGCCGCTCCAGCTCCGGCCGCAGCCCCTCCTCGTCGTTGCCGGCGATCTTCAGCTCCACGCCGGGGCAGCGGGCGAGGGCCGGGATCAGCCGGTCGAGCCCCTTCTTCCAGCTCACCCGGCCGAGGAAGAGCAGGAAGGGTTCCCGCGGCTCCTCTCCGTCCTGCTGCGGCCCCGGCGGAACGTCCACCCCATTCGGCACCGTGAAGACCGGCGGCAGGGGGAGCCCGAGCCTCGCCGCTTCGTCCGCTTCGAGCGCGCTGGTGGCATGGAGGGCTGCGGCCCGCGCGAGCGTCCGCCGCTCGGCGAGGAGCATCCAGGCGCGTTTGCGCCATCGCCCCCGCCGGGCGATCAGGTCGGAGACCAGCATTCCGCGGGGGGAGACGACGTAGGGGACGCCGGCCCGCTCGGCGGCCCGGGCCGCGGCCGAGGTGGGCCAGAGGAACACCGAGTGGAGGTGGAGGAGGTCGAAGCCGTTCATGACCTGCCGCGCCGCCCGCCCCAGGGCCGGGGAGACGTAGAGCCGCCGCGGCCACCGCACGGGGAAGTACCAGACCTCGACCCCGTCGATCTTCACCGGCTCGCCCAGAGGCACGTCCAGCCGGCCATCGCCGTGGACGTCGGTGGTGAGCACGGTCACGGCGTGCCCCCGCTCCACCAGGGCCCGGCACAGGCCGTGGACGGCCAGGATGGGGCCGCCGTGACGCCAGGCGGGGACGTAGGTGGGCACCACGTGCAGCAGCCTCATGCGACGAGAGAGCCGAGCAGGTCGGTGAAGCGCTGGGCGTAGGCCGGCCAGGTGGCGGCCTCGGCGGCGCGGCGGCAGTCGGCCCTCATGGCGCGGACGGCCTCCGGGTGGCGGACGCACCACGCCATGCGCTCGGCCAAGGCGCGGACTTCCTCCACCGGCACGATCCAGCCGGTCCGTCCCTCGGTCACCAGGTCCTTCGCCCCCACCATTTCGGAGATCAGCACGGGGAGCCCCGAGGCCAGGGCCTCGGGGACCACCATGGCATAGGAGTCGTTGCGCGAGGGGAGGACGAGGCAGTCCGCCCGCCGCAGCTCCGCCGCCAGCTCGTCTTGAGTCTGAGGTCCGAGGAAGGCGATCCGGTCCGGGGTCTCCGGGGACCCCGGAGATCGCCCGTCCAGCAGGTGCCCCAGGTCGCCGCGGGGGCCGGCGATCCGCAGCCGTGGCAGCCGTGCAGGGGGCTCGGCGGCGACCACGCGATCGAACGCCGCCAGGAGGAGGTCGAACCCCTTGCGCCGGATCGTCGCGCCGGCGAAGAGGAAGACGAAGCCCTCCCCCGCCGGCGCCTCCCCCGGCCCGGGCGCGAACAGCTCGAGGTCCGCCCCCAGGGCCACGGCGTGGACCTTCTCCGGCGGCACTCCGGCGTCCAGGTAGGTCTGCCGCGCCAGCTCCGAGACGGTGAGGACGTGGTCCGCCAGGGCGATCTCCCCATCCTTGACGGCGGCGATCCGCCGGTGGAGACCCGGCGGGTCGCCGGTGCCGTGGAGCCGGTCCTGGGCCGCGCGATGGATGGATGGCGCGTCGAGCAGAGTGGTCAGGCCCAGCCGCTTCGCCTGCCGGAAGGTGGCGAGGGCCGAGATCTCGCAGGCGATGACGGCGGCCGCTCCCGATCGCCGCAGGCCGGCCGCCGCCCAGCGGTCGAAGAGACGACAGGCGAAGAAATCGTTCCAGGCCGCGGCGCCGGCCGGCAGGAGGGCGTCGCCGCCGCGGCGCAGCGCCGGCGTCCAGGGGAACCAGCGCGTAAGCCGCGAATCCAGAGAGACAGGGGGGTAACGCCCGAAGCGTCGTGCCGGCACCCCTGACCAGTAGCCGGCCAGCCTCCCCGCGCCCTGGAGCGCCAGGGCCGCCTGGTGGGAGTGCTGCCGCCCGGGATGCGTCACCAGGACGCCACCATTCATGCGGCGGTCTCCGCAGCCGCCGGGAGCACCGCCACCGTGGCCGCCGCCTTCCTGGGGGCCGTCGCGACCTTCTGGTCGAGCCGGATGGCGAGGAACAGCAGCCCGGCGAACAACCAGTAGTAAACCCCGGCCGTGACGTCGAAGACGACGCCGCCCAGCACCTGGATGAGAAGGAAGAGGAAGCTTGCCGTGGCCAGGGCGCGGTGGAACCGGGTGCGCAGCCGCAGGGACTGGATCAGCGCGATGCCCACCAGCAGGAGGCGGACGAAATAGACGGAGAGGAACCCCACGGCGCCGATCTCCACCATGATACGGCCCGTCTCCACCTCGACCGCCAGGCCGTGAAGCCAGCTATAGGGTGGGATGCCGGGTGTCACCGCCGCCGCGGTCTGGTGGGTGGAGCCGATGCCGAGACCCAGTGGGCCCGCTTGCGGCAGTAGCAGGAACGGTGCTTTCAGCGGCGACGAGAAACGAGACGGGAGGTCCGTACCGGCGCTCGCCCGCCCCACGAAGGCATCCAGCGCGTCGCCGCCGAGGTAGACGACGCCCGCCGCGATCAGCCCGAGGCCGAGCAAGGCGCGTCCGAAGACGGCTCCGGCCTGCCCCTCCCGGGCCACCGCCAGCCACCAGTAGAGCGGCGAGATCAGAGCCAGCATCGCCACCGGGCCGCGTGAGCCCGACATCAGCATGCCCAAGAGAGTCATGCCGAGAGCCGTGAAGGTGAGCAGGTTGCCGCGGAAGCGCCAGCTCGAGGCGCCGAGCACGGTGAGGATGAGGATGGCCGTCGCCAGCAGGTACGACGCGTAACCGGAGATGAAAGAGAACGTGCCGGTGACCCGCACGTAGGACGAGGTGCCGAAGGTGGCGACATAGCCGAACTCGGTGGCGCCCCAGGCGTAGCTGTTGATGACGCTCGTGGTGGGGCTGAAGAACTGCGTCACGGCGAGCACGCCGACCGGGATGGCGATCAACACGTAGCGGCGCAGGAAGCGGTAGAGCTCGGCGTCGCCGTCGAAGACCGCCGGCACCACGAACAGCAGCGGCACGTAGAGGAAGTATGCCTTGAACCCCAGGATGCCCACCAGCAGGTTCGGCAGGTTGGGATTGAAGATCTCGAGCACGCCGAGAATGGCCGACATCCCGAGGGCGAAGTAGAGCACCGGCATCGCCGGCGGGTGGTAGCGCACCTGTCCCCCGGCCCGGTCGCGCAGGAACCCGGCGTAGGCGCCGAGGAAGAACACGTCCTTGGCGAAGTAGATCAGATCCTGAGCGCCGGGGAAGACCCACTTGCGCAGCGCGCCTTCGGCGATCAGCAGGATCAGGGCGAAGCGGATCGCCTGGCGCCAGTTGAGCACCGACCAGGCCAGCACGCCGCCGCCCGCCACGACGATGAGGAAGCGCAGGCTCATCGCCGCACCTCTCCCGCGACTCCCGCGGCGGCCCGCTCGAGCTCCCGCACCCAGGCGAGCGCAGTGGCCCCGGTGCCATGGGCGGCGAGGTGCTCCGGCGCGGCGTGCCGCAGGGTCCGCGCCAGCTCCGGATCGGCGAGCGCCCGCTCGAGGGCCGCGGCCAGGGCCGCGGCGTCGCCGTTGGGGAAGGTCAGCCCGCACGGGCCGATCGCATCCTTGAGCCCGCCCCCCTCCGAGCCCACGACCAGGCAGCCGCAGGCGATCCCTTCGAGGGCCACGATGCCGAAGGGCTCCCGGTAGCGCGAGGGGACGACCAGCACGCGGTGCTGGTTGAGCAGCCGCACCAGCTCCTCGCCCTGGCGCACGCCCGTGAGCTCGATCTGCGCGGCCACCCCGAGCTGCCGGGCCCGCTCCTCGATGCGCGGCCTTTCCGGCCCTTCCCCGATCACGGTCAGCTTCGGCCGGAGCCCCTTGGCGGCGAGGAGACCCAGGGCGTCGATCAGCAGATCGAGCCCCTTGTCCGACACCAGGCGGCCGAGGAAGGCCAGGTCCCGCTCGCGAGCGACGCCGGGCAGCACGCGGAAGAGGTGGTCGCGGTAGGTGTTGGGGATCACGACGGACGGGGTGTTCAGGTCGCCGGCCACGGCTCGGCTGACGGCGATCGAAGCGGCGGCGCGGCGCAGCAGACGGCGCTTGAGACGGTCCTGCCAGGCCACGCGGCCATCGGTGCGGCAGTACCAGCTATGGTGCGACACCACCCACGGCCGGCGCACCAGGAGCAGCGGCCAGAGCCCCCGCAGGCTGACATTGTGTTGCAGGAAGACGTCGCACCAGCGGGTCCAGCGCAGCAGCTCCCACGGCGAAGGGTCGCGGACCACCCGGTAGGGCCCGTCGTCCGTCCGGTCGCTCGCCGTGCGCGTCACCACCACGATCTCCAGGCCGTGACCGGCGAGCTGGCTGGCAAGGTGGGCGGCGTTGATCTCCAGGCCGCCCACCTGCGGCAGGAAGGCAGGGGTATAGATCAGGACCTTCATGGGAACAGCAGCTCACGGTAGAGCGCGGCATGGACACCGGCGGCGTGCCCGCGGTACCAGGTAAGGGCGCGGTCCGCGACCCGCTGCGGGTCCTCCGCGGACGCGGGGTCCCAGCACGGCGGCGTCTCGTCCGCGTCCCGGTCCAACGCGGGCGCGCACAGCGGCAGCATGCCGTGGGCGCAGTAGGCGGCGAACACGGTCGACTTGGCCAGGAAGCGCGGAGGGTAGGCCGCGAAACCGGCGAGCGATCCGGCGAGCAGGGAGCCGACCTCGGCGGCTGGCAGCTCGCCGAGCCGGCGCAGGGGGAGGTCCGCCACCTCCGCGGGTACGGGGACGCTGCCTGGTGGCCCCACGTCCAGGACCTCCTCCAGGTCCAGCGCCCGGCAGGCGTCGGCCAGCCGTTCCGCATGGCGACCATAGGCCCGCGCCCGGCCCCCCGGCCCGCCGAAGACCACCAGCCGGCGGGCCCGCGCCGCCAGGGGAGGCACGGCCGCCGGCTCGCCCACGGTCGAGAAGACGGGGAGGACGGCCACCTCCAGCCCTGGCGTCCGCCGCCGCAGCAGCCACCGGTAGTGGGCGAGGCTGGTCACCCGGCCATCGCTCAAGCTCGCCAGCCGGGCGGCCAGCCGGCGCTGGGCCGGCGACAGCCAGAAGGAGCTGCGCCAGGGGGGACCGGAGGCGTGGACCTCGTGGAACAAGGTCACCAGCCGCCGTCTTCCGTCGGTTCCTCCGGCCTTCCAGGTGGCCAGGCCATCCACCAGCCAGCCTGGGCAGCCGCGGGGCTGGTAGCCGTAGCCGACGTAGTGCAGCAGCACGGGGTCCGCTCCCGCCTCCCGCTCCAGGCGGGCGGCGAGCGCCCCCGCTTCGGCCGCCGCCCCCGGCGCTCCCGGGCCGGCGGCGAGCAGCCGGCTGGCGATTCCCGGCCCTCCCGGCCAGTCGCGCAGCGCCGCGGCCAGACCCTCGGCGAAGCTGCCCACGCCTTCGAAGGGTGGGGGCAGGCGCGGCACGATCTGCACCACCCCGGGGAGGTCGCTCACCCGCGCCCCTCCGGATGCGACAGCAGGTAGCCGGCGACGAGGCGGGCCACCACGCGGGCGCCGGCCTCGGTGAAATGGCAGTCGTCGAAGAACAGCTCCTCCCGGCCGCTCATCGCCGGCGCGAGGTCCACGCACTCCAGGCCCAGCCGCGAGCATTGGGCGAGGAGGGTGGCGTTGTAGCGGTCCATCCCCTGCCGCAGCGGACCGGGCGGGAGGAACCGGCCGCCGGCGTTCTCCCCCATCCACAACGAGTCGCGGGCGCGGCCGGCGAGGTCCTGCCGCCACAGCACGGGCTGGGTCAGGAACAGGCAGCGCAGCCGCCGGCGCCGGCACTCCCCGGCGAGGGCGGCGACCCGCTCGCCGTAGTCGCGCAGGGCTTGCCTGAGGTCCGGCAGGGCGTCGGTGTGCCCCGCCTGCCGGCGCCGCTGGCGCCGGTCCTCGACGTGGGCCCCGGTCTCGTCCTCCACCTCGTAGAGGAGGTGGCGCAGGGTGGCCCGCCTGCCGGCCTCCAGCGCCGCGCTGAGCAGCGCCGAGCGTCGCCACAGCGGCCGCGGCCCCAGCTCCAGGGAGCCGTTGAGGGCACGGACGAAGTCGTTGACGCCGACGAGGAAGACGGCGCCGTCGACGGGCAGCCGCGGCGCATGGCGCAGGAAGTCCAAGTGCTCGAAGGTGGTGTAGCCCGAGATGCCGAGGCCGCCCACCCACGTCCGACGCCCGGAGCCGCGGTCGAGGTCCGCCATCAGCAGGTACGGCCAGGTCTCCTCGTCGTCCAGGTAGGTGCACTCGGTGGTGCTGGCGCCGATGCACAGCAGCCGGGTGACGCCGGCCGCGGCCGGCATGGGGCCGCCGCGGATCCCCAGCTCGTTGGTGGTGTAGCGCGACGGGCCGGCGATGCCGGTGAAGTAGCGCGGGTCCGGACGGAAGAGCCGGCGCACCCGCGGACCCCGCGAGTGCCCCAGCCGGTTGCCGAGGAGCGACGGAAAGGCCGCGGCGGTTCCCTCGGCCGCCAGCCAGCCCAGCGACAGCGCGGCCACCAGCGTTGCGATGGCGGCCCAGCGGTGGGCCAGGAGACGCCGCCCCGCCGGCAGCAGCCAGAGCGCCAGCGCGAGGAGAATGGCGACACCGCAGCCGCCGGCCGCCGCCCGCGCCAGCACCCCCTGGGAGCGCCACCCCCGCGCCAGGGCGACCCCTGAGTCGAGGAGCAGGAGGAGCGGCCAGGCTGCCAGGGCCGCCAGCGCCACGGTCTCCCGGGCGCGCTCGGAGAGGGGAGTTTCGGTCACGGCTCTCGATACGCCTCCAGGCACCGCGCGACCACCCGCTCCCAGGTGAACTTCTCCTCGACCGTCCGCCGGGCACCGGCCGCGAGCCTTGCCCACAGCTCCGGCTCGCGCACCAGCCGCAGCACGGCCTCCCCGATCGCCGCCGGCTGGTTCGGCGGCACCAGCAGGCCATCGACCTCCGGCGTCACGATCTCCGGCAGTGAAGCCGCGTCGGAGGCGATCACCGGACAGCCCCGGGCCATGGCCTCCACCAGCGCCAGGCCGAACAGCTCGTGGGCACCGGCCGAGCCGCGCGCGTCCACCGGCGTCGGGTGGACGAGGGCCATGGCCCGGCTCAGGATCGCCCTCACCTCCTTGTCGGGCAGGGCGCCGTGGAAGGTCACCGCCTTGCCCGCGGCGAGAGCCCGCAGGCGGTCCAGATAGGCCAGGTCCGGCCAGGGGCCCACGACGTGGAGGGCGACGCCGGGCGGCAGCCCCTGGATGAGGAAGTGGATCCCCTTGTGCGGCAGCACCCGCCCGAGGAAGACCAGCGAGCCGTCGTGGCTCAGCTCCGGACGCATCGGGTAGAGGGCCGGATCGACGCCGCCGTAGATCACCCGCCGGCGTTGGTTCCGGCATCTGCCGCCGGGAAGCTCGCGGGCGGCGTACTCCGAGAGCGGCAGGTGGGCCGCGATCCAGCGCGACTGGTCGACCTGGTAGGCCGGGGTCCAGCCGCCGCCGCCCAGGTCGGAGACGAAGACCCGGCTCCCTTGCAGCCGGCCGAGCAGGGCGGCAAGGAAGGTGGGAAGGACGAAGTATTGATGGCAGTGGATCACGTCCGCCCCGCGCAGCTCGCGCGCCAGGGCGGGGGAGAAAGGGAGGCGCCGCGCGTCCGTCCAGCTCCGCAGGATCACCCGCTCGAAGCGCGGCGCCGGCCGCTCGCGGAAGGCGCGGGGGCCGAAGCTCACCAGCTTGACCTCCGCCCCTGTCACCCGCGCGGCCATGGCCCGCGCCAGCTCCTCGGCGAAGCGCTCGCCACCGCCGAGCACGGACTCCGGCGCGAAGTAGGTGGGGCTCACGTGGCAGACCCGCAGCAAGTCAAGGCTCGAGAGCGCGCAGCTTGAAGATGAGGAACCACGCCGGCCAGATCCAGGTCAGCCGCCGCTCGTACAGCTCCGGGCGGCGGTTGGCGAAGCGCGACATCAGCTTGCCGGGCAGGCTCATGGGGAACACCAGCGTGCGCTCGGCGATGGCGAAGCGCACGCCGCTGTAGAAGCTCCACGGCGAGCCGGCGGTAAAATAATCGAAGGAGAAGTAGCCGAGGTGATGGCGGTGCGTCGGGTCGGTGAAGGAGTTGGCGCAGGAGAAATGGGGGGTGGTGATCTCCAGGATTCCGCCCGGCGCCAGCAGCGCGTGGGCCTCCTCCACGAACTCCTGGACGCTCGCCAGATGCTCCACCACGTCGAGGGCGTAGATGTGCTCGAAGTGCTTGCGGGGCAGGGGATAGGGCCGCCGGTCGAGGTCCCAGACCAGGTCAGGCTCCACTCCCGGCCGCAGGTCGACGTTCAGGCAATCCGGCCGCTGCCGCTGCCCACAGCCGAGATTGAGCCGTTTGGGGATCACTTCATCCATCGCACCCATTCCGGCCGGGTGAAGCCCCCGAGGGTGATGACGAGCTGCAGCAGCAGTCCCGTGGCGGCGGTCAGGATGTTGAACGTCAGCACGCCGGAGGTGGTGGACAGGGGGAGGCTGGCGACCAGGACGGCCTGCACGGCCATGAGCGCGACCACGGCGAGTCCCTCCCAGCGGTTCCACGACCGGGCGAGGTTGACGGCCACGGCGTAGCCGCCCAGCAGCGTCAGCCCGGCGCCGCCCACCACCAGCACCAGCTCGTGACGCAGGCCGGCGTACTGCTTGCCCAGCAGCGCCAGCAGCAGCCCGGGGACGGCGGCCGCGGTGAGGACCAGGACGGCGGCCACGGCCAGCAGCAGGGCGCCGAACTGGAGGTAGCGGGCGCGGTAGACCCGCTCGTCATGGATCCGCGCCAGGCGCGGCAGGAAGACCACGCCGGTCAGGCTGGAGAAGATCCCCACCACCAGCCCGAGCCGCCCGAGCGCCCCCACCTCCGCCATGTTCCGCGTCGAGCCGAAGGTGGTGGCGAGCCAGACGGTGAGCGGGCCCTGAAGGGAGAAGTAGACGGCGCTCGGCAGGCTCGGCAGCAGATAGCGCAGGATCTTCCGGCGGTAGGGGCGGAGGTCCGCCTGCGTCCGGGTCTCGGGTCCCAGGCGGGCGACGAGGGCCGTGGCCGCCGCGCCGCAGGAGGAGACCAGAACCCCGAGCCAGGCCCAGAGCCACCCGCAGGCCACCAGGATCAGCGCCAGGAGCAGGCGCACCCCGCCGCCGGTCAGCTCCGCCCGGTACGACAGGCCGTAGCGGTCGGCGAGGCGCAGCGCCAGCACCCGCACCGACGAGCTGACCTGGAACCAGACGCACAGCAGGATGCCCGCCGTGGCCGGCAGCGACTCCCGCAGCCCGAACCCCTTGGTCCCCGCGATGCGGGGGAACGCCAGCAGGACCGCGCCGGCCCCGAGCAGGAACGCCAGCCGCCGCAGCGACATCACGGCGGCGACGTAGCGCCCGACCTCCTCCCGCGCCCCCTGGGCGTGACGGAAGAAGTAGACCAGCGAGGTGGTGCTCCCGAGGTCGGAGACGAAGTTGAAGAAGGTGATCACCGAGAAGGCCAGGGTGTAGAGGGCGAACTCCCGCACCGGCATGAAGTTGACGAACAGCAGGCCGGAGGCGATCCCCAAAAGCTGGGTGAGGGTCTGGGTGGTGAAGTAGGCCGAGAGGATCTTCGTCCAGCGGCGGAGGCGCTCTCTGCGGAGCGGCGGAGCGTCGGCGGCGATCGTCATGGCGCGCTCACTCCGAGCTCTCCGAGCACCCGCAACGCCAAGCGCCGCGACTGGTCCCCCAGGGGCGCGCCGGCCTTCTCCGGCTGCAGCCATTCCATGACCGGGACGTAGAATCCCATCTTCTCCCGGGTGAAGAGCGCCGCCGGCAGCTCGGGAGCGGCGCGGCGCACGAGCTCCGCCTTGCCCCGCCCCCGGGCGGGCTCGAAGCCGTGGACGGCCAGCCGCCGGCGCAGCCAGGCGTCCACGAAGGGGACGCGCAGCTCGACGGACGACGCCATGGCGGCCCAGTCAGAGTCCCGCAGGAGCTGGTTGCGCAGGTAGCGGGCCGTCTCCAACTCGTGCACGGCGACCCAGGGGTCCCCGGCCCGGCCGTTGGCCGCGGCCAGGGCGCGGGCGGCGTCGGTCACAGGATCGTAGACGGCGAGCCCCGCCGCGGCGGCGTCGCGCCCCATCAGCCCCGGCAGCTCCTCCGGCAGGAACAGTCCGCGGCGCAGGAAGTAGGCCCCCGGCAGGGTGTGTCCGTAGCGCAGCAGGCCGGCGAGCTTCGGCCGGCCGGGCGCCAGCCGGGCGAGGGCAGGCCAGGCTGCTGCGAGGCCGGGGACCCGCGCCGCCCGGCGGGCCGTCTTCTCCAGCCGCGGCACGTCGGCGAAGGAGGGATAGCTGCCGAAGACCTCATCGCCGCCGAGGCCGGAGAGGACGACCTTGAGCCCCGCCTCGTGCGCCGCCCGGCTCACCATGAAGGTGTTGAAGCCGTCGATGCTCGGCTGGTCCATGGCGGCGAGGGTGTCCCGCCAGAGGCCGGGGAAGTCGGCCCGCCCCACCCGGTGCTCGATGTGGCGGGTGCCGAGGGTCCGCGCCACCTCGGCGGCGAGGGGCGCCTCGTCGCGCGGAGTGCCCGCCAGCACGTCGAAGCTCAGGGTGAAGGTGGCCGGCGGCTCCGGGAGGTGACGGCGCGCCAGGGCCGCGATCAGCCCCGAGTCGAGCCCGGCGGAGAGGAAGACGGCCACCGGCACGTCCGACACCAGGTGGGCGACGACCGCGTCCTCCACCGCCGCCTCGGGGGACAGGGGCTCGACCGCCGCCGTCTCATAGGGGATGGGATCACCGATCACCCCATCCCGAACCCGCAGGTGGTGCCCCGCCGGCAACGCCCGGACGGCCTGGCGGATCGTCAGCGGCTCGGGGACGGACCCCCAGAGGAGGAAACCCGCGAGCCCTGCCGGGTCCACCTGCCGCGACACGGCGCCTCCCGCCTCCAGCGCCTTCACCTGGGAGGCGAAGCGCAGGCAGCCTCTCTCCTCGGCCAGATAGAGGGGCTTGATCCCCAGCGGGTCGCGCGCCAGGAGCAGGCTCTTCTCCCGGTCGTCCCAGATCGCCAGGCCGTACATCCCCCGCAGCCGGCCGAGCATGGCCGCCCCCTGCCGGGCGTAGAGGGCGAGGACGACCTCGGTGTCGCTGTGCGAGCGGAAGCGCACACCCTCGGCCTCCAGCTCCCGGCGCAGCTCCGCGAAGTTGTAGATCTCGCCGTTGAGGACGACCTGGAACCGCCCGTCCGCCGAGGCCATGGGCTGGGCGCCGGCCTCCGAGAGGTCGAGGATGGCCAGACGGCGGCTGGCGAGGGCCACACGGCCGTCGCCCGAGATCCACGCGCCGGCGCCATCCGGCCCGCGGGCGGACATGGCGTCGCGGGTGCGCAGCAACTCGTCCCGGTCGATAGCGGGCGCCGCGTCCGTGAGGCGGAGGATGCCGTTGATGCCGCACATAGAGATCTAGCCTCCCACCAGCCTCTCCAACAGCGGCTCCAGCTGCTGCCGGAAGCGGTCCACCCCGAACTCCCGCTCCCAGCGCTCGCGGCCGGCCCAGCCCATCCGGCGGGCGGCGCCGGGGTCGCGGAGCAGGCGGGCCAGGGCCCGGGCGAGGTTCTCCCGGTCGTCCGGATCGACCAGCAGGCCGGTCTCGCCGTCGGCCACGATCTCCTCCGCGGCGCTCGACCGCGCGGCGAGGACGGGCCGGGCCGCCCGCATCGCCTCCAGGTAGACCAGGCCGAAGCCCTCGCCGCGGCTGGGCATGACGAAGGCCGCACATCGCCGGTACAGCTCGGCGAGCGTCGCCTCGCTGGTGAAGCCGGCGAAGACCACCGCGGATTCGACCCCCAGGTAGGCCGCCTTCTCCTCCAGCCGGCGCCGGTCGTCTCCCTCTCCCGCCACCACCAGGCGGACGTTGGGACACAGGTCGCGGACGCGCGGCATGGCTTCGAGGAGCTGGTCGTGCCCCTTGTAGCGCTCGCTCGCGGCCATTCGTCCGGCCATCAGGAGGAAGCCGCGTCCGGCACGGCTGATCAGGGAGGCGTCGACCGCTCCCTCCGCCGGCCGGTCCTCCAGGGCCAGGGGGACGACAGCCGTGCCCGAGAGGTCCGGGCAGAACGGCCGGGCCCGCTCCAGGGTGTGAGCGGAGATGGCGAAGCTCACGGTGGCCCGGGCCAGGGCCCGGCGCCGGTCCCACTCCAGGGGACGCCAGACCTCGATGCCGTACATCGGCACCAGGTAGGGGGCCCGCAGCGGCCGGGGTAAGAAGGCCTGCACCCGCGCCGGCCCCAGCAGGTCGAAGACGTACGCCTCCCCGGAGCTCCCGAGCTGCCGCCGCCAGACGTGGAGGGCGAGCGCCCGGGCGTCGCCGCCGAAATCCCGCGCGGGGGCTTCCGGCAGTCCCGGCAGTCCGCCGCCGTTCAGGGTGAGGAGGCGCCAGCCGACCCCCCGCTCGCGGGCGAAGCTCGCGCAGGCGCCGGCCAGCAGCCTGCCGGCCGCGGCCCGGCCGCCGCCGTCCAGGCCGAGGCCGGCGGAGACGAAGACGAGATCGCGTCGTTTCAGGTTCATCGCTTCCTTGAGCATCGTCGGCAGTCTTGGGCAGGCTCCGCCCCCTTCGGTGTACATCGGCGATGACACCTCGGGGTGGGACGCGACGGAGCGCGCCCGAATTCGCCCCTCCCCTACCGCGCCGCCGCCGTCCGCAATGTCCGCAGCGTCCGCGCCGGAGGACGCGGGCGCAGGGGGGCCAGGACCTCGCGGTCCAGCTCCGCGGCCACCGACTGGCGCAGCAGGGTGATGGAGACGACCAGCCGCAGCCGGCCCTTCTCCCGCAGCACCTTGCCGGTCCACCCGCGGAAAGGGCCGTCCATCACCTCGACCTCGTCCCCCACATCTAGATAAGGATGGGGGACGAGGGGGGCTCCCGACTGCTGCAGCCGCCAGAGGCTCGCCAGCTCGCCGTGCAGCCCCTCCTGGTCGAGCACCGGCAGCACCTGGACGATCAGGTCGCTGCGCAGCGCCTCCCGGCGAGCCTCGGCCGGGCCGCGGAAGAAGAGGTAGCCCGGGAACAGCGGGAGGCTGGAGACGAACGTCCGGCCCGCCCGCCGCACCTGCTTCTCCGCCTGGGGGAGGTAGAACCCCACCCCGTGTCCTCCCAGATGGCGGGCCAGCCCCTTCTCTTGGCGGCTGCGCACCCAGGCTACCCACCAGGGTTGCTCGGTCCGGGACAGCTCGAACAAATGGCAGGGGGAGAGATCGGCTTCGCGCTTCAGGATCGGCACGTGCGTATACGGCTCAACGACTGTCCAACGACTGGTTTTCCACAGGGCGACGGGTGATTGTCGCAGAACCGCGGGGTTGGAGCAAGGGAAAGGTTATCGCTTGCGCGGTTTCTTCATCGCCGTCAGGGCCTGCCGGGCGCGCAGCAGCTCGGAGAGGTGCTCGCCAATCCAGCGCTCGGCCCGGCCGAGGTTGCGGTACAGGCGCTCCCGGCGGCGGAACTCCGGGGTGTGGAAGTAGCGCTTGCCGCCCCGCACCTCGGGCGGCATGTCGGCGTGGAGCAGCTCGTGATAGACCACGGCCTCCACCACGTAGCGGGGGACGGCGGGGTCGTCCAGCACCCGGTGGACGCGGATCAGCCGGTCCTCGTAGGAGTAGCTGCCGAGCTGGAGGCTGGAGGCGCTGTGGCGGCAGCGCTGCGCCGGCTGCCGCGGGCTGACCGCGGACTTCCCCCAGGTGATCTCGACCGCCAGGCGCCCCTCGAAGTAGCGCTCGTTGAGGTCGTCCCGAAGCTGCCGCAGGTCGAGGGCCTCCCCCTGCGGCTCGAGCCGCAGCCGCCGTGTGCGGGAGGTGGCGCGGTGGGCCGAGAAGTGCTCGCGGATCACCGCCAGCGCCTCGCGCGCCCGGTCGCTCCCCCGCTTGCTCTCCACGAAGGCGGCGACGGCCACCAGGACCTCCTCCGGCGCTTCGGTGAAGGAGCGGTGGATGCGCAGCTCCAGCGGCGCCCGGTTGCTCACCCGGCCGGAGCGCACGCTCAAGATGGTCCGCCGGTTGTCCGTCAGCTCCAGGGAGCGCAGCCGGCCGCCGGTCAGCCGGTTCAGCCGGCGCAGGAGGTCGAACCGCGGTGGCCGGCCGGCGGCCACGGTGGCCCCGGTGGCCCCGGCGGATGACGCCGGCTGGCCGCCGAACAGCTCGAGCTGGACCGGGCGGACCGATGATCTGCTGCTGCTCATGACCTGCTCTCCATCTGCATCAGTATCCTGCCGCCAGCCCTTCGCCCCGGGGGTCCGCCGCCCCCGTGAAGCGGACGGGCCGGCCTGCGGCATCGTACTCCACCGTCAGCCCGTGGGCGTTGCCAAGCTGCTTGACGGCGCGGACCTTGTGCCCCCGGGCGGCCAGCTCGTCGCGCACGGACTGCGGGATGCGGCTCTCCACCGCCAGCACGTCCGGCTCGACGAAGCTGATGCGAGGAGCGTTGATCGCCTGCTGGACGTCCATCCCGAAGTCGAGCTGGTTCATCACCATCTGCGGCACGGTCTGGTCGATCGTGTGTCCGCCCGGAGTGCCGAGGGCGATCCACGGCCGGCCGTCGCGCAGGACGAAGGTCGGGCAGTCGCCCGAGAGCTTGCGCCGGCCCGCGTGGGCGTCCATGGGATTCCCCTTGGGCTCGAAGGTGCAGTAGGCGAGGGAGTTGTTGAGCCAGACGCCCGTTCCCGCCGGCATGATGCCGCTGCCGAAGACGTTGCCCAGCGTCTGGGTGGCGCTCACCACGTTCCCTTGAGCGTCGGCCACCACGAAGTGGGTGGTGTTGCTCCCCTGCGCCCCCGTCCCCGTCGCCCCAGGCGGGGTGAACGGCTTGGCGTGCCGCAGGTCGACGGCCCGCGCCTCCTCGTCCCACCAGGCCGGGGAGAGCAGCCGCTTGAGAGGGGGCGGATCGACCTCCGGATCGCCGGCGTAGGCCAGGCGGCACCAGAACCCCCGCTTCGTCACCTCGGCATAGAGGTGGAGGTAGTCGGCGCTGTTGTGCCCCAGCCGGGCGACGTCGAATCGGCTGAGGATCCCCAGCCGGATGAGCGACGGGAAGGCGTTCGACGGCGGCGGGGTGGTCATCACCTCGTGGCCGCGGTAGTCGACGTGGATGGGCTCCCACCACTCGGCGCGTTCGACCTCCAGGTCGGAGAGGGCCAGGAAGCCGCCGCGCGCCTTCATCTCGGCGTCGATGGCGCGGCCGACCTCCCCCTTGTAGAAGGCGTCCGGCCCCCGCCCGGCGATGGTCCGCAGGGTGCGGGCGAGGTCCTTCTGCACCAGCGTCTCGCCGGCGGCGAGAGGCTTGCCGTCCCGGCCGTAGAAGGCGCGGGCCGTCTCGGGGAGGCGGTCCCAGGCGTCGGCGACGTCGAGGGCGAGCCCGTGGTTGACGGGGAAACCCTCCTCGGCGGCGCGGATGGCCGCAGCCAGCAGCTCGCGCAGCGGCCGGGTGCCATAGCGCTCGCGCATCGCCTCCCAGGCGTGCAGGTTGCCCGGCGTGGAGACCGCCTTGGCGCCCCGCCGGTTCTCCAGGTAGTTCGGCGTCGGCGCGCGGAAGGCGTCCGAGTCGACGCCCCTGGGGATGCGGCCGCTGGAGTCGAGGAACCAGGACTTTCGCGACTTCGCGTCGTAGACGAGGATCGTGCCATAGCCGCCGATCCCGGAATTCTCCGGCTCCACGACGTTGAGCGTGGCGGCGACCGCCACCGCCGCGTCGAAGGCGTTGCCGCCGGAGCGCAGCACCGCGAGGCCAGCCTGGGTGGCGAGCGGATGGGCGCTGCTCACCATCCCATGGCTCCCCACCGCCGGACCCGCCGCCGGCTCCGGGGTGGACTGGGGAGAGGGAGGCGCCGGAGGGGGAGTCATGGCGACCGGGGCTCTCGACTGGCAGGCGGCCAGGGAGAGCAGGAGCAGGGAGCCACAGAAAGCCGAGGGCCAGGTGGACAAGGAGGTCCTCCCCAAGGAGAGCAGGACTCTAGCACAGGCTTTTCACTCCACCCGCCAGCGCTCGCCCACGGCCAGGATGCGCACCCGCTCCCGGTCCGCCCCCCTCTCCTCCAGCACCCGGGCGAGGACCTTGGGAGCGAGGTCGGCGGGCTCGTTCGTGAGGTCGAAGCACCCCCAGTGCATGGGGATCATGGTGCGGGCCCCGAGGTCGAGGAAGGCTTGGTAGGCCTCCTGCGGGTCGGCGTGCTGGTAGCGCATGAACCACCGGGGCTCGTAGGCGCCGATGGGGAGGAAGGCGACGTCGATCGAGGGGAAGCGCCGGCCGATTTCGGCGAAGCCGTGGTAGTAGCCCGAGTCCCCGGCGAAGTAGTAGCGCCGCTCGCCGGAGTCGAGGAGCCACGAGCACCAGAGGCTGGCGTTGCGCGCCACCCCCAGGCGGTTGGACCAGTGCTGGGCCGGCAGGCACGTGAGGGTCCACCGCCCATGGCGGACGCTCTGCCACCAGTCGAGCTCCACGACCCGTTGCCGTCCCCGGTCCTGGAACCACTTCGCCAGCCCCAAGGGGATGTACCACGGCATCGTCGCCGGCAGTTGCCGCACGGTCCACGCGTCCAGGTGGTCGTAGTGGTTGTGGGAGAGGACGGCGAACGCGTCCCCAGGCACGGCCGCCAGAGGGATGCCCGGGGGGCTGAGGCGCGGCGGCAGCAGGGCCCGGGCTCCCCAGTGGGCATCGGTGAGGACGACGTCCCCCCGGTCCTGGATGGCGAACGTCGAATGCCCCACCCAGGTCGCCGAAGGCGGCTGACCTACATCCTTTAGATAGGCGCCGTCGTTGGCCACCACCGGAATGTCCAGAGGCCGCCTCTTTTCGTACTCGTTCTTCTCCAGCTTCCACCGCAGCAGCGCGCTGAGCCCGACCGGTGGGAACGCCCCCCATGGATTGAAGAACCGCCCGGGCCCGCCGTGGGGGGCGTAGAGGGAGTCGGGGGAAGGGGCGTTCTCTGACATCGGAATGCTGTTAAACTTCTGAACGAGAGGCATTGGGATGATACTTGCCGATCTCCTGCAGGACCAGAATCCGTGGTGGCGGGATGGCGCCATCCGCCGGGCGAGAGGATATCCCGTCCGGCGGGAGCTGCAGCCGAAGATCCTCCAGCGGATCCTCCGTGTGGACGACCGGCGGGCCGTGGTCCTCCTGGGTCCCCGGCAGGTCGGCAAGACGGTCCTGCTCCTGCAATTGGCCGATGACCTCCTCCAAGAGGGCTGGCCTGCCCAGAACCTCACCTACTTCGACTTCTCGGACGATCGGATCACGTCGGATGTTACGGCCCGGGAGGTGGTGGAGGCCGAGCCGGTCGGAATCGATCCCGCCTATCCCCGGGTCTTCCTCCTCGATGAGATCCGGAGCGCTCCGAATTGGGACCTCTGGCTGAAACAGGCCGTCGATGCCCGCGCCGGCCGGATCGTGGCCACGGATTCCGCCGCCCGGCTCCTGCGGGACGGCGCCCGGGAGTCGGGTCAGGGCCGGTGGGACGAGATCTACATGGAAGGGCTCGCCTTCCGGGAGTTTATCCGGCTTCATGGCGGACCCGACGAAGAGGTCGAGACCGTTTTGCGCCGAGCCCCCAACCTCCACGAGCGCTACCTTGCCCTTGGAGGTTTTCCTGAGTACGTGCTTCAGGAAGACTTTCCCGAGGTCCGCCGGCGTTTGCGCAGCGACATCGCGGAGCGGGCGATCCTGCGGGACCTGTCCGGCCAAGGGGTCGACGTGGAGCGCGTCAAAGACCTTTTCGTCTATCTCCTCCAGGATTCCGGCGCCGAGCTCAACGCCGAGGCCCGGGCTCGGGACCTGAACGCCGACGCCCGCTCGGTGCGCGACTGGGCTCGGCTCCTGACCGATACTCTCCTGGTCTCCTCCCTGGAGCGCTTCAACCGCAATGCCGCCGCGGGCCTCCGTTCGAAGTCCAAGATCTATGCGTCCGACCCGGGGCTGGTCATGGCCTTCGCGCCGCTGCCGGTCCAGGACCTTACAGTCCGGGGCAGGGTTTTCGAGGCGGCGGTCTTCCGACACCTCCGGGAAGCGGCGCGGGAGCTCGAGGGGCGGCTCACCTTTTTCCGGCACAGGGAGGATCTCGAGATCGACTTCGTTCTCGAAGATTCGCGCGGGCTGATCGGGATCGAGGTGACGAGCGGCATGCGGGTACGTGCCGACAAGGCGGAGCGCCTCCGCCAAGCGGCCAAGGAGCTTGGAGCAGCCCGGCGGATTCTGATCCATGGCGGGGTCATTGAGGAGACTGGGAAAGAAGTTGAAGCGGTAGCGATTCAGCGATTCCTGCTAGACCCGATCGCCTGCCTGCGGGGAGAGAAGGCATGAACAACGAGATTCCGCTAGGAAAGAAAGAAGATCTTCACCTGGAGCTAAAGGGTGCGGACGCCCTGAAGGACCCCGAGAAGATCGCCAGGGAGGTCGTAGCGATGCTCAACGCCGAAGGCGGGGAGGTGTGGGTGGGGCTGCGGGAAGAGGAGGGGCGAGCTGTGGCGGTGGAGCCGATCCCGGAGCCGGAGGCTAATCGCCAGAGCCTCAGAGATTTCTTGGTGGATTCTATCGAGCCTTCTCTATCTTCTCTGGAGATTACGGTGCACCCGATTTCTGCGACGACGGGCTCGATTCTGCGTCTTCAAGTCAAGCCGGATTCGACTCGCAGGCCTTATGCGCTACTCAGAAAAGGAGGACGTTCCTTCTGGATCCGAATTGAAGACCGACTTCGTTTGATGGACCGTGAGGAGATCCGGCGAGCCTTTGCGAGCACTCAACCCAGCAATGACGAGCAGAATCGCGCAGAGGAGACCGTGAAAGACGAGTTGAAGGACCTTCAGCGGGAAGCTGGCGGAGGTCCCAACGGAATCTTCTGGTTGCGGATCGTACCGGCTCCGGAGTATTCGCTGAATCTCGACGCTCTGCAAAACAGCGATCTCCTATTGGATCCCAGCGAAACGGAAAATAGGCGCACGGGTCAGACCTTCTTCCTTGCCCAGGGACGCGAAGGAGGGAGGCCCCAGCGTAAAGCGGGCCGGCTTGTCATGGGTGAGACGGATGACGCCGCATTGTCGATCTACCGACATGAAGGAATCCAACTCCGTCTGCCCTTGGGAAAGTTCCATGCCGGCCACGAGCCTGGAGCGGAAAAACCTCTCTACTGGCTAACGCTCATGGAAGTGCCGATTTCGGTGTTTCGCCTCCTCTCCAAAATGCTGAGAGTCGAGGCACTCTGGGAGGAGCGTCTTGCGGAGAGCACTTGGTTCGTCTCCTCGGTCGCCCTCTTTGGCCTCCATGGCTGGACTCTGCGCCCCTACTCTCCTCAGTTGCGCCAGTTACAGGGATGGTGGGACTATTTGCTCAAAGAACCTCGTTCAAGCAGTGTTCAGGATCTCATTCCTGCTAAACCGCTCCGCTTCCCCCTGAGGGAGGTTCAAGACTACCCGGATCGGTGCGGATTTCGTTTGGTCAGCCGTATCTACGAGGCTTTTGGCTTTGGCACAGACGAGATGCCCCACGAGTTTGACCAAAAGACCGGCCGCCTGGTTCTACCCGAATAGTGACCAGTCCGTCAGGTGACGAACCGGACGATCTCGAGCTCAGCCCGGACATCAGCCTGCCTGAGGATCTCGTCGACCCGCTCGACGACCGGGTCCTCGAGGGCAGTCTCGGCGCACCGCTGGCACTGGAAGACGGGAAGGGCCTTCACGATGACGATCGTGGTCTCGCCGACCTTGAAGGGCAGGTCGGTCTGAGCTCGGACCATCCCCGATCCGCAAACGGGGCACTTCATGGCTCTACCGCCTCCTCTTCAAGCGTCTCCCTTCGTGAAAATCACGGCTTCCGTTAAGGTATTCCCAACGCAGGCGACCTTTTGCGTAGTTCGGTCAAAAAGGAGCTTGACAGGCGTCGTCCCCCCGGCTACGCTACGACCGAACAAACCGCCGGGGCTCGTCCCGACGTATTCACCTCCCCCGGGTCTGCGCGAGCACACCCGGGGCTTTTCATTTTTACCTCTCACCGGCGAGCGTTTCCCCGCCGCAGGCGAAGGCTTGCCTGTCGCAGGCATACACATGCCCGTCGGGGGAATGTGTATGCCCGTCACCGGCATGCGTTTTCCCGGCGCGGGCGAAGGCTTCCCTGTCGCAGGCATACACATGCCCGTCGCGGGGATGTGTATGCCCGTCACGGGCGAGCCCTTGCCGATGACGGGCGAACGCTTGCCAACACGGGGCGGGCAGTGCCCTGGTTCCGGCTCAGCTCAACGCGCGGCGCGGAAGGCGGCGGAGATCTCCTCCATCCGCTTGCGGTTGACCCCGAAGTCCCGGCGGCCCAGCCGCGAGGCGGAGCGGAAGTGGATGCGCTTGGCCGCGTCGTCGAAGACGAATTCGACGTCGTCCACGAAATGGAAGAACGCCGAGCGGCACTCGGCCTTGAGGTAGTCCGGCTCCTCGCGTACGATCCGGGTTCTTGGATAATTGCGCAATACCTCTACGAGCTTCGCGTGGCCTTGAGCCAGCGAGCCGGAGTAGGGGATTGGATCCATGCGCTGCGACGACCCCTCTCGCGCCTGGGTGGAGACGCAGTTGGGGGTGCGCGGACAGGGGGCGAGCCGGCTGGCCGGCGAGGAGGGTTTGGCCATGGTCCGGCATTGTAGCGGAGTCTTTGAGAACCGTCCTGCTCTATGATCTGGCGTTCCGATGATCTCGATCCACGACCTGCCCACCCCCGCGCTGCTGCTGGACCTCGACGTCCTGGAGGCCAACCTGCGCCGCATGAAGGAGCGCACCGCCGCCCTGGGAGTGGCCCTGCGGCCCCACGTCAAGACCCACAAGTGCCTGGAGGTCGCCGAGCGGCAGCGGGCCTCGGGGGTCGCCGGGATTACCGTCTCCACCCTGTACGAGGCGCGGGTCTTCGCCGATCACGGGTTCGACGACCTCACCTGGGCCTTCCCGGTGATCTTCTCGCGGCTTCCCGAGGTGCGGAAGCTGGCGGAGCGGGTGACGTTGCGGCTGGTGGTGGACTCGCCCGAGGCGGTGACGGCCCTGGAGGGTCTCGGAAATTTCCGGCGTCTCCGGCGGCCCCTCCACGTCTGGCTCAAGGTGGACTGCGGCTACCACCGGGCCGGGGTCGATCCCGAGTCGCCGGCGGCCCTGGAGCTGGCCCGGCGGCTCGCCGGATCGTCGTCGCTCCACTTCGACGGCATCCTCACCCACTCGGGCCATGCCTACCATGGGCCGACCCGGGCGGAGGTGGCCGCAGCCGCGGAACAGGAGCGCAGCGTCATGGCCGGCTTCGCGGACCGGCTGCGACAGGAAGGGATCGCGGTGCCCGGAGTGAGCGTCGGCTCCACCCCTGCCATGGCGGTGGTCGAGCGGCTGGACGGGGTCACCGAGGCCCGGCCCGGCAACTACTGCTTCCATGACTTCGCGCAGGTGGCCCTCGGCACCTGCGGGGTGCGCGACTGCGCGGTGACGGTGCTGGCGAGCGTCGTCTCCCACCGGCCCGGGGAGGACCGCTCGGTGGTCGACGCCGGGGCCCTGGCCCTGTCCAAGGACCCCGGGCCGGAGCGGCCGGAGCGCCCCACGATGGGCGAGGTCTTCGCGGACTACGAGGCGGGCGTCCTGGAGGAGGAGGCGCGGCTGGTGGCGCTCTCCCAGGAGCACGGAATCCTCTCCGCGCCGCGGCCCGTGGGGTCGCGGGTGCGCATCCTCCCCAATCACTCCTGCCTGACGGCGGCGCAGTTCGACGAGTACGCGGTAGTGCGTGGCGAGGAGATCGTGGACCGCTGGAGGATCTGGCGCGGCCGTTGAAGCGGGATACCGGACGATCGAGAAGGGAAGGATGAAGATGTTGATGCAGGATGCCGAGACCCGGCGCGCGCTCTGGGATCGCCTGGCCGCGGCCATCGAGAAGTACCTGAACGGGGTGAGCGAGGCCCGGGTGGCGCCGGAGCTGATTGTCGGCGGCATGGACGGCATGGGCGCCATCCGCGAGGCGCTGGCGCCTTTCGACTTCGAGCGGCCGGTCGCGCCGGCCGAGGCCCTGGACTTCGCCGTCGATGGCCTCTGGCGCTGGCAGGTGCACACCCCTCACCCGCGCTACTTCGGGCTGTTCAATCCCGCCACCACGCCCATGGGCATCGCCGCCGACGCCCTGGTGGCGGCCTTCAATCCGCAACTCGCGGCCTGGAGCCACAGCCCGCTGGCGGCGGAGGTGGAGCAGCACCTGGTGCGGGCGTTCGCGGGGCGCTTCGGCTTCGATCCGGGCCGCACCGAGGGCACCTTCACCTCGGGCGGCGCCGAGGCCAACCACACGGCGCTGGTGACCGCCCTCAACCGCGCCTTCCCCGAGATCGGCCGCCGCGGCCTGCTGGCCCTGCGCAGTCAGCCCATCCTCTACGTCTCGCCGGAGGCCCACCACTCCTTCCTCAAGGCGGCGCGCCTGTCGGGGCTCGGCACCGAGGCCGTGCGGGAGGTGCGGGTGGATTCCAGCCTGCGCATGATCCCGGAGGACCTGCGCACCCGCATCCGCGAGGACCGGGAGGCGGGCCTCGCCCCCTTCCTGGTGGTCGCTACCCTGGGCTCGACCAGCGCCGGGGTCGTCGATCCCGTGGCCGACCTGGCGCAGGTGGCCGACGAGGAGGGGGTGTGGCTCCACGCCGACGCGGCCTGGGGCGGGGCGGTGGCCCTGGTGCCGGAGCTCCACGGGGTGATCGAGGGGATCGCCCGTGCCAGCTCCATCACCTTCGACGCGCACAAATGGCTCTCGGTGCCGATGGGCGCGGGCCTCTATCTGACCCGCCATGCCGGCATCCTGGAGCGCACCTTCCGGGTGTCGGCGCGCTACATGCCCCGCGAGGCCGCGAGCCTCGGGGTGGCCGACCCCTACGCCCACTCCATGCAGTGGTCGCGCCGCTTCATCGGCCTCAAGGTCTTCCTGTCCCTGGCGGTGGCCGGCTGGGAGGGGTATGCGGAGGCGATCCGCCACCAGACGGCGATGGGCGACCTGCTGCGGCAGCGGCTGCGAGAGGCGGGCTGGGTGGTGGTCAACGACACGCCCCTGCCCGTGGTCTGCTTCGTCGATGGCGGGGGGGGCGGGCGGGCGGGGCGGTCCGCGGCCTTCGTGGAGGGTGTGGCGCAGGAGGTCGTCGGGTCCGGCGAGGCCTGGATCAGCAGCGTGGTGCTGGGCGAGGTCGGCCCCGCCCTGCGGGCCTGCATCACCAACTACCGGACGGGTCAGGAGGACGTGGAGGCCCTGGTCGCTTCCCTGGGCCGGGCGCGGGAAAGGCTTTGGTCCCGCCCCGGAAGCTGATAAGCTCTTGCGGATTGCCGGGATGGTTCCGGACCGGCCTGTCCCGCATTCCGGTTTCCCGGCACTAAGGAAGCAGAGCCATTCCGTCCGGCCCGGGCGACCGCCTCGCCGGCCGAACAACGTCGATAGCGGCAAGGAACGAGAAGGAGACGACCCCATGAGCTGGGAAGACAGAGAAGACACCACGATCTACAAGGTGGTGGTGAATCACGAAGAGCAGTATTCGATCTGGCCCGCCCACCGCGAGAACCCTCTTGGCTGGACCGACGTCGGCAAGAGCGGGCCCAAGGACGAGTGCCTGGCCTATATCAAAGAGGTCTGGACAGACATGCGCCCCCTCTCCCTGCGCAAGAAGATGGAAGAGATGGAGCGCGCCCGGGCCGAGGAGAACAAGGCCAGCTAGTCCGCTCGCGCTCTCCCGCGGGGGAGCGCGCGGCGCCCGTCCACGACCTGGACCTGGAGTCGATCCACATCGTGAAACCCAGCGGTCAACCCTCCGAGCGGTGGCTCGCCTACCGCGAGGTCAATCCGCGTGCGCGGCTGCGCATGTTCTGCTTCCCCTACGCGGGCGGCGGTGCCTCGGTCTATCGCGGCTGGGCGTCCCGGCTGCCGGGGGACGTCGAGGTCTGTCCCGTGCAGCTCCCGGGCCGCGAGAGCCGGCTGCGCGACCAGCCGTTCAGCCGGCCCGAGCCGATGATCCAGGCCCTCGTGGACGTCCTGCAGCCCTACATGGACCTGCCGTTCGTCTTCTTCGGGCACAGCATGGGGAGCATGATCGGCTTCGAGCTGTCGCGCGAGCTGCGCCGGCGGGGGTGGAAGCTGCCGCTCACCCTCTTCGTCTCCGGGCGCCGGGCCCCCCACCTGGCGCCTCGCGAGGAGCCGATCCACGACCTCCCCGAGCCGGAGTTCATCGAAAAGCTCCGGGAGCTCAACGGCACGCCGGAGGAGGTGCTCCAGCACGCCGAGCTGATGAAGCTGCTGTTGCCCATCCTGCGGGCCGACTTCGCCGTCAACGAGACCTACGTCTTCACCGAGGAGGAACCGTTCGACTTCGCGCTCTCCGCCTTCGGCGGCCTCGGCGACGTGGAGGTCACGCGCGAGGACGTGGAGGCTTGGCGGCAGTACACCCGCGGCCGGTTTCGGGTGCGCATGTTGCCGGGGGACCACTTCTTCGTTCATAGCGCCAAGGACCTGATCCTCGAGGCCGTGGCGCGGGACCTGGCGGAGGTCGCCGCCTCGGCGCTCTCCGGCAACGGGTGACCGGTTTCCCGCCGCGCTCTCCAGGCTCCGGGCTGGAGCTGGGGTCCGGCGAGATTCACGTCTGGGCGATCCCCCTCGATCCGCCTCCCGAGCGGGTGGAGAGCCTCGGCCGCGCCCTCTCCGCCGACGAGTGGGAGCGGGCCCGCCGCTTCCGCTTCGACAAGCATCGCCGGCAGTACGTCGTGGGGCGCGGCGCCCTGCGCACGCTCCTCGCCGCCTATCTCGGCACCCGGCCGGAGGCGGTGGGCTTTTCCTATGGCCCCCGCGGCAAGCCGTTCCTGGCGCCGCCGTTCGCGGACCGCGGGTTGCAGTTCAACCTCTCGAACTCCGACGAGCTGGCCCTGGCGGGCTTCGTCCACGGCCGCGAGATCGGGGTGGACGTGGAATTTCTGCGGCCGATGAACGACTGCGAGGAGATCGCCGAGCGCTTCTTCTCCGAGAGCGAGCGGCGAGTGCTGCGGACCATCCCGTTCCCCGCCAAGCAGGAGGCCTTCTTCAACTGCTGGACCCGCAAGGAGGCGTACCTGAAGGCCGTGGGCGAGGGCCTCGCGGCGCCCCTGGACTCCTTCGACGTCACCCTCGCCCTGGGTGAGCCGCCGCGCATGCTCACCCTGAACGGCGACGCCGGCCGCGCCGCCCCCTGGTTCTTCCACCACCTCCGTCCCGCCGAGGAGTACGTCGGCGCCATCGCCATCGAGGGCGGGACGTGGGAGGTGAGGACGTGGGAGCTCATCCCCTAACCTCTTCTCCCGTCCCTTTCCGCCCTCACCCCTGGCTCCTCTCCCGCCCCCTCCCACCCCCCTCACCGGGAGAGGGGAACCCGGTTGGAGCGGTCTTGCTGTTCTCCCTTTTCTCCCGGGGAGGGGGGTTGGGAGGGGGCGGGAGAAGAGGGCCGGGGTGATGAGGGTCTTGGGAGGGGGTGACGGGAGTCCGGGCCGGGGTGATGAGGGCGGTGCGTAGCCAGGCGTCCAGGTGCGCCTTCTGCTCCGCCGTGGCCTTGGGCAGGGGCTCCAGCTTCCACTTCGGCTTGGGCTTCTCGCCGAAGGTGACGGGCAGCCGGGTCAGCCGCTCGCGCCGGGCCAGCAGCAGCGTCGTCTTCTCTCCCGGGCGGTAATCCTTCAGGCGGGCCTCCAGGCGGTCCGGTGGCACGCGGTAGTCGCCGATGGCGAGAATCTCGTCGCCGACGTTGAGACCTGCCTCGTAGGCGGGCGTCTCCCGCTTCACCACGGTGACCACCAGCCGGCCGCCCTGGACCTCGGTCTCCGCTCCCAGCCAGGCGGCCGGCAGCTCGGCGGATTCGGCATCCTTCTTCTCCGTCTTGTCCTCTTTCTCCCCATCGCTCTCGGCGAAGCGCAGGCCGTACCAGTCCAGGGCCTCGCGGTAGTCGAGCTCCGCCGTCGTGTCCACGGCCCGGGTGAGCCAGCCCCCCAGGTCGACGCCGGCGACCTCCTCGAAGGTCTGGCGCAGCTCCTCGGGACGGTAACCCCGCTCGCCGGAGTAGCGTTGGTAGGCCAGGCGCAGGGCGTCGTCCAGGCTCTTGCGGCCGGCGGTGGCGTGGCGGATGCGGGCGTCGAGCAGGAAGGCCACGACGGCGCCCTTGGTGTAGTAGCTGGTGGCGGTGTTGGGCGCGTTCTCGTCGCGGCGGTAGTACTTGATCCAGGCGTCGAAGGAGGCTTCGTCCAGCGGCTGGACCTTGCGCGCGGGCGTCGTCTGCAGGTCCTCGATGGTTTTGCTCAGCCCCTTCAGGTACTCCTTGCGGGTGGAGAGGCCGGCGCGGTGGACCAGCAGGTCGCCGTAGTAGGAGGTGAATCCCTCGACGACCCAGAGGGAGCGGGTGTAGTTCTCGGTCTCGAAGTCGAAGGGCCCCAGCTCCACGGGGCGCAGCCGTTTGCCGTTCCAGGCGTGGAACAGCTCGTGGCTGACGAGGCCCAGCCAGTCGACGTAGCCCTCGCGGGTGCGGCCCCGCCAGCGGCTGCTCATCAGCGTGCAGGAGTCCCGGTGCTCGAGCCCGCCGCCGACCTCGGTGAGGAGGTTGAAGACGACGTAGCGCGGGAAGGGGGCGATGCCCCAGAAGGCGATCTGCGCGTCGAAGATCCTGGCCGCGTCGGCGGCGGAGCGGGGGCCGTCCCAGACCGCGGCATCCTCCCCCTCGGTGACCAGCCGGACGGGCCGGCCTGCCGCCTCGAAGGGGTGGACGGCGGCGTTGCCGGCATAGAGCGGGGAGTCCACCAGGACGTCGAAGCTCGCGGCGCGGAAGGCGTAGTGTCCTTCGGCATCACTGCCCGGAGCGGCAGGCAGCGGGCTCTCGACCACCTTCCAGTCCGGCGGCGGCACCACCTTCACGTCGTGAGGGCGGCCCTCGGCTCCGACCCGGGTGAGGAAGGTGGGGGCGCCGTTGACCAGGGCGAAGCCGGCGTCCACGAAGTTGCTCCGCACCGACATCTCCCGGCTGTAGACGCGGTAGCGGACCACCACCCGGGGCACGCCGTGCGTTTCGATCTTCCAGTGGTTCTTGCTGGTCTTCTCCGCCGCCAGGACCGCGCCCGATTCCGTCGCCGCGGCCAGGGCCTCGACGTTGCGGGAGTATTCGCGGATGAGATAGGAGCCCGGAGTCCAGACGGCCATCCGCAGCTCGATCGCGGGCTGGCCGTCGGTCGGGACGCGGGCCTCGACCTCGACGTAGTGGGTCTGCGGGGCGAGGAAGCGCAGCGTATAGGAGACGGGCTCGGACATCTCGGCTCCCTGCAGGCCGGCGGCGGAGAGGGCCAGCTCGAGGCCCAGGATCAGGATCGGTTTCGTCATCGGCTTCGTCCTCGAAACGAGCGTCAACTTACAGGAGATGCGCCGCCAGACCAAGACCTTATACTCTGCGCCCATGCGCGACTTGGCCGCAGAGATCGCCGAGATCAACGCTCCGCTCGAACGGGACGCGCCCGCCCTGTTCCGGGCCCTCTCGCCCCTGGGCCGCCGGGCCTTCTTCCCTCCCGACATCCCGTCCCAGGCCGCCGAGGCCCGGAGCGCGACGCTCAACGGGACCACGGGTCAGATCACCGACGGCCGGGGTGGCGCCGTCCGCCTGCCGGCCCTGGCCGCGGCCTTCGGCGACCTCCCCGGGCGGGACCTCGATCAGGCCCTCCTCTACTCGCCCGTCGAAGGGCTGTCGGAGGTGCGGCAACGGTGGCGGGAGTGGCAGCGCCGGCAGGCGCCGGCGGGGGTTGCTTCGAGCCTCCCCCTGGTGACGGCGGGCCTCTCGCACGCCCTGTCGCTGGCGGCCGACCTCTTCGGCGGCGAGGGCAGGGCGGTGGCGATCCCCCAGCCGTTCTGGGGCAACTACCGGCAGGCCTTCGCGATGCGGACCGGGGCGCGGGTGCTCAACGGCCCCGCCTACGTGGCGGGACGGTACAACCCGCGGGCCATCTCCGACGCCCTTGCCGCCGTGCCCGCGGGCGAGCCGGCCGTGGCGCTGCTCAACGTCCCCTCGAACCCCGGCGGCTATACGCCTGATCGGGAGGAGCGCCGGGCGACCGTCGCGGCGCTCCTCGACGAGGCGGAGCGGCGGCCCCTGGTGGTGATCTGCGACGACGCCTACGCCGGCCTGGTCTTCGCGCCGGCGATCCCCCGGGAGTCGCTGTTCTGGGAGCTGGCGGGGGTCCATCCGAATCTGACGGCGGTGAAGATCGACGGCGCCACCAAGGAGTTCTCCTTCTTCGGCGGCCGGGTGGGCTTCCTCACCTTCGCCGTGGAGCCGGACTCCGAGGCGGCCCGGTCGCTGGAGAGCAAGGTGAAGATGCTGGTTCGCTCCTCGATCGGTTCGCCGGTCGCGTCCAGCCAGGTGATCCTCCTCCAGGCCCTGCGCCAGGAGGGGATCGCGGCGGAGGTGGAGGCCGTGCGGGCTCTCCTCCAGGGACGGTACGAGGCGCTCAAAGGCGCCTTGGAGAAGGTGGACCGCAATCTGTTGACGCCGCTCCCCTTCAACTCCGGCTGCTTCGCCCTGATCGAGCTGCCCGAGAAACTCGGCCTCGACTCCGAGACGGTCCGCCGGCACCTCCTGGCCCACCACGACACGGGGCTGATCTCGATCGCCCCGCGCTACCTGCGCATCGCCCACTGCTCCGTGGACGCGGCGGCGTTGCCGGAGCTGGTGCGGCGGCTGGAGAGGGCGGTGGCGGAGCTGGTTTAAGAGCAGGGACAGCAAGGACACCAGGGACATCAAGGACACGAAAGAGACCCCCGAGAGGGGGTCTTCTTCGTCCTTTTCGTCCTTGCTGTCCCTGGTGTCCCTATCGTCCCTGCTTCGGCTTTCTGCCGCGCAGGCTCCTAGCCCTTCCCTACCCGCCCCCCCTGCTCGTCGTAGGTATAGATTCCCCGCCCCGTCTTGCGCCCCAGGCGGCCGGCGCGGACGTGCTGCACCAGGATCGGGTTGGGGCGGAAGGCCTCGCCCAGGGTGCGGTGGAGGAACTCCAGGATGGAAAGCCGCACGTCGAGACCCACCAGGTCGATCATCTCGAAGGGTCCCATGGGGTGGTTCAACCCCAGCTTCAGGGCCTTGTCGATGTCCTCGGCCGAGGCCACCCCCTCCTGGAGCATGCGGAAAGCCTCGTTGCCGATCAGGGCGTTGATGCGGGTGGTGACGAAGCCTGGGGCCTCGTTGACCAGGACGACCTCCTTGCCCATCCGCCGGCCCAACCGGGTCAGGGCGTCCAGCGTCTCCGGCGCGGTCTGAAGGCCGCGGACCAGCTCGATCAGCTTCATCACGTGCACGGGATTGAAGAAGTGCATGCCGGCGAAGCGCTCGGGCCGCCCCGAGGCCGCGGCCATCTCGGTGATCGAGAGAGCCGAGGTGTTGGAGGCGAACAGGGCGTCGTGCGGCGCGTGGATGCTGACGGCGTGGAAGGTCTCGATCTTGAGGACCATGTCCTCCGGCACCGCCTCGATCACCAGCCCGGCGCCCTCCACGGCCTCCGACAGATTGGTGTGGAGGTGGAGGTTGGCGAGAGCGGCCTCGGCGGCTTCCGGGGCGAGCTTCTTGAGCTCGACGCCCTTGGCGAGGTTGCGGCGGATGGTGGCGTCGGCCTTCTGGAGGGCGCCCTCCTGGGTGTCGAAGAGATGCGCGTGGTAGCCGGCGACGGCGGCGACGTGGGCGATGCCACGCCCCATCGTGCCGGCGCCGAGCACGGTGATGGTCGAGATTTCGGGTGCCATGATCTTCTTCAGGAGACAGGCTCAGGAGACGGGGAAATTGTGGAGGCCGGTCGTTTTGGCGGCCAGGTTGCGCAGCTCGTCGGCGATGGCCAGGGTATTGCGCACGGCGGAGGCGGCGAGCTCCTGGAGCTCGGGGGTGGTGAGGTACTTCTCCAGGATCTCCCGGCCGAGGTGGTGGTGGTGCGCCTCCTCGGGCTGAATGGTCTGGGCGTAGAGGCTCGCCGTCTCCTCGTCGCCCACGGAGCGGCAGAAGCTCACGAACTGGGCATTGCGCACCAGGGCGATGGCCTCGCTGGCGAAGGGGCCGGCGGCGATCCGCTCGACGGTGGTGCGCAGCCCCCGCAGATATTGGTAGAGGGGGCTGTGCCCCTCGGCCAGGGGGTCGAAGTCCGTCAGGTCCTCGCCCAGCTCCGCCAGGCGCTGGCTGATCATGCCGTAGTGCTTCATCTCGTCGCCACACTGCAGGGCGAGGGCCATCTTGGCGTCCACCTCGGGGGTGGTGGGCAGCCAGAAGCCGGCGAGCTCGCTGGCCTCCAGCTCGCTCTTCAGGGCCAGGCGCAGAAGGGTGACGACGTCCACGTTTCCCTCCGACTCGGACTCCAGCGTCTCCATTTCCCCCAGCCGCGCGAACAACCGGCCCATCTCCTCGAGCAGTTGGGCGACGAATTCCTTGCCGTTCACAGGTGATTTCTCCTCTCAGGGCCCCTCGGGCGGAGGCCGGATCTCATTCTCCCGGTATTCTATCCCGCGCTATCACGCCTCGACCGTCCGCAGCACGGCCCGGACTGGAGAGGCGTCGAGCCCCGCCAGCCGCAGCGGCAGGGCGATGAGCTCGTAGGTCCCCTCCGGCACGCCGTCCAGCAGCAGCCCCTCCAGGATGGCGACGCCGCCGCGGAACAGGGCGTGATGGGCGTCCAGCGTCTTGCTGTCGAAGGGATCGACCGAGGGCGTGTCCATCCCCACCAGCAGGGCTCCCTTCTCGGCCAGGAGGCTGGCCAGCTCGTGCGACAGGGCGGTGAACCTCTCGGGGAAGGTGCGGCGGTCGCGCACGCTCTCGCTGCGGAACAGCAGCCGGCCCGGATTGGCGAGGTCGATCCCCTCCACGTGGCGGGGCTCGATCAGCGGCTGAGGCGGGACCCGCACCACCCGGCAGAGCCCGAGGTAGCGGTCGAGGGGCATGTCCGCCATGCCCTCGCCCCGGGCCTCGGTGTGGAAGGGGGCGTCCGCGTGGGAGCCGAGGTGAGGGGTGGTGGTGATCATCGAGAGATTGACACTGGCCCCCTCGGCGATGGACCACGTCAGACGAGACTGGAACGGTGTGTCGCCCGGCCAGACGGGGGTCTCCGGACGCACGGTGGGCGAGAGGTCATAGAGCATGGCGCGCCTCCTTGCCCACCGGATCATAGCGGGAGCGGCCCCCGGGGACCAGCGGGGCCGCCCTGGAGGCGGGCGTCGCCAGGGCGGGTCGAGCCCCCTCCCTGCCGTCCAGACCCGCCCCTACCCTAGACAAAGAGGTTGCTCACCGCGGCTCGGAGATCTTCTCGATCACCCGGCCGAGGTCCTTGCTGGCCTGCGGGCCCAGCTCGCGGGCGAGGTCGGCCTGGGCGATGATGCCGACCACCCGCCCCTGGCCGTCCACCACCGGGATGCGGCGCACCTGCTGGCCGGACATGAGCCGCTCCACCTCGTGCAGGTCATCGTCCACTTTCACGGCGGCGATGTTGCGGGTCATGGCCTCGCGGACCGGGGTGCTCGGGCCCTGGCCGCGACCGAGGATGCGGAGGGCGAGGTCGCGGTCGGTGACGATGCCGAGGAGCTTCATCGAGTCGCGGCTCTCCACCACCGGGAGGCTGCCGCAGTCGTTGTCCTGCATCAGCCGCGCGGCGTCCTGGGCCGTGGTGTCCGGGGTGCAGACGGCGGGGCTGTCGGTCATGAGGTCGCGAGCTTTCTGCGCTGCCATGGGGTTCCTCCTTGTCGTGCGGTTTCCGAGACGGCGTACTGGGGGAGAGGGGTTGCAAGATGCGGACCCGGCGGTGGTGTAGGATAGGGGGCCGTTCGAGGAGCCGAGCCCATGAGTCAAGAGCCCCACGTCATCGTCCCCGAGCACGTGCCGCCGGTGGCGCTCGCCGAGCTGGGCGAGGGCCAGCAGCAGAAGCTCGACACCATCGCCCACCACGTGCGGGGTATCCTCTCGGCGCTGGGGCTGGACCTCAAGGATCCGAACCTGGCCGAGACGGACCTGCGGGTGGCCAAGATGTACGTCGAGATGTTCCACGGCCTCGCCGAGGGGGCCGAGCCGAAGGTGACGACCTTCCCCAACGAGGAGCAGTACAGCCATATGGTGATGGAGAAGCAGATCCCCTTCTACTCCATGTGCGCCCACCACCTCGTCCCCTTCTACGGCCACGCCCACATCGCCTACATCCCCCGTGACCGCATCCTGGGGCTGTCGAAGTTCGCCCGCATCCTGGAGTTCTACGCCAAGCGGCCGCAGCTCCAGGAGCGGCTCACCGAGCAGGTGGTGACCTACCTGGAAGAGAAGCTCCAGCCGCTGGGAGCCATGGTGGTGATCGAGGCGCGGCACCTGTGCGTCGAGATGCGAGGCGTCAAGAAGCCGGGGGCCCTGACGGTGACCTCGGCGCTGCGCGGCATCTTCCACCAGAAATCGGTGCGCGAAGAGTTCCTGGACCTCCTCCGCCATGGTTAAGCGGATTCACTGCGCACCGGCCCTCCTGCTCCTGGCGCTGCTGGCCGCGGGCTGCGGCGACGCCGGCGCCCCCAGGTCCATGGCGGACCTGACCAATCCCTTCCTGGGACCGGACTGGTCGGCCTGGTTGGTGGGGCCCATCTCCCGCCTCGCCACTCCCGAGGAGATCCAGGCCTTCCTGGCGCTCAAGGACGATGCGGCGGCCGCCGCCTTTGCCGAGAGCTTCTGGAGCAAGCGCGGCAATCCCATCCGCCGTGCCTACGCGGAGCGGGCGTCGACCGCCGACCGCCTCTACAGCGAGGGCGGCTACCTCGGCCACCGCACCGACCGCGGCGTCGTCTTCGTGCTCTACGGCCGGCCGGAAAAGGAGGGCTTCGAGGTCTCGCCCAATCCCCGGGACTCCGCCATCGAGGTCTGGTCCTACGGCCCGAACGCGCCCTCGGGGCTCGACGGCAACCGTCCCAACCCGGTCTATCGCTTCATGAAGCGCGGCGATCTGACCGTCAGCTACGTCCCACGGGTTCAGCCTGTCCTGCCACAGGAGCAGAACTAAAGCCCTCCCCCGGAAGGAGCTCGCCCTTTGATGACCGAGGCTCGTGCCGTGCTCGCGGGAACCGGGATCGCCATCCCCCCGCTCGAGGTCGACAACACCATGCTGTCGCGGATCATCGAGACCAGCGACGACTGGGTGCGGGAGCGCAGCGGCATTGCGACGCGGTACTACGTCGAGCGTGGAGTCGGCTCCTCCGATCTGGGCGCCCAGGCGGCCCGCATGGCCCTGGAGGACGCAGGGGTCGAGACCGGGGAGGTGGACTACCTGGTCTGCGCCACCATGACGCCGGACCACTACTTTCCCGGCACCGGCACCCTCGTCCAGCAGAAGCTGGGGCTGCGGCCGCTGCCGGCGCTCGACATCCGCCAGCAGTGCGCCGGCTTCGCCTACGGCCTGCAGGTGGTGGACGCCCTCATCCGCGGCGGCGTCGCCCGCACCGTGCTGCTGGTGGGGACCGACGTCCACACCTCCCTGATGCCTTTCTCGGACCGCACCTTCGAGGTGCTCCACGGCCGCGACCCGGGGCCGCTCTCCGACGAGGACTTCCAGTGGAACTCCCGCTTCCGCCACCTGCTCGTGCTGTTCGGCGACGGCGCCGGGGCCATGGTCTTCCGGGCGCAGCCGGCGGATGGCAATGGCGGTCGGGGGATCCTCGCCGCGGCCCTCTACGGCGACGGCAACCACAAGGACATCCTCTACGTCCCGGGCGGCGGCTCGGCGCGGCGGCCGTTCGTCACCTGCGACATGATCAAGGCTGCGGAGACCGTGCCGGTAATGGATGGGCGGCAGGTCTTCAAGCTCGCCGTCACCCGCATGCCGGAGGCGACCGTCGAGGTCCTCAAGCGTTGCGGCTACACGCCGCAGGACCTCGACCTCCTGGTGATGCACCAGGCCAACCTGCGCATCAACGAGAGGGCGCAGCAGGTGCTGGGCCTGCCGGACGACAAGGTCTACAACAACATCCAGAAGTACGGCAATACCACCTCGGCCACCCTGCCCCTGGCCTTCCACGAGGCGCGCCGTCTCGGCAAGGCTCCGGAAGGCGCGCTGGTGGCCTTCGCCGCCCTCGGCGCCGGCCTCCACTGGGGAGCGGTGTTGATGCGGGTGTGAGGTCTGAGGACCATGCCCCAGGTCCTTGCCACTCCCACTCCGGCTGAGATCGCCGGCGCCCTCACGCGGCGCATCCTGGGACAGGAGGAGGCCGTGCGGGAGATCTCCGTGGCCCTCTCCAAGCACCTGGCCGGGCTGCGGGTGGGCAATATCCTGATGATTGGCTCGTCCGGCACGGGCAAGACGACCCTGATGCGGGCCGTCGAGGGTTATCTCGCGTCGGACCCGGTGCTGGCGACGCGCTCGGCGGTGGTGCGCATCCATGCCAACGTGCTGGGGGAGGAGGCCGAGCGGGGCCGTCCCGGCGAGGCGGTCCTCGGGCGCCTCCTGGACCGCGCCCGCGAGCAACTCGGCCCCGCCGCGCCGGTCGACATGCTGCTGCGCCGGGCCGCCTCGGGGCTGGTGTTCGTGGACGAGGTGGACAAGATCCGCTCCCACGTCGGGGGCCAGGCGAATGTGGCGGGCATCCGCGCCCAGGAAGCCCTGCTGACCCTCATCGAGAACGAAGCCGTGCCGGTGAACCTGCCGGCCTGGGCCGGCGGCGGCGCGGTCGTCGTCAACTCGGCGGACATCCTCTTCGTCTGTGCCGGCGCCTTCGAGGGCCTCTACGACGCCGTCTTCGACCGGGTGACGATCGGCAAGGACCGTGGGGCGCTCCAGCCGGTCACCGTGGTCGAGGGCGGGAAGGTGGCGGAGAAGCTCGTCTTCCGCCTCCGGGACTGGCTGCGCAACGAGGACCTCTTCGACTACGGGATGAGCCCGCAGTTCCTCTCCCGCTTCGACGCCGTCGTGCTGCTCCAGGACTTGGGGCAGGACGAGCTGGTGCGCATCTTCCTCGAGACCCCCGAGTCGGCCTTCCACCAGAGCCGGTCCTATTTCGAGAGCCGGGGCATCCACCTGGCGATCTCGCCGAACGCCGTGCGCCGCATCGCCACCGAAGCCGGCCGCCAGCCCCGCCTGGGAGCGCGGGCCTTGAAAGAGGTCTTCCGCCGGGTGATCCGCGACTATGAGTTCGACCCCGACAAGTCCGTCACCGGCGGCGCGCTGCTCATCGATTTACCGGAGGTGGAGGCGGTGCTGGGGAAGGCGTGAGGAGAGCCGTAGACGCCGAGCCGATGTCCGGAGACGCTGGCCTGGAGTCTGTAGACATCGGGCTGGGGGGATTCACACCGGCCTGGATCTACAGACGTCGGCCTGGCGTCTGTCGACATCGGACTGGATCTGTAGACGACGGTCTGATGTCTGTAGACATCGGTCTGGGGGGATTCACACCGGCCTGGATCTACAGACATCGGCTTGGCGTCCGTAGACATCGGGCTGGATCCAGAGACGACGGTCTGATGTCTGTAGACATCGGTCTGGGGGGATTCACACCGGCCTGGATCTACAGACGTCGGCTTGGCGTCTGTAGACATCGGGCTGGATCTGGAGACGACGGTCTGATGTCTGTAGACATCGGTCTGGGGGAATTCACACCAGCCTGGATCTACAGACATCGGACTGGCGTCTGTAGACATCGGGCTGGATCTGGAGACAACGGTCTGGGGGAATTCACAGCAGCCTGGATCTACAGACATCGGACTGGCGTCAGTAGACAACTCTCTGATGTTTGTCGACGCGGCCTGTCGGAGCTGATCGTGGTAGTAGGGAGGAGTAGGTGTTCCTGCTAAAGGCCGAGCTGCTTCCGGATCAGATCACACAGGCTGTTCTTGATCTCGCTGTGTCGGGGGAGGGGCGCTTTCCTGCCGTTGGCGGGATTGGTGTAGACGTCATGACGGCCCCCATGCCGGTCCAGGACGCAGCCCTCTTGGACCAACTCCCGGATGAAATCGCGTCGCTTCAAACTTCGACCTCGATCTCCTTCACCCGGGTCTCGGTCTGGCCGGGGCCGGGCTGGTCCTCAATCAAGAGCTGATAGGCATCCCGGATATTCTCCTCAAGCTCAGTCAACGACTCACCCTGACTGAAGACACCCGGAACCTCCTTGAGCCTCCCGACGTACCAGTCGTCGTCAACCCAATACTCAAGGCTGAACAATTTTCGCATAAGGACCTCCTAGGGGTTCAACCCCACTGAGATCTTACCGGATCTCTGCGAGCGCTGCTCCCTCAACTCCAGGTACCGCCGCTTCCGCTTGCGCGCCATCCACACCTGCGGCGCCACGGTGAGCAGGACGAGCAGGGCGATCACTACTCCGAACTGGACGTAGATCTTGTTGCGCTCCGGCCCGGCGAGGTGAACCAGGGCGGAGGCGAAGTAGGCGAAGAGGAGGTTGGCGGGAATCAGGCCCAGCACGGTGGTGACCATGAAGAGGCCCGGAGGAATTCCCGTCAGCGCGGCGCAGTAGTTGACCAGCGGATAGGGGATCGGCAGCAGGCGTATCGCGACGAGGCTCCAGAAGCCGCGCCGGGCGATGGCCCGTTCCACCTTCTTCAGGCGGTTCCCCGCCAGGTGCGCCACGAAGTCGCGTCCCAGAACGCGGCCCAGGAAGTAGGTCGTGACGCCTCCCAGCCAGGTCCCCAGGAGGTTGAGGAGGAAGCCGGGGATGAATCCGAAGACCATCCCGCCGGTCAGCATCATGGGCGAAGCCGGCACTCCCAGCGGACAGAGCACGACGTAGGTCGCGATCAGCGCCAGGGGCGCCCACCAGGTCGACCGCAGCCGGTCGAAGAGAGCCGAGATCTTCTCGACCGTCAGATACTGAGACAGCGGCGTGAAGCGGAGAACGGCGAAGCCGATGACCACGATGGCCACCAGGGCGACGAAGCGGAACAGGGTGCGGCGGGGCACCCGGGAAGAATCTGAACCCATTCTGTTCTCAGGTAAGCTTCAACGCTCAACGATTGGGCCAGAGCTCAGCCTTGACCTCTTCCCAGGTCTGCTCGTCGTTGGGATTGCGCTCAAGGTCCGCGAGGCGCTCTTCCAGGATCTGCCTTTGCCAATCAGGGATTGACTCTAATTCGGTCTCGTCTTCAGGTTCGCTTCCGTAGAGCATTGGAGTCACTTGAGCGGCGTCAGCGGAGATTCCCCGCCCGGCTTCGCTTCACCCGGGAACAGAAACTCCTTCATATGCCTGGTCAGGGTCTCCTGCGCCGCGGGGTCCATGAAGTTGAGGCGCAACTCGTTGATGACCATGACCTCCATCTTCTGCCACTCATTCCAGCAGTCGAGGCAGGCGCGCTCGCGCACCTCGGCGCCGAGCTTGCCGGGGAGGGGCTGACGGGGGAGGGCGGGGGCCTCGGGGCGGCCGCAGCGGGCGCAATGGACGGTCACCATCAGCGCACCTCTCCAGGAAGGATGATGAGGCTGTCCGCGCGCTCCAGGACCTCTTTCGGCACCCGCACCAGGAGCAGCAGGTCGCGCTCCTCGCGCCGGCCCTTGAGACTCTTCACCACTTCGTCGGGGACGGCCAGGGTGACGTAGGCCGGGCGCTTGGCATTCTGCCGGGCGCTGTCGGTGACCAGTTCCTCGACCGGCACGATTTCCACCCGCTGCGGGTACTTCTCGAGGGCGTAGCTCAGGGCCTTGAGTGGATTCTCCATGGCCGGATTCTACACGTGCGCCGCGCGCTGCTCGGCGAGGACGGCGCGGAAGTAGGCGATGGTGCTCTCCAGACCCTTGGCCAGCGGCACCTTCGGCTCCCAGCCCAGGCGCTCGCGGGCCTGGGTGATATCCGGCTGCCGCGTCTGCGGGTCGTCGACCGGCAGCGGCTTGAAGACGATGGGGCTCGCGCTGCCCACGGCGGCGCGGATGGTCTCGGCGAACTCCAGGATGGTCATCTCGTGGGGGTTGCCGATGTTGCACGGCTCGCGCAGGTCGCTCATCAGCAGCCGCCAGATCCCCTCGACGAGGTCGTCGACGTAGCAGAAGGAGCGGGTCTGCTGGCCGGAGCCGAAGACGGTCATGGGCTCGCCGGTCAAGGCCTGCTGGACGAAGGCGGGCACCACCCGGCCGTCTCGCACCCGCATGCGCGGCCCGTAGGTATTGAAGATGCGCACGATGCGCACGTCCAGGCCGTGATAGCGGTGATAGGCCATGGTCATCGCCTCGGCGAAGCGCTTGGCCTCGTCGTAGACGCCGCGCGGCCCGACGGGGTTGACGTTCCCCCAGTAGGTCTCCTTCTGCGGGTGCTCCTTGGGATCGCCGTAGACCTCGGAGGTGGAGGCGAGGAGGAAGCGCGCCCGCTTCGCCTTGGCCAGGCCCAGGCTGTTGTGGGTGCCGAGCGATCCCACCTTGAGGGTCTGGATGGGCAGCTCCAGGTAGTCGATGGGCGAGGCGGGAGAGGCGAAGTGGAGGACGAAGTCCACCGGCCCGTCCACCTCGAACGGCTTCGAGACGTCGTGCTGCAGGAATTCGAAGCCGTCCCGGTCCAGGAGGTGGGCGACGTTCTCCGTCCGCCCGGTCAGCAGGTTGTCGACGCAGACCACCTGGTGCCCTTCGGCGAGGGCCCGCTCGCAGAGGTGGGAGCCGAGGAAGCCGGCACCGCCGGTGATGACGGCGCGGCTCATGACCGGCCCCTTGCGGCGCGGACCGGCTCGATCACGGCGGTGGGCCGCGTCTCCGGGACCCCCTCCGGGCGGCCGATGGAGACGTAGCGGAAGCCGGCGGCGGCCATCTTGTCCGGATCGTAGAGGTTGCGCAGGTCGATGACGAGAGGCTGGCGCAGCAGCTCGTACAGGCGGTCCAGCTCCAGCTTCCGGAACTGGTTCCACTCGGTGATGATGACCAGGGCGTCGGCCCCTTCGGCGGCCTCATAGGCGTTCTCGCAGTAGGTGAGGGTGGGGAACAGGGGCTTGCACCCCTCCATGGCCTCCGGGTCGAAGGCCCGCACGGTGGCGCCGCGGTCGAGCAGCCCCTGGACGATGGGCAGGGCCGGCGACTCGCGCAGGTCGTCCGTGTTCGGCTTGAAGGAGAGGCCGAGGACGGCGAGGGTCTTGCCGGTGGTCTCGCCCAAGGCGTCCTCGATCTTGGCGATCATCCGCTTCTGGGTGGCCTCGTTGACCTCGAGGACGGCCTCGATGATGCGGAACTTGAGACCCTGGTCGCGGGCGATCTGGGCCGCGGCCCGGGTATCCTTGGGGAAGCAGGAGCCGCCGAAGCCGGGGCCGGCGGAGAGGAACTTCGGGCCGATCCGGTTGTCGAGCCCCATGCCCTTGGACACCACCTCGACGTTGGCGCCGCAGGCCTCACAGATCTCGGCCACCTCGTTGATGAACGAGATCTTGGTGGCGAGGAAGCCGTTGGAAGCGTACTTGATGAGCTCGGCGGTCTCGACGTCGGTCGTGATGAATGGCACGTCCGCGGCGGCGAGCGGCGAGTAGACGTCCATCATCAGCTCGGCGGCCCGGGGATCGCGGGTGCCGATGACCACCCGGTCGGGGTGCATGAAGTCCTCGATGGCCGAGCCCTCGCGCAGGAACTCGGGGTTGCTCACCACCGCGAACTTGTGACGGCTCCCCGCGCCCTCGCGGACGATGGCCTCGATCATCTGGCCGGTGCCGATGGGCACCGTGCTCTTGGTGACGATGATCTTGTAGCCGTTCAGGTGCTGGGCGATGGAGGCGGCGACCTCGCGGATGAAGGTGAGATCGGCCGAGCCGTCGGACTTCGGCGGCGTGCCCACGGCGATGAAGACGGCCTGGGCCTCCTCGATGGCGGGACCGAGCTCGGTGGTGAAGCGCAGACGGCCCTCTTCCATGTTCTTCTGGACGAGGGTCTCGAGGCCGGGCTCGTAGATGGGGACCTTGCCCCGGGACAGGGCCTCCACCTTGGCGCGGTCCTTGTCCACTCCCACCACGTGCATCCCGAAGTCCGCCAGACAGACGCCGGTCACCAGACCGACGTAACCGCTTCCGACGACACAGATGTTCATATGGGCTCAGGCTCGCTGGGAAATGTTTGAGTTTTTGAGGCGCTCGGCGCGCTCGCGATACCAGGAAACGAAACGGCGCAGGCCTTCCCGGATGGGCACCTTCGGGGAGTAGCCCAGAATCCGCGCCGCCTTGGATACGTCGGCGTAGGTGATCGGTACGTCCCCGGGTTGTGCTGGAAGATATTCGATCCTGGGCTCCACGGCAAGCTCCCCGGCGATCCAGTGCACGAGATCGCGGAGAGAGGTGGTGTCCGCGCCGCCCAGGTTGAGGATCTCGAAGCCCGGCGCGAGATCGAGCGCCGCCACCAGGCCGTCGACGATGTCGTCGACGAAGGTGTAGTCCCGCCGGCTGCCGCCGTCGCCATACATCGGCACGGTCTGGCCGCGCCAGAGCAGGTCGGTGAACTTGTGGATGGCCATCTCCGGGCGCTGCCCCGGGCCGTAGACGGTGAAGAAGCGCAGGCAGGCCACCCGGAAGTCATAGAGGTGATGATAGTTGTAGCACAGCAGCTCGCCGGCGCGCTTGGTGGTAGCGTAAGGGCTGATGGGCTGGTTGACCTCGTCGGCCTCGGCGAAGGGGACCTTCTCGTTGATGCCGTAGACGGAGGAGGAGGAGCCGAAGATGAACGTCTTCGGCCCATGCCGCTTCGCGGCCTCCAGCAGCCGCAGGGTGCCGATGCAGTTGACGTCCTCATAGAGGATCGGCTCCTGCAGGCTGGGGCGCACCCCGGCCCGCGCCGCGAGATGCACCACGGCGTCGAACCGCCCCTCGGCGTAGAGGCGATCGATCCGAGGCTCGTCGCGGATGTCCCCCTCGACCAGCCGGTAGTCGGGCCGCGCCAGGAGCGGCGCCACGTTCTCCCGCTTGCGGGCGGGGTCGTAGAAGTCGTTGAAGTCGTCCAGCACGGTCACCCGGTCGCCCCGGGCGAGCAGTCGTCGGGTCAGGTGCGAGCCGATGAAGCCCGCGCCGCCGGTCACCAGAATGTGCGATGCCATGGCTCGAGTGCAGTCCCTTTCGTCGGTTCAGGCGGCGGGTGGCGGTGTGGCGGCCGGCTCGGGCGTCGGCGGAGTCTGCGCGGGCGGTTTCTCGGGCAGCTTCTCAGGCAGAGCCGGCGGTTTCGGCGCCGCTTCGTCTCTGTCCTCCAAGGGCTCCACTCGGCCGCCCGTCTGCTCGATCGCCTTCTTGGTCACGTCGTATCTCGTCTCGATCCCCTTCTTCTGCCGGTTTCGGATCAGCCAGCGCAGGATCCGGGACTGGTTGACGCCGACGATGACGTCGTTGACGGCATCGTAGATCTGGGGGTCGTTGATGAGCTTCGCCGCCGTGCCGTTCCCTTGGTCCAGCTTGCGCGAGACCTCGTTGAGGTTCTGTACCGTCTGCCGGAGCTGCTCGGTGACCTCGCGGCCGTACTTCTCGTCCTTCACCAGACGGGGGAGCAGGGCGTTGCTCTTCTCCAGATCGGCTGTAAATGCTTGCAGATCCTGCGCCACCTTGTGCAGCGAGGCGAGCGTGTCGTTGAATTGCGCCCTGGCGTTCGGGTCGTTGAGCAATCCGGGGAGGAGTCCCTCGCCGCTCTCGGCCCGGGTCAGCAGCCCCTGGAGGCGGTCCATGGACTGCGCGAGCTGGTCCGCCATGGCGCGGTCGTTGAGCAGCCGCGGCAGGGGACCCTGGCCGGTCTCGAGCTTGCCGGCGACCCGCTGCAGGCTCTCGGAGGTGCCGAGGAGCGAGGCCTTGAGTCGCCGGCTGGACTCGGAGTCCGTGGTCAGCTCGCCCAGGAAACCCTCGCCCCGCTCCAGGCGGCTGAGGATCTTGTTGAGCGAGCTCGAGATGGCCACCACGTTGTCCATCACGTCCTCGCCCGAGGCGATCAGGGCGTCGACGTTGGTGGGCTGCGCCGCCGGGATGGCGCCGCCGTCGGGGATGACCGGATAGCCGGGCGAGCCGGAGGTGAGGTCGATGTACTTGTCGCCCAGCAGCCCCAGGGTCTTGATGCGGGCCACGGAGGGGAGCTGGCCGGGCACCGTCGCCTGCGCTCCTTCCGGCCCGCGCAGGCGCGAGGCGTAGCGGCTCTCCACCCGCACCCACACCCGGATCATCCCCCGCCAGGGGTTGGCCGGCAGCTCGACCCGCTCCACGGCGCCCACGTCCACACCGTCGAGCTGCACCGGGTTGCCCGGCTTGAGGCCGCTCACCGACTTGAACTCGACGTAGTAATGGTTCTTGCTGGAGAAAAGGTTCTTCTTCTGTCCGATGAGGAAGATGCCGGTGGCGAGCACGGCGAGAGCCGAGAGGATCAACAGGCCGACGCGGACTTCGCGGGCTCTAGGCGACATTCTCTTCATCCTCCTCCCGGCCGGCCAGGAAGTCGGCGACCTGCGGGTCCTGGGAGCCGTCGGCCTCCTGCCAGTTGCCGAGGAAGCAGAAATGGCCGCCGGCGAGAAGGGCGAGGCGGTCGCCCACCCGGCGGGCGAGGGGGATGTCGTGCGTCACCACCACCGCGGTGACGCCCAGCTCCCTCTGGATCGAGTTGATGAGCTTGCCGATGGTGGCCGAGGTGATGGGGTCGAGCCCGGTGGTGGGCTCGTCGAAGAGCATCACCTCCGGATCGAGGGCCAGGGAGCGGGCGAGCGATACGCGCTTCTTCATGCCGCCGGAGAGGTCCGAGGGCATCTTCCCCTCGACGTCCTTCAGGCGCACCAGGGCGAGCTTGTGCCGCACCGTCTCGGCGATCTTCGCCTCGTCGAGACCGGCGTGCTCGCGCAGCGGGAAGGCGACGTTGTCGAAGACGTTCATCGAGTCGAACAGGGCGCCGCCCTGAAACAGCATGGCGATGCGGCGGCGGAACGGGTAGAGCTTGCGCTCCTCGAGCTGCGTCAGGTCGGTGCCGTCGAACGTCACGCTCCCCGCGTCCGGCTTCTCCAGGCCGTTCAACTGTCGCAGCGTCACGCTCTTGCCGGTCCCCGACCGCCCCAGGATCACGAAGCACTCGCCGCGCAGGATGTCGAAGTCCAGGTCGTCCAGGATCACCCGGTCGCCATACCGCTTGGTCAGCCCGCGAACCTCGAACAGCGCTTCGGCCACGTCGACTCCATCTCAAGGGAGGAGGTAGAACAGCTTGGTGAGGAAGAAATCGGAGATCAGGACGAGGATCGCGGCGAGCACCACCGTGTTGGTCGTCGCCCGCCCGACGCCGTCGGCGCCGCCGGTGGTATTGAGGCCATTGTAACAGCCGATGATGGTGATGAAGTAGGCGAAGAAGAAGGACTTGGCGATGCCGCTGCAGATGTCCCCGAAGTTCAGCGTGTCGAGCACGTCGTTGACGTAGAGCCCGGGGGCGAGGTCGAGGGTGAAGGTGGCGACGATCAGGCCACCCAGGATGCCGAGGGCGTCGCCGAGGATGGTGAGGGCGGGCAGCATCACCAGGGTGGCCACCAGCTTGGGGGCCACCAGCTTCTTCACCGGGTCGGCAGCCATGGCGCGCAGGGCGTCGATCTGCTCGGTGACCTTCATGGTGCCGATCTCGGCTGTCATCCCCGAGCCGATACGTCCGCCCACGATGAGGGCGGTGAGCACCGGCCCGAGCTCCCGCACCAGGGATTTCGAAACCACGGAGCCGATGTAGTACTTGACCCCCAGGGCCGGCAGGGAGAGGGCGGTCTGCAGGGCGAGGACCATGCCGGTGAAGATGGTGGTGATCCCCGCCACCCCCAGGGAACGGACGCCGATCTGCTCCATCTGGCGCACCCACAGGTCGATTTCATAGGGGGGCGCGATCATGGCGAGGAACGCCCGGCGGGTGAGGATCCCCAGCTCGCCTGTCCGGGCCGCGATATCCGCGATCTTCCGGGCTTTCACGAGCGGATGGGCCACCAGGAGGCGGCGTGCAGGATGCTGAAGGCCAGGTCCGCCACGGCCAGGGGCACGAGCCCTCCGAGGCCGGAGCCGGTGAGGGCGGCCGCGGCCAGAGCCGCCGCTCCCAGCGCCCGGCCGCCGATGGCCACGGCGATGATCGCGCTGTAGCGGCGCGGGTCGCGGGCCGCGGCGAGGTAGAGCGCGGCGAGCATCAGCAGGAAGACGGCCATGATCCACAGATAGAATCTCCCCTCCGGCAGGGGCGGCAGCGGCAGTTTCAAGATCCGTGCCGGGACCTGCGGGGCCGCCACCATCAGGACGGCGAAGGCGAGGTCGTACAGCGCCCCCGCCACCAGGCTGCCGCACAAAAGGCTCAGCAGCCGGAAGCGGCGGACGAAGGGGCTGGTCATGGCCACAGGATGGATTCTAGCAGGCTGGACGCCGCCGCCCCGGGCGTAGAATGGCGCCTACCGGAGATTCCCATTGAGCGAACCCCCTCAAGCCGCCCCGCCCGCGTGGCTGACCGCCATCGCCACCCTCACCGGCAACCTTTACCTGGTGATCGGCTCGTTCATCCTCTCTCTCGCCGGCATCGCCGTCTCCTGGATCCCGCCTCGGGGGAGCTGGATGTTCGTCATCATGCGCATCTGGTCCAACGGGCTGCTGGCCGCCAGCATGGTGCGGGTCGAGGCGCGCTACGACCCGGGTATCGAGCCCGGCCGGAGCTGCGTCTTCCTCGCCAACCACCAGAGCCTCTACGACATCCCGGTGCTGCTCGCCACCTCCCCCGGCCAGGTGCGGATGGTGGCCAAGCGCGGCCTCTTCCAGATCCCCATCTTCGGTTGGGGACTCTGGGCCGGCGGCTTCATCCCGGTCGACCGGGCCGACCGCAGCACCGCGCGCCAGACCTTCGCCTCGGCGGCGGAGCGGCTGCGCGGGGGGACCTCCATCCTCATGTTCCCCGAGGGGACCCGCTCCCCGACCGACACCCTCCTCCCCTTCCAGCGCGGCGGCCTCCTGCTGGCCTTGAAGAGCGGCCTGCCCATCGTCCCCGTGGGCATCCGGGGGACGCGGGCCATCCGCTCGCGGGGCGGGCTCCGCATCCACCCTGGCACGGCCGTGGTGACCTATGGCGCCCCCATTCAGACGGCCGAGTACGGCCTGCGGCGCAAGCGCGAGCTGATGGACGAGGTGCGGCGCCAGGTGGCCGCGCTGGCCGGGCTGGAGCTGGGCGAGGGAACCGACTAAAACAGGACCTTTGTGGTACGATTTCAAAGGAAGCGATTCATCGGAAGGGATCTCTCGACATGTCAAACGATTTCGAATCCACGGTGTGGGACGCCCTCAAGGGGGTGAAGTTCCCGGGCATGAGCCGGGACATCGTCTCCTTCGGCTTCGTGCACCAGGTGCAGGCAGTCGCCGGCACGGTGGCGGTTGACCTGCAGATGGCCACCCATAATCCGGCGGCCGGCGAGAAGGTGCGGGAGGAGGTGGAGCGGACGCTCCGCGCCCTGCCCGGGGTGGAAGCGGTGAAGGTCAACATCCAGGTGGTGAAGCCGCCCGGCCGGGAGGAGGCGGCCCAGAAGGCGATCTCCCAGGACGCCAACCTGATCCCGGAGGTTCGCCACGTGGTGGCGGTGGCCAGCGGCAAGGGTGGGGTGGGCAAGTCCACGGTGGCCGCCAATCTGGCCGTGGCCCTGGCCCAGCTCGGTCACCGGGTGGGGCTGCTCGACGCCGACATCTACGGCCCCTCCGTGCCCATGATGTTCGGCATCACGGAGAAGCCGCGGGTGGTGGGCAACCGCATCCATCCCTTCGTCAAGTACGGCGTCACGGTGATGTCGCTCGGCTTCATCCTGGAGACGGATACGCCGGTGATCTGGCGCGGCCCCATGGTCATGCGGGCCATTGAGCAGATGCTGGGTGATGTGGAGTGGGGGGCGCTCGACTACCTGGTCCTCGACCTGCCGCCGGGCACGGGCGACGCCCAGCTCACCGTCACCCAGCGCATCCCGCTCGCCGGCGCGGTGATCGTCACCACTCCCCAGAAGGTGGCGCTGATCGACGCCCGCAAGGGGCTCGCCATGTTCCGCAAGGTCAACGTGCCGGTCATCGGTATCGTCGAGAACATGTCCACCTTCGTCTGCCCGCACTGCGGCGAGACCACGGACATCTTCAAGAAGGACGGCGGCAGGAGGACGGCGGACCTCCTGGAGACGGCCTTCCTGGGCTCCATCCCCCTCGATCCAAAAATCGTCCTCGGCGGCGACGCCGGTGTCCCCATCACCGTCGCCGAGCCCACGGGGCCCCACGCCGAGGCCTTCCGGCACGTTGCCGAGGCGGTGGTCGAGGAGGTCGCCCGGCAGGACGAGATGAAGCCGCGGTTGTCGATCGTGTAATCGACTACGTGTAATCGTCTAGATGTCCGTCGCCCTCATCGCCGACGCCCACCTGAGCGGTCCGGGCGGTCCCGCCGGCCCGCTCGTGGCCCAGCTTGAGGCCCTCCCCTCCCAGGGGTGCCGTCGGCTGGTGTTGATGGGCGATCTCTTCCAGGCCTGGGTGGGCTTCCCCAGCTTCGAGACGGCGGAGATCGCCGCCGTGGTGGCGGCTCTGCGAGACCTCCGGCGTCAGGGGATCGAGATCGACTACGTGGAGGGGAACCGCGACTTCTTCCTCGCCGGCAGCCCCTACGCCGACGCCTTCGACCGCGTCGCCCTGGAGACCGCCTTCACCGTGGGGGGCGTCCGCTACCTCGCCGTGCACGGCGACGGCCTGAACGACCGCGACTGGCAGTACCGCTTCTGGCGCCGGCTGTCGAAGAGCGCGCCCGTCCGCTTCGTCATCCGCCACACGCCCCGGGGGCTCGCCCACCGCGCCGTCCACTCGACCGAGAAGAGACTCTCCAGGACCAATTTCAAGCACCGGGCGGCGTTGCCCGAGGAGGCCATCCGCCGTTACGCCGAGCGCCGGCTGGCCGAGGGGCACGACGTGCTCCTCCTGGGTCACTTCCACGAGCCCCGGGTATGGACCGTCCAGGGCGGCGAGGTGCGGCTCCTCGACGCCTGGTTCCACAGCCGCCAGGTGGAGTGGCTGCGGTAAACTCATCCGGCCCATGTCCTTTCGCGTCACCATGCTCGGCAGCGGCACCTCCACCGGCGTGCCGGTGATCGGCTGTACCTGCGCCGTCTGCCGGTCCGACAATCCCAGGAACAAGCGCTGGCGCGTGGGCCTGAAGCTGGAGATGGGCCCCGACGTCGTCCTCGTCGACACGCCCACGGACCTGCGGGCCCAGGCGCTGCGCTTCGGCCTGCCGCGGGTGGACGCGGTGCTCTTCACCCACGCCCACGCCGATCACGTCTTCGGCCTCGACGACGTCCGCATCTTCAACTTCAAGCAGAGGACGGCCATCCCCTGCTATGGCTCGGAGGCGACGCTGGCCCGCATCCGGCGGATGTTCTCCTATATCTTCGAGGCGGGGCAGGAGGGGGGCGGCAAGCCGCAGCTCGAGCTGATCCCGGTCGCCGCACCCTTCCAACTCCTGGGCCGGACGGTGGTGCCGGTCCCCGTCTGGCACGGCGAGCTGGAGGTCTATGGCTACCGTATCGGCTCCTTCGCCTACGTCACGGACACCAATCGCATCCCCGAGGAGAGCTTCCGACTGCTCGCGGGGGTGGAGGTCCTGATCCTGGACGCCCTGCGCTACCGGCCCCACCCGACGCACTTCTCGGTCCAGGAGGCGCTCGCGGCGGCGGCCCGCATCGGCGCCCGCCGTACCATCCTCACTCACCTTACTCACGACGTGGACCACGACGCCCCGGCCGTGCCGCTGCCGCCGGGAGTGGAGCTCGGCTATGACGGACTCGTCTTCGACGCCGGTTGAACCCTTCGCAGTGCCCAGCGGCCGGCGGGCGCGGGGCCGGCTGCGGGTGCCTTCGTCGAAGAGCCTCACCCACCGCTACTTCAACCTGGCGCTGCTGTCAGGCGCGCCGGTGGTGGTCGAGCGCCCCCTCTTCGCCGAGGATACGCGCCTCTTCCTCGCCGCCCTGGGCCGTTGTGGATTTCAGGTGGAGGAGAGGGACGACGAAGTGCGCCTGACGCCGGAGGAGCGTCCGGCCGGCGAGGTGGAGATCTTCTGCGGCAACGCCGGCACCATGCTGCGTTTCCTGGTGGCGACGCTCACCGTGATCCCCGGCCGCTGGCGCCTCGACGGCGTGCCGCGCCTGCGGGAGCGGCCGGTGGGGCCGCTGGTGGACGCCCTGCGCAGCCTGGGGGCCCGCCTAGACTATCTGGCCGAGCCCGGCTACATCCCCCTGTGCATTGAAGGCGGCAGCCTGCGCGGCGGCACCACGACTCTCGACGCCGGCGAGTCCAGCCAATACCTCTCGGCCATCCTCATGGCCGCCCTGCGGGCACCGGAGCCGGTGATGGTGGAGGTCCCCTCGCTCACCTCCCGGCCCTACGTGGACGTCACCCTGGCCGCGGCCACCGCTTTCGACGGCCACATCGAGCGGGTCGGGCCCCGTGTCTACCGCGTGCGTCCCTCGGCGCTGCGGGGCGGGCGGTTGCGGGTCGAGGGCGACTATTCGGCCGCCTGCTACCCGGCCGCCGCCGCCGCCCTGACCGGCGGCGAGGTCCTGCTGGAGGGCCTCTCCCCCGACTCCCGCCAGGGGGACCGGGAGCTCATGGACCTGCTGACCGAGATGGGGGCGGAGGTCTTCTGGAAGGGGGAGCTGCTGCGGGTCCGCGGCGGCGAGCTGCGGGGGATCAAGGCCGATCTCTCGGACATGCCCGACCAGGTGCCCACCCTCGCCGCCCTGGCGCCGTTCGCTCAAGGGGAGACGCTGATCCACAACGTGGCCCATCTCCGCATCAAGGAGAGCGACCGCCTGGAGGCGATGGCCACCGAGCTCGAGAAGCTGGGCGCCGACGTCCGGGAGGGGCGTGACAGCCTCTGGATTCCCGGCCTGTGGAGCGAGGCCGAGCCGCCCTCCGAGAGCGTCCACGTCGACCCGCGGGGCGACCACCGCATCGCCATGAGCCTGGCCCTGGTGGGGCTGCGCCGGCCGGGCGTGGTGATCGACCATCCGGAGGTGGTCTCGAAGTCGTATCCGGGGTTCTGGCGGGACTTGATGAAAATCCTCCAGATCTGAGCGGCACGTGTTTGCGATATCATGGCTGGAACCATGGTATCCCCTCAGGACACGCGAGGGTCGTTCGGTGTCGTCCATCCGTGCCTTGAATTCCCGGCGCGGAGCGTTCCCCTGTCCGCCGCCTGGCTGACGGACCGCCAGCGGGTGGGCGTCCTCCTCCAGGCGGCGAGTCTCCTCTCCCTCCTCGGCCGCGCCGGCCGGCACCTCGCCGGCTGGGAAGGGGCGCGGATCGCTCCCGGCGGCCTGCTGGCGGTGGCGGACGATCCCGGCCTTTCCGCTCGCCCGGCGCAGGACCTCCTGCTGGAGCTGACGGCTCTCCTCTTCGGCGAGGGTCCGGTGGCCGGCCGGGGCGAGGGGCGGCGGGCCATGCGGGCGTTGCTCGACGACTGGCGGCAGTCGCTCGTGCCGCTCTCCCCGGACGAGGCGGTGGCGCAGATCCTGGAAGCGGCGCCCTTTCTCTGGCGGCCGGACCTGGCGGCGGCCCGTCGGGCCCTGGCCGGCGAGATCGCTCCCGGCCAGCTTTGGGTGGCGGGATCCCACCCCTTCCGCGCTCGCCTCCTGGCCCGCGGCCGCTCGCTGTCCGGCCTCGCGGAGCTGCTCGCCGGGCCGGCTGGGCGCTCCCTCTGGAACCTGGAGGAAGAGGGCACTCCCGCCGAGCTGGCAGCGGCGGGGCGCTGGCGGGCGGCCGTGGCGGCCTGGGAGCGCCGGCCGCCGCAATCCGATGCGGAGCGTGTCGAACGGGCGTCGGCGCTGATCGCCCTGGGCCGGTTCGAGACGGCCCTGGAGGGGCTCGCCGGTCTGCGCTCACCCGCGGCCCGGGCGCTCGCCGCGCGCTGCCAGCTCGACCTCGGTCAGCTCGGCGCCGCCCAGTCCACCCTGAGGGGGCTGGAGGATGCCCCTCTGCGGCCAGACCAGGTGGCCGAGCTGGCGGAGATCGCCGCCCGGGTGGAGGCCAACCGCGGCAAGCCCGGCCGCGCCGGCTTCTGGATCCGCCGCGCTCTCGACGAGACCGCCGGCGACTCGCGCGCCGCCCTCCACGCACGGCTGGCCGCGGCCGGCGCGGCCTGGGACCGGCGCGACTTCGACGCCATGCAGCGGCTCCTGGAGCAGGCCCGCCCGGCCCTGGACGATCCGGACCTGGCCTGGCGCTGGCACCAGCTCCGAGCCCTGCGCGCCGGCGAAGATCCGGGCGGCGGTTCGGAGGCGGTGGAGAGCGCCGTCCGGGCCCTGCGGGAGGGGCGCCGGAATCGCCGCCGGCGCGAGGCGGCCAGCCTGTGGAACGACCTCGGCCTCGCCCGCGCCCGGGTCGGCGACCTCCCCGGGGCCGAGCGCGCCTTTCTCCACCTCCTGCGCCTGGAGGCGGGCTGCGACGGCCCCCGCAAAACGACGCTCGCCCGCTTCAACATCGCCGAGATCCGCGTCCGCCGCGGCCGGCTCGCCGGAGTGGCGGAGACCCTGGCCCGCTCGCAGGAGGAGAACCGGCGCTCGGGGAACCTGCGGGGCCTCGCCCAGGACCTCGAGCTCGCGGCCCGCTTCGAGCTGGCCCTCGGCCGGCCCGTCGCGGCCCTGGGTCTCTGCCGGGAGGCCCGGGAGGCGCTGGCCCGCTGCGACCAGCGCCGGGCCATCCCTGATCTCCTCGCGGCCCGGGCCCTGGCCTGGCTGGGCCGGCGCGAGGACGCCGCCGCCTTTCTGGCCCTGGTGCCGGCGGTGATCCTGGAGGAGCTGGAGCCCGAGGAGCGGCCGGCGGTGCGGGCGCAGGCCGGCGACATGGCAGGGGCCCTGCGCGAGGCGGCGGAGACCCCGTTCGCGACCCTCTGGGCGGGGCTCCTCGGGAGCGGGGCTGCCGTCGCAAGCTGGGAGCCGCTGGCCATCCTGGAACCCTACCGGGCCGCCCGGCTGGTCTTCGACGCCGAGATCGCCGTCCCGGGCTCGGCGCCCGTCCACTGGCTGCGCACCGCCGCCGTCACCCTCCGGCGCGTGGGGGCGGTCTGGCCGGCGGAGATCCTGGAAGCCCGGGACGGCGGCCCCTGGCGCGTCCTGGCCGCCTACCTCGAGCGGGCGCCGGGCGATCCGGAGGCCCTGGCCGCCCTGCTGGCCGGAGCCGGCCACCCCGGCGCGGAGCTGTCGCTCACCACGGCGGACGAGCTGCGGCTCCTGGTGCCGGGACCGGGGGGACCGGCGGAACTGGCCGTCGACCTGGAGGCGGGGCACCTGGCGTTGCGGGCCGCAGCGGCGGACGACGCCCTGCGGGCGATCTTCGCTCTCGCCATCCGCGATCTCGGGCGGAGCGCGGCGCCGGCCGCGGTCTCAGCCGCGCCACCGCCCGCCGCCCCTGCCGGCGGTCTGGTGGGGGAGAGCCCCGTCCTGCACGCGGCCCTGGCGCGGATCGCCCGCCTCGCTCCGGGCGACCTGCCGGTGCTGATCCTGGGCGAGAGCGGCACCGGCAAGGAGCTGGCGGCGCGGCAACTCCATCGCGCCAGTGCCCGCTCCGGCGGTCCGTTCCTGGCCGTCAACTGCGCGGCCCTCTCCGAAACCCTGCTGCTCTCCGACCTGTTCGGCCACGCCCGCGGCGCCTTCACCGGTGCGGACCGTGACCGCAAGGGGGTGTTCGAGTCGGCCCATGGCGGCACGGTGCTGCTGGACGAGATCGGCGACCTCCCCCTTCCCGCCCAGGGCTTGCTGCTACGGGTGGTGCAGGAGGGGGAGGTCCGCCGGTTGGGGGAGAGCGAGGCGCGGCGGGTGAACGTGCGGGTGCTGGCCGCCACCCACCGCGACCTGGCCCGGATGGTGGAGGAGGGGGCCTTCCGGCGCGATCTCTACTTTCGATTGCGGGTGGGTTGCGTCGAGCTGCCACCGTTGCGCGACCGGGGAGACGACATCCTGCAACTCGCCGAGCACTTCCTGGCGCGGCTGGGCAATGATCGGTCGGGGCGAGCGGAGAGATCAGCATGGCTTTCGAGCGCCGCCCGCGCCTCGCTCCTGGCGCACGGCTGGCCGGGAAACGTGCGGGAGCTGCAGAATGTGCTGGCGCTGGCGGCGACGCTGGCCGGCGACGGATCGATCGAGCCCGAGCACCTGGAGCTGCCGGCGGCGGGAGGTTCGCCCCGGGGTTCCTATCACCGTCAGCTCGACGACTTGCGGCGTCGTCAGGTGGTCGAGGCGCTGGAGCGCCACCCCGACAACTTCAGCGCCGCCGCCCGCTGGCTCGGCGTTTCGCGCCAGACGTTCTCGTATTACTTGCGGCGCTTCGGGATCGGCGTCACCGGTGCCCGCTAGGGAATGTAAAACGCCGCGCGGTCGCCGCCCAGGCTGGGGCGCAGCCGCTCGGCGATACGCTCCAGACCTTCGCGATCGTCGTCGTCGAACGCAGCCGGCTGATGCGAATCGAGATCGAGCACCGCCACCAGCTCGCCGCGCGGATCGTAGATCGGAATCACGATCTCCGAGCGCGCCGCTGCGTCGCAAGCGATATGACCGGCAAACGCATGGACGTCGGGCACGAGCTGCGTCGCGCGTTGCCGCGCGGCGGCGCCGCAGACACCGCGATCGAAGGAGATTTCGAGACATCCGAGCGGTCCCTGATAGGGGCCGACCCGCAGCAGCCGAGGCGCCACCACGCGATAGAAACCGGTCCAGCTCGCGTAAGGCAGCTTTTGATGGAGGACCGAGGCGCAGGTCGCCATCGCGGTGATCGGGTCGTCGACGTCCGCGAGCACGGCGTCGAGCTCCCGCAGGGCTTCGCGGTAGATCTCTTTCTTGGTGTCGCCGTTCATGGGCCGGGATTCTACGTTAGATCGCGTCTCAAACCCCCCTTCTGAGCCCGAGTTGAAGATTTTTTCACGAACCTATTGACAGGTAGGGTCCGGTTTTTGATAATGAGTCTGGATTTTGAAAGTACCCGTCTCATCTCATAGATTCCGATACCCAACGAGGAGGCAAAAGGAACATCATGGCTGAACCTGAAACCCAGCGCCGGACCGATACGGCGGAGGACAAGCTCTACACACTCTCCGAGATTTCGCAGAAGAGCGGCATTTCGATGCCGACCCTTCAACGCTACAAGAAGCTTTATCAGGACCGGATCCCCTCGGTCGGCAAGGGGCGCAAGCAGCGCTATCCCGACAGCGCGCTGCCGGTCTTCGATGAAATCAAGAACGAGAACGTCGGTCGCCGGGGCCGGCCGCGCAAGGACGCGTCCGCGCCGCGGGCCGAGAAGAAGCCGGTGGCGAGCAAGCGCCGTCCCGGCCGTCCCGCCAAGGCCGCCGCATCAAAGCGGGGTGGGCGCAAAACGTCACCGGCGGCGGCAGCGCCGGCGCCGGCCGCTCGCCGCGGCCGTCCGCGCAAGAACGCGCCCGCTCCGGCTCCGGCGCGCGGTGGGCGCGCACAGAAGAAGTCCGGCAATCTCCTGACGCTGACGCAGATCAGCGAGACGACGGGGATCTCCTATCCGACGCTCGTGCGCTACGTCCGCCTCTACTCCGATCGCCTGCCGCACGAGGGCAAGGGCCGCGCGCGGCGTTTCCATCCGCAGGCGGTGGAGGCTTTCCGCCAGCTCCGCAGCGAGAGCGGCCGCGGCGGCCGCAAGAAGGGCTCGGGCGCCGGTCGTCCACCCGGTCGTCCACCCGGTCGTCCACCCGGCCGTCCGCCCGGTCGTCCGGCCGGGCGCGGGATCGCGAGCGATCTGAGCCAGGCGGTGGCGCAGCGCATCAAGGCGATCGAAAAGGGGCAGCAGAGCCTCGAGAAGAAGCTCAAGGGACTGGTCAAGAACCTGCAGAAGCTTTTCCGCTGATCGCCGCGCTTGCTTTCGGCATCGCCTTCAAGACCCCGGCGTCGCGCCGGGGTCTTTCATTTTTTACCGTCTGAAAGGTGATCCCAGCCTGCGTTGGACAGCTCCCTCCGGGCGCCGTCGCGCACGATGAAGAGGCCGCGGCGAGTGATCGCTCCAATGCGCCGGCCGCCGAGCTCGGGCGGCGGCGCGAGCTCTGGCGGCAGGGTGAAGATCAGCACATAGTCCTCGCCGCCGGCGAGCGCCAGCTCCAAAGGATCGGCACCGAGCGCTGCGCAGAGCGTCGTGAAGCTCGCTGTGAAAGGCAGCGCTTCGGCCGCGATCTCCGCGCCCACGCCGCTTTCGTGACAGAGACGATGGAGATCGCGCGCCACCCCGTCGGATACGTCCATCGCCGCGATCGTGGCGCTGGTCGCGGGCTGCGCGCCCAGCCAGCGGCCGAGGGCGAGCTGCGGCTGTGGCCGCAGATGGCGGCGGACGGCTCGCCGCGCGGCAGCGCGCAATGGGGAAGAAAACGCTTGGCAAAAGGCGGGAAGATCGACGCGTGAACCGGCGAGACGGGCGCCGCGCTCGATCAGCAGCCGGCCGGCGGCGGATTCGCCCACCGTCCCACCCAACCATAAAGCGTGCCCCGGCTCGGCGCCGCGGCGTTGCAGCCAGCGGGCGTCCTCGTCTTTCGTTCCGATCAATGTCAGCGTCGCGATGGTGCCGCCGGGGTGCCGCGCCAGATCGCCGCCAGCGAGGGTCAGGCCGTACCGCCGGCCGGCGGCGAGGAACGACAGGAAGAATTTTTTGTGATCGAAGCCCGGCGCCGCGGAGAGGGCGAGGAAGGCGTAGGCGGGGATGGCGCCCATCGCCGCGAGATCCGAAAGGTTCACCGCCAGCAGGCGGCGGGCGAGATCGGCTTCCGCAAGATCCGGCGGGAAATGAACGCCGGCGATCTGGCTGTCCACCGTCACCGCCACTGCTCCGAGGGAAGGAAGGATGGCGGCGTCGTCGCCGATCAGCGGCGTCACGAGCCGGCCGCGCAGCCAGCGCAGGAGCCGGTCCTCGCCGTTCGCGGACATCAGCCTCGGTCGGACCTCAGACGGTGGTGGTCTGCGGCTGCTCGCTGGCAACCGTAGGGGGCTCGAGGGGTACGGCGGCCGGCTCTTCATCGATCAGCGCGAGCTTCAAGACCTCGTCCATGTGATCGACGAAATGGAAGGTGAGCCCCTCGGTGATCGTCGCCGGGATCTCGGTGAGGTCGCGGCGGTTGAGCTTCGGAACGATCACCGTATGGACGCCGGCGAGCTTCGCGGCCAGGACCTTCTCTTTCAATCCGCCGATGGGCAGCACGTCGCCGCGCAGCGTGATCTCGCCCGTCATCGCCACCCGCCGGTTCACCGGTTTGGCGGTGAGCACCGAAAGGATGGCTGTGCCGATGGTGATGCCGGCCGAAGGACCGTCCTTTGGGATCGATCCCGCCGGCACGTGCACATGCAGGTCGTGCTTGCCGAAGAAGTCGTCGGCGATGCCGTGGGTGCCGGCCCAGGAGCGGGCGTAGGAGAGGGCCGCCTGCGCCGATTCCTTCATTACGTCGCCGAGCTGGCCGGTGAGCAGGAGCTGCCCCTTGCCGGGCACCGCCACCACCTCGATGAACAAAAGGTCGCCGCCCACCGCCGTCCAGGCGAGGCCGGTCGCGACCCCCACGCGATCACGGTTCAGCAGCTCCTCGGCGAAGTGCTTGCGGACGCCGAGGAACTTCTCCACCAGCTCGGGATCGATCTCCAGCCGCGTCTCCTCGCCGCGCGCCACCTTCACCGCCACCTTGCGGCAGAGGGCCGCCAGCTCCCGCTCCAGGTTGCGCAGCCCGGCCTCCTTGGTGTATCCGGAGATGACTTCCCGGATGGCCGCTTCGGAGAAGGTGATCTGCTCCTCGGTGAGGCCGTTCTCCCGGAGCTGCTTGGGGATCAGGTGGAGGCGGGCGATGCGCACTTTCTCCTCCTGCGTGTAGCCGGTCAGGCGGATGACCTCCATGCGGTCGAGGAAGGCGGGCTGAATCGGCTCCAGCATATTCGCGGTGGCGATGAACATCACCCGCGACAGGTCGTAGTTGATGCCGAGGTAGTGATCGACGAAGCTGAAGTTCTGCTCCGGGTCGAGCACCTCCAGCAGGGCCGACGACGGGTCGCCCCGGAAGTCGGCGCCGATCTTGTCGATCTCGTCGAGCACGAACACCGGGTTGCTGGTACCGGCCTGGCGGATGCCCTGGACGATGCGGCCGGGCAGCGCGCCGACGTAGGTGCGGCGATGGCCGCGGACCTCCGCCTCGTCGCGCACGCCGCCGAGCGAGATGCGTACGAACTTGCGCCCCAGCGAGCGGGCGATGGAGCGCCCGAGCGAGGTCTTGCCCACGCCCGGCGGCCCCACGAAGCAGAGGATGGGGCCGCGGGTGTCCGGCTTGAGCTTGCGCACCGCCAAGTACTCGAGGATACGCTCCTTGACCTTCTCGAGATCGTAATGGTCCTCGTCCAGCACCGCCTGCGCGTGGTCGAGGTCGAGGTCGTCCTCCGAGGTGATCCCCCAGGGCAGGGCCGTCAGCCAGTCGAGGTAGGTACGGATGATCTGCGTCTCCGCGCTCTCGGGGTGACTGCGCTCCAGGCGGCGGATCTGGCGCTCCAGCTCCTCCCGCGCCTCGGGGGGGATCTTCTTTTCTTCCGCCTGATGGCGGTAACCGGCGATCTCCTCGGCCAGCTCCTCGCCCTCGCCCAGCTCCTGCTGGATGGCCTTGAGCTGCTGGCGCAGGAAGTACTCCCGCTGGCTGCGGTCGATCTCGCCCCGCGCCTGCGAGGAGATCTCCTGCTGCATGGTGAGCACCTGGATCTCCCGCACCAGCAGGTCGCTCACCTTGCGCAGGCGCTCGATGGGGTCGATCGTCTCCAGGATGGTCTCGGCCTCCGCCAGCTTGAGCTCGAGATTGCTCGCCGCCAGGTCGGCCAGCCGCCCCGGGTCCTCCAGGTTGGCGGCGATGACCATGACCTCCGCCGAGATCCCCTTGCCCAGGGTGACGGCGCGGTCCATGCTCTCTTTGACCGAACGCACCAGGGCCTCGATCTCCATGGTGGGGGCCGCGGGCTCGGGCTCCTCGATACGCTCGATCTTGGCCTGCAGATAGGGCTCCACCTGGCTGATGTGCTGCAGGCGGGCTCGCGCCAGCCCCTGCACCAGGATGCGGATGCGGCCGTCAGGCAGCTTGAGCATCCGCATGATCACCGCCGCGGTGCCGATCTCGAACAGGTCGGCCTCGCCAGGGTTGTCGATGGCGGCGTCGCGCTGCGCCACCAGCATGATGACTCGGCTCTCCGACAGCGCCCGGTCGACCGCCAGCACGCTCTTGTCCCGGCCCACCGACAGCGGCAGGATGATGTACGGGAAGACGACGGTGTCCTTGAGCGGTAGGACGGGCAAGACGTCGGGGATCTTGATCGCCTCGTCCTGGGGCTCCCCTGACGGTCTGGTCATTGCGGTTGCGAGCTCCCCTCGCCCTCCTCGATATGCAATACGCGAGCCTCCTGGCGCTTGTCCTCGATCTTGGGGAACTCCAGGGTGAGCAGGCCGTCGGCCAGCCGCGCCTTCCCCTGGTGGGTGTTCACCGGCGAGAACAGGTGGATCTCGCGGGAGAACCGGCCGTGACCGCGCTCGAGGCAATGGAACTTGAGCCGCCGGGCCTCCGGCAGGCTGGTGGACTTGGTGCCGGCGATCAGGATGCGCGTCGCCCGCACCTCGACCCGCAGGTCGGCGGCCTGGAAGCCGGGGACCTCGGCCAGGATGAGGACGGCGGCCGGCGTCTCCACGACGTCGATCGAGGGCTGCCACTCGCCCAGCGGCAGGTCCCCCTCGCCGAGCTGCAGGGCCTCTTGTAAGAGGCGGTCGAGCTCGGCCTGGAACCGGGAGATGAAAAACAGGGACTCGAACCTGGCCGCCATCTATGTCTCCTTGCCGGGGTGCAGCAACGACTTGACCACATCCATGAAGGCATCGATGTCCTCGAACCGGCGGTAGACCGATGCGAAGCGCACGTAGGCGACCTGGTCGAGCTCGCGCAGGCGCTCCATGACGAAGGCGCCGATCTCCTGGGTGGAGATCTCCCGGTCCTCGCGCTCATTGAGCATCGACTCGGCCTGATCGACGATCGACTCCAGCTTCTTGAGAGGGATTGGCCGCTTCTCGCACGCCTTGAGCAGCCCGCCCAGGAGCTTCTTGCGGCTGAACTCCTCGCGCGTGCCGTCGTGCTTGACGACCATGTAGGGGATGTCCTCGATCTGCTCGTACGAGGTGAAGCGCCGGCCGCAGCTCAGGCACTCGCGCCGTCGGCGGATGGTGGCGCCGTCACGGCTCTCCCGTGAATCGACCACCCGGTCGTGGTTCTCGGAGCAGAACGGGCATTTCATGCCGTTCCATCACTCCTTGGCATGGAGCGCGATGTTGAGGCGCAGAAGGAGCTTCTCGAGGCTCGGCGCATCCTTGATCTCCACCTGGAGGTCGCGGACGGCGTCCATCACCCGGTGCTGCTCGTCCTCCACCTGGAAGCTGACGATGAACCGGCGGGCGCGCTGGAAGTCGCTGCGCCGCAGCGTCAGCTCGACGGTGCGGGACAGCTCTCCCCGGCCATTGGTTGGAGCCGCGGCTGCGGCTGGAGACCGCGCGGGCGGCCGCGCCCCCTGGGACGCCGGCTGCTTCATCGCCTCGGTGCGCAGCTTCTCGAGCTCGGAGAGCACGTCCACTGTCCGCTTGCCGGCCGGCTTGGGCTGCGGGGCCGGAACCGCCGCCGGGGGCGCCATGTGGGATTGTGCGCCCGACTGCGGCAAGGGCGCTGCCGGCCGCGGCGGCAGCGGGGGTGGCGTCGGGGGAGGAGCCGAGGCCGCCGGCCGGGGGGTGGCTGCGGGCGCGGGGGCGGGGCGCGCCGCCGCAGACACCGCGGCCGGCTCGCTGCGGCCGAGGCGCTTCTTGAGTGCCATCAGGGTCTGCCGGGAAATCCCCTTGAGGGTCTCGAACACCCCTACGCCGGTCACCGCCGAGGCCTCGAACCAGGGCCAGTCGTTGCGGTTGAGGGCGGCGTTCATTTCGTCGAGGGTGCAGATGTCGGCGAGGTCGCGCTTGTTGTACTGGAGGACCAGGGGCAGGGTGTCCGACGACAGCCCCATCTCCATCAGGTTCTCCTCCAGGTTGCGGAACGACTCCACGTTGGCCTGCACCATCGCCCGCTGCGAATCGGCCACGAAGACCACCCCGTCCACCCCCTTGAGCACCAGCTTGCGGGTCGTGTTGTAGAACACCTGTCCGGGGACGGTGTAGAGCTGGATGCGGGTGTTGAAGCCGGCGATGGAGCCGACGTCGATGGGCAGCAGGTCGAAGAACAGGGTGCGGTCCGTCTCGGTCTCCAGCGACACCATCTCGCCCCGCGATTCCTGCGCCGTGTGCTGATAGATGAAGTGGAGGTTGGTCGTCTTCCCGCACAGGCCCGGCCCGTAGTAGACGACCTTGGCCGCCATCTGCATCGTGCTGTAATTGAAGAACACCATAGGCTTGGGCGCGGGCTGAAATGGGACCCCGGAGCATAACACCTGTTCCGGGGTGCGCGTCAATTCCGGCCGCGTTACGGTTCGATCCCGCCCAGCTCCTCCCGGACGGCCGCGAGGTCTTCGCCCAGCTCCTCCCTCTGGTGCGCGGTCTCCCGGGCCAGGGCGCGGGCCAGGGGAAGCTTGTCCGGAGCGCTCGCCTGGAGGGCCGCGATCTGGCGGCGCAGGGTCGCGGCGTCCCCTCGCGCCACCGGTCCGGTGATGGCCGTCGCCAAAGGCCGGCCGGCGTCCAGGGCGCGGGTGGCGGCCGCCATGGCGCCGCGGGCGAGCTCCAGGTAGCCGCGGGCCACCGCCTCCGGCAGCCCGAGCCGGCGCCCCATCTCCCCGGCCGCCGCCAGCAGGGTCACCACCCCGCCGGCCGCCAGGGTGGCCGCGAAGTGGTAGAGGGGGCGCGCCGCGGGCGGCACCTCGCCGGGGACACCCCCCCAGGCCACGGCCAGCCGCGCCGCCAGCTCCCGCGCCGCCGGGTCGCCGTCCACGGCGAAGAACACCCCATGCGCCTCCGCCGCCTCGGGGAGCGGCTCGGGGAAGGCCTTCAGGGGGTGGAGCGACCCCACGGCCGAGCCCGCCTGCCGCAGCGCCTCGATCGCGGAGGCATCCAGGCTGCCCGAGGTGTGGAGCGCGACGGCCGCCTGGGGCCGGCGGGCCAGCGCGGCCGCCGCGGCCGGCAGGGCGGCGTCGGGGAGGGCCAGCAGGAGGAGGTCCTGGCCTCCCGTGTCCAGGTTTTCCAGGGCGCCGCGCCCCGCCACCGCCACCAGCTCGGCGCCGGCCGCCGTGGCCCAGCGCGCCAGGCTCGATCCGACCTTGCCCGGACCGGCCAGGGAGAAGCGGAGACCCGCCAGGGGAGCGCTCATGCCGCAACGATAGCTCCCCGCGCCCGACCTGGCAAGGCATTGAAAAATCCCCTGAAATCAGTAGTTTGGACTTGATCGAGACTTGACACGGAGGAGCCGGGAGACTACCATGCGTTAGCACTCTCATGGTGAGAGTGCCAGATTCTGGAAAATCAAACGCGATGACAGACCTCAGGGATCACGGCAAGCTCAGCGCCCGGGACCGGGAGATCCTGAAGGACGTCATCCTGACCTATATCCTGAGCGCCGAGCCGGTGAGCTCGCGCTCGGTGTCGAAGCACGGCAAGCTGGGCCTTTCGGCGGCCAGCATCCGCAACGTCATGGCCGACCTCGAAGAGTGGGGCTATTTGATGCAGCCCCATACCTCGGCGGGGCGGGTGCCCACGGCCGTGGCCTACCATCTGTTCATCGGCTCGATGATGGAGGCGCGGGCGGTGCCGGCGAAGGAGCGCCGCTACATCCAGGAGAACCTGAAGGTCGGCGGGGCGGACGAGCTGATGGGCACCGCCTCCCACCTGCTGTCGGAGCTGTCGAGCCAGATGGGTATCGTGGTCACCCCGGCCATGGGGGAGACGGTGCTCAAGGCGGTGGACTTCATCCCCGTCTCCGGCCGCAAGGTGCTGTGCATCGTGGTCTCCTCCACCGGCTTCATCGACAACAAGGTGATCGAGACCGAGGAGGAGATCCCCAGGGAGGAGCTGGTGCGAATCTCCAACTACCTCACCGAGAGCTTCGGCGGCCACACCCTGCGGGAGATCCGCGAGCGGCTGCTGCGGTTGATGGGCGAGGAGCGGGCGCAGATGGACCGGGTGCTCGCCCGCACCATCGAGCTGGCGCGCACCGGTTTCTCGGTCGGGGAAGTCCCGGGCGTCGTGGTGGACGGCACCTCCATGTTGCTGTCCAAGCCCGAGCTGTCCGACGTGCAGCGGGTACGGCGGATGTTCGAGGCCTTCGCCGACAAGGCGCGGCTGGTGAAGATCCTCAACCAGTGCATCCAGGGCGGCGGCGTGCGGGTGCTCATCGGCGAGGACAGCGAGCTGACCTCGGAGCTGGACTTCAGCGTCGTGGCCACCGCCTATGCCGTGGGCGACCGGCCGCTCGGCACCCTCGGCATCCTGGGCCCCTCCCGGATGGAATACGAGAAGGTCATCCCACTGGTGACCTTCCTGGGGGAGACCCTGAGCCAGGCCCTGGCCGAGACTTTCTCCGGCGAGCCGCCCGAGCGCAGGTAGAATCCGATTTAAGATTGAACGAGACCGAGGATAGCGAGGTTGCGATGGCAGACGACGTGAGGAAGGGCGAAAGCCCCGAGGTGGCCCTCGACCTGGACGAGCAGAACACGGACCTGGAGACCGCCATGCGCGAGGCCATGGCGGCGGTGGAGGGGGTCGAGACCGGCTCCCGGCCGGCGGCGCCCGCGGGGGCCGGCGCCGCACCCTCTCCCGGTGAGGAGGTGGAGCGGCTGCGGCGGGAGGTCGCCGACCTGCGCGACCGCTCGGTGCGCACCCTGGCCGACTTCGACAACTTCCGCAAGCGCAGCCAGCGCGAGAGCCAGGAGCACAGGAAGTACGCCCTGCTGGAGCCCATGCGGGACTTCCTGACGGTGATCGACAACCTCGACCTGGCGCTGTCGGCACACGGCTCGGCCGAGGACCTGAAACGGGGGGTGGAGATGATCCACCGCCAGATGCAGGAGCTGCTGCGCCGCTTCGGCGTCACCGAGGTGCCGGCCGTGGGCCAGCCCTTCGACCCCACCCAGCACGAGGCCGTGGCGCGGGAGGAGAGCCGGGAGGTGACGGCGCCGACGGTGACGGCGGAGCTGCGCCGCGGCTACCGGATGCACGACCGCCTGCTGCGTCCGGCCATGGTCAAGGTCGCGGTGCCGGTCGAGGGGGCGCCGGGCCCGGGAGGGAGCGGCGAGGAAGGTCCCGCCCTCTAGGCGATGAGCAAGATCCTCGGCATCGACCTCGGCACGACGAACAGTTGCGCGGCCATCGTGGAGGCCACAGTGCCCGTGGTCTTGCCCAACCGCGAGGGGAGCCGCACCACCGCTTCCATCGTCGCCTTCTCCGAGGAGGGGGACCGCCTGGTCGGGCAGATCGCCAAGCGCCAGGCCATCACCAATCCGCAGAACACGGTCTTTGCCGTCAAGCGGCTGATCGGCCGCAAGTATCGCGACGCCCAGGTGGAGCGGGCGCGCCAGGTCCTCCCCTACACCCTGGTGGAGGCGATCAACGGCGACGTCAAGATCGAGATCCGCGACCGGCAGTACAGCCCGGAGGAGATCTCGGCCCTGATCCTGCGTGAGATCAAGGAGTTCGTCGAGGAGGGGCTGCAGGAGGAGGTGCGGGAGGCGGTGATCACCGTCCCCGCCTACTTCAACGACTCCCAGCGCCAGGCCACCAAGGACGCCGGCAAGATCGCCGGCCTGGACGTCGTCCGCATCTTGAACGAGCCCACCGCCGCGGCCCTGGCCTACGGCCTCGACCGCCAGGAGGGGACCAACACCATCGCCGTCTACGACCTGGGCGGCGGCACCTTCGACATCTCGGTCCTCCAGCTCTCGCAGGGGATCTTCGAGGTGCGCTCCACGGCCGGCGACACCTACCTGGGGGGCGAGGACTTCGACCAGCGGATCATGGACTGGCTGATCGAGGACTTCGAGCGCGAGACCGGCATCGACCTCAAAGAGGACCGCATGGCCCTCCAGCGCCTCAAGGAGGCGGCGGAGCGGGCCAAGTGCGAGCTCTCCTCGCACGAGGAGACGGCGATCAACCTGCCGTTCATCTCCGCCGACCGCTCGGGGCCGCGCCACCTCGCCCGCACCCTCGGCCGCCGGCAGTTCGAGGACCTGGTGCGCGACCTGGTGGAGCGCACCGAGGGGCCCTGCCGCGACGCCCTGCAGCAGGCGGGGCTGCGCGCCGACCAGATCGATGAGGTGCTGCTGGTGGGCGGTCAGACCCGCACCCCCATGGTGGCCCAGGCCGTGGAGCGGATCTTCGACCGCAAGCCCAACCGCGAGATCAACCCCGACGAGGTGGTGGCCATGGGCGCCGCCATCCAGGGCGGCATCCTGAGGGGAGACATCAAGGACCTGGTGCTGCTCGACGTCACACCGCTGTCGCTGGGGGTGGAGACGCAGGGCGGGCTCTTCACCCGCCTGATCGATCGCAACTCGACGATCCCCACCAAGAACACCCAGATCTTCACCACCGTGGTGGACAACCAGAGCACGGTGGCGGTCAACGTCCTCCAGGGGGAGCGCCAGATCGCCGCCGAGAACAAATCGCTGGGCCGCTTCGAGCTGGTGGGGATCCCGCAGGCGCCGCGCGGCGTGCCGCAGATCGAGGTGACCTTCGCCATCGACTCCAACGGCATCGTCAACGTCGCGGCCCGTGACATGGCGACGAACCTCTCCCAGAGCATCCAGATCAACCCGGCGGGCGGGCTCTCCGAGTCGGAGGTCCAGCGCCTGGTGGCCGAGGCGGACCGCAACTCCCAGGCCGACATCGAGCGGCGCGAGATCCGCCAGCTCAAGAACCGGCTCGAGGGACTCATCTACAGCAACGAGCGCGTCTTCGGTCAGTTCCGCGACATGCTCCAGGAGGCCGACGTCAAGCGCATCCATGAGGCGCTGCTCCAGTCCCGCATGGCGATCAACCTCGAGAAGCGGGCTGAGCTGGAGGCCGCGATCTACGATTTGAACGCCGTCTCCCGTACGCTCTCCGACGTCATGCTCACGCGGGCGAGCGGCTCCGGCGCGAAAGGTTAGGAAGAAGAAAGCATGGCCAAGCGCGATTACTACGAGATCCTGGCGGTCGCCAAGACCGCCAGCCAGCAGGAGATCAAGTCGGCGTACCGCAAGATCGCGGTGCGCGACCATCCGGACAAGAACCCCGGCGACAAGCTGGCCGAGGAGCGCTTCAAGGAGGCCGCGGAGGCCTACGCCGTGCTCTCCGACTCGGAGAAACGGGGGCGCTACGACCGCTTCGGCCACCAGGGGGTCGCCGGCGCCGGGGCCGGCGGGTTCGACCCGACCATCTTCGCCGACTTCTCGGACATCCTGGGCGACATCTTCGGTTTCGGTGGCGGCCGGCGAGGGGGCGGCGCGGGGATGACCCGCGGCGCCGATTTGCGCTACGACCTCACCCTCACCTTCGAGGAGGCGGCCTTCGGCACCGAGACCGTGCTGCGCATCCCGCGCCTGGAGACCTGCCCCAAGTGCAGCGGCTCCGGCAGCGCCGACGGCGCACCCCCGGCCGTCTGCAACGCCTGCGGCGGCCGCGGCCAGGTGCGCTTCACTCAAGGGTTCTTCACCGTCGCCCGCACCTGCCCGCAGTGCCAGGGGGAGGGGCGGGTGATCTCCGACCCCTGCTCCGAGTGCCGGGGGGAGGGCCGGGTGGAGAAGGAGCGCTCGATCTCGGTCAAGATCCCCGGCGGCGTGGACACCGGCGCCCGCCTCCGCCTCTCCGGCGAGGGCGAGCACGGCCGGCGCGGCGGTCCGCCGGGCGACCTCTACGTGGTCCTCCAGGTCCGCGCGCACAAGCACTTCCGCCGCGACGGCTCGACGGTGCTGTCGCGCCTCCCCATCAGCTACGTCCAGGCGGTGCTGGGGACGACCGTCGAGGTCGAGACGCTGCACGGCCAGACGCCGCTCGACATCCCGGCGGGAACAGCCCACGGCCGCGACTTCCGTCTCCGTGGCCAGGGCATCGACCGCCTCGACGGCAGCGGCCGGGGCGACCACGTGGTGACCGTCGAGGTCGCCGTCCCCCACCCGCGCGACCTCAACCCCGAGGAGGTCCAGATCCTCCGCCGCCTGGCCGAGATCGGCGGCCACCCGGTGAAGGAGGATAAGGGTGTCATTGAACGAGTGAAGAACTTCTTTGGATGATGTGAGGGGACAGCCTATTAGCTGCCCCCTGTGTAACTACTTCTTGGGCTTTGGTGGCTGCGGCTTGTCTCGCGGATTGCTGCCCGGACCGGTGTAAGGCTTTTGCGTTTGCGGCTTAGCTTTTTCATCGCCCATTTGCGTGTCCTCCTTGTTGTTCGATGTAAGCAGGATTTACGCCAATAGACATGGCTATGCCCTACCGCCGCCTGTCGTTCCACCTCCCCCCCGGCCTGGAGGACGCCTTGGTCGCCGAGCTGTGGCTCGCCGGCACCCAGGGCGTGCAGTCGCTCCCCGGCGACGACGGGCGGCTGCGGGTGGAGGCGTACTTTCCAGCAGGAGAGGGCGACCTGGGGATCGCGCTGCCGCCGGCCGTGGAGCTGGCGGCGGACGCGGTGCTGCCGGACGCCGACTGGTTCGCCGCCTGGCGCGAGCGGGCCCGCCCGTTTGCCGTGGGACGGACGCTGTTCGTCGATCCACGGGAGCCGGAGGAAGCGCAGGAGGAGGTGCCCGCCGGCCGGGCTCTCCTGCGCCTCCCGGCTCGCGCGGCCTTCGGCACCGGCAGCCACGAGTCGACCGCCCTCGCCCTGGAGCTGCTGGAGGATGCCGGGGTCGCCGGCCGCCGGGTGCTCGACGTGGGCACCGGCACGGGCGTGCTGGCCTTCGCCGCCCTCCTGGGAGGCGCCCGGTCGGTGGTGGGCTTCGACGTCGATGCCGCCTCTCCGTTCCATGCCCGGGACAACAGCGCTCTCAACGATCTCCACCCCTGGCTCTTTGCCGGCCACCTCGGCGCCCTCCGCGAGCGCCCCCTCTTCGATCTCGCCCTGGTGAACGTGGTGCCGGAGCAGATCCTCCCCGAGATGCCGCAACTGGTCCGCCTCCTGCGGCCGGGGGGAGAGGCCCTCCTCTCCGGTATCCTCGCCGAACGGGGCCGGCAGGTGCTGGACCGGATGCGCGGCCTGGGCTTCGTGGAGCGGGACCGGCGGATGGCCGGCGACTGGATCGCTTTCCGGTTGGGCCGGGCATGATCACCCTCCTGGTCGACCCTGCCGTCTTCGATCTTCCCGCCGTGAAGGTGGAGGGGGACTCCTACCGCCACCTCTTCCGCGCCCGGCGGGTGGAGGCGGGGGAGGCCCTGCGGGTGGTGGACGGCCGCGGCCGGGCGCGGTGGGGGACGGTGGCGCGGGTGGACCGCACCTCCGCCACCGTGACCCTCGGCGAGCCGGCCCCCGCCGCCGAGCCGGCCTTCCGGCTGGAGTTGCTGGTCCCCACCTGCCGGCTGGAGCGGGCCTCCTGGCTGGTGGAGAAATCCACCGAAATGGGCATCTCGGGTGTCCGCTTTCTGAATACCGTCCGGGCGCCCCGCGAGCTGGGGGAGGGGAGCCTCGACCGCCTGCGCCGGGTGGCCGCCGCCGCCCTGGAGCAGTGCCACGGCTCGCGGCTGCCGGAGATCACGGGGCCTCACGCCTGGCGCGAGGTCGCCCGCCTGGTTGCCCACCTGACAGGCGCCGCCGGTCCCAACCGTTGGTTCCTGGATACCGATGCCGCCAATGCCGCAGATACAGGCTGGGGTGAGGTCGCCGAGGGGGACGCGGGAGCCCTCCTCGTCGGCCCCGAGGGGGGCTGGGACCTGGGCGAGCGCCGCGACCTCCTGGTTTCAGGTTGGCGGCCGGTCCACTTGGGAGACCGCGTCCTGCGCCTGGAGACCGCCGCTCTCGCCGGAGCCGCCCTGCTTCTCCTCCCCGGCCCCCGCCAAAATCCAAAATCCCCAATCCAAAATTGACCCCGCCTCACCGTTCAGGCTAGCATCACGGCTCCGGTCGTAGACCACCCAAAGGAGGCTCGCGTGACCAATCCCTTCGCCGGTATCCGCTGGATCTGGAAGAACGGTCAGCTCATCGACTTCGAGAAGGCCACCGTCCACGTGCTGAGCCATGCCCTCCATTACGGATCGGGTGTATTCGAGGGGATCCGCTGCTATGACACGCGGCAGGGGTCGGCGGTGTTCCGTCTGCGCGAGCACATCCGGCGCCTCGAGAACTCCGCCAAGGTGTACCGCATGCCCATCGCCTTCACGGGCGAGGAGCTCATCGACGCCTGCTGCGAGACGATCCGCGCCAACGATCTCCCCGCCTGCTATATCCGCCCCATCGTCTTCCGCGGCTTCGGCCACACCATCGGGGTCAACCCGCTGCACAACCCGGTCGACATTTTCATCGCCTGCTGGTCGTGGGGCAAGTACCTGGGCGAAGAGGCGGAGAGCGGCGTCGACGTTTGCGTCTCGTCGTGGCGGCGGATCGCGGCCGACTCCATGCCGGCGGTCTCCAAGGCGACCGGCAACTACCTCAACGGCCAGCTCATCAAGATCGAGGCGGTCACCAACGGCTACGCCGAAGGGCTGGCGCTCGACGCCCGCGGCTTCGTCAGCGAGGGGTCGGGGGAGAACGTCTTCATGGTGCAGGACGGCGTGCTGCTGACGCCGCCGCTCGCCGCCTCGGTCCTCCAGGGGATCACGCGCGACACGGTGATCAAGATCGCCCGCGACCTCGGCATCCCGGTGCGCGAGGAGCAGATCCCGCGCGGCCAGCTCTACACCTGCGACGAGCTGTTCATGACCGGCACCGCGGCCGAGATCACGCCGATCCGCTCGGTGGACAGGAACCCGGTCGGCCACGGCTGTCCGGGCGAGGTCACCCAGCGCATCATGGCCGAGTTCAGGGGCATCGTAAGCGGCGAGATCGCGGACCGCTACGGCTGGCTGCATCCAGTCGGCGCCGCGGTTCGGCAGGCCGCCGCCGTTCCCGAGCGGTAGGCGCCCAGCGCGGCGCCGGAGGAGACCCCGATGAACATCAACGACCTGTTGAAGATCGCGGTGGAGCGGAAGGCCTCCGACCTCCACCTCAAGGTGGGAAGCCATCCGGTGATCCGCGTCGACGGCGACCTGATCGCCCTCGGCGAGCTCAAGCGCCTGATGCAGGAGGACACCATCGCCATGGCGTTCTCGATGATGAACGCCCGGCAGAAGCAGCGCTTCAAGGAGGAGCTGGAGCTCGACATCGCCTACTCGGTGCCCGGGCTCGGCCGTTTCCGCTGCAACGTCTTCCAGCAGCGGGGGGCGGTGGGCCTGGTGCTGCGCGTCATCCCGGCGCGCATCCAGAGCATCCGCGAGCTGATGCTGCCGCCGGTGCTCGAGCGCATCTGCGAGGAGCGCCGGGGCTTGATCCTCTGCACCGGCACCACCGGCTCGGGCAAGTCCACCAGCTTGGCGGCGATGATCGACTACATCAACTCGACCCGCACCGAGCACATCATCACCGTCGAGGACCCGATCGAGTTCCTCCACCGCGACAAGAAGTCGATCGTCAACCAGCGTGAGATCGACGTCGACACCCACTCCTTCGCGGGCGCCCTGCGCGCCGCCCTGCGCCAGGATCCGGACGTGATCCTGGTCGGCGAGATGCGCGACTACGAGACCATCGAGACGGCCCTGCTGGCCGCCGAGACGGGCCACCTCGTCTTCTCCACCCTGCACACCCTGGACGCCACGGAGACGGTCAACCGCATCATCTCCGTCTTCCCGCCCCACCACCAGAAGCAGATCCGCATCCAGCTCTCGCAGGTGCTGAAGTCGGTGATCTCCCTGCGCCTGGTGCCGCGGGCGGACGGCATGGGCCGCGTCCCCGCCTCCGAGGTGCTCATCTCCACGGCATACATCCGCGAGTGCATCGAGAACAAGGAGAAGACGAAGTACATCCGCGAGCAGATCTCGCTCGGCACCAGCCAGTACGGCATGCAGACCTTCGACCAGTCGCTCTTCCAGCTCTACAAGAGCGGCCTCATCACTCTGGACGAGGCGCTCAAGCGGGCCACCAACCCGGACGAGTTCCGACTGAAGATCCAGGGCGTCCAGTTCACCGCCGACATCTCCCGCGAGGAGATGGAGTCGTCGCTCCAGATGCCCGGCGAGTCCGACCTGATGGGCGGGGCGATGCAGTTCGAGATCGAGCAGCACTAGGGGGGCCATGCCCCCCACCTGCTACGACAAGGCCGTCCAACTCCTCGGCGCCCGTCCCCACTTCCGGCGGGAGCTGGAAGGCAAGCTCGCCCGGCGCGGTTATCCTCCGGAGGAGATCGCGGCGACGCTGGACCGCCTCGACCGGCAGGGCTATCTGAACGAGGCCGAGACGGCCCGCTCCTTCGTCGCGGGCCGGCAGGCGCGGGGCGGCGAGGGGCGATCACGCCTCAAGGCCGAGCTCGTCAAGCGCGGCGCGGCCGGCGAGGCGATCGAATCCGTCCTGGCCGATCTGACCCCCGAGGACGACCTGGCCGCCGCCCGCGAGGCGGCGGCGAGGTGGGCTCGCGGCGGCAAGAGCGATCCCCAGGCCCTCGCCCGCCATCTCCAGCGCAAGGGCTTTTCTCCCCGTGCTATCGTTGCCCTTTTGAACGAGCGAGGCGACGGCGAAGATCTCCTGGATTTCAACGAAGACCTATGAAAAGCGCAGACATCCGCACCAGCTTCGTCGACTTCTTCCGGGCCAGGGGGCACCGGCCGGTGCCGAGCTCGCCCCTGGTGCCACAGGGCGATCCGACCCTGCTGTTCACCAACGCCGGCATGGTTCAGTTCAAGGACGTCTTCCTGGGCGCCCGCCGGCCCGACTCGCCGCGGGCGGTCTCGGTGCAGAAGTGCATGCGCGTCTCGGGCAAGCACAACGACCTGGAGAACGTCGGCCCCAGCCCGCGCCACCACACCTTCTTCGAGATGCTGGGGAACTTCTCCTTCGGCGACTACTTCAAGGAGGACGCCATCCGCTTCGCCTGGGAGCTGGTGACGGAGGTCTGGAAGATCCCCGCCGAGCGGCTGTCGGCCACCGTCTTCGAGGAGGACGACGAAGCCCGCGATCTCTGGCTGCGCCTCTCCACCCTGCCTCCCGAGCGGGTGCGCCGCTGCGGCGCGGCAGACAACTTCTGGGCCATGGGCGACACCGGCCCCTGCGGCCCGTGCAGCGAGATCTTCGTCGACCTCCACCCGGAGGAGCCGCCGGTCTCCTGGGAGGAGGGGACGGACGCGGGGCGCTACCTGGAGATCTGGAACCTCGTCTTCATGCAGTACGAGCGGGACGCCGAAGGGAAGTTGGCGCCCCTGCCCAAACCCTCGGTCGACACCGGCGCCGGCCTCGAACGGGTGGCCGCCGTGCTCCAGGGGGTGGGCTCGAACTACGACACGGATCTCTTCCAGCCCATCCTCCACGCCGCCGCCGATCTCGCGGGGGCGAAGTACGGGCAGGACCCGGAGAAGGACGTCTCGCTGCGGGTCATCGCCGACCACCTGCGCGCCGTCTCCTTCCTGCTGGCCGACGGCGTCATCCCGGGCAACGAGGGGCGGGGCTACGTGCTGCGCCGCATCCTCCGCCGGGCGGTGCGCCACGGCATGCGCCTGGGCTTCGAGGAGCCGTTCCTGCACAAGCTGGTGCCGGTGCTGGGCGAGGTCATGGGCGGCGCCTACCTCGAGCTGGCGGCCACCCGCCAGGCCTCCATTGCCACCATCAAGGCCGAGGAGGAGAAGTTCCTCTCCACGGTCGCGAACGGCGCCCGCCAGGTGCAGGAGGAGATCGAGCGCCTGCGCCCGCTGGGACAGACGACGCTGCCCGGCGCCATGGTCTTCCGTCTCTACGACACCTACGGCCTCCCCTTGGAGGTGATCCGCGAGATCGCCGAGGAGGAGCGCTTCAAGATTGACGAGGCCGGCTTCGGCGAGGCCCTGGAGGCGCAGCGCGAGCAGTCGCGCAAGGCCACGGCCGAGGTGCAGAACCGCCTCGCGGCCCTGCGCGAGGTGCTGCGCGGCCACGCCGAGCTGGCCGAGACCCACTTCGAGGGGTACGAGCGCACGGAGCTGATCGAGACGCCGGCCGAGGTCGTGCGCCTGGCCACCTGGCGCGAGGGCGCGCCGGTGCGGGTATCCACCCTGCAGCGCGGCCAGGCAGGCGTCGCCGTTCTCGACCAGACGGTGTTCTACGCCGAGTCCGGCGGCGAGGTGGGGGATACCGGCGAGATCCGCTGGGACGGCGGGCGCGCCCGGGTGGTGGACACCCAGAAGGACAACTCGGGCGTCTTCTTCCACTTCATCGAGGTGGAGGAGGGGAGCCTGTCGCGTCACACCAAAGTCCAGCTCCGGGTGGGCCACGAGCGGCGGCTGGCGATCCAGCGCAACCACACGGCCACCCACCTGCTGCACGCCGCCCTGCGCCTGACGCTGGGCAAGAGCGTGCGCCAGGCCGGCTCGCTGGTGGCGCCGGACCGCCTGCGCTTCGACTTCACCTACCACCGCGGCATGTTCCGCCAGGAGCTGGAGGCCACGGAGGACCTGGTCAACGAGTGGATCCGCCGCTCGGTGGCCACCGAGATCGTCCAGCGCAGCTACCAGGAGGCCATCGCCGCCGGCGCCATGGCCCTGTTCGGCGAGAAGTACGGCGAGCGGGTGCGCACGGTGGCCGTTCCCGGCTTCAGCCTGGAGCTGTGCGGCGGCTGCCACGTGCGCAACTCGGGGGAGATCGGCCTTTTCCTCATCGAGTCCGAGCGGGGCGTGGCCTCGGGCGTGCGCCGCATCGAGGCGCTCACCGGCACCTACGCGCTGGAGGAGATCCGCCGCCAGCGCACCGCCTACAACGAGCTGGTGCTGCGTCTGGGCATCCGCTCCGGGGACTACGAGCAGCAGCTCCACAAGGCCGACCAGCTCCGCCAGCGGCAGAGCGAGCTGGAGGCCGAGATGCGGCGGCTGCGCATGCAGCTCGTCTCCGGCACCGTCTCGCCCGCGGGCGACGAGGAGACGCTGGTGGATGGCGTCAAGATCCTGGTGCGCGAGGTGCCGCCGGCTCCGGCCAACGAGCTGCGGGACATGGCCGATGCCCTGCGCTCGAAGATCGGTTCGGGCGTGGTGGTCATCGGTACCCGCAGCGACGGCAACGTCAGCCTGGTGGCGGCGGTGAGCAAGGACCTGACGGGCCGGGTCAAGGCCGGCGAGCTGGTCAAGAAGCTCTCCGCCCTCGTGGGTGGTGGCGGCGGCGGCCGTCCCGACTTCGCGCAGGCCGGCGGCAAGGACCCCGAGAAGCTTCCCGAAGCCCTCGCCGCCGTGGGCGAGGCGGTGCGGGAGCAGCTCGGGCGATAGAGCCCTCACCCCCTGGCCCCCTCTCCCGCCCCCTCGCCACCCCCCTCACCGGGAGAGGGGGACCCGGTTGGAGCTGTCTTGCTGATCTCCCTCGTCCTTTTTGTCCTTGCTGTCCTTGTCGTCCCTTCTTGCTTTTCTCCCTCTTCTCCCGGTGAGGGGGGTGGGAGGGGGCGGGAGAAGAGGGCCGGGGTGATGAGGGGCCTTGCAATCTTTCAGTTCCCGACTAAGATAGACCCCGCTGTACCCAGCAACGATCGCTTGCGCGAGGATCGCGGCATCCTTTAGCGAGGTTCTGTCGTGACGAGAACGGCGAATGCCGCCGTGGCCTGGACGCTGCTTGCGCTCTGCCTTTCCGGGATCGCCGGAGCGGCCGGCGTACGTGTCGAGATGGGCCCGAGCGGCCGCAGGATCATCATCAACGAGAATTCGGTCCAGCGCTCCCGGCGCCTGGCCGGCCGGCTCGTGCCGGTGCCGAGCGCCGATCTGGAGCCGCTCATCCGGCGCCACAGCGACGCCCAGAACCTCGATCCGAAACTGGTCGAGGCGGTCATCCAGGTCGAGTCCGGCTACAACCACAAGGCGGTCTCGAACAAGGGGGCCATGGGCCTCATGCAGCTCACGCCGGACACGGCGAGCCTGTTCAACGTGCACAACCCGTTCGATGCAGAGGACAACGTCCGCGCCGGCACCCGCTACCTCCGGCAGCTCCTGGACCGCTTCGCGGGGCGGGTGGAGCTGGCGCTCGCCGGCTACAACGCGGGGCCCGGGGCGGTGGAGAAGCACCGCGGTATCCCGCCCTACGCCGAGACCCGGGACTACGTGAAGCAGGTGATGGCGCTGTATCGCGGAGATCGCGGCGGAGTCGATTTTGCGTCCCTGCGCGTCGCGGCTGCCAGCCCGCGCGCCGTCGCCAGCCCCGGGGCTCCCGGGGAGCTCCCGGGCGGCCGCCGCAAGCCGCGCCTCGTCCGCGGCCCCAACCACCGGCTCCTGCTGACCACCTCGCTCAGCGGCTCGCGATAACTTGCGGCGTCTCGCTCCCGTTCGTCCGGCGGTGGCATAGAATGCCCACCGGCCGCCGTCCTTCTCGTCGCTAGCGATGCTCAATATCCCGAACCTTCTGTCCATCTTCCGCATCCTGCTGGTCCCGCCGCTGGTGGTGGTGCTGCTCACCAAGTTCGAGGGCAAGGAGTGGTGGGGGCTCGCCCTGTTCCTGCTGGCCGCGGTGATGGACTTCCTCGACGGCTTCCTGGCCCGCCGACGCAAGCAGGTCACCCGCCTCGGCACGCTGCTCGATCCGGCGGCGGACAAGATCCTCATCTCGGCTGCCTTCATCTCCCTGGTGGAGATGGACCACTCGAGCGGCCACACCGTGGTGCCGGCCTGGATCGTGGTGGTGATCATCGCCCGCGAGTTCGCCGTCACTTCTCTGCGCAGCTTCGCCGCCGCCGAGCACCTCGTCATCCCCGCGGGTTTCTCGGGCAAGGTCAAGACTACCGTCCAGATCGTCTCCATCGCCCTGCTCATCATCTATAACAAGCTCGGCGAGTTCCGGCACCTGGCCCCCATCTCCCTGTGGGTGACGCTGGCGGTGACCGTCTACTCCGGTATTGAGTACTTCGTGCGCTTCGGCAAGCTCATCCTGCGCGGAGAGATCCGTTGACGGACCCGTCGTTGCTGCAACGCCTCGCCCTGTTCGCGAGGCGGCGGTACCGGACGGTCTTCCTGCTCACCGGCATCCTGGTGGCGATCTCGCTCGGCCTCATCCTGCGGCTCACCTTCGACACCGACATCCTGAACCTGCTGCCGCGCAAGAACCCCGCCGTCCGCGCCTATGTCGAGACCCTCCACGACTTCGGCAGCAGCACCCTGCTGATCATCGCCGTCCGCATCCCCGAGGGCGCGGTGGCCGAGCCGTACGAGACCTTCGCCGACGAGTTGGCGGCGCGCCTGTCCAGGCTGCCGGAGCTGAAGAGCGTCGAGCACCGGATCGGCGATCCCGAGGAGCTGCTGCGCACCTTCTTCCCCAAGTCCGTGCTGTTCCTCAACGCCGACGGCCGCCGCCAACTGGCCGCCCGCCTGACGGACGACGGCATCCGCCAGCGGGTCTCCGAGCTGCGCCGCCAGCTCTCCACGCCGCAAGGGCTGGCCGTCAAGCAGCTCGCCAAGCTCGATCCCCTGGGCCTCGCCCAGATCTTCCTCGGCCGCGTCGAGAGCTCCCGTGGCACCCTGCAGGTGGACTGGACCAGCGGCTACTACCTCTCGCGCGACCACCGCATGCTGCTCATCCTGGCCGAGCCGGTGCAGCCGCCCCAGAACCTCAAGTTCAACGAGCGGCTGGTGTCCGGCGTCCACCGCGTCGTGGACGGCACCCTGGCGGACTGGAGCCGGATCGCGGGGCAGGAGGCGCCGGCGAAACCTCGGGTGGACCTGGGCGGCGCCCATCTGACGGCGCTCTCCGACTCCTCGCTCATCCGCTACGACATGGTGGTTAACATCATCACCTCGGCGCTCGGCGTGCTGCTGCTCTTCCTTTTCGCCTTCCGCCGCCTCGGCACGCTGGCCTACGCCTTCCTCCCCCTGCTCTGCGGCCTTATCCTCACCTTCGGCTTCGCCAAGGCGACGGTGGGCTCGCTCAGCTCGGCGACCAGCGTGGTGGCGGCGCTGCTCATCGGCCTGGGAATCGACTTCGTCATCGTCTCCTACGGGCGCTACGTCGAGGAGCGGCGGCGGGGCGCCAGCGTCGAGACGGCGCTGATGGCGATGAGCGGCCTGTCGGGCCGGGCCGTGCTGGCGGGCGCCATCACCACCACCGCCACCTTCTACGCTTTCACCTTCACCGATTTCGTGGGCCTGCGGCAGATGGGCCTGCTCACCGGCACCGGCATCCTCTTCTGCGCCGCTTCGGTGCTCATCCTGCTGCCGGCCCTGCTGGCCTGGAGCGAGGACCACCACCAGCGGCGGAAGACCGCGCCCCACCTCTTCCTCCACAGCTTCGGCTCGGACGTGCTGATGCGCGCCTGCATCCGCCACCGGCGGATCACCCTGGTGGCCGGCATCATCGTCACTGCAGTGGCTCTGGGGTTCGCCTTCTCCATCCGGTTCGACGAGAGCATGAAGACCATGCGGCCCCAGGGCAACGAGGGGCTTGACGTCACGGCGGAGGTGGGGCGGACCTTCGGCTCCGGCTTCGACTCCATGACCCTTCTGTTGTCCGGGAGTTCGCCCGGCGAGGTGCTGACGCTCGCCGGCAAGGCGGCGGCCGGCGCCCAGAAGCTGGTGGATCAGGGGGTGCTCTACGGCTACACCGGCGTCACCTCGCTGATCCCGCCGCCGGCGCAGCAGACCGAGGTGCTCCAGTGGCTGGAGACCGAGCGGCACGGCGCGCTGGACCTCGTCCGCATCCGGGCCACATTCGCGGACGCGGCCGGCCGGCAGGGGATGCGCATGGAGCCCTTCGAGCCCGGGCTCGCCCTGCTGGCCCGGGCGGTGAACCTGTCGGGGCCCATCGGCGTCGCGGACTTCCGGCAGCAGAAGCAGACGCAGCTCCTCCTCGACCGCTTCCTCAAGCAGACGGACCACGGCTGGCGCGGCGCTGTCCTCCTCTATCCGCCGAGCAACAAGTGGCGGCGTGAGGCGCCCCCCGAGGCGCTGGCGCTCGGAGCGAGCCTTGGTCCCCACGCCATCCTCACCGGCACCAACGTCGTCAACCAGACGGTGCGCCGCGAGGTGCTGCGCGACGCCTGGATCGCCGGCATCCTGGGCTACCTGGTGGTGGCCGTCATCCTGTGGCTCAACTTCCGCACCCTGCGTCACACGGTCATGGCCCTCGCCCCGCTGACCCTGGGCATCCTCTGGATGGTGGGGAGCATGTCCGCCCTCGGAATCCAGATGAATTTCATCAACATCTTCGTGACCACCATGATCATCGGCATCGGGGTGGACTACGGGATCTACGTGCTGCACCGCTATCTGGAGGTGCGCGATCTGCCGGACGAGGAGTTCGAGCGCGGCATCCTCGAAACCTGCAAGGCGGTGCTGGCGGCGGCCACCTGCACCATCGTCGGCTTCGGCTCGATCACCTTCTCCCACTACCCGGGCCTGATCTCCACCGGCAAGGTGGCGATCCTCGGTGCCCTCTGCACCTCGCTCGTGGCCATCACGCTGCTCCCCACCTTCCTGAGCTGGCGGCGCGACGTGCGCAAGCGGCGGGATTTCCGCCGGGCCGCCTGAAAGGGCGCTATTCCGGGGCGGCGGAAATTCTCCGCGCCACGTCCTCCACCGCCGCTGCAACGTCCTGCGGCACTTCCTCTTGGAGGAAATGTCCGGCGGCCGTCCGCGTCACCGGCGCGTCGGGAAGAGCCCGCTTCAGATGACGGAGGGCTTTGCCGAGGATGGGATCGCGCATTCCCCAGACCAGGGCGGCCGGGCCGCGGAAAGAGAGGACCCACTCCGCGCCGCGGCGCAGGGCAGGCATGCTCGGGTGGTCCGGCCCGCTCGGCACCATGCGGGCCAGAGCGAGAGGCGCGACCCGGTCCCGCCAAGTCCGCAGCGGCCATTGGTAGGCCCGGGCCACCTCGCCGCGAATCGAGCGCTTGTCGCCTTGGATTGACCCGAGCACGTTCTGGGGAAACCCGAAGCCGCGGAAGACGAGGTCGCTCACTACCGGGATGCGGGCGAAGCGGTGGAAGAGAGTCCCTTTGGGATGGGCGGGCACGGTCACCGCCGTGTTGGCGAGGACGAGCCCGGCGATCCGCTCCGGCAGCCGCGCCCCGACCTGGGCCGCGATGGGCCCGCCCCAATCCTGACCGACCAGGATCACCCCGCGCAGGTCCAGAGCCTCCACCACCTCCGCCATCGCCGCCCCATGCCGGTCCACCGTATGGTCCGCGATCCGCGGCAGCCGGTCCGAAAGGCCGAGCCCGAGGAGATCCGGGGCCACGCACCGGAACCCTGGCAGCAGGGTGATCACCTTCCGCCACAGGAAGCTCCACGTCGGATTGCCGTGCAGCATCACGACGGGCCGCGCCGCCGGGTCGCCCTGATCGACGAGGTGGATCCGCCGGCCGGTGTCCGGACCGGACTGAAGGACGTGGACGGCCCGCCGGTAGGGGAGGAGGGGCGCCAGGAAGGCGGGGAGCGGGGGCGGAGGGAGGGGCATGGGAAGCTCTTCCAGGAAGGGCAGGGCGAGTCTATCCGTGTCCTCGTTCCCCGAAAACCCTCTCTGCTACAATGCCCGCATGGGTACCGTCAGCCTACAAGAACTTCAACTCGACCCCGACGCCCTGTTGGACCGAGTTGAGGCCGGAGAACACCTAGTCGTGGTCCGCGGCGGCCGCCCGGTCGCTGAGCTACGGCCCGTTCCCGCCACCCAGCCCGGTCCGCGACCGTTCGGCCTCTGCGCCGGGGCGTTCACGGTCCCGGACGACTTCGACGCGCCGCTGCCGGAAGAAATCCTGCGAGGGTTCGAGGGGCGGTGAGGCTGCTACTCGACACCCACGTGTTTCTCTGGTACATCACCGCCGACCCGAAGCTCCCGGCCACTTTCCGGGCGGCCAGTGAGGACCCGGCCAACGAGGTATACCTGAGCGTCGCCTCGGTCTGGGAAGCGGTCATCAAGTACCACCTCGGCAAGCTCCCACTCATGGCCCCGCCGGCCGACTACCTGCCGCGGCAGCGGGACGCACACAGGATCGCCAGCCTGCCGATCGACGAGGGAGCGATGTCACACCTGGCCGGCCTGCCACCGTTCCACCGCGACCCCTTCGACCGGTTGCTGGTCGCACAGGCACTGCAACACGGGCTGACGGTCGCCACGGTCGATCCGGACATTGCGGCTTATCCCGTCCCTTTACTTCCGATGGCCTAAACGTTGATGGGGCTCACCGGTGGCTTCAGCCGTCCGGTCAAGACCCCGAGAATTAGGCGCGGCCTCAAGACGTAGCTTCCCAATTATGATGTCATCGGTTGAGGTAAGGTCCAGTGACCACCCATTGAGATATCGGCGACAAAAAGTCAACGCTTGCGAATGGCGGCATATTCAACTTTCGCCCACTGGTAGCTAGAATCTAGCCACGGTCGAACCGAAAGTATCTTAACCACAGTTCCTGTTGGAAGCACGTCGATGACCTCTGGGAACTCACCAACGAGCGTCGGCATGCCTGATCGGACATTCAGTTGACCGGTTCTTCGACTCACTCTTTGTGAAGTGCTCTGAATAGATTCCGGCGCAGATGATGCCGGAAAGTCAAAATATTGTGTTTTCCACGCCTGCAAGTCTGGTTTGTAGTCACCAAGGTACGCCCACCCTTGCCGAATAGATGGTGTCTCTGGGCTAGAAACACTGGAGGTCGGTATTGCAGCGGTTGTTGGTGCCGTGGCCGGGCGTGCGAAGATGTCATCCAATGAGTGATCGTCGAAGATGACCGCAAGTCGAGTAGCCAATTGCTCGTCATCTGAATTTTTTATCACGCGGAGAGCAATTGATCGACGTTTGGTATCCGGATTCAGTAGTTCCTGATAAAACCTCTGAATCGTTTCCAGTCGTTGAAGCTTTAGTTGGTTACTCTCTATTGCTGCGTGCTGTGCTTCCACTTCCTTTTGACGAAGGCTTTCTTGCTTCTGCTGGTCACGTTGTTGTTGCGCGAGAAGTGCCTTCTGAGACTCCTGCTGCACGCTATACGTGAAGGTAAATATTAAACCCACCAAGGCAATCAACGGACTCCCTATTACGTTGAGTTTGTCCCAAAAATCTTTTGGCTTTGATCGATTATCCATATCCGAACTCATGCTCGTCTCCTTTAAGACGGTGACCCCTTTTATGCCTCGGGACTACACTAGGGTGGCTAATGTGGATGGCGTTGGGCGGCTGCGTCAGCAGTCCACTCGGACGCCTGGGTTGACCGCCCGAGTCATCTGTGTGCTTCCGTTTAGTTATTGAAATAGCCATGCTTTTGTCCTCTCCGCAAACGTCTTTAGTCCAAACGGCCGGGGGAGTCCGAGGCGGTCCTGGCAGGCGCCACTTTGCCGACCCGGCTGGGCTGGGAGAGGGCGGCATGCTGCAAATCAAGAATCTGCCCGAGCCTCGCCATGCTCGCTAGACTAGGCGGTCTGAAGGTCCTAAATTGCTCGGTGAGCTGCTCGTACGCCGCAAGAGCGCCGACGGCGAGCTGACGGCTTCAGCTCCGCATCGTCTTCAGAGGACGGACCTGCCGTATCCGTTCAAAGTCATCGTCGTCGTGAAGGAGGAAGCCATCGTGCTCCAAGACAAGTTGGGCGATCAAGCAATCCACCGAGCTGCGGATCGTGACCCCCTTTCGCCGGCAGTCGTAGAAGATCCGTGCCGCGTCTCTATGCGCGGAAACGGAGTCGGCAGGCAACAGCAGATCCTGGGACCCCAGGTACTCCGACAAGAGCTTCCACTCCCTCTCGTCCCTGGCGCCCTGCAGGACCTCTTGAAAGCAGACGGCCGGTATCGAGAATGGGATCCCGTCGTTTTCGAGATCCTCCAGGCGATCCGTCGCCGGGGTTGCCCTTCCCTGAAGCCAATCGATCAGGACGGAGGAGTCGACGACGATCAACGCTCGTCAGTCCTGAGAGTCTTGTAGTCGTAGCCGGGGGCGAGTTCGATCTTGCCTTTGAGGTCCAGCAGACTTTTCCTCTTCCTGGTGGCGACGAGCAGCCGCAAGGCTTCGTGAACCACCTCCTTCTTGGTCTTCATTCCGGTCACCCGGATCGCTTCGGACAGGAGATCGTCATCCAAGACGATGTTCGTTCTCATGAAGGCACCTCCATACACATGATCCTACACCTATCGAAGCCAGCGTGCAGCGCCGAGAAAGGCGCAGCGCTTTTCCTGTAGAGCGCCAGACAAAGTCCGCGGACCCCGGGAGCCACCCCGGGGCCCGCGGCAAACCCGCCCAGCCACAGCTAGGCCGGGGGAGTGGTTGGACTCCCAGTCCCCCGGCGAATTCAGTTGTCAAAGAGCTCCCGCCTCCCCTTGTTACTCCCCCTACATGCAGTTATCAAGACACGAAGTCGGGGAATTGTCAAGAGACCCTCTTGACAAACTTCGCCGGGCACTGCACTATCCCGCTTGAAGCTGCATAACAAGACGGACTCCGCGGCGCGCGGCGATTGCGCATACAGAGGGGCTGGCAGGAATTCAGGCGAGGCGGAGCTTGGCGCGGTTCACGGTTTTCGGCAATGACGCCGGAATTTAAGGCGGCCCTACGGGGCCACGAAAGGAGAAGCGCGATGGCAACCGAGAGGACGTACACAGGGAAGTTGGGAGGGCTGCAGCGGCTCAGCATCGCTCTGGCCGCCAACAGCGCCGACCTCAAGGATCTGGAGGGAACGCGCAACAAGCTGGAAGGGCTGATGAACCAGGTCCAGGACGGGGTGAAGAGGCAGGCGGCCCTCCGGGCGGAGAAGCAGGACATCTCCCGGCAGCTCAAGACCCTCTTTGTCGAGAGCGACCGGCTGGCCAACGTGGTGCGCGTGGCGTTGAAGGCGCATTACGGCATTCGGGCGGAGAAGCTCGTTGAGTTCGGCCTGCAGCCGTTCCGCGGACGCAAGGCGAAGGCGGCTCCGGGGACACCCGGGACGCCGCAGGCGCCCGGCTCTATCCCGGCGCACCCCACCCCGACGCCGGCGCATCCCACCGCGCCGGCGGTCGACACCACCACCAAGTAGCATCTCTACGCAGCGAGGGGCGTGCCCGGCACGCCCCCTTTTTGCACTCTTTTTCCCAGAGTCTCCAGACATCGCTCCAGAGTCTGTGGACATCGGTCCAGAGTCTGTAGATCCAAGCCGTTGTCTCTAGACATCGGTCCGGCGTAAGCAGACATCGGGCTGGCGTCTACAGATCCAGGCCGATGTCTGTGGATCCAGGCCGATGTCCACAGACTCCAAGCCGGCGTCTCCAGACATCGGACTGGCGTCTCCAGATCCAGAGCGATGTCTGTAGATCCAGGCCAGCGTCTCCAGACATCGCTTCGATGTCTACAGATCCAGGCCAGAGTCTCCAGACATCAGTCCGGTGTCCACAGATCCAGGCCGATGTCTGCTTACACTGGACCGGCGTCTCCAGACATTGGACTGGCGTCCGCAGATCCAGAGCGATGTCTGTAGATCCAGGCCAGAGTCTCCAGACATCGCTCCGATGTCTACAGATCCAGGCTGTTGTCTCCAGACATCGGTCCGGCGTCTCCAGATCCAGGCCGATGTCTGTAGATCCAGTCCGGCGTCTGCTTACACTGGACCGTTGTCTCCAGACCTCGGACTGCCATCGCCTCCCCGAAAACCCCCTCGCCAGAGCCCCATTCTTCTAGGGGTTGCAAGATCGGGCCTGGTTTTTCCGTCTTATAGAGGGTGGAGATCCCAAACTCATGCCCGAAAAACACGACGGAAGTTACCGGCTGCTCTTCTCGCATCCCAGGATGGTGGAGGACCTGTTCCGCGGGTTCCTCCCTCTCGCTCGCCCTCCTGGCACTCTGGAACGACGGAGCGAGGTCTACCTCAGCGACCAGCTCGAACGGCGGGAACCGGATCTCGTCTGGCGGCTCCGCGGACCGCACGGCGAGCCGGTCCTGTATCTGGTCCTGGAATTCCAATCCCGGGTCGATCGCCAGATGTCCCTCCGGATCTCGGTGTACACCGGCCTGCTCCAGCAGGATCTGCTGAAGAGCCGGGAAATTTCGCCCAAGGGGAACTTGCCCCCTGTTCTGGCCGTGTTGCTCTATAATGGATGGCGGCGGTGGACCGAAGGCGGGGATGGCTACCGGCTGATCGACATGCGCCGGGACCCGCTGCCGGCCGGCGAGGACAACCTGGTGGCTCTGCTCTGCGAGTTGGAGCGCAGCCAGACCGCCGAAGCTCTGGCAGGCCCGGTGGAGAAGCTGGCCCGGCTCCTGTCCGGACCCGAGGACGCAGACCTGAGGCGGGCGTTTCTCGCGTTCCTGCGCTATTCGCTCCTCCCGGCCCGGTTCCCGACGGCGCCGGTTCCTGCGATTCTTGATCTCGAGGAGGTAAGACCGATGTTGCGAGAGACGGTGATTGGATGGACCCGGGAGTGGAAGCGAGAGGGAAAGCAGGAAGGCCTGCAGGAAGGCCGCCGCGAGGGGGAGGTCCGACTGCTGGTCCGCCAGTTGGAGCTCAAGTTCGGTCCTCTGTCTCCCCGCGACCGGGAGCGGATCGACGCCACGGACTCGGACCGTCTCCTCGAATGGGGTGAGCGCATCCTGACCGCCCGGTCTCTGGCCGAGGTTTTCGGCGACTAGTCCCCCACCTCCAACACCGCCCACCGCGGTGGACACCAGAATCTCACGGGCAGCACGGACATCCCCACCCCGGAGTTGACGTAGAGGGTCGTCAAACCCCGGGCGTTGGGCGCCGGGAAGTCGAAACGGCCGCGGTCGTAGTAGGCGCCCAGGGCCGAGCGGGTCGTCAACGGCCCGACGAAGGGGATCCTCACCTGGCCGCCGTGGGTGTGGCCGGCGATCACGGCGTCGATCCCCCGCCAGGCGGCTTCGCGCGCGACATCGGGGACGTGGGAGAGGACGACAACCGGCGTCCCCGGGGGCACCCGGGGGCTCCGCGCCAGGGCCATGGCGAGGCGCGTCCCCCGCGCTCCCACTCGAAAGCCCGCGGGCTTCTCGGCGCCGGGAGGCAGGACGAGGGGCTCATTCAGGAGCAGCCGGCCGTCGTTGCTCACGACCTTGAGATTGCGGTAGACCACGGTGCCGCCGCCCGAGGCCCAGAGACCCACCGTTCCGGCCAGGGGCCGGCGCGGGGAGTGGTTCTCGCCGTGGGCCTGCCAGGCGAGGGGCTCGGGGCCGTCGACCGGCCAGGCCTTGGCCAGCACCCGCAGACGATCCGGCAGCACCTCGGTGCACACCTTCAGGCGGTACCAGCGCCCCGGTTGGGGGCGGACGCCCGAGCTCATCCGGTCGTGCGGTCCGTCGAAACCTGAGCCGCCGGCGACCAGGGAGAAGGCGCCGGTCTGGTCCCAGCGCGAGCCGTCGCGGTGGAACTGGATCAGGCGATCGTCGCCCAGCACGTAGCGGCTGTGGACGGTCAGGCCCACGCCGGCGTCCTCATTGTCGATCCACGCGTCGCAGGTCACCTCGTAGCCGCTCCAGGAGAGCGGTCCGCCCGCGTCCGCGAGGCCAGCCGAGGAGGGATCAAAATGGCTGAAGAAATTCCGGTAGGGCTGGCCCCGCCGGGCACCGTAGAGGCGGGTCCCCTTTATTTTCAAGGGCTCGAACGGCGGCTTCCACGCCCAGCCGAGCCAGTCGTCGCCCACCTGGGTGTTGAGGCCCAGGAGGAGGATGCTGCCGTCCGGTCCGATCCGCCGGCCTTCGTTGGACAGCCACTGGAGGCCCGCCCGGTCCAGCCGGTCGACCAGCTCCCCCTGGTGCTCGCTGTGCCCCTGGACGGCGTAGACCGGGGCGATGCGGCGCAGGGCGGAGACGAAGGCGGCCACGGCGGCGGCGTTGCGAGCGCCTTCGGGATCGGGGACGTCGTGGATCAGGTCGCCGCTGATGACGATGAGGTCCGGCCGGGCGGCGGCGACCTCGTCCAGGAGGCGGTGGAGGAGGGGCATGTCGCCCCGGATATGGAGGTCCGAAAGGTGGGCGATCCGCAGCCGCGGCGCCGCCAGCCCGATCCGCACCACGTCGCGGAAGAGGAGGAGGCGGGGCTCGATCCAAAGCGCGTCGGCGAGGCCCATAAGCGCGACCAGGGCCGCCGCCGGCAGCAGACGTCTCGTCAATCTTTTCCTCAATACAGAGGCTCCGGCTGGCGTGGAGGCCGCCGGCCTCCTCCCAGCAGGAACAGTAGCAGGGGGCCGGCGATGAAGCCGCCGATGTGGGCGAACCAGGCGACGCCGCCGGTCTCCGCCGTGGTGCGGGCGCCGAGCGAGGCCGCGCCGGAGAGGAGCTGCATGAGGAACCAGAAGGGCAGGAAGACCCAGGCCGGCACGTAGATCAGACGGATGAAGAAGCCGAGGATGAGCAGCGTCTGAATGCGCGCCTGGGGGTGGAGGAAAAGGTAGGCTCCGAGCACGCCCGAGATGGCGCCCGAGGCTCCCACTGCCGGCACCGTCGAGCCCGGGCTGGCCCACAGGTGGGCGAAGGTGGCGGCGAAGCCGGAGAGCAGGTAGAAGACGAGGTAGCGGAAGTGCCCGAGCCGGTCTTCGACGTTGTCGCCGAAGATCCAGAGGAAGAGCATGTTGCCGAGCAGGTGGCCCCAACCGCCGTGGAGGAACATGGAGACCAGGGCGGCGGAGAGGCTTGGGGCCAGCTCGCCGAGCAGGGAGCCGCCGCCGCCCGTGTAGCGCGCCGGCACGAAGGCCGCGGACATCACGAAGGCGTTGAGCCGGCCGCCCAGCGACAGCTCGAAGAAGAACATGAGGACGTTGGCGGCGATGAGCAGGACGTTGACGACCGGCGTCGTCGCCCGCTGCATTCCGACGTCGCGCAGGGGGAGCATGGGCCGATCCCCTCGCTAGGCGCCGCGGATGCGGTGCACCCGCATCAGGTTGGTCAGGGGCCGCTCGCGCACCGGGTGGCCCATGAGGATGAGGATGCGCTCGCCGGGCTTGACGAGCTGCGCCGCGAGGAGCTCGCGCTCCACCACCTGGACGATGTCGTCCAGGCTCCCCACCTGGAGCTCGGCGACGAAGGGGCGCACCCCCCAGACGAGCTGGATCTGGCGCGCCACCCGCTCGTCGGGGGTGAAGGCCATGATCGGCGACCGCGGGCGGTAGCGGGCCACCAGCCGGGCGGTGAAGCCGCGCTGGCTGAAGGCCACGATGCGGCTGACGCGGAGCTGCTCGGCGGCGTAGACGGCCGCGGCCGACACCATGTCCGGCACCTCCAGGGCGAGCTCGTCGTCCGCGGCGTGGCCGTCGGGCTCCATCTCGAAGGTGCGCCGGGCGTGGACGTGTCCCAGGGGCTGGAGGGTGTGGCGCTCGGAGCTCTGCCCGGCGTAATCCTCCGCCTCCTGGACGATCCGCGCCATGGTCTGGACCACCGCCACCGGGTACTGGCCGGCCGCGGTCTCGCCCGAGAGCATGAGGACGTCGGCGCCGTCGAGGACGGCGTTGGCCACGTCCGTGGCCTCGGCGCGGGTGGGCCGCGGCTGCTCGATCATCGACTCCAGCATCTGGGTGGCCACGATCACCGGCTTGCCGGCCAGGCGGCCGGCGGCGACGATCTTCTTCTGCAAGACCGGCACCTGGTAGAGCGGGACCTCCACCCCGAGATCGCCGCGGGCCACCATCAAGCCGTCGGCGGCCTCGGCGATCTCCGCCAGATGCTCGATGGCCGTGGCGCGCTCGATCTTGGCGATGATCGGGATGCGCCCCCCGGCCGCCGTGACCACGGCGCGCACGGCCTCCAGGTGCGCGGCCTCGCCGACGTAGCTGGCGGCCAGGTAGTCCGCGTTTTCGGCCACGGCGAAGGCGACGTCGGAGCGGTCCTTGTCGGAGATCTCGAAGGGGAGAGCGCTGTCCGGGAGGTTGATTCCCTTGCGGGTCCGCACCGGGCCGCCGTTGACCACCCGGGCGCGCACCCGGTCGCCCGCCTTGGACTCGATTTTCAGCTCGATCAGACCGCCGTCGATGAGCACCCGTTCGCCCGCGGCGAGGTGCTCGACGATGCCGGAGTCGACCGGCAGCTCGGCACCGGAGGATTCGGGGCCGAGGACGACCTCCTGGCCGGGCGCGAGCAGGCGGGGCTCGTCGGGGATCTGGCCCAGCCGGTAGCGGGGCCCCATGAGGTCGAGGACCACGGGGAGGTGGCACCTCTCTTCGGCCGCCACCCGCCGCACCCGCAGGAGGGTCTCCCGGTGTTGCTCCTGGGTGCCGTGCGACAGGTTCAGGCGAACGAGGTCGACGCCCGCCCGCACCAGCTCCCGCAGCACCCCCTCGTCCCGGGAGGCCGGCCCCAGCGTCGCCATGATCTTCGCCCGGCGCTCCATGACGGCGGAGTATACAGGGCACGCTCAGCGGGAATGGCGGGCCACGTACTCTCGCAACACACTGTCCATTCGTGCCTGCCAACCCTCGCCAGTCGACTTGAAGAACTCGACGACTTCGGGGCTGTAGCGCACCGACAGCAACTGTTTTTTCCTCGCCGACTTCGGCCGTCCGCGTAGCACACGCAACGGCACCATGGCTTGGAGCTGCTCATCGGTCAGAGGCTGTGCATCAGGGTCCGCCTCTGCGGCGGCAACGATGACTGCATCCTCTTCCGGCGTGGGCAGCCTGACGATTGGCCGCTTAGACGTTTTCGACATAGTGCTTCACCTCGCGACGCTCGGCTCGGCGCAGGCTGATGATTCGCCGCACCTCGCCACGATCCACAAAGGCCACGTAGTACAGAGTGTCTGCTGCAGGCGCGAGCGCAATCATCCGCACCTCGTCGTATGCAAACCGATCATCCACCCATACCAGCGCGGCATCCCAATCGAGCTGGCCCGCCAGGACCAGTGACACGCCATGCCTCGCCACATTGGCCGCGTCCTTGGCGGGATCGAACTCGATCAGCATGGCCATGACATAGTGTAGCTACAGAAATAAGGCTGTCAACCAACCTTGGGGCGCTGCTTCTGCACCAAGGACCTCGCTTCCCGTGCGGCGAGGAGCTTCGTGCTACCATTCCGCTCCCTGAAACGGCAGGGCGGGACGGTGTCCAACCCGCCCTCACGGCAACGAGGTTTTCTCCATGTTCGACGGTCTTCAGAACAAGCTCCAGGACGTCTTCCGGAATCTCAAGGGCGAGGGCCGGGTCACCCCCGAGGCGCTCGACGCGGCGCTGCGCCAGATCCGGCTGGCCCTGCTCGAGGCCGACGTGCACTTCCGGGTGGTCAAGCCCTTCATCGAGCGGGTGCGGGAGCGGGCTGGAGGCCAGGAGGTCCTGGAGAGCCTGACGCCGGCGCAGCAGGTGGTGAAGATCGTCCGCGACGAGCTCGCCTCGCTGCTCGGCGACGAGGGGACGGAGCTGCGCCTCGACGGCCGGCCCGCCGTCGTCATGCTCTGCGGCCTCCAGGGCTCGGGCAAGACGACCACCGCCGGCAAGCTCGCCAAACGCCTGAAGAAGAACGGCCGCCATCCGCTGCTGGTGGCGGGCGACCTGCAGCGCGCCGCCGCCGTGGAGCAGTTGAAGCAGGTGGGCAAAGGGGTCGACGTGCCGGTCCTGGAGCCCGAGCCGGGGGAGAAGGTGATCGCTCTCGGCGCCCGGGCCCTGAACGTCGCCCGCCAGCGCGGCCACGACGTGGTCATCATGGATACCGCCGGCCGCCTGCACGTGGACACGGCGCTGATGGACGAGATCAAGCGCCTCGCGGACGAGATCAAACCCCACGAGATCCTCTTCGTGGCCGACTCGATGACCGGCCAGGACGCGGTGAAGAGCGCCGAGCAGTTCGCCCAGGTGCTGCCGCTCACCGGCGCCATCCTCACCAAGCTCGACGGCGACTCGCGCGGCGGCGCGGCGCTCTCCATCCGCACCGTGGCCCGGGTGCCCATCCGCTATGTGGGCGTGGGCGAGAAGGCGGACGACTTCGAGCTCTTCCATCCCGAGCGCATGGCCTCGCGGATGATCGGCATGGGCGACGTCCTGTCGCTCATCGAGGCCGCCGAGCGCGGGCTCGACTCCGCCGAGACCGAGCGCCTGGCCAAGCGTATCGTCAACCAGCAGTTCACCCTGGAGGACCTGCGCGACCAGCTCCGGCAGCTCAAGAAGCTGGGTCCGCTCGCCTCGGTGCTGGAGATGCTGCCCAAGGTCGGCCCCCTGCGCGGGCTCGACTCCGCGAACGTGGATGAGAGCGGCCTCAGGAAGGTGGAGGCGATCATCAACTCCATGACGCCGCTGGAGCGCCGCCGGCCGGACGTCTTGAACGGTGGCCGCAAGAAGCGGATCGCCATGGGCTCCGGCACCTCGGTCGCCGAGATCAACCGCCTGCTCAAGCAGTACCGGACGATGCAGAAGATGATGAAGGGCGTCCAGGGCAAGTGGCTGAAGCGGGCGATGGGGATGAGCGGCGGGGCGCGGGCGTAGGAGCTAGGGAGCCTGCGCGGCAGAAACAAGAAGCAAGGACGTAAAGGACATCAGGGACGGCAAGGACCTCCTTTTGCGCCCAGGCTCGACAGGAATGCCTGTCCGGCTGCCCCTGCGCCTTCTTCACCTGTAAACCGGCGAGCTGCTGGTCGGACTGCTCCTGTCCGATCTTCTGCTGAGCCCGGCGCCGGCCAGGGAGTCCAGGCCCTGCCGGCCCCTCCGGTTTTGCGATCCGCCCGATCCCTGCTACACTCACCCGTCTTTGCGCGCCCTCCCTCGGCGGAGGGCCCGGGAGTGCTCCGCGCGGCATCGGCCGCGCACGGGTCTCGCGCGACGCAACACAGAGAAATTTGGAGGCTTTAAAGATGCTGACGATTCGGCTGCGCCGCATGGGCGCCCGGAACAACCCCTTCTTCCGCGTGGTGGTGTCGGACTCGCGCAACACCCCGACGGCCGCCGCAGTGGAGGAGATCGGTCACTACGACCCCACGAAGAACCCCGCGCAGGTGACGATCGACGCCGCCCGCGCCGACCACTGGATCGGCAAGGGCGCCCAGATGTCTCCCACGGTCAAGAAGCTGCTGGCCCAGACCCGGAAGAGCGCCTGAACGTGCCCGAGCTCGCCGACGACGTCAAGGAGCTGGCCCGGCTGCTGGTGGACGAGCCCGATGCCGTGGAGGTGGAGGAGGTCCCGAACCGGCGGGGGGGCGGCATCCTGGAGCTGAAGGTCGCCCCCGACGACCTGGGCAAGGTGATCGGCCGCCAGGGGCGGACGGCACGGGCGATGCGCACGCTGCTGGAGACCCGCGAGGACCGGCGGGGAGTGCGCCATGAGCTCGAAATCCTCGAAGACTGACGCCGGCGGACCCTCCTCAGCGGGGCGGGACGACCTGCCGGAGACCGTCACCGTGGGCCGGGTGCTGCGCCCTCAAGGGGTGCGCGGCGAGGTGGTGGTCGAGGTGCTCTCGGACGTGGCGGACCGCTTCGCGAAGGGCAGCCGGCTGCTGGCTGTCCGCGAAGACCGCGAGGATCGCGACGGGCAACCGCCGCTGTCGCTGGAGGTGGCCGCGAGCCGCGCCCACAAGAGCGGCGCGGTGGTGCGCTTCGCAGGGTGCGAGGATCGCGACCGGGCCGAGGAGCTGCGCGGCCTCTGGCTGGAGGTCCCCCGCTCCCAGGTGCCCGCGGCAGAGGCCGGCACCTACTACCAGTACGAGCTGCTCGGCTGCCTCTGCCGCGTGAGCGGCGAGGAGCTGGGGCGGGTCGCCGAGGTGGTGGAGGACGGCGGCGGCCTGCTGCTGATCGTCGAGGGGGAGGGGCGGCGGATTCCGGTGCCGTTCGTGCGCGAGTTCCTGCGCGAGGTGGACGTGGCGGGAGCGCGGATCGAGCTGGAGCTGCCGCCGGGGCTGGTCGAGACATGCGCGTCCAGGTCCTGACCATCTTTCCCGAGCTGTTCGCGCCGTTCCTCGCGACCAGCCTGGTGGGGAGGGCGATCGAGAAAGGGCTCCTGGAGGTGCGGGTGCACGACCTGCGGAGCTTCACGGAGGACCGGCACCGTAGCGTGGACGATGAGCCGTACGGCGGCGGTGGCGGCATGGTGATGACGGCTCCGCCGTGGATCCGCGCCGTGCGCGCGTTGTCGGGAGAATCGGGAGAGGGAGAGGGAGAGGAGAGGCCCTGGCGGGTGCTCCTGTCGCCGCAGGGAGCGCGGCTGGACGAGGCCAAGGTGCGGGAGCTGGGGGAGAAGCGCGATCTGATCCTCCTCTGCGGCCGGTACGAGGTGATCGACGAGCGGGTGCGGCTGACCGTGGTCGACGAGGAGGTCTCGATCGGCGACTACGTGTTGTCGGGCGGCGAGCTGCCGGCGATGGTGCTGATCGAGGCGCTGTCGCGGCAGGTGCCGGGGGTGGTCAAGCTGGCGGACTCGGTGGAGAACGACAGCTTCCGGGCCGGCCTGCTGGACTATCCGCACTACACCCGGCCGCCGGTGGTCGAGGAGCTGGCGGTGCCGGAGGTGCTGACCTCGGGGGACCACGCGGCGATCCGCCGCTGGCGGCAGCGCGAAGCCCTGCGGGCGACCCTGGCCAAACGGCCGGATCTGCTCAACCCTCCGGAGGCGCTGGCCCGGTTGACCCCGGAACAGCGGCGGGCGCTGGACCAGGTGCGGGACGAGGCGCGAAGAGACGAGAAGTGAAAGGCCGCTTGCGCGGCCATTCTGAAATGAGAATAATGACGGAACCGTCCCTGGGCGATCCGTCGGGTTTGCGAGGTGAGTCATGAACCAGTTGGATCAGGTCGAGAGTGTGTACTTCCGGCAGGGCCATCCCGACTTCAAGCCGGGGGACTCGGTCCGCGTCCACGTGCGCGTGGTCGAGGGCGACAAGCAGCGGATCCAGGTCTTCCAGGGCGTCGTGATCTCCCGCCGCGGTGGCGGGACCCGGGAGAACTTCACGGTGCGCAAGATCTCCGGCGGCATCGGCGTCGAGCGGATCTTCCCCTTCCACTCGCCCAACGTCGACAAGATCGAGGTCGTGCGCCGGGGCCGGGTGCGCCGGGCGAAGCTGTACTACCTGCGCAACCTGCGCGGCAAGGCGGCGCGCATCGACGAGCGCCGGGAAGACCAGGGCCGGTCCTAGGGCCGGCTGCCTTCGCTGCCGGCGCCTCGGTCGGAAGGTGGCTGAGAAAGGAGTCGCGGTGAGCAGGGCGGCGAAACCTGAGGCCCAGCCGGCCCGGGCGATGATCGAGCTGTTCCTCGAGGCCTACCGCCTTCGCCTGCTGCGTGGGCTGGAGGAGGCTTTAAGCCGCTGTGGCTACGGCCTCATCGCCGGGGTGGACGAGGTGGGCCGCGGCTGCCTCGCCGGCCCGGTGGTGGCCGCCGCCGTCATCGTGGATAGCCGCTGCCTGGTCCCCGGCGTGGACGACAGCAAGTGCCTCACCGCTGCCGAGCGGGAGCGCGCCGCCGCGGCCATCCGCTCGTCCGCCGTGGCCATGGCCGTGGCCGAGGTCTCGCCGCAGGTCATCGATCGCATCAACATCCTGGAGGCCACCCGCCAGGCCATGCGCGAGGCCCTCTCGCGCCTGCGGCCGGTGCCGGACTGCGCCGTGGTGGACGCCGTCTCCCTCTCCGGCTTCCGCTTCCCCTGCTTCCCCGTGGTGCGCGGCGACTGCTTCAGCTACGCCGTGGCCTGCGCCTCGATCGTCGCCAAGGTGGCGCGCGACCGGATGATGGTCGATCTCGACCGGTCCTACCCCCAGTACGGCTTCGCCGCCCACAAGGGCTACTCTGTCCCTGAGCACCTGGAGGCCCTCGCGGTGTACGGCCCCTCGCCGATCCACCGGCTCACCTTCCAGCGCGTGCTCCCCCGCGAGGCCCGCTGCTGATGGCCATCACGCGCGAGCAGGTCGTGCAGACGGCGGAGAAGTACGTCTCCCGGGGGAAGATCGAGCCGGCCATCCGCGAGTACCGCAAGCTGCTGGCGGACAATCCGAACGACATCAACACGCTGAACCGGATCGGCGACCTCTACGCCCGCATCCAGCGCATCGACGAGGCCGTCGACTTCTTCACCCAGATCGCCGAGCAGTATTCGACGGAGGGCTTCTTCGTCAAGGCGATCGCCATCTACAAGAAGATCATCAAGCTCGACCCGACGCGGCTCGAGGTCTACGAGAAGCTGGCCGAGCTCTACCACAAGCAGGGGCTGGTCAACGAGGCGCGCACCCAGTACCAGGTGCTGGCGGACTATTATCAGAAGCACGACAACGCCGCCTCGGCCATCGCCATCTACCAGAAGATGGCGGACCTGGAGCCCAACAATCCGAGCTACCACGTCAAGCTGGCGGAGATCTATCAGCGCCAGCAGCTCACCGAGAAGGCGGTCGCCGAGTACCGGGTCATCGCCGAGATGATGCTCGCCCACGACCGCGCCCAGGACGCGGCCCAGGTCTACGAGCGGGCGCTGGACATCGACAGCAGCAACGTGGGGTTCATCGAGGACGCCCTGAAGCGGCTGCAGCGGTCCGGCAACACGGCCGCCGCCGCCCACTTCCTCGCCATCGCCGTCGAGCGCAATCCCCAGGCCGGGCGCCTGGTCGAGGCGAGGCCTGAGCCCGAGCCGCCGCGGCGGGTGCCGCCGCCGAAGCCCGAGCCGCCGCCTCCATCCCCACCGCCGCCCGTGGTGCGGGCTCCCGAGCCGCGGTTCGTTCCGCCGCCTCCGCCCCCGGTCGAGGAGCCGCTGGGGGAGGAGCCGCAGATCTACACCCCCGCCTTCCCGGAGATCGAGGTCGAGGAGGACGACCTCACGTCCACGATGCAGGCCGCCGCGGCCGCTATCGTGCCCGGGCCGGCGGAGGACGCTTCCTCCTCCGCCGCGGCGCACGGCGACGAGATCGAGCTCGATCTCGACGAGGTCTTCGTCCTCGACATGGAGAGCGACGACGAGCCGACGAGCCTCGTCAAGCCGCCGCCGGACATGGCCGCCGGCACCGGCCTGCGCCTCGGCTCCGCCTGGGCGGGGGGCGGCAAGGAGGCCGCCGTTGCGCCCGTGCAGGAGGAGCCGCCAGCCGTCGAAGAAGAGGTGGAAGCCTTCCCGGTCTTTCCGGCCTTCCCGGCTTTTCCAGACGTCGAGATCGAGCTCGAATTGGAGCCCGCGCCGGCGGCGGCGGCTCCCCCGCCTTCGCCGGCCGAGCGCCCGAGCTCCTTCGATTCGGTGGAGCTCCCCGGTCTCGAGGGTAGCGGGCAGCTCCTCTTCGAGCTGGAGGAGGAACTGCCGCCCCTGGAGGGCCCGACCTGGACCGTCGAGCCGGAGCCGCGGCACGAAGAGCCGGAGATGCTCCGCATCGACCACGACCTCCTGGAGCGGACGGCGGCCGAGCTGCAACGGCCAGCCGAGCGCGACGAGGACCTGGTCAGCGAGGCCGAGGTGCTGGCCAAGTACGGCCTGGAGGAAAAGGCCCTGGAGCGTCTGCGCGACGCCCTGCGGATCCGACCCCAGAACCTCGGCGCCTACGCCCTGATGATCCAGATCCACCTGGAGAAGGGGCGCCACGAGCGGGTCGTGGAGCTGGCCAAGGCCATGTCCCGGATCGCCGCCGAGACGGGCGACAGCTATCTCTGGCCGAAATCGCGGCGGCATCTCGTCGACGCCGGGTACCGCCTCGACGGCGACCGCGTCCTGAGCGGGCCGCACGGCATGGTGGAGGAAGTCGCCAGGCCCGCGCCGCCGAAGGCCGTCAAGCCCGCGCCTCCGCCGCCCGCTCCCGTGCCGAGCGCACCGGCCCCGCCGCTGGCGCCGGCGGCGCGCAAGAAGCCCGGCAGCGACATCGATCAGATGTTGCAGGGTCTGCTGGACCGGCCGCAGCGCTCCCGTCCGGCCGCTCCCCCGGCTCCCGCGAAGCCGGCGGCTGTGGCCCCGGAGATCCCGGCCGCACCGACCCCTGCACCTCCCCCGGTGACCGCCGCTCCTGCACCGCCGCCGCCCACTCCGCCGCCCGTGGCGAGCGCTCCACCGCCTCCCGCTCCCATGCCGACACTTCAGGCCCCGCCTCCCACGCCGCCGCGGCCCGGGCTGTTCAACCCGCTGGAGATCGGCGAGATGATCGAGCGGGAGGAGATGGACTGGGATGAGCAGGCGCCATCCCCGGCTCCGGCAGCGCCGGGATCCTCGGCCAGAGACGGCCTCTATCCCGGCCTGGACGACACGGGCGGCATGAGCTGGCTCGACGAGGCGGACCAGGGACGCGCCGCCACGGGGAGCCGCGCCGAGCGCCTGTTCGACGAAGAGGAGGACTTCTTCGACCTGGCCGGCGAGCTGGAGCAGGAGCTCTCCCAGGAGGACATCTTCCAAGGCGGCGACGGCCTGCTCGGGCAGCAGACCGAGCAGTCGCTGGAGGAGATTGTGGAGGGGTTCAAGAAGGGGGTCGCCGAGCACCTCTCGCCCACCGACTACGAGACCCACTTCAACCTCGGCATCGCCTACCGGGAGATGGGCCTGCTGGACGAGGCCATCGGCGAGTTCCAGATCGCCGCCAAGGAGCCCACCCACCTGGTGCTCTGCTGCTCCATGCTGGGCCTCTGCTTCCTCGACAAGGGGCTGCCCGAGCTGGCCATCCGCTGGTACCGCCGCGGCCTGGATGCTCCCGGCGTCAACGAGGAGGACACCCTCGGCCTGCTCTACGACCTCGGCTGCGCCCACCTCGCCGTAGGCGACAAGGAGACCGCCTACAAGGTCTTCGTCGACCTCTACGGCATGGACACGAATTACCGCGACGTGGTGGCGCGGCTCGAAGAGCTGGGCCCGCGGTAGGACCGTAGTTTCCGGCCCGTCCCGGCCGTCGCCTGTTCGTTCAAGGCCGCCAGCGCAAAGCCTGTCGCTAAAGCCTTCCTAAGCCGCCCAAACTTCAGAAAAAAACACTGGCTCATATGCTGCGTCTTCTGGCGTCCTCTTTAGCTGGGTGGGTGCGCGTCACAATTCTTCCGCACATCGACCGTCGCGCCGCAGCGGAAGGTCTCTTGCGTGGCGTGCACCTGGATGAGCATCTGGTAACAGGCGGTGATCCCGTTGTCGATCATGGCCGCGGGCCGGCCGATCGAGGTCTGTACGGTATTGCACTTCCCGGGCGATACCGTCATCGTTCCAGAGGCCGGTGTGAAGCTCGCCGGCCCAGGGAGGAAACAGCCGCTCTGCACCGGTAGGCCATGGAACGAATAGTCGAAGGTCTGAGGTGCCGACCGATCATTGCAGATCTCGGCGTTGACCTTGACCACGTTGGCCCCGTGGCAGAACGACGCGACCTCTGGCAGGCCGCAGCTCTGCTTGCACTGGCCGTTTTCGGCGGCGCGGTAGATCGCGAGCACCTCGTCGGGACTCAGGACACGGCGAAAGGCTTGGACTTCGTCGAGACATCCTTGCAGCACCCCCGAAACCGCACCCGAAGAAACGAGAGCGGAACGAGCCCCGACGCGAAAGGGCGCCGGTGAGTTCAGCGACCCGTGATGCGCCGTGGGATTGAAAGCGGTCCCGGCTGTCCGGCCGTCGAGGTAGAAGAGCCCTCCTGCAGGATTGCCACGATCTACCGTCACCGCGACGTGATGCCACAGACCGTCGTCCGGAACCCTCGCTTGCGAGAGGTAGTTGGAATAGGAACCGTCCGCGAGCTGGAGTCCGATCTGCCCGTCAGCCAGGAATAGCGAGTAGCCAAGGACCAGCCCTGTCGCATCCGTTCGCTTGTCGACAAGCACCTGGACACCCGCGGCGCCCGGCCTGCGCAGCACCCAGGCATCGAGCGAGAAGTTGCTCGCCGAGAAGCTGATGGCGCCGTAGGGTGGTACGTCGACGTGGTCGTCCTGGCCATCGAAGCAGAGGGCGCCGGCGACCTTGCCGGCCGCCGTCGGGGTAGGTCCTCCAGCATAGATACCAGGTCTGGGGACCACGGTGTTGAGAGCCTTGGGGCCCGTGGCTTCGTCTAGTGGCAGCCAGAGGGCCAGATCCGAGGGCGGCTCGGTGCACCCCGAGTGCAGATCCGCCTCCCAAACCCCGCGGCCAAAGGACCCCACCCGGACCTTGTTGTTCACGTAATTGATCTCCAGGCCGTTGAATCCGGTGTTGGGCAAGCCGCTGCCCAGAAGTGTCCAGCCCACGCCCCCCAAGGCGCGCGTGCCATTGTTCGAAAACCAGACGCCGAAATCGGATGCGAAATAAAGGCCACCGTTGCTGCCCCGCTCGACCCCCAGGTTGTCCGCGCCGGCCAAGGCATTCGGCAGGTTCTGAGTCAGGTCCCAGCAGATACCGGATGTGCAGACGTTATAAGTATGGGCCGCAGGGTTGGTGTAGTCCACCTTGAAGACCATATTCGTTCCGGTGAGGCTGGTGGAATTGCGGCTGGAGGAGCTGTTGGCAATGTATACGACGTCCGGGTTGTCCGGGTCAAAGCCCACGTCGGTGATCCAGCGGTTGTCGGGCAGCGGCAGCTCTTCCCAAGAAGCCATCACATTTGCCGCGGGACCGTTCACAACCTTGGTGCGGTAGAGGTGATTGCCGGTCCACCAGTTGCCGCCAGCGGGTCGCTCCAACAAGTGTACCAGCAGGTAGTTGCCATTGGTTTCCGGCGTATAGACCCTCCATAGAATATAATCCGATTGCGCGGCGGGATATAGGCTCCGGAAATCTGCGATCTGTATCCAGGTATCACCCCGATCGAAGGTGCGCATCACGGTATGGTCGCCGTTGGCATCCGTGCTGAGCCGGTACTGGACTTGGGGGTTCAGATGGTTGAAGGCCGCTTCCGCGATCCAGCTAGGAGAGCTCGGATCATTGCTGCTGAAGCTCACGCCATAGTCGGTGGAGCGGTTCCACTCACCCCATTGGCAGGAGTGCCACATGTACTGGGGCGTCGTAGGATCAATCATGGGTTTCCTACCATCGCAGAAAGCGTTGGGAAACTGTTCCCATCCCGGCGACCAGAGGTCATACCAGGGCGAAGTTGTGACGATGGTTCCGTCGTGATAGAGACCGACGGCGACGTAGCCGGGATCCGAAGCCCCGGTCGCCATCGCGGTCACCTGCGCCACCCCGAGCCCCGTCGACCGGTCCTCCCAGGTAACGCCATTGTCCGTGGACACCGACACTCCGCCGTGATGGCTCATCCACACTTCTTTGGGATTGACGGGGTGAGGAACCAGATCCTCGATGTCGGGGTGGTAGGTGCCGCCGGCGGAATAGGTGCTGTTGTAGGTGATGTAGGGGGGGCTGCCCTGGTAGGTATAGCGTCGCCCCTCGGTCCCCTCCGAAAGGAAGATCTCATTCGGATTGAAAGGGTCTACCCCGAAGGCGTGGCCGCCACCCATGGTGATGTCGGCGGAGCCGTCCACGAGGTTCCATTGTTTGGACCCAAAATCGAAAATATACAGCTCACTGGGGAAGCCACCAGGGGAGACGGTCAAGCAGTACAGGTTGTCGGCTTTGGCCGGGGTGACCGCGAGGGTGAGGCGGAAGGCCCCGGAGGTCGAAGCCGGCTCGCCCGGCACGTTGTTCCAGGTGCCGCCGTTGTCGCTGGAGTACATGTAGTGCCAGTTGACAAGATTGCCGCCGCTCCAGTCCGCCGCCGTCGTGTAGAGCCTGTTGGCGTCACCCGGACGGATGTTGAAGTCGTTCAGGTACTTGCCGGCAAGGGCTGGCACGGACGTCCATGTGGGGTTCGGCGCGAGCGAATTCTTGGTCACGAATAAGCCGCCGGAGGTCGCTGCCCAAACTTGATTGGCGTTGGCGGGGTTGATGGCGAGCTTGAAGATCTGCGCCCAGATGCCGCCGAGTTGGGCCTGCGTCGCGATTTGCGACCAGGTTGTGCCCTCGTCGGTGGTACGGAAAACTCCCCCGGTATAACCGATCCAGGAAGGCTCGTTGGAGCCGCTGTTGCCTGCCGAGGCTGTGAACCAGGTCTTGTAGTCGCCGGGATGAAACACCGCGGTACCCACCCCGGAGCGACCGATCTGCGTGTCGGTGCCAGTCTTGGACCAGGTCAAACCGCCGTTGGTGGAGTAAAACAGGCCTCCCGCCGTGGAACCGCAAAGCATGCGGCTGGGGGCGGCGTGATAGAAGGTGATGAATTCGATTGGCCCCGTCCCTTCTGCACCCACGTTGCTGGTTGGTTTGGCGATGGGGCCCAGCTCTTGCCATATGTTCGCGCCGCCGGGCGAGAGAAGGCCAGCGCCCAGCGATGGCCCGCGGCGACGGCGATAATAGTTGCGTTCCAATTGAAAGGGTACTGTAAAATCACCCCGAGGATAAAGCCTGGGTTCCCAGTAACGCAGGAATTTGACGTATTCGTTGTACTGGCCTCCCTCTTGTTTGACGAGAGCGTCTAAGCCCCTGCTGGCGATCTGCGGCGCGAAGTAGGCATCCATACGAGCTTTGAAGTCTTTCAGGTTCTCCTCAGGGAGCGGATAAACATTCGTGGGAGTCGGCACGGGCCCCTGGCAGTAGTCGCTGTTCACCCGGTCGGTCGAGTTGAATATCTGCTCGAGGAGGTTGACCCCTGGCTTGAAGTAGGGCGCGTAGTGGGCGCAGTTCTCGGAGCCGAAAGAGGTCTGCCGGTAGCAGTCGTTGCGATCGGTCGCCTGGACCGTCAGGATCACTACGCCGTTGACCTTCACCTCGCACTTGAAAGTGGCTGGAGACGCCGCTGCCGCTGACGCGTCGAGGAGGACACCAGCCGAGGCCAACGAGGCGAAGACGAGTGTGGACAAGAGCTTCCTCTGCACCATGAGAGTCTCCTTTAGAGAAAGGGCGACCGTATCCGCATGCTCCCGATCTTGCAAACGCCTCGAGAGAGCCTAGCCGTTTGGAAGAGAAAAATCAACGAATTGTTCGTATTGCAAACAAGCGAATCATCAATGCGAATAGTTGTCTGGGCCCTTGGCGAAACAAAATTCGCTCTCATAGCTCACCTATTTTCGGCCGTGCTTGCTGGGACGCCGTTCACCAGGATCGTCTCTATGCACCTGTCGCCGCCCCCTTTGAGGCTCCTCAAGAGGGCCTCGTCGGTCTGGACGTGCTCTACCAAGGCTGGGCTAATACCGCCACGCACTTCCATCGTCCTTTCAAGAGGCGGGCAAAACAGCCCGCCAGGTGATCGGCCTTCGCGGCTGAGCTTGAAAGGACAACTTGCCATGGGCACTCCCGATATCGACGTCGTCGTCTATCCGGCTGGGTCTTCGACCACCCAGCGACAACTGCAATACCTCGAGCTGGCGCCAGCCGATAACGCACTCGCTCCAACCTGCGCGCTGCCGCTGCAGCTTTGGATCAAGAACAACAACCCAACCAAGAGCATCCACCTCGAGACGATCGAGGTGGATTTTTCCGATCCGACGTTCAACAAAACGCTCCCGGTCAGCGTGGACATCGGGCCGGGCTCGGCCACGGCCTTTTTTGCCACAAACACTCAATACATCCTCCTGCCTTCGCCTCCGCCTTCTCCGTTCACCCTCAAGCTCTTTTTCACCAACTTCGATCCCTGGTCCGACAGCGTCTTCTTCATCCCCTTTACGAGCACCTACCAGTTCCCCGGTAAGTACGCCGACCTCGGAAAGGATGAATTCTGGTCCGGGAAAGGAGCGGCTCACGCGGGGGGTGGAGACCAGATCTTTCACTATGATCTCGGGATCACGGGCTTCGACCCCGACCTCAATCACTGGAGCATTCTCTACCCTGGCAAAGACGGCACCCACAACGACGATTACCGCATCTGGAACCGCCCCGTGTATGCCCTCGCTGATGGCGTCGTGACCTTTTACGAGAACGACGTGGACGCAAACCCCGCACCCGGAACGGTCACGGCTCAAGGGAATCAGAAGGGCTGGGGCAACGCCTTCAACATCCAGCACGGCCCGTATCTCGCCACCTACATGCACATGCAGAAAGGATCGCTCAATCCGGCCTTGATTCAAGGCTATCCGGAAGGGGTCGAGTTTCAGAAGGGGGCGGCTGTCAAAGCCGGCGACTTCCTGGGACTGGCCGGGAACGCCGGGACCTCGAGCGCGCCCCATCTGCACGTCGGCCTTGTCTTTCGCGATCCGGGGAAGGGCCAGTTCTCGATCCCGCTGCCATTTTCCAATGTCCTGGTCGTAGAGGACTCCGAGCTGATTGCCGGCGACGCTGCGGATTCACCGTGGGCGAAGGCTACTACGCAAGGTTTGCCATGGATCGCCGATCCCGTCAACGGCGCGGTGGCGCTGGGGCTTTTCCCGAAGAGGTACAATGTCTTTCAGGCGGCCATTGATCCGGTCGCGCTCGTGCTGGGAGCGCACTCGCAGATCTACGTCCTGTTGACGTTGCCCGATCCGCCTCCGATCGACGTCATCGTCGAGCAGGTTCGCACCCAGGTGAAGGCGATGGCACCGGCGGACAGGGAGCGCGCCGTGGGCCGTTTGAAGGGCCTGCAGGAGTACGTGCAGGTGTTGGAGAAGGAGCTGGGCCAGGCGCGGTAAGGACGATACCGGACGGAGAGCCGCAAGCGCTCGAACGCTTGCGGCTCCACGTGTAGGCGAGATGGCCGGACTCGTCGAGGATGAGGACCGGCCTCGTCGCCGAGACGTGCTGCTCGATGTACCGGGCCGGATTGCCCGTCTTTTGGAGGTTACGAAGTGGTCAGTGTATGGCTGGGCAGGTCCCCAACGAGCCGCCGCTGCTCACTTGCTTCAGCCCGATATAGCCGTTTTTAAAATCATAGAGATACTGGTAGTCCAGCAGGATTGTCCGGCCGGTATTGACGAAGGGCGGCTTCTGGCCCGGTGTTTCATACGGCTGGGGGTTGGGGATCACCACCGGAACCGGCGCGAGCTTTGTGCCTTGGACCGTATAGCTGTACTTCACCACAGGATTCGATTGGGCCGGCAGATTCACCGTCACCGTGTTGCCGGGGGCGAGCGCCCAGACTGGCAGCGCGTGGTTGCTGGGGTCCTGGACCTGCACGAAGTCTTGCTTCGGCAACGAACTGCTGATGGTGATGTAGCTCTGAGAAATGCCGGTATCCACCAGGACGCTGCCGGAGTAGCACTGGGAGTTGTTGATCTGCACGCACATGTCGGCAGCGCACCAGTCGTTGACCGGGCTCTGGGGGAACGGGGCCAGCTTGATGAAATTAAAGCCGGCAGTATTCGCGGCGGTCAGGCCGACCGTCACTCCCGTGCTGCCAATGATATATCCCTGATTCCACGTTCCCCCGTTGACCCGCTGGCCGGCGAAGGTGGTCAGATTCAGGAGGGGATTCTTGTCCGGCGTGCTCTGGCTCGGGCCCGGTGTGCCCTGAGGCTGGGGGGTTGTGCCCTGCGTGCACTGAGACTGAAAACCCGGCTCCCGGCCAAAGCCGACGCCCATGTATGCAATGGATCGGGTTGAAGGGGGCAGAGTCGTGGGGCAGGTGTTGCCCCCCTGATATTTCTGACATCTTCCTGACTGCTCGACGACCAGCACCGGCACCGCTGCGGTCGCCAGCCCGTTGCTCCCATTCGCGCCATAGAAAGTGGCGGTCGCCGGGAGCCAGTGGCCGAGGTTCAGGATTTGGCTGCTGGAATAGTACAGATGGCCGTCAAACGGAGGACCGCTCGGCTTGTAACCCGGGATCATGCTGGCAGAAATGAGGACTCCGGTGGAGCCGGTATCCATTGTGAATAGCTGCGGTCTTACACGCCGCTGCACACCGTTCACCTTGACCGTTACCCCGGCTCTCAAGTGGGGGGGACAGGCCAAGAGCGGGCTGTTCCGAAGGAAGGGGATGACTTGGCTGACGTTAGAGTTGGAATAGTTAGGCGCCCCCTGTGCCGCCGCGGCCGCAGCTCCCAGCAGCAGGCAGGCAACAGCCATCTGGAATACTCTCCATCCTTGGATCTTGAGGGCGAGGACCAGCAACTCCTTTTTCATACGATATCTCCTTTCGCAGTTCTATTCTTTCGACCAATCGTTCCGAGGGCCACCCACGAAGGTCGACAGCCGCGGGGGATTTCCATGAGCGCCAGGGACTTTTGAAGCGGTGCGAGCTCTCAGGAAGTTGCCGACTCAGCGTTACTGCTGCGCCCCGCCCGTGCCCATGATGTCCGAGGCTTTCGGAGTGTCGCCGATACGGGGAAGCCCATACATGTCCTCGATCGTGCGCAGCAGGTCGTGGGGGTTGTAGGTCGTACCGCTCGTCGAGCCCGGCGTCACCATGGCGCCCACGAGCAGTGTCCCGATCTGGTTTTGCGGCGGCTTGGTGTTGGCAGGTTCGGAATCCTCGAGACCGTGCTGCGCCGCCGCCTCGATCGTAACGGCTTCCAAGGCCTGCGCGATCGTGACGTTCTGCCCGCCGGGCATGGTGTGGACGTCACGTTCCCCGAGCTTCGGGTAGAACCAGGTATTGCGGGTTACCGCTTGCTCGACGTACCACAGCGGGTGCACGGGCGTAACGGTAGTGTCGCTGTGCAGGGAGAAGGGCACACCCAACTCGAGGTCGCGCCGTGTGGCGTCGATGCGTGCGGCCCGCCCTTTCTCGTCCGGCTGCTCGGGTCCGAGCGAGTCGAAGAGACGGGTCAGCATCTCCGGCGTCTCGTAGCCGATGGCGTCCCACAGGGTCGAGCAGTTGGCGGTTGCGTTCAGGGGATCGTTCGCCGCCGAGGAGCGCTCCCTCAGCAGGAGGTAGGTGTTGTTGGGTTTGAATAGAGGCCAGGTGCTGCCCGGGTTCCGGCTGTGGGCGAAGTTTGTCCAGTAGCCTCCGATCGTTCGGGCGAGCGACTCCTCCTGCGGATTGAAGGAAATCTTGCCCCCGAACTGCCAGGTCGTGTTGAAGACATAAGGGAGCTCGTCGGTGTGACAGACCAACCTGTTGCACTCTGGCACCTTGGGCTCTGCGAAATCCCAGAAATTGAAGCTCGAGACCTGGTCGAATTGATAGAGGTAGAGGGGCTGGGGCTTGGCTCCCCGAGTCGCCTCGATCGCCAGGTGACGATTCGCGCAAGTGAAAGAGAAATCAGTCACCACGTTGACGAGCTGGCTGGTACAGTCGGCAGATGTGCCACAGTCGTATCGCTGCAGCGACCGGATCCGCTTTGAATTGGCGGCGCCGAACTGTTGCTCGAGGAGCCGGGCATACGCAGCGGGGTTGGGAGGATTGTCATCTTTCGGGGCCCGGCCTTCGGCTTGATAGACGAAGATCACCCCCTCATCGTGATTGGTTCCCAGGAGGAGCGGCACGCTGAGTCTGGCGGCCGAGGCCATCGGCTGACCGGTGATGTATACGTGGTCGACGGTCGGTGTCCACAGGAAGTTGGAGATGCTCGCGAAGCTCAGGGGCTGCGCCGCGAGGAAGTTGTCCTGCGCTTTGACAAGGTCGCACGCAGTGGTCGCGGTCGTGCACAGAGTCGGAGCCGAGCCACAGAACGCGCTGCTCAGCGCCTGGGTTTGGGAGGTGTTCTTGTAAGGCAAGGCGAGCGCGTTGCTTTCCATGATGGCCGCGTGGAAGAGACCCGCGCTCTTGGGGCTGGAGAGCACATGGAGCCCGACCGACTTTGCGCCCGCGCTCTCACCGAACAGCGTCACGTTGTCCGGATTGCCGCCGAACTTGGCGATATTCGTCTGCACCCATTGGAGCGCCAGGAGCTGATCGGCGAAACCGAAGTTGTACTTGCCGCCGTGGGCGAGGAAGCCGAGAGCGCCCAGACGGTAGTTGAGGGTCACTACGATCACCTTGCCCGCAGCCGCGAGATAGGTGCCGTCATACAGGTTCCCGCTGGGCGGGCTCGACGAGGCGGAGGTGCCTCCCGTGCTCGAGCCATGGTCGAAGTTGCCGCCATGGATGAACACCATCACGGGCAGCCGCGAGTTCTTCGTCATGCCGCCGGGCACCCAGACGTTTAGGTACAGACAATCTTCGCTCTCGCCGGATTCCAGCGTCTGGTCGTCCGTGCAGCGCCTGCTGGACGCAGTGTCTTTGGGTGTAGTGGTGGTTTGAGGGCATGCGTTTCCGTACGTGGTTGCCTGCAGAGGAGCGGAGCCCTTGAATGGCCTTGAGTATTGCCAGCGCAGGGAACCGACGGGCGGAACGGCGTAGGGAATGCCAAGATAGGCCGAGGCGGTAAAGGGGGGCTTCTTTTCCGTGAGGGTGACCTTTGACGTCATGCCGCAGACCGGGCCGCTCGACGTGTGAATAGTTCCGGTGTTGCACGCCGGCTTCTGAGCCCAGGCGGCGAGCGATCCGCAAATCGCCAGGAGGAGGAACAAGAGGGGAGTGCTGTGACGGGCGGGCATCTCAATCTCTCCTTTTATCGTCAAGGGAAGGCGCTCCTCCGAGGAAGGCTTCGGAGGAGCGCCGCGGATCCAATTCCGGCGGCTACGAACCGCTCAGGGTGTAGACGACGGTCGCGTTGTCGCCCTGTCCGCCGATGGTGGTCAGGGAGTAAGGGGGAGAGCAGACACCGGTATAGCCGTCGGAGCCTGCGTAAGGATCGTCCCAGGTCAAGGCAACGGTCTGACTGGAGTTGCCGGCGACGTCGTAGTTCGCGTAGCCCTGGGTACCGGTCATGAGACCGTTAGATTCCGACTCCCAAGTGACGTTGGTATGAGGGGGAATCTGCTCCGGCGGCACCATCTGGCCGTTGGGCCCATTGGACCAGATGCCGCCTTGGAGGCCGAAGCTCGTACGGCTAAGGGTCTGTGAGGTCTGGTTCTGAAAGTTGACGAGGACACTTCTCGATGCCATGACGCTGCTCCTTTTCAGGACGAAATGGGTTCAACGATGCTCTCCGCGAGAGCGCGTGCACATTGATCTCTTTCGAGACCGTCACTCATTCCGATCGACCGAATTTCGCGACTTGCGTCGAGGTGTCAAAGCAGCTTCGATGCCAAGCCCCGCCCGCTCACGGCGGCGCTTGGTAACCGCGAAAAAAACAGTTCTTCCCCGTATCCCTCCGTCCACAGGCCGGTGTGGACGATTGGATACGGTTGCCGCCGTCAGCCGTCGTCGCGGAGGTCGTCGCGGAGGTCGAGCTTGTTGATCAGGCGGTGGAGGTAGGTGGGCTGGAGGCCGAGGAGGTCGGCGGCGCGGGTCATGTTGCCCCCGGCTTCGATCACGGCGGCGCGGATCAACCGCTTCTTGGTCTCGTGCAGGGTCTCGTGGTAACGCCCGAGGCCGATCCCGGGGAGGGCGCCGGCTTCGAGCACGGTCTCGGGGAGGTCCTCGGGACGGACGAGGTCCCCTTCGCCCATCACGATCGCCCGCTCGACCGCGTTGGCGAGCTCACGGACGTTGCCCGGCCAGTCGTAGCTCTGGAGACAGGCGCGGGCCTCGGGGGTGAAGCCGGCCACGGGACGGCCGAGACGCTGGCTGGTCAGGGCCGCGAAGTGGCTCGCCAGCAGCGGGACGTCCTCTCGCCGCTCGCGCAGGGACGGCAGGTGGAGGGGGATGACGCTCAGACGGTAGAAGAGGTCCTCGCGAAAGGTCCCCTCACGGATCGCCTTTTCGAGGTCCCGGTTGGTGGCGGCCACCACCCGCACGTTCACGCGGATGGGCCGGGTGCCGCCCACCCGCTCGAATTCCCGCTCCTGGAGGAAGCGCAGGAGCTTGGCCTGGAGCGGCAGGGGCAGCTCTCCGACCTCGTCGAGGAACAGCGTGCCGCCGTCGGCCGCCTCGGCCTTCCCCGTCTTGCGGGCCACGGCGCCCGTGAAGGCCCCTTTCTCGTGGCCGAACAGCTCGCTTTCAAGCAGGTTTTCGGAGAGGGTGGCGCAGTTGATCGCCACGAACGGCCGGCCGGCCCGCGGGCTCTCCTGGTGCACGATACGAGCCGCCACCTCCTTGCCGGTGCCGCTCTCGCCGCGCAGCAGCACGGTCGAGTCGCTCGCCGCGGCCCGCCGGAGCAGGCGTTGGATCTCGCGTATGCGGGGGCTCTCGCCCACCATCCCTCCCGCGTTGGCGGACAGTCCCTCGGCGAGGCGGCGGTTCTCTTCGTCCAGCCATTCCATCTGCCGGACGCCGGCGAGCGCGCCGGCGGTGATGCCGCCGAGGGCGGTCAGGATCTCCAGGTGCTCCTGGTCGAGCGGCGGGCCGGACGGCTCCTGCGTCAAGGCGTCGACGTAGAGCAGTCCGAGGCTGCGGCCGAGGTGGGCGATGGGCGCGGCGAGCAGGGCGCGGACGCAGGACGCCTCGAGGCTCTCGGCGCTCGCGAGGTCGCCGGACAGCAGCACGTCGCCGGCGAGCAGGGCGGTGCCGTCGAGGGTCTGGCGGACCACGGTGCGCGAGACCGGAAAGGAGTCGGTCCCGCCCCGGCGGTCGAGGGCGAAGGCGTCCGCGATCTCGGGAGCGCCGCGGTCGGTGAGGAGCAGGGCGGCGCGGTCGCCTGGAATGGCGCTCAGGATCAGCTCGAGGAGAGCCCGGGCGAGCCCGGCGGTCGAGCGGGCCGACTGCAAGGCGGTGGCGATGCGGAGCAGGGTCTGGAAATCGCGGGCGATGCGGCCGCTCGCGTCGGCGCCGGCGCGGGCCGCGAGGTCTTTGCCGGGCCGGGTCCAGAGGGAGTCCTGCGGCGTGAGCTGGATCGTCGTGCGGGCGATGAAGTCGCCGTCGGCGAGGAGGACCCGGGGCTCGGCCCGCGGGGTGCTCCCCGGGCGGAGCTGGAAGAGGAGCAGGGTGTCTCCGACGGCGATGAGGTCGCCGTTCTCGAGGAGGCGCTCCTGGACCGGTTGCCCGTTGACGAAGGTGCCCCGGCGGCTCCCCAGATCGCGGAGGAGGAATCCCCCCTCCTCCGGCTCCAGGGCGCAGTGGCGCCGGGAGACCGCCGGATCGCTCACCTGGAGGCCGTTGTCGACGAGGCGGCCGACGCTGATCCCCTCAGGACCGAGAGGAAAGAGGCGGCCTGCCAGCGGACCGCTCAGCACGGTAAGCGTGGTTTGCATCGGCGTCCTTCAGTAGAAGATCGGCGGCGGTAGTGTAGCCGAATCTTCTGGCATCAAATTTGCTGTAAAGGGGTACCAGCCGAAAAATTTGCCGTACCGCCGGCCAGTCCGGTTGTGAGATGCGGGGACGGTCCCCGCCTCAGGAGCCGGTCTATCGATGGATTTTTACGAACAGGAGGGAAATCATGGTGCAAAACTTGGAAACGTTCAGTGTGCAGGTCACCTGTGGTCTCGATCCCACTTCCGGTCAACACACGATCACTGGCATCGATCCCCCTACACTGCGGCTCCATATAGAAGACTCGGCAACCTGGAAAATATCTGGTCTCCCTTCGGGTTTTTCCTTACTCTTCGACTTCGTTTCTCCACACGCTCCGGATGGGCTTTTCGGAAGCACATCGGCTAATCCGGTGGTGGGCGATGGCTCTGAGGTGGAGTTTTCGGGCAACTCCTTCTTTCAACCCGACGAGACGCAACGGGACTATTCCTATTCCATCAAGCTCCAGGATTCATCAGGCCGTATCCTGGTGTCCCACGACCCCATGATCGACAGCCTCGGGCAGCCTCCGGGGCCGGATGATGGGGGCGGCTCCTAGTCCCCCAGCATCGCCCGGAGCTCCCGGTCGTTGCGCAGAGGGCCGAAGGCGGGGAGGGTGAACCAGCGGGGCTGGACGCCTTTTTCCAGAGCGAGCTTGGCATTGACCAAGGCGGAGGCGCGGTCGCCGACCAAGGCGTAGACCAGGGAGGCGTTGTAGAGCACCTCGGGATCGTCGCCGCTCGTCCGGAGGGTGCTCTGGGTCAGCTCGACCGCCTCGCGGGATCGGCCGAGGTGGGCTAGGCATTGCGCCCGGTTCATGCGCTCGGCCGGGGAGAGACTGGCGGCGCGCTCGGTCGCGGCGAGGCGGTCCAGGGCCTGGGTGTAGAGGCTCCGGGCCTCCTCGCCGTGGCCGCGGGCCAGCTCGGCGTCGGCGAGATTGAGGAGCACGGTCACGTGCCCTGGGGCGAGCTCCAGGGCGTGACGATAGGCCTCGACGGCCGCCTCCGGCCGGCCGAGCAGCGAACGGGCGAGCCCGAGGTTGGTGTAGAACGGGCGCTGCGGCTGGCGGCGGATCAGGTCGAGATAGATCCGCTCGGCCCGCGCCGGGTCTCCTTCCAGCAGCTCCAGGTTGCCCAGCTTGTCGAGCCCCCAGAGGTTGTCCGGGCTGCGCGTCAGGAGCTCCTCCAGGTGGTGTCGGGCGTCGGCGATCCGCCCTGCCTTGACCTCCAGGGTGGCCAGCCGGAAGAGGTTGGTCCACGCGGGGGCGCGCTTGACGGCGGCCGCGGTCTCGGCAATGGCCTGCTGCAGGTCCCCCTGGCTCTCGGCCAGTTTGCCGGCGAGCACGTGGAGCGAGGGATCGCCCGGAGTGATTCCGGTCAGCTCGGCGAGCGTCCGCCGCGCTTCGTCCGGCCGGTGTCCCAGGAGAGCTGCATCGAAGAGGGCCGCCAGGGGCCGGGGATCGCCGGGAGCGAGCGTACGGCCGGCGCGGGCGGCGGCGAGGGCGCGCTCCAGGTGGCGGGGCTCGTGGGTCGAGGTGAAGAGGCTGGCGGCGACATGGGAGGTCAGGAGATGGCTTTCGAGGAAACGCGGCGAGCTGCGGACGACCTTCTCCAGCCGGTCGAGCTCGGGCTCCAGGGGGACTTTGCCGTGATCGAGCCGCGCTTTGATCCGCAGCAGCTCGGCATAGTCGCGATCGTCGACCTCCAGCGTCGTCGTGCCGGGCCGGAGACTCCGCTCGGGCCAGGCGCGCCGCAGGTGGACGGCCACCGCGTCGGCCAGCAGTCGCAGGTCCCGGTCCTCCCCGCTCATGGGGACGGGGAAGCTCCCGGCCCAGAGCACTCGCCCGTCGCTCCCCTGCACGCGCCGCAGCGACACCTGGGCGCCCTCCGGTCCCTGTGGCTCCAGCGCCAGGGCGAGCACCTCGTCGGCCGCCGAGATCCGGGCCGCTTCCGCGGGCGAAGCGGCCGGGCCGGTCTGTGTGGGATCGAGAGGAGCGATGCCATCGAGCGACCCGAGCGCCGAGAGCGCCGCTTCGAGAGCTCCCGAGGCGGCGAGGCGGAACGCCTCCCCGGCGCCTGAAGGGGTTCGCGGCGTCAGGACCGCGACTCGCAGCGGCGGCGGAGTCTCGCGGTGAGCGAAGCGATGGACGCCGAGGCCGAGGGCCAGGCTGAGCAGGAGGAGCAGGCTCACCACTGCCAGGGCGAGCGGGAGCCGCCGGAGCCTCGGCGAGGCGTACGACTCGCTAGCTCCAATTCCCCGGGACGAGCCGGGCCCGGACGAGCCGGGCCCGGACGAGCTGGGCCCGGACGAGCGGGCTACCGGCGGGAAGGGGAAGGCGAAGGTGAGGCCCTCCGCTCCGGTCTCTGGCGCCGGCGGCTCTTCCAGACGATCGGACAAAGCCGCCAACTCGCGCACTACCGCAGCGGCGCTGCCCGGCCGCTCCTCGGGCAGCTTGGCCAGCAGCCGGTCCGCCAGGTCCGAGAGCGCCCGGGGGACCTCCGGCCGGATCTGGCGGACGGGCGGCGGCCGGTGCCTGGCCAGCCGCTGCAAGGTATCGAGCACGTCGCGGCCACGAAACGGCGAGCTGCCGGTCAGCAGCTCATAGAGAAGCACGCCGAGCGAGAAGAGGTCGGAGCGGGCGTCGACCTCGCCGCCGCGCGCCTGCTCGGGCGACATGGCGTGGAGGGTACCGAGCACGACGCCGTGACCGGTGAGCGTCTCGCTCTCCCCCCCGCGGGCGTTGGCCTTGGCAATGCCGAAGTCGAGGATCTTGGCGTGGCCGTCCAGGGTGACCATGACGTTTTCGGTCTTGAGGTCGCGGTGGACGAGCCCGGTGGTGTGAGCCGCCGCGAGCCCCTCGGCGATCTCGCGGGCCAGCCGCACGGCGAGGGTGAGGGAAGGCAGCCCCTCATCGAGCAGCTCCTGCAGCGTGCGCCCCTCGACGTACTCGAAGACGAGGGCGTCGCCGGTGTCGTCCTCCACCAGGTCGTAGATCTGCACCACGGCGGGGTGGCTCAACCGCGCCGCCGCCGCGGCTTCGCGCCGGAGCCGCTCGCGCTCCTGAGCGGTCGGTTCCTCGCGACGGATGCGCTTCAAAGCCACCCGCCGGCCCAGCCGCTCGTCCCAGGCGAGGAACACCTCTCCCATGCCCCCCTGGCCGAGGCGGCGCGCCAGGCGGTAGGGGCCGATGCGGGTCGGCCCGAGGGCGAAGTCCGGTCGTCCGGGTTGCATCGTCAAGGATTCCAGGAAACAACCCATTGTACTCCGGAGAAGCCGCCGGGGGAGCCCTGCATGCTAAAGTTCGCAGACGGTTGGGAAACGGCTTGCGCGAAAAGGAGGCTGTCATGAAGCGCGCCAGTGTGCCCAGAGCACGGAGGTCACGCGGACCTGCTCGTGAAACCTCAGAGAGTAGAAGCGGGCGGCCCGGCCGGGCCGCCCGGTGAAGGTCCGGAGAATCAGAAGAAGTCGGAGAAGTTGATCGCGCCCGCGGCGGGCGAGGGGGCCGGGATGCCCAGCGCGTCGCAGACCGTCCTGGTGACCGATGGGTGCTGATAGTACACGCCACCCCGGAAGCCGCTCTTGCCGTCGGGCGCGGCGACCACGAGAGCGGTGCGCCCGCCGCCGCCGGAGCAGGAGCTCGAGCTCGAGCGATTGTCTGAGATGTTGCTGCCGCAGGAGTCGGTGAGCCCTCCCAGGCTCCCCTCGTCCCACCAGACGATCAGGAGGCCGTCGCCGCCGGGCTGGAAATAGCTCGAATTGAGCAGCGGACCGATGTGCGCCTGCAGCCACTGGTCAGGGATCGTCAGATCGCTTTGATCGTGCGCGTCATCGCTACCGTTGGGAATGACGAGCGAGAAGTTGGGGAGGGTTCCGCTGTTGACGTCGTGAAGGAAACCGTTGTTCGAGTCGTTGAAGTTGACGACGTTGCAGGCCTGCTTCACGGAGTCGTAGCCGTTCGTCTCGCCCGTGCAGTAGCTGGACGAGTTGTTGCTACTGGCAGCCACCCCCTGCCGGACGTCCGAGAGGTAGACCGCGGGCGCGTGGCGCGAGTAGTAGGTGCCGCTGGGATTCGAGCCCTGGATGCCGCTCGAGCTCGTCTCGACGATGTCGCCGCGGAACGGCAGCGAATCGGTGTACTGCTTCCAGCTCTTCCCGGCGTTGATCACCTCGCGGATGATCGAATCGGCGGTCGCCACCTCGATCGGATCGCTATGGCAGGTCGGCGCGCCGCAGTTGTTGCTGCCGTCGAGCATCCACCAGTATTGCGACAGCGAGTCGTGGCCGTTGGCGTAATTGTTCGTCGCCAAGCCGTAGTTGGCGATCAGCGTGTTGTTGTAGAAACTGGCCGAGGCGTTGCCGACGACGGTCTCGTAGCTGTGATTCTCCAGGGCGACGACGATGACGTGGTGATGGCCCGCGACCTGGCCGCCTCCGCCGCCGCTCGCGTTGATGGAGAGCGACTGGTCGCCGAAGGCGCCGGTCGAGTCCCAGGCGCGGACGAGGAGCGTATGGGCGCCGGCGGTGGTCGTGACGCTCTGATTGATCGAGTTGGTCGGGCCTGGAGTGCCCCACTTGTCCACCGAGTCGATGTAAATGTGCCAGCCGGTGACGCTGGCGCCGGCGTTGCCGGTGGTCGCCGAGGCGACGACGTTGAAGGTGAGCGGCACGCTGGTGGTGGCCGGCTGGCTCACCGTGACTGCGACTCCCGAGGTCGTGGCGTTGATGTTGAGCGTCTTATCGCCGAAGGCGCCGGTCGAATCCCAGGCGCGGACGAGGAGCGTATGGGCGCCGGCGGTGGTGGTGACGCTCTGATTGATCGAGTTGGTCGGTCCGGCGGTGCCCCACTTGTCCACCGAGTCGATGTAGATGTGCCAGCCGGTGACGCTGGCCCCCGCATTGCTGGTGGTTGCCGAGGCGACGACGTTGAAGGTGAGCGGCACGGCCCCGTTGTTCGTGGGCGTGCTCACCGTGACCGAGACGCCGGCGGCGGCGTGGATGGTGAGCGTCTGATCGCCGAAGACGCCGGTCGAATCCCAGGCGCGCACGAGGAGCGTATGGGTGCCGGTGGTCGTGGTGATGCTCTGATTGATCGAGCTGGTCGGTCCGGCGGTGCCCCATTTATCCACGGAATCGACGTAGATATGCCAGCCTGTGACTTTGGCGCCGGCGTTGCTGGTGGTCGCCGAGGCCGCGACCGTGAAGGTGAGCGGCACGTTGGAATTGTTGGCGGGAGCGCTGACCGCGACTGTGACCCCGGCAGCGAAGGTGGCAAAAGGGAGGAGGAGGCCGGCGAGCGCGACGCCGAGAACGAGGCTGGATCTTGGCTGTGTCTGCATGGTGGCAATCCTTTCAAGATCGTGTGGGCGCAGAAGTTTTGCCCATAGCGCTTTATGCATATACTGCGCCACGATGGCGCGGCGCGCAGGCTCCTAGACCTGCGCTTCCACTTCCCTCAGCCGGCGGGAGAGGAAGCGCTGCTCGGCGGGGTTGCCGGCGAGCTCGAGGGCGCGGCGGTAGGCACTGGCGGCCTCGGCGGCGCGACCGAGACGGCGCAGCAGGTCGGCGCGGGCCGCCGGCAGCAGATGATAGCCAGGGAGCGAGCCCCGCGACTCCAGCTCGTCGAGGAGCCGCAGGCCGGCCTCTTCGCCGTAGCCTTGAGCGACGGCGACCGCCCGGTTGAGCTCGACGACAGGCGACGGCTGTACGTCGAGGAGCAGCCGGTAGAGCTCGGCGATCTGCCGCCAGTCGGTTTCGGCCGCCGTCGCCGCTCGGGCGTGGAGGGCGGTGATCGCCGCCTGCAGGGCGTACGGCCGCGCGCCGCCGCGCCGGAGGGACTCTTCGACCAGGGCCAGCCCCTCGGCGATTTCGCCGCGGTCCCAGAGCGAGCGATCCTGGTCCTCGAGGAGCACGAGCTCGCCGTTGCGATCGAGCCGGGCGGCGCGGCGCGCGTGATGGAGGAGCATCAGGGCGAGGAGCGCTCGCGGCTCGGTCTCCGCCGGCAACAGCTCGACGAGCAGCCGCGCGAGGCGGATGGCCTCGGCGCAGAGCTCGACCCGCAACAACGCCGGCCCGGCGGTTGCCGCATAGCCCTCGTTGAACACCAGGTAGAGCGTGCAGAGGACGGCGTCGAGCCGCTCGGCGAGGAGCTCCGGCGGCGGCACCCGGTAAGGAATGCCAGCCCCGCGGATCTTCTGCTTGGCCCGCACCAGTCGCTGGGCGAGCGTGGGCACCGGCACGAGAAAGGCGCGCGCGATCTCCTCGGTTCCGAGGCCGCAGAGGGTGCGCAGGGTGAGCGCCACCTGCGCCTCGACCGCGAGCGCCGGATGGCAGCAGGTGAAGATCAGCCGCAGCCGGTCGTCCCCGAGCTCGCCGTCGTAGCCGCCCTCCAGATGCGAGACGTCCGGCGGCTCGAAACGCGGCGCCGTCCAGGCGAGCACGCGCCGCTTCTCCTCGAACCGCGACCGGCGCCGCAGGCGGTCGAGCCCCTTGTGACGCGCGGTGCTCACCAGCCAGGCGCGGGGATTGGCCGGCACGCCGGACGCCGGCCAGCCGCTCAAGGCCTCGGCGAAGGCTTCCTGGAGGGCGTCCTCGGCGAGGTCGAAATCGCCGCCGAGCAGCCGGATGAGGGTCGCCAGGGCCCGCTGCCGCTCGGTCCGGAAGACCCGCTCGACCTCCCGGCTTGCAGTCTCCGCGACCACGCGGTTCGATGCTTCGGGGTTGGGTGTCATGAAAGTGTCATGAAAGCATCCCCTCCCGATCCTTCTTGCGGGAGGGGAGCTTCCAGGATATCCCAGGGTGAGTTGCGGCTACATCTTTTGAATCGGCCGCACTTCGATCGAGCCGAGGCGCGCGCCGGGGATGCGGGCGGCGATGCCGGTCGCTTCGTCGAGGTCCGCCGCCTCGACGAGGTAGTAGCCGCCGAGTTGCTCGCGGGTCTCGGCGAAGGGACCGTCCGTGGTCAGCGTCTTGCCGTCGCGCACCCGCACGGTGGTCGCCGTCGCGACCGGCTGGAGCGGGTTGCCGCCCTTGTAATGGCCGCTCTGGCGGATGCCATCCGTGAACTCGTAGTAGTCCTTGTACAGCGCGCCCCGCGCCTCTTCGGACAGGGCGGCCCAGTCGCTCTCGCGCGAGTAGATCAGCAGGAGGTATTCCATGGTCTCGTCTCTCCTTTCGAGGTCGGTCCTCGAGGTTGGTCCATCCTCTAGTCGAACGGACCCGCCCGAAATCGACAGCCGGCGTAACCCGGGAAAAGCGAAACCGTCCGGTTCCCCTCCCCGCGCGGGGCGGGAGAGGGGGCGGACCGCCTGCGTTCCGATTACTTGCGAGGCAGAGGCAAAAGGCGTTCGTTGCCCTTCAGATATTTCTTCAGCGCCGGCTTCGGGCTGGTGGGCGGGTAGTAGACCACGGTCGCCGGATTTACTGACGGTTTGTTGTTACCGAAATCGAGCAGGAAGCTGAAGTCCGTGCCCAAGGCCGTCTGGGCCACGCCATGGCACCCTTTGCAGCCGCCCATGTTCAATTGGGTTCCTTGCACCGCCCCGGACCGGGTGGAGAACGTGACGATGTTGTTGCAGTTCTGGAAAGGGTTGCCGCCAAATCCAGGGCCGCTGAAGTTGTTCAGGAACGGGTCCGACTCGACGACGAAGTTGGCCATGAAGTAGTTGGGATCGAGGTTGGTGCACTGGATCGGGTTTTGGTTCCTGACACAAGCCTGCGGGGCGCTTGGGTTGGCGGGAGGCACCGGGTTGGGCTGGCAGTTGACCGGATGGCCCTGGACCCCGGTCAGTCGATAGTACTGCCAGATCGAGCCGGGGTTCAGTCCCGTCAGTTGTTGATGGACCTTGTTCGTCACGGCGTCCAACGTCGGAGGCACCGGATGCACCTGTTGCCGATTCGTCTGGCCGGCTTGCCGTTTGATGGCCACCGCCGGGGGAATTTGCGTTCCGGTGGGCGGGCCCGTGGGCGGAGGTGAAAGCAGGATGTACTCCATGTCCGCTTTTTCCACGTCCACCTGTTCGAAAGTCGTGAAGATGAAGTCGGGATAGTTCTTCGTCTTGTGGATGACATGGATGCCGATGAGCGCGAAGGTACCGTTCTTGTAGACGAGCTGCCCGGCCGCATCCCGGTCATAATAGAGGGCATTGGTGGTGAAGAAGCGATCCTTGTCGTCCCCCTTCTGCAGCATGCGCCAGGCGGACTTCACTTCGATCGATCCCTTATAGGTTCCTCCTGCAGGATTCGGATCGCCGCCGCAGGGCAGGCAGATGGCCTGCGCCGGGTCGCACGGTCCGCAGTTGCCGGGGAAACCGGAGGAATAGTACAGATAAGGAGGTGCCGTGATGGTTTTCGCGACCGCGCTCTGCGCCTGGCTGAGCAAGCCCGCTTTTCCGTTTGGATTGGGGCCGATGTTCTGTGTCGCACCATAGTTGACTCGCAGATACTCGTATTCATCCTGGTTCACCTTGACCTGATACAAGACGAGTTGCTTGGGACTGCCCTGATTCTTGTACTGACCGTAGGTGTCGCAGGATCCGATCTCGTTGTCCTCGTCCAGATTGTTCCAAAGATTGTTCTTGGCCTTGGGATTCTTTGGATCCTGGGCGATGGTTACCTGGTAGCTGTACTGGGGGATTCCCAGTTGAGCCCAGGGGATCGTCAAGGGAGAGTTGGGCCTCAGCTCAGTCGTCTGCGCGTAGGTCTGCCAGGTCATCAGCGCCGGAAAGGCGCCGGGGGTGCTGTAGCTCCAATTGGGATCGGGTTGCCCCCGCCGGGTTCCCGGATAGCCGGCCTTCCAGCTCAGCGCCAGGAGTTGTTGCCAGGCGAACTTCGCCAGGTCCTCGAGGGAGGCGTTCGCCGCGATGTCACTGGGTGGGGTCGAAGTGATGTTGATATAGGAGGCCGGCGCCTTGCCGGGTTTCGGGGCCGGCGGCGTCTTGCCCCAGGCAGTGTTGACCGCCCACGAGCCCGTCAGTAGGAGACAGCCGATCAGGAAGGCAGGCTTGCCGCGACGGTCGTTCTTGCATCGGATCATGGTTTGCTCCTTTTGTGGTTTCGGAGTGAACAAGCAAGGCCGATGGCGCTCGCCAGCGCGGAGCCGGTGACAGTCTCGGGCCAGCATCAGACGTGCTCATTCCATGCTGGGGGCGAGGAATTGCAAGCGGTGGACCAATCGCGAGAAGAGAACATTACGCTTTAGAATCAGTAGCTTCCAGGATAGAACGGCAGCGAGTGGCCGGCGGTCTGACGTGTCGGCGACATGTCGGCCCGCGGTCCGACGCGTCGATATGTCCGACCGATGTTGTCCGATGGGGGAAAAGCCGGGGCCGCCGCATACGGCGGCCCCGGGGGAGCAGGCAGCTTCTAGAAGTCGAAGCCGAGAGAGACGAGGTAGGTCCGCGGCCGCTGGTAATCCTGGTCGTTGCGGATATGGCCGAAGCCGGTGCAGTTCTTCGAGGGGGCGTCACCCAGGCCGCAGTTGCCCGAGGGCTGCCAGGAGACCGGGTTGCCGTTGGCGTCGAAGACGGCCCGGCCGGTGGTCTGGAACTGGAGCACGTTGTGGTTGTTCGTCACGTTGGTCACGCCCACCTTCAGGAACGTTCCGACGCGCTGCCAGATCGGGATGTCGTAACGGGTCGACAGGTCGAGCGACCAGATGTCGTCGAACCGCTGCGAGCCCCGTGAGCCGAAGTAATAGGTGTAGGTGCCGGCAGCGCCGAGGTAAGTGGGAACGTTGCCGTAGGGCACCTGCGCCGTGAGGCTGAAGGGCAATGCCGACTGATAGAGGAACACGGAGCCGAGGACGAGGCTGCCGAACCGGTTCATCTCGAGGCGGTAGGTGCCGAAGACGTTGAGCCGGTGCCGGATGTCTTCGTTGCTGTAGCCGTCGGGAGACGCGGCGACGGGGTTCACGGCCTTGACGTAGTCGCCCAGCGGCGAGCCGGAGGACGGGGTGTTCTGGCCTTCGCCCTCGTAGTTGGCGCGCGTCGTCGAGTAGGTGTAGTTGCCGCCCAGGCTCCAGCGGCCGGTCGGACGGAGGTTCCAGAACGCCGTGAGCGCCTCGTACTTGCGGTGGGCCTGCGGGTTGTTCGCCCACAGGATGCTGTCGACCTGGGCGACGGGCGTGCCGCTGGGGTCGACGATCGTGGTGGTGTTGGCGGCGGGGCAGCTCTTGCCGAAGTTGATGTTGAAGTCGCAGACGTCACCGACGAAGTTGTCGATCAGCTTCTTGTAGTCGCGGTTGACGTAGGTGAGCACGGCGGTGCCGAGTTGGCGGGGAAGGTTGCCGCGGATGGACGCCGTGATCTCGTTGGCGTAGGGAGCCTGGATGTCGTTCGCCAGGAAGGAGCTGGGCTGATTGGGGTCCGAGTAGGACAGGATGAGCGGCCAGTAGGCGTTGTTGCGGGTCGCCGCCTGCAACTCGTCCCGCGTGGCGTTGAGCAGGGTCGGGCCCAGGTAGAGGGTCTGGATCAGTGGACCGTTGCCGACGCCGGTGATGGCGTTGGCGACCGCGTCGTTGAACCGGCTGACGTACTTGCCGTACGTCGCCTGCAACTGCAGGCCAGGGGTGATGCTGTAGGTGACGCCCAGACGGGGAGAGAAGGCGTTGAAGTTGAGCTTGAACTGGGGCAGAGGGCCATCGCCCTTGTACTGCTCATAGCGCACGCCGACGTCGAAGCGCCACTTGGGCAGCGTCCATCCGTCCTGCAGATAGGCGGCGGTGTTCTTGAGCGTCTGGTCGCCGTTGAGGTGCAGGGCCTCCCAGCGCAGGGCCTCACCCGTGCGCAGGTTGAAGCGGGGAGCGCCGTTGACCTGGCCGGCGTAGAAGTCGTCGCTGAGGCTCAGGAGGTTGAAGCCGCTCGCCGACTGGCGGTTCTCGCCGCCCGTGGTGGAGGCGACGTACTGCACGCCCCCTTCCACGACGTGGGAGCCGAACTTGCCGAGGTCCCGCAGGGAGCTCATGCTCAGGCCCGCGGTTTTGTTGTCGCGGACGCTCGGATCGTTGTAGTCCCACCAATGGTTGTTGAAGACGCTGAAGCTCGCAAAATCGAGGAACGGGTCCCGGGTGGGATCGAGAGAGCCGGCGCGGATCGACACCTTCTTCTGGGTCAACTGCAGCTCCAGGGAGGTGGTGTCGGACAGGACACCCTGATAGGCGAGGGTCGTCGTGCTGCGCGGGTCGGCCCGTTTGCCGAGAGCCGTGTTATCGCCGGCCGGCAGGCCGTCGTAGTTGCTGAGCGTCGAGTCGAAGTTCAGGTAGCTGAGGTCGACCAGATGGCTGGGGGACACCGCCCAGCGGAGCTTGCCCTGATAGCGCTGCTCGTCGAGGGACTGGGAGAAGCTGTCCGCCGTTTCGGTGGTGGTCAGGGTCGTCTGCTGGGACGGGATCTTGCGCAGGCCGCCGAAGAACCAGAGGTGATCCTTGAGGATGGGGCCGCCCAGGGTGCCCTGGTAGACCTTGTTGATCTTGTCCGTCTGCTTCTCGCCGAACGGGGTCTTGGAGTTCCAGGACTGGTTCTGGAGCTCGCCCCGCAGGGTGCCCTTGAACTCGTTCGTGCCGGACTTGGTGACGGCGTTGATCACACCGCCCTGGAACCGGCCATAGCGGGCGCTGACGCCCGTGGCGAGGACCTGGATCTCGTCGATCGCGTCCTCCAGGTAGACGGTCGGCGCCGAGCCGAAGTAGGGGTCGGACACCTCGGCCCCATCGAGGAGCACGGTGGTGTCGAACGACGGCGCGCCGGCGATCGCGATGGTGCCGCCGGTCGGTCCGAACGAGATGTTCGGAGCGAGGAGCGCCACGTTCTCGAGCGTCCGGTTGAGGACCGGGAGCTGCTCGATGTCCCGGGTGTAGCTCAGCCGTTCACCGGTTTCGGTCGTCTCCAGGGCGCTCGCCGTGCCGGTGACCGTGATCTCCTCCTTGATCGCCTCGCCGGGAGCGAGCGGCACGTCGAGGGGGACGGTCTGGCCGATACCGAGCCGCAGGTTGACTACCTGGGGCTGGCGGCCGACGGCGGCGATGGTGACGGTGTATGGACCCGTCGGCAGCAGAGCGAACAGGAATTCGCCGTTTTCGCCCGTCGTGGCCTGCCGCTCGATCTTGAGGGTCGTGGATGTGACCTCCACCGTGGCTCCAGGGAGTGGATGGCCCTGGTCGTCCGTGACTTTGCCCGTGATCCTGCCCGTCACCTCGGCCTGTCCGAAGACCGCCAGGGGGAAGAGCAGGAGCATGAGGAAAAACCAAGCCGAGTTTCGCATTCGCATTCGGTTCCTCCAATAGAGAAGTTACTTGCCCGCCTATTATGCCGCAACCGGCTCATCTTCATCCCCCCGCGCTTGAGGGGACGATTCAACGAATTGGAGACGGCCAATTCAACGGATTGGTTTCGCCCCCGCGGATTTCACTGGGATGTCCAGGTTTCGACCCCTTTACCGCCATGGTCGCCCGGGTCGACTCGAGCTCCTCTCCGTGTTTGAACGTCGCGCTCATTCTGGCATATGCAAGTCCCCCGCCCGCGTGCCCTGTTCTCTCCCGCCCGGCGAAGCGATAAGCTCGGGGGACCATGGGGGACGGCACCGCATCACCGCCGAGCGTATTCGAACCGGTCGCCGCAGGCCGGCCCGCCTCGCGGGCGGTGGCGAGATGGGCGCGCTCATGCGCTCGATCGACTGGTCCCGGACCGCCGGCCAGCCGGCGCGCTGAAACCCAACCTCGCCGCTCAAATGACATAGAGGAAGTCGGGCCATGCTTCTCGCGCATCTCGATACGATCATCGCATTCTCCGTGACGATGCTGCTTCTCAGCCTGGTCATCACCACCCTGGTCCAGATGGTGGCCGGGCTCTTCAACCTGCGGGGGCAGAACCTGCTCTGGGGGGCCGAGCAGATCCTCAAGCAGCTCGACCCGCGGCTGGAGGCCGAGGCCGGAGCGCTCGCCGCACGGATCCTCAAGCATCCCGCCCTCTCCACCGGCCGGTTGGCGACCGCCATCCGCTCCTCGGAGCTGGTCCTGGTGCTCGGTCAGATCGCCCGCCAGGAGCTCGCCCCGGCGTCGGCCGGAGCGGGCAACGCCGCCAAGGCGTCCTCCACGAGCCGGCTCAGCGTCGGCACCCTGGCGGCCCTCAAGGATCTGTTCGAGGACAAGGTGGACCCCGCTTCGCCGGCTCTCGACGCCAAGGCTCAGGAGCTCATCGGGAGGCTGACTGCGAAGTTTCCCGACCAGGTCCAGGAGCTGCGCACGGCCGTCGTGAACACCTTCGGCAAGACGAGCGAGATCGTCGTGCGGGTGGACGCCTGGTTCGAAACCGTGATGGACCGCACCAGCGATCGCTTCAAGACCTGGAGCCGCTACGTCACGGTCGCCTTCGCCTTGATTTTCGGCCTGATCCTGCAGATCGACTCCCTGGCTCTCTACAAGCGGCTCTCCACCGACGATGCCCTCCGTGGGCGTCTCCTCTCCATGGCCGACGCGGTCTCCGATCAGGCGAAGAGCCTCCTGGAGAAGGACAACGCCTTCGCCTCGCTCACCATTCGCAAAGTCCTCCAGGAGCCGTCTTTCATCGGCGAGTCGGCGGCGAAGCTCACCGCGGTCCCGCCGGCGCTCCGCACGGAGATGGACGGCGAGAAGTGGCTCGGCTCGCAGCTCGACGGGGCCGCGGACCGCGACGCCTTCCTCAATGAATATCGCCGGCAGTACCCGGAGGTCGTCAAGGCCCGCGTGGGAGAGCTGCAGGGCACCCTGTCGCAGCTCCACGACAAAGTGGAGACGACGACGCCCGAGCTCATCCCCAATCGCCCGGCCCTGGCCACCTACGCCGACCCCCTGGCCTGGGTGGGGATGCTGATGACCGTGGCCTTTCTCAGCCTGGGGGCGCCCTTCTGGTTCAACGCCCTGCGCAGCCTCTCGGCCTTGAAACCCGTCGTATCGCAGAAGCTCGAAGAGGAGGCGAAGAAGACCGCGTGAGCGGGTGCCACGAACACGGCCTACCGGGACCGCACCACGCGGAACGGATAGGCCGCGACGGCGAGCCCCGCCTGGAATTATGCCAGCCAACTACAATTCGTCGCCGGGCTCGGGAGGGTTATCAGGCACCTTTGCAAGCACGGCCAGGAATTTCTCCCGACTGCCTCGTCTGGCTCTTTCCTCGAGGTAATCGACGGTCAGGAGGGCTGCCATCTTCTCTGCCACGGCCGTGCTGACGAACTGATTGATGGAAATACCCTCCTGCTGGGCGAGCTCGCGAACACGCTTGTGAAGCGAGTCGGGTAACCTGAGACTCATAGTGCTCATTCATGTTCCTCCAAGAGTCGAAGGAATTCCTTCGGCGTATGAATCCGCACGCCAAATCGGTCAGTTCCCACGAAGTCCCGCTGATTGTGAGTGACGATGGCTTCGCAGCCTGCTGCAACCGCCAGCTCCAAGATCATGTCGTCTTTTGCGTCCGAAAGGCAGGGCCGCCACAAGAAGAAGATGCTCTGCCGATGAGCAACCTGGCAGACATAATCCAGGAAGCTGTCGATGTCCTCCTGCGTAAAGAGTCCCATGCCTACTTGTCGAGAAAGCGCATCCTCGTATTCAAAGAGCAGAGGTACCGAAATGGCCGCCTCAAATCGCCCCTCCTCCAGGAGGACTGTAAGCCGGAACGAAGCTCCCTGGCGCGAACGAAGCGCCGCGACGACCACGCTTGTATCTAGCACAACCCGTCTCAGACTCACGGCGGTATCATATGCGATACCGCGTTGGTCGTCAACTTGATTCGCCCTGGGCCTGAGAAACTTCTCCGCGGCGCGGGAACCTTTCCCGCGGCCTGGAAAAGTTTCTCGGCGGCCTGAGAAGGTTTCCCCGTGGCCTGGAAAACTTTCCCGTGGCGCGGGAACCTTCTCCAGGGCCTGGAGAACCTTCTCCGCGACCTGGAAGACTTTCCCGCGGCCTGGAAAAGTTTCGCGGCCGGCTGAGAACCTTTCCCGCCGACTGGAAAACTTTCTCCGCGACCTGAGAAATCTCTCCAGTCCGCGGGAAACTTTCTCAGGCGCCGGGAAACCTTCCCGGTTCCGCGGAAAGCTTCTCGGAGAGCTGAAAAACTTTCCCGCCGCGCCGGAAACCTTCTCGGGAACGAAGTGAAGACAAAAAAGGGGGGGCGTGCGCTGGGCACGCCCCCGGGAAGCTTCCAAACCAGGACTACTTGGGAGTGGGAGTGGCGGGAGTGATGGGGATCGCGGGGGCGGGCCCCGTGGCCGGGGGAGTTGCCACCGCGGGAGCCGCCTTGCGGGCGCGGTTCCTGAGGGGCTTGACCCCGAGCTCCACCAGCTTGTCGTTGCGGTTGCCGTAGTGCTGCTTGACGATGAACCGTAGCACCGTGGCCAGCTTGGCTCCCTCACTGTGGATGACCGCCATCCGTTGCGAGGCCTGCTGTTTGTTGGCCCGGTGGAGGCTCTGCTCGAGGACGAGCTTGCGCAGCTCCTCGGTCAGCTTCTCCAAGGCCACCCGGGGGATCTCCGCCTGCGGCAGATCCGCGGCATTGACGGCGATGGCGGCCGTGGTGTGCTCCCACTCCTTCAGGTCGTTCGCGTTCCTGTCCGACTTCGACATTGTCCTTCTCCTTTCTTGAGCCCTTTCGAGGCTCAAAGTTCAGGCGCCGTCATTGGCGCCGGAAACCCGTCTTTGCCGTCCCCCGAGTCCGCCTGTTGGTTGCCCTCCGAGAGATGCCGTGGAGGACCGCGGGGAGTTTGCCCGACGGCGCGCCTTTGGCGAACCGTCTTGAAGCTCTGCATTGCGCATATGATCCACACATGGATAGGCCGTGTCAAGGGGTCCTGGGGAACTTTGTCGAGCTGAATTCTCCTATGCACATCCACATCGAGGGCCATACCGGCTGGCGACGCAGTCGGGGGGACCTGCAAGCCCTCGGGCCGTCCGAATGGAGGGCGTCTACCTTTTTGAGCGGGTTCGCAACTTCCTCAGGACGATGACGACAGCAGGTCCCTACCAGATGCTGGTCACGACCCGCCGCCGCCCGTGTAGGTCATCGGACTACTGCTGTATAATAGTTGACGCGAAATGGCGGGTTCCGGAATCTGGGTACGCGGCAGCAAGACGCGTCTGCCAGGATCGAACCTCCATAGAGTTACCTCGGACTCCCCCGCAATCTAGCTCAACCTGCGTCTATTTGAAATCCTCCTGGGACCCGTGGCCCGACTACGCAGAGACGCTTAATGGTTAAGACGAGGTGAGGAGGTCAAGAAGGAGACTATGAAACCCCGCTCTTTCTCCCGTCGCTATGGATTCGATCCAAACCAACCCACCGGGCCGATCGTCGACGACGCTCCAGAGTGGATTCGTGTCGATTACATCAATCAAGTTTTGTCCCCGATCACATTTGTGGATATGGATGATCGGTACAAAAACACAGAAAATGCCCCTCTGGGCATCAAGGCCCTCCATGAAAGTTTTTGTTCGTTGCTTCGAGAGGAGACTGCCTACACCTACAACGACTCTTGGTACTGTTGGGACGAATTAGCGGGCCACCTGAGATCATGTGCTTGGTATCAATTTTACGATTTTGTCGAGCTTGCTGGGCGCTCGCTGAAGGAGGCCGAGGCGCAGCATGCATTGGATGACGATTGGTTGGCGGAATTCGGCTTTAAAACATATAAAGACCGAGTTAACGAACTCTTTGCCCACGAAAATGTGGTATGGCGGCTAAGCAATGAATCTCAACTTCAACGTCGCATACCAGAGGTCTTGGGAAAACGTGCAGAGAATACAGAACAACGGCTGGCCAGCCAATTCGAGCCAGCACGGGAACATTACCGGAAAGCACTAAGATACCTCCAAGAACATCCTCTCGACCCGGAAAACTCCATCAAGGAAACTGTCAGCTCTCTCGAGAGTGTGGCCAGAGCCCTTTTCCCCAGAGCGACTACGCTTGGAGCCGCGGTGAAGGAGATGCGTCGAGCCCAAACTGTGCCACCAGGTCTCCTGGCCTTAGTCGAAAAGCTCTATGCGTTTGCATCCGATGAACCTGCGGTCCGGCACGGAGCTTCGGTTTCGTCGCGTGTCGTCCGAGAAGATGCGGAACTTTGTTTCCACGTTGGCGTGGCGCTCATACGCTATCTTATAGACCGTTCATCAGGTGAAGCGGAGAGAAAATAGGCACTATAATGCGCTGGCGACGCGAAGGCCATATCGCGCCACGTCATTTCCGTGGCCACAACCCCGAGCCCGTAGGGCGGCAGACTCATAGTCCAAGGCGTGAGCCCTGGATAGGGGTCATTCGGTAAATTCAATTCGAGCCCTGTCAAGGGCGCCCTTGGCAGGGCTCAATTCGGTTTGTTCGCGCGCTTTTCCCAGCGCTCACGCACTGGGCTATGAGTCTGCCGCCCTACGGGCTCGCCGTCTCGCCTCTTCACGGGCTTGCCGGAGAAGAGCGCCGATCTTGAGGTCTGTATATCCAGGCTCAAGGCTCTCCGCGAATTGAGGATCTCGCGCAGCCCGATTCAGCATATACTTAGTCAGGTCACTCATATTCATGTCTCTTGCTCAGACTACCTTGAGCCTTCTTCCCGCTCAGCGGGTCGAGGAACTTCTCAACCGAGCACCAAATTGCCGTCGCCCCTTCAGGGCTCATGGGTTCCATTGAATGAGGATACCTGGGGCTGGCAAAAGGCGCCAGCCCCAGGCTACATGCCTTTGCCCCTCCGGGGCAGGATCGCGGAATCGGCCTTCTGGAAGTTATGAGCCCTTCCACTTGCCATGGTGATCGTGGTCTCTTATGATCCCAGGTGCGAACGATGTTACATGGACGGTCGAAACTTGCGCCGCTTTGTGGTCATGTCTGGTCTCCCTGGAAGCGGGAAGACGACCCTCGGGTGCCGGCTTGCCGCTGCCCTGGGTCTCCCCCTGCTCGACAAGGACGAGATCCTGGAGGCATTGTTCGACGGCCTGGGCGTTGGCGACGCGGAGTGGCGAAATCGCTTGAGCCGGTCGGCTGACGTGGTTCTTCAACGGTTGGCCGATCAAACCTCTGGAGCGGTCTTGACCTCTTTCTGGAGACATCCGCAGGTCTCCGGAGAGTCAGGCACGCCCACCGGCTGGTTGTCGTCCTTGTCTGGAAAGGTGATCGAAGCTCATTGTGTCTGTTCTCCCGAGATCGCGGCCGAACGCTTCTCGGCGCGCAAACGTCATGACGGGCATCTGGATCGAACCAAGAGCAGGGATGAGCTGGTCGCCGCCTTCGTGCAACTGGCTGCCCACGGACCGCTCGGTCTCGGATCTCTGGTCAACGTCGATACAGGTCTGGAGATCGATTTCGACGGCGTTGTGCGACAACTGGAGAATCACTTTGCGCTTGGATAGACTTCTCCGATGACCCGGGCTGATCCACCTCGGCTGCCGAGGAGAGGGAGGCTGTTCCCATGATGTGGTACTACCGCAGAGGCGAGGCCCAGTTGGGGCCGGTGAGCTGGGAGGAGATCGTCGGTGCCGGGCGGACGGGTGGCCTGGCGTCGGGCGATCTGGTGTGGACGGACGGGATGGCGCAGTGGCAGCCGGCGTCGACGATTCCCGGGCTGCTTCCCCAGCCGGTCCCCGGAGCAGCGCCGCTTGTGCCACCGCCGTATGGCGACCCCCGCCCGCCGGCCCGGCCGTCCGCGGGGGACGATCCCATGATGCGGATGCTGCTGCCTGTGGGGCGATCCGGCTGGGCGATTGCGGCGGGCTATCTCGGCCTGCTCTCTTTCCTCGGCATCTTTGCGCCCGTGGCCCTGATCGTCGGCATCGTCGCGGTGCGGGACATCCAGCAGCATCCGGAGAAGCACGGGTTGGGGCGGGCCTGGTTCGGTATCGTCATGGGGGTTCTGGGCTCGCTCGCGCTCGCGTTCGGTATCGCGGTCACGCTGATGCCGAAGCTGATTCCGAGGTAGGAGCCGGCGCGGCAGAAAGACAAGGACAGCAGGGACGGCAGGGACGAGGAAGAGCGAGTCTTGGCGCTGCTTCAGACGTGGGAGACGCGCGTGGCGTCGCTCGCCTGCTTCAAGGCTGGGGTGACGCGCTCGATCTCGCGCTCGATCTCGTCGACGATGCCGGCCGCTTCTTCCAGGGAGCCCTCGCGGCCTGCGAGCTCCAGGGCGTGGCTCAGGGAGGCCAGGCGGAGGGCTCCGAGCTGGGCGCTGCTCCCCTTGAGCGAATGGGCGGTGAAGGCGAGCGCCTCGCCGTCGCCGGTCGCCAGGGCTTCGCGCAGCCGGGAGAGGCGGCGGGGCACCTCGCCCAGGAAGCTGTCGACGATCTCGCCGACGACCGAGCGGCCGGTGATCTCCTGGAGCTGGTGCAGGCGGTCGAGGTAGGAGGGATCGAGGACCGGAGGCTCCGGCAGCGGCGCGGGGGCCGGCGGGATCGCCAGGCCGCGCAGGGCGGCCTGGAGCTCGCGGATGAGGACGGGCTTGCTCAGGAAGCCGTCCATGCCCGCGGCCAGGCAGGCGTTGCGGTCGGCCACCAGGGCGCTGGCGGTCATCGCCAGGATGCGGGGCCGCTGCTCGGCCGGCCACTCGCTCTGGATGCGGCGCGTCGCTTCGAGGCCGTCCATGTCGGGCATCTGGACGTCCATGAGGATGACGTCGTAGGGCTGGCGGTGGAGGGCGGCGAGGACCTCGTAGCCATTGCCCGCCACGTCGGCCGAGTAGCCCAGCCTTTCCAGGAGCAGGAGCGCGACGCGCTGGTTCACGGAGTTGTCCTCGGCGACCAGGATGCGCAAGGGGAGCCGTTCGGCGAGCTGCGGGTCGGGCTCGTCCAGGGCTTCGGGCGACCGGCTCTGCCAGGCGGTGACGCGGGAGCCGGCGGCCGGCCGGCAGCGGATGGTGAAGTGGAAGACGGAGCCCTGGCCGGGCGCGCTCTCCACCCACATGCGGCCGCCGAGCTTCTCGGCGAGGCGGTAGCTGATGGCGAGCCCGAGACCGCTGCCGCCGTAGAGGCGGGTGTTGGACGAGTCGCCCTGGCTGAACGGCTTGAACAGGCGGTGCATCCGGTCGGCGGGGATGCCGATCCCCGTGTCCCGGACGTGGAAGCGCAGCTCCAGGCCCTGTTCCCCGAGGGGGACGGCGTCCAGCGACAGGGTGATCGCTCCAGTGGCGGTGAACTTGACGGCATTGCCCAACAGGTTGACGAGGATCTGGCGCAGCCGCGTGGGATCGCTGATCACGGCCGCGGGCACGGCGTCGTCCACCTGGCAATCGATCACCAGCCCCTTGCGGACGGCTTCGGAGGAGAGCAGCTCCATGGCGTCGACGAGGCACTGGCGGACGTCGAAGGGCATGGCCTCGATCTCCAGGGCCCCGGCCTCGACCTTGGAAAAGTCCAGGATGTCGTTGAGGATGCCGAGGAGGGCCTCGCCGCTGCCGCGGATGATCTCGACCTGCTCCTGCTGCTCGGGGCTCAGGGGGGCTCCGAGCAGGACGCTGGACATGCCGATGACGGCGTTCATGGGGGTGCGGATCTCGTGGCTCATGTTGGCCAGGAACTCGCTTTTGGCACGGTCGGCCCGCTCGGCCTCGCGGCGGGCGGCCTCGGCGCGGTCCCGCTCCTCCTGCAGGGCGTGGGTGCGCTCCTCGACGACGACGAGGAGGTACCGCTCGCGTTCGCGGATGCCGTGCACGCGCAGGCGCCAGGCCCCGCCGGCGATGGCGGCCAGCAGCGCGGCGCAGAGGAAGGCGAACCAGGGGGTCTGGTAGAGGTGGGGCTCCAGCCGGAAGCTCACGGCGGCGCTGGTGGGGCTCCAGATGCCGTCGTTGTTGCTGGCGGTCACCCGGAAGGTGTAGGCGCCGGGGGGGAGGTTGGTGAAGTAGGCGGTGCGCCGCGTTCCGAGGTCCACCCAGTCCTGGTCGAGCCCCTCCAGGCGATAGCGGAACCGCACCTTCTCCGGGGCGACGAGGCTCAGGGAGGTGAAGTGGACCTCGAAGGTGCGCTTGTCCGGGGGGAGCTGAAGGCCGGCCGCCGGCGCCACGGCTTCGCCGTCCACGAAGAGCTCTTCGATGACCACCGGGGGCGGCAGGAGATTGACGGGGACCTGCTCCGGGCGGGTCGCCACGACGCCCCGCAGGTTGGGGAAGAGGAAGCGGCCATCCCGGATGCGGCAGGCGGCTGGCTGGCTGGCGCCGCACCCCTCGGCGCTCGGCAGCCCGTCGGTGACGCCGTAGGAGAAGGACGGGATGGTCCGCAGGCGTCCCGCGGCGAAGGCCAGCAGGTCGGACTTGAGGACCCGGTGGATGCCCCGGTTGCAGCTCATCCAGAGATAGCCGCGGGAGTCTTCGAGGATCTGGTAGGCGGTGTCGTCGAACAGCCCTTCCCGGGCGGTGAAGACGGTGACGATGCCGTGGCTCAGGCGGTGGAGTCCGGCGTTGGTGCCGATCCAGAGATCCCCTTCCGGGTCCTCATAGAAGGCGAAGATGGCGCTGCTCCCCAGGGCTCCCTCGCGGAAAGGCTCGAAACGCCTGCCGCGCAGCCGGGCCAGCCCGACGCGAGTGCCGGCCCAGAGGGTGCCGCCGCGGTCCTGGTAGAGGGAGAAGATCCGGTCGTTCGGCAGGCCGTCGGTGGGGATGAAGCGGCCGCGGTCCCGGAGGTACAGGCCCTTCCCGGTGCCCACCCAGAGCCGCCCCCGGGGGTCCTCGTAGAGCGCCAGGACGAGCACCTGGGGCAGGCCGCGTTCGTGGCCGATGGCCTCGAACCGGCCGTCCCGCAGGCGGGCCAGGCCGCCGTTGGTGCCGGCCCAGAGATCGCCGTCGCGGTCGCGCAGAACCGCACGCACGACGTCGTCCGGCAGACCGTTCCGCCGGGTGAAGACGGTCGTCGTGCCGCCGGCGACGTGATAGAGGCCCTCGGCGGTGCCGATCCAGAGCGAGCCGTCGCGGTCCTCGAAGAGACTCCACACCAGCCGGCCCTGCACGGCGCTGTCCGGGGACAGGGGACCGAAGGCGACGTCCTTGAGACGCTGGAGGCCGCCGCTGCCAGTGCCGATCCAGAGGTCCCCCTCGCGGTCTTCGTAGATCGCGCGGACGTCGTCGATCGGCGGCGTGCCGGCCGCCACGAGCCGGCCGCCGCGCAGGCGGTTGAGCCCCCGCCGGGTGCCGATCCAGAGGTTGCCGTTCCGATCCTCGCGCAGGGCGCTGACCTCGTCGCTGGCCAGGCCGTCGCGCGTGGTGTAGACCGTGAGCCGGCCGTCGCGCAGGCGGTTCAGGCCGCGATAGGTGCCGATCCAGAGGCTGCCCTCGCCATCGGTGTAGAGGGTCTCCACCCGGTCGTCCGAGAGCCCCTGGCGAGTGGTCAGCGGCTCGGTCCGGCCGTTCATCAGGCGAAAGGCCCCGGCGTCGTTGGTGCCGATCCAGAGCCTCCCCTCGGGGTCGCGGCAGAGAGCGCTCACCGAGGCCTCCCGCAGGCCGTTCACCGGCACGATGGCGAGTTGGCCGTCGCGGCCGAGGTGGGCCAGGCCGCGGGCGGTGCCGATCCAGAGCCCGCCTTCGCCGTCCGCCAGCAGGGCCTGCACGCGGTCGAGGGGCAGACCGTCGCGTGGCGTCAGCGAGGTGATTTTCCCATCCCGGAGATGACTGAGGCCGCCGCCGTCGGTGCCGATCCACAGGGACCCGTCCGGAGCCGTCAGGAGTGTGAAGATGGAGTTGCTGGCGAGCCCCGGGGTGTTGTCCGGGGAAAAGGCCTTGAAGCGGATGCCGTCGAAGCGGACCAGGGCCTCCTGGGTGGCCAGCCAGAGATATCCGTCGGGAGTCTGGGCGATGGAGGAGACGGTGTTCTGGGGCAGCCCCTGCTCAGTCTGCCAGGAGTCGAGCCGGAAATGAGGAAGGGGATCGCCGGAGGCGAGAGGGAGCGCCGGAGGGGGCGCCGCCAGGGCGAGGCCGGCGGCAAGGAGGACGAAATGCCAACCCCGCGAGGGCCCGGCCCCCGCATCACTTCCGGTACAACGACCGATCCTGCGAGCGGGGCGGCGCCCAAAAGCCGCCCGGCCCGCGCAGGGCAGAAAGATCAGAGATCTCCTTCCAGTAGATGCGCCAGAGTAAGCCCGGGGAGGGGGCCGGGTCAACGGCGGTGAGGGGGAGCGGGTATGCCGCGGCCCCACGACTCGTGGTACCTTCCCGCCGCCACGGAGCGCGATTCGTGAAATCTCCTTTTCCATTGCGGCGTCTCGTCAAGCTGGGGATCGTCCTCGTCCTCCTCCTGGGTGCGGCGGGCCACGTCCTCTACTGGTACTGGCCGCGGGAACGGGCGGCGGCGCCGGAGGCGGGGAGCTATGCCTCCCGGTTGCTCGCTTCGGGAGCCTACGGGGTGTGTCTCTGGGTGCCCTACCCGCACCAGAACCTGGGCGCCCTCTCGGCCTCGGTCGGCGACGGCTCGGCCTATCTGGCGGCGATCGGCCGCGAGGCCGGGACGACGGCGCCGGCCCTCCCGGCGTTCGGACCGTTCGCGGTGCCGCCCTCACGGGAGATCGTGGCCTGCTCGGACCTGGACGGCGGACGCTTCCTGCTGGTCGCCCGGGTCTATCCCGGGCTCGCCGCGGTGGCGAGGCTCGCCGGCATGCTGGCGGCCAACACCTGGCTCAAGGGCGGCGATGTGCGCCAGGCGCGGGGCCGCGGCGACGAGGTCGAGGAGAAGGTGCTGCACGTCTCCTGGCAGGACGGCCTCTGGATGGTGCGCTCCGGGCCGGAGCCGAAGCTCCCCGAGCCCGGCGGCGCGGCGCTGCCGGGGACGGAGGCAGCCAGCCTGGGGATCCTCCACCTGGCAAAGGAGGTCTCCGAGCTGTCGGCGGGAGAGTACCGCCTGGCGCGGCAGGGGGGCGACCTGGAGATGACTCTCGTGGACGGCGGCGACGCTCCCGAGTCGGAGGTGGCCGCGGGCGCCGCAGCTGCCGACGCGCCGGTGCTGCTGGCCGTGGCGGGTCCGGCCTGGCCGGCCGAGGAGCCCAAGCCGCTGCCGCCGGCGGCCCTGGCGCTGTTCGACGTCCAGGGCGGCCTCAAGCTCGGCCCCATCGAGCTGCCGGGCGCGGCGGTGTTCAACCCGCCCGGCGGGACACGGTGGGCGCTGCCCGCGCGCGGGCTCGCAGGGCTGCTGACGGACAGCCTGCCGCGGGGGAATTCGGCGGGATGGGAGGTTGTTGCCCTCGACACCACGAGCCTCGCCCGCGCGGCGGCCCTGGCGCCGGAGATCTCGGCCCTGGTGCCGCCGGACGCTTCCGGCTCGGACGGCCGGCTGGTGCTCGGCGCGTGGCTGCGCCCGCGTCCGGCCCTGCGGCTGGTGACCCAGATGCGCAGAGGGCTCGAGAAGGTGCCGCTGATCGATCCCCAGCAGGTGCAGCGCTGGCGCGACGGGGAGACGCTGCTCGCGCCGGTCGCCTCCTGCGACCGGCTGTCCCTGGTGGCGACCCGCTCCCCCTCTTCGTTCCGTCTCCGCCTGCATGGCTGCTGACGTTGCTGACGACACGATTTCGACGACAATTGACACCGGAGGCGGGAATCCCTTAGCCTTCCCGTTTGCCCCGGTTGGAGGGTGTATGCAGATTTGGCTGGATCAGGTTCGCGACGAACCTTTCAACTGGGACGAGACTCAGAGCGTTTCTCCGGAGATCCTGGACCGCCCCGAGCTGCTGGACCTCGGTCCGGTCGCGTGGCGCGGTCAGGTGATCTACGCCGACCCCGGGTATTTCCTGCGGGCCCGGCTCTCCTACGAGCAGACCCTGAGCTGCAACCGGTGCCTGAAGCCGATCGTCGAGCAGGCGCAGTCGGACGTCGAGCTGATGATCCTGGTGGAGCCCGGTCCCGAAGCGGCGGGCGAGCATGCGTTGCACGAGCAGGACCTGGGCATCCTCTATCTCCAGAACGAGCTTCTGGAGACCGATCCCATCCTGATCGAGCAGCTCCAGCTCAACATCCCGATGAAGCCGCTCTGCCGGGAGGACTGCCAGGGGCTGTGCCCGGTTTGCGGGGCCGACAGGAACGCCGGAGCCTGCTCGTGCGAGGAGTCGACCGCCGATCCCCGCTGGGCGGCCCTCGCCGCGCTGAAGGGCCGGCTGCCCGATGCGCGATGACGCGATGACGCGATGAATTGAGACGAATTGCATTGAAAGAAAGGCACGACGACCATGCCGAACCCGAAACGCCGCCATTCCAAGGCCCGCCGCGACAAGCGGCGCGCCCACGACGCGCTGGCGCGCCCCGCCACCTCCACCTGTCCCAACTGCGGCGAGGTCAAGATGCCGCATCGCGCCTGCCCGAGCTGCGGGCAGTACCGCGGCAACCAGGTGATCGAGGGCAAGGAAAATCTGTAACCCGCCCGGAGCCTCGATCCGACCCTTGAGCTAGAATCGCCCGGCCAGGCCAATCCACACCCTGCGGCCGCTCTCGAGGTCGGTGGGGACCGAGCATGCCGATCGCCGTAGATGCCATGGGTGGGGATCATGCGCCGCAGTCCGCGGTGGAGGGCGCCGTGCGCGCTGCCGCCGAGGATGGCGCGGCCATCCTGCTGGTGGGCGACCGCACCCGGGTGGAGGCCGAGCTGGCGCGCCTCGGCGCCCGCGGGCGGATCGAGATCGTTCACGCCGAGGAGGTGGTGGGCATGGACGAGCCGGCGATCACCCCCATCCGCAAGAAGCGGCGCTCGTCCCTGCGCCTCTGCGCCGAGCTGGTCAAGGACGGCCGCGCCCAGGCCATGGTCAGCGCCGGCAACACCGGCGCCGCCATGGTGGCGGCCAAGATGGTGATCGGCACCGTGGCGGGGGTGGACCGGCCGGCGCTGGCCGCCGTGGTGCCGAACCCCCGGGGGCGCACCGTGCTCCTCGACGTGGGAGCGAACATCGGCAGCAAGCCCAATCACCTGCGCGAATTCGCCGTCATGGGCCACTTCTACGCGCAGGAGGTGCTGGGCACGCCGCAGCCGCGGATCGGCATCCTGTCGATCGGCGAGGAGGAGGGGAAGGGGACGGAGCTCACTCGCGAGGTCTTCCGGGCGCTCAAGACCACCGGCCTCCATTTCGTCGGCAACGTCGAGGGCGGCGACGTCTTCAACGGCGAGGTGGACGTGGTGGTCTGCGACGGCTTCGTGGGCAACGCGGTGCTCAAGAGCGCCGAGTCGCTCGCCGAGATGCTCTTGACGATGCTGCGGGAGGAGGTGGCGGCGAGCGCCCGCGGCAAGCTGGGTTACACCCTGGCCAAGCCGGTCTTCGACCGCTTTCGCCGGCGGGTGGACTACAGCGAGTATGGAGCCGGGCCCCTCCTCGGCTTGAACGGCGGCTGTTTCATCGCCCACGGCCGTTCGAACGCGCGCGCCATGCAGAGCGCCATCCGCCGCGCCGTGGAGTTCTCCAACACGCGGTTGGACCGCAAGATCCGCGACAAGATCGCCGAGCTGCACAGCCAGGAGGAGAGGCTCCTGGCCGGCGGCCGGCAGGGGGCCGAAACGGGATGAGCCTCGGGATGAGCCTCGCCAGCAGGAAGATCGCGTTCATCTTTCCCGGCCAGGGGGCGCAGAAGGTGGGCATGGGCCGGGTGTGGGCCGAGGCCGTGCCCGCGGCGCGGGCCGCCTTCGAGGAGGCCGACGAGGCCCTGGGCTTCCCCCTCTCCCGGCTCTGCTGGGAGGGTCCGGAGGAGGAGCTGGGGCTGACGGAGAATACCCAGCCGGCGCTCGTCGCCGCCTCGATCGCCATCCATCGCGCCCTCGGCGTCCTGGCGCCGGAGCTCGCGCCCGTGGCCATGGCCGGACACAGCCTGGGCGAGTACTCGGCGCTGGTGGCGGCGGGGGCCCTGGGCTTCGCCGATGCCCTGCGCCTGGTGCGCCGCCGCGGCCAGCTCATGCAGGAGGCCGTGCCCGTGGGCGTGGGGGCCATGGCGGCGATCATCGGCATGGACCCGGCGGCCATCGCCAAGGTGGCGGCGGACGCCGCAGGTTCCGGCGGGGTGGAAGAGGTGTGCGCCGTGGCCAACCTGAACGGTCCGGCGCAGACGGTGCTCGCCGGCCACAAGGGGGCGATCGACCGCGCCGTGGCCCTGGCCCGGGAGCGGGGGGCGCGCAAGGCGACCCTCCTCGCCGTCTCGGCGCCCTTCCACTCGCCGCTCATGCGGCCGGCCCGGGAGGGTCTCGCGCCGCTGCTCGCGGCGACGCCATTCCACGACCCGCGAGTCCCGGTGGTGAGCAACGTCGACGCCGTGCCGGTGGCCTCGGGCGACGCCGCCCGGGAGGCCCTGGCGCGGCAGATCGACAGCCCGGTGCGCTGGGTGGAGTCGGTGCAGTGGATGGAAGACGTGGCGGGCGTCCAGGTGTTCGTCGAGGTGGGGCCGGGCAACGTGCTGACGGGCCTGACCCGCCGCATCGTCCGCGGGGATCGAGGCGCCCGCACCACGGCGGTGTCGGACCCCGATCATCTCCGCCAGCTCCTGGCAGAGGAGGAGGGAGAGAGCTGATGTTGAGACTGGACGGCAAGACCGCGCTGGTGACCGGCGCTTCGCAGGGGATCGGTGAGGCCATCGCCCGGCTGCTGGGCCGCCAGGGCGCCCGCGTCGTGCTGGCGGCCCGCAACGAGGAGAAGCTGAAGCGGCTGGCGGCGGAGATCGACGCCGGCGGCGGCTGCGCCCGGCCCCTGGTGCTCGACGTCACGCAGCCGGAGACCTTCGGCGAGCGGCTGAAGAGTCTGCCGGAGGACTATGGCGCCGTGGACGTCCTGGTCAACAACGCCGGCATCACCGCCGACAACCTGCTCGCCCGCATGTCGCTCGACGACTGGGAGCGGGTGCTGCGCACCAATTTGACGGGGGCCTTCGCGCTCACCAAGGAGGTGGTGCGGGGGATGATCAAGCGCCGCTGGGGGCGGGTGATCAGCGTCTCCTCGGTGGTGGGGATGATGGGCAATGCCGGCCAGGCCAACTACGCCGCGGCCAAGGCGGGACTCATCGGTTTCAGCAAGTCGCTGGCACGGGAGCTGGGGAGCCGCAGCGTGACGGTCAACGTGGTGGCTCCCGGCTATATCCAGACCGCGATGACCGACCGGCTGCCGGAGGCCGCCCGCGAGGAGCTGACGGCGGCCATCGCCCTCAAGCGGCTGGGCACCGTGGACGACGTGGCATGGGCTGTGCTGTTCCTGGCCAGCGAGGAGGCAGGGTACGTGACGGGAACCACGCTCAACGTCTCGGGCGGGCTCTATATCTGAAATGAATACGGTCCGCATGGACTCCCGGCGGACCTTTGTGTTAGAACCCCACATCGTGCGCGGGTGCGCCCGGGCCGATCACGATCATGGAGGGAAATAGCGATGGCAGTTGCGGATAAGGTCAAGAGCATCATCGTCGAGCAGCTCGGCGTCGACGAGGAAGAGGTTACCCTGGATGCGAGCTTCACCGAGGATCTGGGCGCCGACTCCCTGGACATCGTGGAGCTGGTGATGGCCTTCGAGGAGGAGTTCGGGATCGAGATCCCGGACGAGGAGGCCGAGAAGATCAGCAACGTGCGCGAGGCAGTCGACTACATCCAGAACAACACCGGGGACCAGAACTAGGTTCCTGCCTTCAGCCTCCGCCATCGATCCAGCTTTGAGAACAGATCCGCGCCGTGTCGCCGTCACCGGGGTCGGCCTCGTGTCCCCTCTGGGAGTGGGCACGGCCGAGAACTGGGACGCCCTGCTCGCGGGGCGCAGCGGCATCGGTCCCATCACCCGCTTCGACACGACGGAGTACCCGTCGCGCATCGCCGGCGAGGTCAAAGGGTTCAACCCCTTCGACTACCTGGACAAGAAGGAAGTCAAGAAGAGCGACACCTTCATCCAATACGCGCTGGCGGCCTCACGCTTCGCGGTCGACGACGCGGGGCTGGTGATCGACGAGCGCAACGCGGACCGGGTGGGGGTGGTCATCGGCTCCGGCATCGGCGGCCTGCCGCTCATCGAGGCCATGCACAAGACCCTGCTCGAGCGGGGTCCCAGCCGGGTGTCGCCGTTCTTCATCCCGGGCCAGATCGTCAACATGGCGGCCGGCCAGGTCTCCATCCGCTACGGCGCCCGGGGGCCCAACACTTCGCCAGCCACGGCCTGCACCACCGGCCTGCATGCGGTGGGCGACGCCTTCCGGCTGATCCAGGCTGGGGAGGCCGACGCCATGATCGCCGGCGGCACGGAGGCGGTGATCACGCCGCTCGCCATGGCGGGCTTCTGCGCCATGCGCGCCCTCTCGACGCGCAACGACGAGCCGGAGAAGGCGTCGCGCCCCTGGGACGCCCACCGCGACGGCTTCGTGATGAGCGAGGGGTGCGGCGTCGTCGTGCTGGAGGAGCTGGAGACGGCGCGGCGGCGGGGCGCGCGCGTCTACGCCGAGGTCGTGGGCTACGGCATGGGCGCCGCCGCCTACCACATCTCGGCTCCCCATCCGGAGGGGGACGGCGCGGTGCGCGTGATGCGCGCCGCCCTGGCCGACGCCGGCATCGCGCCGGAGCGGATCGGCTACATCAACGCTCACGGCACCTCGACGCCGCTGGGCGACCTCTCGGAGGTGCGGGCGATCAAGCGGGTCTTCGGCGACCACGCCTACAAGCTGGCGGTCTCCTCCACCAAGAGCGCCACCGGTCACCTCCTGGGCGCGGCCGGCGGGCTGGAGACGGGCATCCTGGCCCTCGCCGTCCGCGAGCAGGTCCTCCCTCCGACCCTCAACCTGGACGAGCCGGGCGAGGGGTGCGACCTCGACTTCGTCCCCCATCACGCGCGCAAGGTCGACCTCGAGTACGCCCTCACCAACTCCTTCGGCTTCGGCGGCACCAACGCGTCGATTGCCATGAAGCGATACGCCGGGGATTAGAAAAACAGGGACTTCAGGGACAGCAGGGACTTCAGGGACAGGAGACCGCGTTTCCTGTCCCTGGTGTCCCTGTCCCTCTTCAGGGCGCCAGCTCTCTGTCGAAGAATCCCGTCGCCCGCTCGTAGAAGTGGCGCGAGGAGACGGTCCGGAAGCCGTGCTTCTGGCCCGGGTAGAAGGCCTGCTCGAAGGGGAGGCCGGCCTTGACGAGCTCGCCGCTCAGGTTGATCGAGTTCTGCGGGTGGACGTTGTCGTCCGCCAGGCCATGGACGACGAGGAGATGGTCCTTGAGATTGGCGGCATAGGTGATGGGGGAGGAGTCGCGGTAGCCGTCCGCGTTGGCCTGGGGGCGGTCGAGATAGCGCTCGGTCCAGATCGTATCGTAGAGCTTCCAGTCCGTCACCGGCGCGCCGGCGATGGCGGCCTTCCAGACCCCCGGCCGGTTGAGCACGCAGTAGAGCGTGTTGGAGCCGCCGCCGGACCACCCCCAGAGCCCGAGGCGGGAGGCGTCCACCCAGGGGAGCGTCTTGAGGTAGTCGACGCCGGCGAGCTGCCCCGCCAGGTTGACGGTGCCGAAGCGGCGGTAGTCCTTGTCCTCCCCCGGCTTGCCGAAGAAAAGCGACGACTGGTTGTCGACGCTGAAGACGACGAAGCCCCGCTGGGCCATCAGCTTGTGCCAGAGGCTGCGGACGTTCCAGGAGTTGTCCACCACCTGTGAGCCGGGGCCGCCGTAGTGGTAGATGATCACCGGATAGCGGCGCGCCGGGTCGAAGCCGGCGGGCTTGAGCAGGCGCGCCGGGAGGCGCGAGCCGTCCGGGCCGGGGATGGTGAGGAACTCCCACTTTGCAAACGCGGCCGCGTCGAACTTCGGCGCCGCCGACGGCAGGGCGATCGGCTTGCCGCCGCCGGCCGGCCGCACCTCGCTGCGCGCCGGCGTGTCGGCGGTGCTCCAGGTGTGGACCCAGGCGCCGGTCTTCGGCGACACCACGGCCGCGTGGGAGCCGGGCTCGGGCGTCAGGACCTCCCAGCCGCCGCCGCGATTGTCCCCCTTCAGGAGTGAAACGCGCGCCACCTTGCGATCGATGGCGCCGAGCCCGGCGGTGGGGAAGCCGGCGACCACGGCCCAGGAGCCGTCGCCGGCCACGCCGTCGAGCGAGGTCACGGCCCAGCCTTCGGGTGTGACGGGTTGGCCGGAACGGCCGTCCGCGCCATAGAGGTAGAGACGCCGCCAGCCGTCGCGCTCCGAGCCCCAGAGGAAGCGGCCGTCCGGCAGGAAGTGGAAGTCCTGGCCGAGGTTGATCCAGGTGGGCCAGGTCTCGCTGAGGAGCGGCGAGCAGGCGCCGTCCATGGCGCCGCAGCGCAGGAGCTCGAGGTGCTTCTGGTCGCGGCTCAGGCGCTGGACCGCCACGGCATCGCCCCTGGGCGTCCAGTCCACCCGCGCCAGGTAGGAGGAGTCCGGGTCGCCGGTGGCGAGCCAGATCGTCCGGCTCTTTGCGATTTCCACCACGCCCACCTTGACGCGGGGGTTGGGCTCGCCGGACTTGGGATACTTCTGCAGCGTCACCTTGGGGTAGAGCGGGGTGTCGTCCACCAGGGAGTAGACGCCGACCGGGGTTTCGTCGAAGTGGTAGAAGGCGATGCGGGAGCCGTCCGGGCTCCACCAGAAGCCTTCGGGCTGGCGGTTCCAGATCTCCTCGCCGTAGACCCAGTCGTTGGTGCCGTTGAGGGCGACGTTCTCCTGGCCGTCCGAGGTCAGGCGGGTCTCGGCGCCGGAGGCGACGTCGAGGACGTAGAGGTCGAAGCCGCGCACGAAGGCGATGCGCCGGCCGTCGGGCGAGAACCGTGGCGCCTCCTCCTCGGCCGCCGTGCGGGTCAGCCGGCGCAGGGCATGGCCGGCGAGCGATTCGAGGTAGAGGTCGCCGCCGGCCACCACGAGGAGGGCGTCGCCCTGCGGCGACCACGAGTAGTCGTCGATCCCGGTCTTCTCGTCTTTGCCGTCCTTCTTGTCCTTCCCTTGGGCGACGAGCTCGCCCGGCCGCAGCAGCACCTCGCTCCTGCCCGTGGCGACGTCGAGCGACCAGAGCGACTTCTCGGCGCCGTCCCCCTTCTCGTCCCAGACGTAGGCCAGGCGCTTGCCGTCGGGCGACCAGGCGGCGAGCGATGGCCGGCGGCCGCTGGCCTCCGGAGCGATGAGCTCGCCGACGGCGCTGATCGCGGTGCGGGCGGGCGGCTGCTCCGGAGCGGCGGCCACGACGGCGGGTAGAAGAGCGGCGAGAGTCCAGACGATGAGCGATCGGCGCATGCAATCCTCCTCGGTGGTTCAGGGAAAACCGGATGAGTCTAGCGCCGGCCGTGAAAACTGCAACCTTCTCCCGTCCGCGATCGTAGTGTGGGCATCATGGAAATACGGAGGCCCGTCATGAAATCGAATTCAAGGGTGCCCGCGCTGGCCGCGGCACTGGTGCTTGCTCTGGGCGTGGCGGCGGCTCCCGCCGTCCACGCCGCCGAACAGACCCGCGCGCTCCACCAGGCCTTCCCGGCCGGGGCGGCGGAGGTGAGGCTGGCCAACCTCGCCGGCCGTATCGAGATCGTACCGGGGCGGGGCGGCGAGGTGGTGGTGGACGCAACCATCCATGGCGACGCCGACAGCGCCGCCGAGACGCAGCGCATCCTGGCGCAGATGAAGTGGGTGAAGAGCCACGACAAGAAGGGGCGCGAGGAGTGGGCGCTCTCCTATCCGGTGGAGAAGTACCGCTCGTACTCCTATCCCACCGGCAAGGAGAGGGATGGGGACTCGGAGCTGCCGGCCTTCCTGAGCTTCCTCAACGTGGGGAGCCAGACGGTGACCACCTACCGCGGTGAGAAGGTGCGGATCTACGGCCACAAGCGCGACTCGGCGCCGACGCTCTACGCCGACCTGCGGATCATCCTCCCCGCCGGCTCCAACGTGGCGGTGCGCAATGCCGTGGGCGCGGTGCGCGGCGGCGACCTCGACGGCACCCTGGCGGTGGACACCGGCAGCGGCAAGGTGCAGATCGCCTCCCACTCCGGCCAGCTCAGCGTCGACACCGGCTCGGGCGACGTGGTCGTGGGCTCGGCCAAGGGCGAGACCAAGATCGACACCGGCTCGGGCGACGTCGTGGTCAAGCGGCTGGTGGGCAACGGCACGGTGAGCACCGGCTCCGGCAGCGTCACCGTCAGCCAGGTCTCGGCCGGCAAGCTGGCCATCGACACCGGCTCGGGCGACGTGACGGTGCAGGACGGTGTGGCCGGCCGGCTGATCGCGGACACCGGCTCCGGCGGCGTCAAGATCCTGTCGGTCGAGCTGGAGGAGCTGGCGGCGGAGACCGGCTCGGGCGACGTGACCGTGCAGAGCTCGCTCGCCAGGGCGAAGAAGGTCAAGGCCGAGACGGGCAGTGGCGACATCGTCATCAAGGCCGGGCCGGACGCCTCGTTCGACGTCGACTCGGACCAGGGGAGCGGCAGCCTGGTCGTCAACTACGCCGACGCCACCCTGCGCAAGGCGGGCCGCAAGGTCGTGGGCGCCAGGCGCGGCGACGGCCGCACGGCGATCCACGTCGAGACCGGCAGCGGCGACTGCACGATCGGCCCGAAGGTGTAGGCCCTACATCTTGCCGTAGTTTGGACCGTCGCCCCCCTCGGGGGGCACCCAGGTGATGATCTGGTAGGGGTCCATGATGTCGCAAGTCTTGCAGTGGACGCAGTTGCTGGCGTTGATCTGCAGCCGCTCGCCCGTGGGTGAGGCGGGGTCCGGAACCATCTCGTAGACCGCGGCCGGGCAGAACCGCTGACAGGGGTTGGCGTACTCGACGGCACACTGGTAGATGCAGATGTCGGTGTCCGCCACCAGCAGGTGGATCGGCTGATCCTCGTCGTGCGCCGTGCCGGAGTTGTAGACGTCGGCCAGCTTGTCGAAGGTGAGCTCGCCATCGGCCTTGATGGGCTCGGGGGCCTTGAGGCGCTGCCCCTCGGGGGTGTTCAGGGGGATCATCCGCTGGTGGCCGGGCGTGGTCGCCAGGCGATCGAAGATCCCCCAGCCGCGGCCACCCGTCACCAGGCCGGCGCCGGCTTGGAGCAGCCCCAAGAGCACGCCGTGATCGAAGGCCTGGTGGAAGTTGCGCACCTCCCAGAGCTCGTCCTTGATCCAGCTCGACTCGACCTTCCCCTGGTAGGCGGCGAGCCGCTCGGCCGTGGCGCCGCCGGCCTTCAGGGCCTCGAAGATCGTCTCGGCGGCGAGCATCCCCGACTTCATCCCCAGGTGGATGCCCTTGAGGCGCTGGCCGTTGAGCATGCCCGCCGAGTCGCCCACCAGGAGAAAACCGTCGCCGGAGAGCCGCGGCATGGACCACCAGCCACCCTCCGGGATGGCCTTGGCGCCGTAGAAGGTCATCTTCCCCCCCTCCAGGAGGGGAGCGATGGCCGGATGGGTCTTGAAGCGCTGGAATTCCTGGTGGGGATCGAGGAGGGGGTTCCGGTAGTCGAGACCCACCACCAGCCCGACGATGGCCTGGTCGTTCTGCATGCCGTAAACGAAGCCGCCGCCGAAGGTGTGGAAATCCAGCGGCCAGCCGAGGGTGTGGATCACCTGTCCCGGCTCCAGGCGGCCGTGGGGCACCTCCCAGACCTCCTTGAGGCCGATGGCGTAGACCTGGGGATTCTTCCCCTGCCACAGGTCGAGCTGGGCGTCGAGCTGCTTGACCAGGGTGCCGCGGGGGCCCTCGCCGAGGACGGTCACCTGGGCGCGGACGTCGACCCCCGGCTCGAAGTTGGCCTTCTTCTCGCCGTGCCGGGAGATCCCCTTGTCGCCGGTGCGCACGCCCACTACCCGGCCGTTCTCCACCAGGGCATGGACGGCCGGGAATTCGAAGAAGAGGTCCACCCCCGCGGCCTCCACCTTCGGCGCCAGCCATTTGAGGAGCTTGCCCAGCGAGGCAACGTAGTTCCCCTCGTTTTCGAGCGGCGGGGGGATGGGGAGGGAGAGGGACTTGCCCGCGCTGAGGAAGAGGAATTTCTCGTGCTCGATCTTCCCCTCGAAGGGGGCGTCCCGCCAATCCTCGGGGAGCAGCTCCTTGAGGGCTTTGGGGTCGACGACGGCGCCGGAGAGGGCGTGGCTGGTGATCTCGCGGCCCTTCTCCAGGACGCCGATGGAGAGCTCCATCCCGGCCGCCTTGGCCAGACGTGCGAGGTGGTACGCCCCCGCCAGGCTCGCCGGTCCGGCGCCCACGAAGAGAACGTCCAGTTCCAGGGTTTCGCGCTCGTCACTCATGCCTGCGGTTCCTCCGGGGGGGCCGAAAAAGGGGTCCGAATCCGGGGCGGGATGCTACCACGGCCTCCGGTGCGCAAGATGTTGAAGCAGCGGCTTTTGATTGTGCTACAGTGCCGGCGTGCCAATAACGCGGCCTTCCCTGGAGAGGTTGCCCGCCGCCCCCCCCGGGGAGCGTCTCGCGGTGCGGCGGGTGGGGGGCGAGGGAGCCCGCTCCTCCTTCGCCGACGACGTCCGCCGCGGTCTCACCGCCACCCCCAAGTTCCTCTATCCCAAGTACTTCTACGACGAGCTGGGCTCGCGCCTCTTCGAGGCCATCACCGCCCTGCCGGAGTACTACGTCACCCGCTCCGAAGCGGAGATCCTCCGCGCTCGTGCCGGAGAGATCGTCGCTGCTCTCGGCGGGCCGCTCTGGCTCGTGGAGCTGGGCAGTGGCGACGGGCAGAAGACGCGGTTGGTGATCGAGGCCCTGCTGGCCCGCCAGGAGACGCTCGAATACGTGCCGGTGGACATCTCCGAGTCAGCCATCGAGACGAGCAGCCGGTCCCTGCTCCTCTCCTATCCTGACCTCCGCATCACGGGCTACATCGGGGAGTACCACGCGGCGCTGCGGATGATTCGCAAGGAGCGGGTCCGTCCCGGCCGTACGCTCGTCCTTTTCCTGGGCTCCACCCTGGGCAATCTGGACCCGAAGGAGCGGCTGGCTTTCCTGCGCGACGTGCGGAACCTGCTGAATCCCGGCGAGGGCTTCCTCCTCGGGGTCGACCTCGAGAAGCCGGAGAGCGTGCTGATCCCCGCCTACGACGACCCGCTGAAAGTGACGGCGGCGTTCAACCTCAACCTCCTGGTGCGCATCGACCGCGAGTTGGGAGGAGGCTTCGACATCTCGACCTTCCGCCACCGCGCCCTCTACAACGGCGCGGAGGGGCGGATCGAGATGCACCTCGAGAGCCGCCGGGACCAGACGGTGCCGATCCGCGGCCTGGGGCTCGAGGTCTCCTTTGCCGCCGGGGAGACGATCCACACGGAGAGCTCGTACAAGTTCCGCAGGGAGCAGATCGCCGCCCTGGCCGCCGAGACCGGCTTCGAGCTGCGGCGGACCTGGACGGACTCCCGGGGGTGGTTTTCCTCGAACCTGCTGATCGCCACCTGAAATCCTGGCTTTGACAAGCAGCCGTTCCGTACGTAGGATTCTCCGTCCGAGCCGGTGTAGCTCAGGGGTAGAGCGCCTGACTGTGGATCAGGAGGTCATGGGTTCAAATCCCATCGCCGGTACCATTTCCCTCATTCGGACGAAGGTGGTTTCCCCTGGAGGGCTTCTTCCCATGGCAGATACCGTCGAGCCGCGCCTGTCGCGCGGACTGAGAGATCTCCTGCCCGACCAGATGCTGGCGCGGCAGTGGATGATCGACACCATCCGTGGCGTCTACGAGCTGTACGGTTTCGTGCCTCTGGGGACGCCCGCCATCGAATACCTGGACGTGCTGCGGGGCTCCGCCGCCGGCGCCGAGACGCAGCAGTCGATCTTCACCGTCCAGAACCCGGAAAAGGAGCAACTCGGCCTGCGCTTCGACCTCACGGTCCCCCTGGCCCGGGTCATCGCTCAGTACCGCGATCTGCCACGGCCGTTTCGCCGTTATCAGGTCTCGCCCGTCTGGCGTGCCGACAAGCCGGGGCCGGGCCGCTTCCGCGAGTTCACCCAGTTCGATCTCGATTCGGTGGGCGTGGAGTCCGAGATCGCGGACACCGAGATCATCGCCGGCATGTGCGACACCCTCTCGGCCCTCCGCGTGGGCGGCTACCGGGTTCGCTACTCCTCCCGCGGCATCCTCAACACCCTCCTGGCCTACGCCGGGATTCCGGCGAAGCTCGGGGCCGACGTCTTCCGCGTGCTCGACAAGCTGGACAAGGTGGGGCCGCAAAAGGTCCGCCTGGAGCTGACCACGGGCTACGTCGACTCCTCGGGCGATCCCATCGCGGGCGTGGGGCTCGCCTCGGAGCAGGTGGACAAGATCGAGCGCTTCCTGCAGATCCGCTCCGATGACCGCCGGGAGGTGGTCTCCCAGCTTCGCGAGCTGTTCGCCGGCGTCGAGGGGGCTGATACGGAGGTTGGCGTAGTGGAGAAGATCTCCAATCACCTCTACGCCCTGGGCTACGAAGACGACCGCGTGTCGCTGGACCTGTCCATCGCCCGCGGCCTCGCGTACTACACCGGTCCTGTCTTCGAGGCCATCCTCTTGGACGCGCCCGAGTTCGGCTCCGTCTTCGGCGGCGGCCGCTACGACGACCTGGTGATGCGCTTCCTCGGGGAGAAGGTGCCTGCGACGGGCGCCTCGATGGGCGTCGATCGTCTGCTGGCGGCGTTGATCCACCTCAAGCGGGCCGGCCAGCAGAAGTCCACGGCCAAGGTGCTCATCACCAACATGGACGCAGGGCTCCACGAGGATTACATCGCCATGACCTGGGAGCTGCGCCGGGCGGGCATCCCCACCGAGCTCTACCTCGGCTCCGCCCGCGGTCCCGGCAAGCAGCTCAAGTACGCCGACCAGTGGGGCATCCCCATCGCGCTCCTCTACGGCTCGAACGAGAAGGAGAAGGAGATCGTGACCCTGAAGGACATGGATGCGGGCAGGCAGCGGGCGGAAGCCCTGGCCAACCGGCAGGAGTGGCTGGACGAGCGGCCGGGACAGCGCGAAGTGCCCCGAGTCGATCTCGTCGCAGCCGTTCGCGATATGCTGGGACTCATTGAGCACTAGGAGAAGAGCGGATCGATGAGCGAGCCCGACCATTCCCTCGCCGCCGTCATCCTCGACGGCGGCTCCCTCAGCCTTTCCGATCTCGCTCGCATCGCCCGCGACCCTCGCGTTCCGGTGGAGATCCATCCGGATGCGACGGCGCGGGTCGAGGCGAGTTGGGCACAAATTCAGGAGCTCGCCGATCGATATGTTCGGGATTGGGAGGCGCGCGAGCAAGGGGAAGGCGGGGCGCACCCGGTCCTTGACTACGGCATCACCACCGGCTTCGGCGAGTTCAAGGACGTCCCCATTGCGCCGCACCGTCTGGAGGAACTGCAGCGCAACATCCTCCTTTCCCATTCCGTGGGAACCGGCGAGACCTGCGATCCGGACAATCCCGCCAACTACTTCGAGCCGGACGTCGTACGAGCGGCGCTCGCCATCCGACTGAACGCCTTCCTCAAGGGGCACTCCGGCGTGCGGCCCGTGCTGGTCAGGACGGTCCAGGCAATGCTGAACCGGGGGATCGTGCCGCTGGTGCCGATCCGCGGCTCGGTGGGATCGAGCGGCGATCTCGCGCCGCTCTCCCATCTCTTCGTCGTGCTCCTGGGCGAGGGCCGGTACCACGTCGTCCGAGAGCCAAAGGACCTCACTTTCGCCAATCCCCGCCATTTCAAGCCGGCCACCGGACTGAGCTCGGACCTTGCGCAGGAGATCCCCGCTCCCAGCTTCAAGGAGGGCCTGGCCCTCACCAACGGCGCCACCTTCTCGGCGGCGCTCCTCGCCCTGGCGGTCCACGACGCCGAGTCGCTCGCCCACGTGGCAGACACGGCCACCGCTCTCAGCCTGGAGGCCGTCTGCGGCTGCGCCCGGGCCTTCGACCCTCGGATCCACGAGGCGCGCGGCCACGCCGGCCAGATCGCCAGCGCTGCCAACATCCGGGCTCTCCTGCGAGGGAGCCGGCTGATCGAAAAGGCGGGGGCGGTGCAGGACGTCTACTCTCTGCGCTGCGCGCCGGCGGTCCACGGCGCGGCCCGGGACACCATCGCCTACGCCCGCAGGGTGGCCGAGGCTGAGATCAATGCCGCCACCGACAACCCTCTCTTTTTTCCGGCGAACGTCTCCGAGCCGCCTTTCGACCACGAATTCGCGTCCAACTGGCCGGAGGGCTACGACGGCCGGCAGAGGATCTCCTACTCGGCGGGAAACTTCCACGGTGAGCCGGTGGGCATGGCGGCGGACTTCCTGGCGATTGCCTTGGCCGAGCTCGCGGACATCTCCGAGCGGCGAACCCAGATGCTGCTCGACGCCCATCACAATCGCAACCTGCCGGGAAACCTCATTCCGCATCGTGGCATCAACTCGGGGCTGATGATTGCCCAGTACTGCGCCGCCGGCATCGTTTCCGAGAACAAGGTCCTCACCCATCCGGCCTCGGTAGACTCCATTCCCACGTCCTCCAACTCCGAGGATCACAATGCCATGGCCACTATCGCCGCCCGCAAGCTGCGCACAGTATTGCGCAACGTGCAGGCGGTCCTGGCGATCGAGCTGCTGGCGGCGGCCCAGGCTGTGGACTGGCGCGTGGCGATGGCCATCGATCCGCGCCCGAAGCCGAGCTCTAAGGGGGAGGGTAAAGGAGAGCGCGAAAGTAGAGGCCAGGCCAGCCCGTCTCCCAAGGCCCTTTCGGAGTGGGACCTCGCGGAGCAGGAGGCGAAGGAGTTCGCGCGGCGGACTCGGCCGGAGGAGCGAGAAGAGACGGCCAGCTATCTGGGGGAGGGTACGCGGCGGGGTTACCTCAAACTGCGGGCGATCGTTGAACCAATGCTGAAAGACCAGGTGCTGGACGAAGATATTCGGCGGGTGCGATCTCTACTCGAGACAGGTTTCGATCTTCTCTGAACGGACAGCGGTTCATTCAATCAACAACGGTTCGAACTCCTCACGGCATTCGAAGCTATAACGCCAAAACGTGGAGAGCGCGAGCACGAGTCTGGCGGTATTTTCCATGTTGTACCCCCAGGAGCCGGCATCTTCTCCGCTCTGGATCCAAATCGAGCTGCTCGCACACCTCTCGTAGGTGTCTTTGATCTGCTCAGCCAACTTTTGGCGCTGCCCGGGATCCGTCGTCCTGCTGTGCAGGAAGACGTTGGCCGGCAGCAGATAAAATTGGCTGAGCTGAGACAATTCTCCGAGGGAGAGCCTTTCGAGCGCCCCTTCCATGTTCTCCCTGGCCAGCTCCATGGAACCCTCTTCGAGGAGATCTCCATCGGGCAAATGGCGTAGCCTCTGTATCGAAAGATAGGCCCTGGCGGTTTCCCCCAGAATATAGGAATGGGGCTCTTCGGACCTCTGGCTGAGGAGGCTGTCGGCAGAAGCTCCGCAAAGATCCGTCCAGATTTGACGGAAAAGAGTCCTGAGGGCATGACGCAATTCCTTTCCAAGCGGAGTCCCCTCGGGGTCGGAGAAACGGCTGTCCACCCAAAGGCAAAACGCGATGGATCGAACGGCCCAGGCCGCATAGTCGGCGGACTGGATACCAGGCCGCTGTCCTCTGACTTCGTCTTCGATTCCCCACCATGCCTCTCTCGGTTTAGGCTGCAGCATATAATTGATGAGAAACCGAATGATCTCATCGAGATCATAGGTGGCGCCGGCCACCTTTAGCTTCAATTCCTGCGGTTGGAAGAAAAGTCGCGCGTAGGACAGGATGTACAAGAGGCGGCTGGTACAAAGCGTACAGCCACTGTGGCCACGAGCAAGGGATTTTTTGATGTCAGGCAAGATCGTGATGCCAGGCAAGATCGTCTCCAGAAGGAGATATCGAAGGCCGGAGGTCACTTCACTGCGGAGCGGAGTGGACCCAAGATCCAAGGAGGAGCAGGCCATGATGATGGGAGCGATCCCCCGGCGCCAGCTCTGGGCGCAAAATCTCCAAGCCGGCAAATAAATCGATTGAAAATCCTTGCAGAATCGCTTCTCCATAACGCTGCTGGCGCCGCGAATCAAGAGCGGTATATAGATGTGAAGCAGTCCTTCATGGGGTGTGCTGTTGCACGCCGAATACTTTGTCAAACCCTTTCCTACAGCCTGCGAACCGAGGCTTACTCTGGGCTCGTGAGGATCGGAAGGGTTCGGCGCCAACGTATAGAGCGCGATGAGGTCCAGGAGGTACCGCTCTGCTCCCGCCGAGGAGGTTTCGACGTTATCGAGAGCCTCCTCTAGAACCTGCTCCAAGGCCAGGCAAAGAAGCTCTTCGTTTGATCTATCCGGTAAGCTTCGATCCGACTGAAAATGAATGCCCTCGCCGTCGTTGTCACGCACTACCTGGTCGAGATATTTCACGGCGCGGTCGGCCAGTACCATGAGCCAGTCGACCACCCGAGAGCTGGCTCCCGTGATCACTTTGGCATGGATGGCGCCTCGGTCCGAGCTGAACTCAACCTCGCTGCCCTTCCGGCGAAGATAGATGTCCAGAACCGGGTCGTCGATCGAGTGCAGCCTTCCGTGCACCGCAGGTTCGACTGGATCAGCGGAGGGAAGGAAAGGATGTCCCGTGGAAATCTCCTCCGCAGTGACGAAGATTGCATGCAGGAGATTGAAACGTACCGTCACTTCGTACCTGGGTTGCTTGCCAATGACCAGAGTATCGGTCCTAGGATTGAAGCTGGAGGAATGCTCGAGTTTAAACCAAAAAAACGTATGCCGCCGACAGAGCTCAATGAGCATGGCGACGAATTTGTCATCGGAGGCTGAGTTATATGAATCAGGCACCAAATTGGCTTTGTCGGGGCCCGTCAAGTATTTCTCCAGGAGCTCGGCCGTCAATTCCCCGTGGCGCTGCAGCAGTCCCCATCCCGGGTGCTCGCTGGCCTTGCCGCCGCTGTAAGCTCGAAAGTAGCCCAAGTCATGAAGGTAAGAGGCACAGGAAATGAGGTACTTCTCCGGCGAGGTCAGGGAGATCCCGGCATTCCGAGCCAACGTCAGACAGAGATTGAAGAGCTCGTCTCCATGCTGCTCGATTCCGATCTCGCTGGAATCGGCCACATTCATCAGCGCACGGATCCGCAACGCGACCTTGAGGCACTCCGACAAACCTTTGGACTCGAGAGTCGTCAGGTAGGAAGATTTGCCGCGACTGGGCTGAGTAACAGGCGCGGGATAGGACCTGTGTTCCTTGTAGTGCCCAACCGTGGCCTCTAAACTTTCCAGGAAGTTCTCGAACCCCCCTTCAGGCCCGGAAACCGTCAGATCTTGGGACTTCCTATGGGTGATCGCCGGAAGAAGCCGTTCATCTGGAGGCTGGACTCCGATGCAGAACAATTTGCAGACGTCATTTTTTGAGAGCGGTAGCAGGGCATTTGTAATCGTATTTGTTTACCGGCCTATCCCAGCGCTACGGCATAGCTCGCCCCTTGGAGGGATGGTCACCCGCAAACGCAGGTCCGCTACGCCGACAGAGAATTCA
>JAJKHS010000083.1 GCA_021154885.1 Thermoanaerobaculum sp.
CGGTCCCAGGGGGGCCAGCTCAGAGGTCCGGGGCGTCAAGGCTACCCTCCAGATACTTCACCTCCCGCTCCCGCCGCCCATACCCCGTCTCATCCACGATCTTCCGAGCCGCCTCCACGTGCCGCCGTGCCGCCTCGGCATCGCCCTTTTGGAGGCAAAGGCGTGCCCACTCCAGGTGGGCGTCGCAGACAAAGAGGCGCATCGAACCGCGCTCCGCGATCTCCAGGGCCTCGTCCAAGTCAGCTTTGGCGCCGGCCAAGTCGCCCCGCAGTCGCCGGAAGGCGGCCCGGGCCGGGAGGCCGCGGGGAAGGTGATCTTCTCGCCCGCCCTGGCGCAGACGATCCACGGCGCGGTCCAGGTGCTCCGCAGATCGGGCGAGCTCCGCCTCGGCCTCCTCGCCGGGAGTCGCCGGGTCGGTGGCCGTCAGGGCCAAGCCGAGATGGACCCGGCCCAGAGATAGGTGATCGAGGGCGATATCGAGGAGCCAGCGTTGCGCCGTCACCCACTCCAGAGTCTGTGTCGCCCGCTCCCATACCTCCCGGCACGCCTCGCGGAACCGTCGCGCCTGCTCGGGGTTCGCGGCGAGGCGGGCCAGCCCGGCCCCGTCCTCCGGCTCCGCCCGGCTCAGCAGCAGGTCGCAGTATCGATAGCCCCGCAGCGAGTAGAGCCGCGGGTACTCGGGCTGCCGCTCCGCCTGCATCGCTTCGGCCTCGCGGAGGGCCTCCGCGCTCTCCTCCCACCGGCCCGCCTGGTGCAGGGCATCGGCCAGGGTCGCCCGCTTGCTCATCCGGTGGAAAGCGTCGCCGCTGCGGTCGGCCAGCTCGACACTCTGCTCCCCGAAGGCCACGGCGCGCGGCACCTCCCCCAGGGTCAGGGTCAGCTCGCTGAGGTTGCTGGCTCGGATGGCCGCCTCTCGCCAGTCCTCTTGAGCAATGCCCATTTCCAGGCTCGCCTGCATCGGCTGAACCGCCTCCGCCAGCCGGCCCAGGGCGCGCAGTTCGAAGCCGGCCTCATTGAGGACGAACGCCTGATCCGCCGGGGTGAGGCGGGTGGAGGGCCGGTCCCAGGGGTGATCAAAAAAGCCAGACAGAGCCGTCAGGTCCGAGCCGAAGGCCCCGAGCTTGCTCCAACTGAAGGCTTCTCGGCCGCGCCGAATCCGACGCAAGAAGACCTCGTCCAGCGCCTCCTGCTGCCGCCCCGCCCGGCAGCCGTGGATGACCGCGGTGAAGAGAGGCTCCATTTCCTTCAGAGTCTCGGGGAGATCCGGCGCCGCCCCCTTCAGATACTCGTAGAGCCTCAGATTGCCCTCCCGCCAAGCCTCGGGATGCTCCTTCCCAAGCTCCTCCTGGAAGTAGGCCCTGACCAGAGGATGGGCGTCGAGATCCCCCGCATAGGAATCGCCTGGGAGGAGGAGCCCGTGCTCCTGTAAGCTCGAGGTCGCCCAGCTCCACTCCTCGGCGGAGATGTCCACCAGCGTCTCGGTGAGGCCCGGAATCGCCGGCTTCGCCCGAAGAGCTGCCAGAGCCTTCGTATCGGCCGGCCGGTCGAAGAGGCCCAACAGGCGAAGAATTGCCAGCTCCGGCCCTTCTCCAAGCCAGCTTGCATAGGCATGGAGGACGCGGAAAGCGTGGCCGCCTTGGCGCTCGTCCGCATCTCCCAGGTCCACCTCCTTGCGCCGCCGGACATCGCCCCCGCAGGCTCGGCGCAGATAATTCCCCAAGAGGGTCAGCGCCAAGGCGTGGCCGCCCATCTCCTCGGAGGCGTCCCGCAACTCGGAGTCCTTCCCCTTCACCCCGAGACGGCGCAGCAGCGTGGCGCCTGCGTCCGGAGTGAGATGCTCCAGATCCCATTGAGGAGCGGTCTGTAGAGAGGAGTTGAGGTCAACGATGTGCTCGCGGGTGGTGACGAGGCAGAGACCGGGATTCCCGGCGGCGAGGCCCTTCAAGAGGGCGGCGAGACCCGGATCTTTGAGGCGGCCCGCCAGCGGACCCGGCGGGTGCTGGAGCGGCTCGACGCCATCGAGTACCAGGAGCGTCTTCTCCCGCCGCACCAACTCGACCAGCCGCAGACCGCGGTCCCGGGCCGAGCCGGCCGTGGGGTCGGGATCTCCGAAGAAGCGCAGGGCGTGGTCGAGGAAGCTGTCGGCGGAGGCCACGCGCTCCTCTGTGCCCTGGCTGTAGAAGGACCAGTCGAGGGCGCGCCGGACGCCGGGCCACCCCGCGGCGGCCCGGCGATCGAGCCAGCGGCTCACCAGGGCAGATTTGCCAACGCCTCCGAAGGCGACGAGGGTTACGACGTGGGTGCTCGGGTCGTCCCAGGCGGCGTCGAGGCGGGCGAGCTCGGTTTCGCGGCCCACGAACTCGGGGCCGATCGTGGGGAGGCGGCCGAGGTCGAGGCGGTTTACTGCGGAGGGAGTTTTCTGATCCCCCGCAGCTTCGTGGATCTTCTGGCAGATCGCCTTTAAAGCCACATCGCGCTCGGCCTTGGAGAGCGTGCTGAGCGGCCGGGAAGGATCGTGGGCCGCCTGAATCTCCGCCAGAGGCGTGTGCTCGTGAAGGCACGGCGAGACCGGAACCCAGAGGAGATTCACATGCCGCCCCCGCGCGGCGTTCACGAAGTGGGGCAGCTCTACGTCAGCGATGAACTTCGAGGCGAGGAAGGGAGCGCTGACCAGGAGGACGGCGACCCGGGCCGAGGCCATGGCGCGGTCGATCTCCTCCCGCCAGGGCGCGCCCGCCTTGATCTGACCGTCCCACCAGAATTCGACGGCGCCTGTCCGCATCAGCGGAGCCAGCATTGTGCTCAGGCGTTCCAGCCAGAGGCGGTCCTGGTGGCTGTAGGAGAGGAAGACCGTGGGGCGATCCCCGGGCGGCGCGGGTGGTGTTGGAGGCATTGAAGAAGATTGTAGCGGAGAGGACGCGCCCGAAGAGGAATGAAAGGGGCGGCCCGCCTCGCCTGCGTCAACGTCTTCGGCCCCGGATCGCGCCCCTTCAGGCCTTGCCGCCCTCCCCCTGAAGGAGCTGATTCCTGTTTTTAAAGAAGAAGCGGAGTAAGTGGCCGGCGGGACGCCGGCGGTCCCAGGGGGCCTGGCTCAGAGGGTCGGGGCGACAAGGCTACCTCTCCAGATACCTCACCTCCCGCTCCCGCCGCCCATACCCCGTCTCGCTGCTTCTCCCTGAGATCAGCAGGTGGAGCCCGGCGGGCAGACGGACACCGAAAACGGTCCGCAGGAACGGAAATCGGAGGTCTTCGTGCTCGTGTTCCGGGCTGGCCCTACTTCGCCGTCTCACCTGCTTTGCCCGGCTCCCCAGCCCCAGGGTCTCGCCGCAGCTACGGCACCACCTTGGTCAGGTCCCGGCTCAGCCGGTTGCACGGCTGCAGGGGACGCGCCGGGTCCGGATGCTTCAGGGTCTTGAGCTGCGCCTCGTTGATCTTGAAATCGCAGCCGAGCCGGAAGCTCCACTCGGCGGGCGGCTTGCACTCGCCGGGGGGGTTGTCGGCGTTGGTGGTCGAGCCTGACCATTCGGCCAGCGGGCGCCCGACGGGCGGCACGATGGGCGTGGCCACGCCGCCCGGGGTGACCCTGGCGCTGTAGGCCAGCACCACGAACGGCCCCTTCTTGCAGCAGTCGAGCGTCACCGGGTCGCAAGTGCCCGAGCTCACCTCCGCGGCGAAGACGGTGTGGACCTCCACCCAGCCGGGGCCGGTCTCGCCTGGGCAGCCTTGCGTGTTCTCAACCGGGGCGTGGTAGTGCTGGCCGCAGCGCTGGAGCGTCTGGGGAGCGCAACCCGGGCGCGCATAGTACTGGATCGACGTGGCGGGGGGGGACCATTTGACGATGGAGCTCTTCGAGGTCCGATCGTAGAGCGAGGAGCTCGAGGGGTCCAGCTTACGCGGCGACTGTGGGTTCGGACAACTGGGCTGCTGGGCGATACCGGGCAACGAAACCGCAAGCAGTAAGACGGCACTCCAGACGGTGGCCTTCAGAACGGTCATATTTTTTCCTCCGTGTGTCCCTGGAGGATGGCAGAAAGGCGGGGAAAGCACAAACCGGCGCTGGCGCTTCAACCAGCAAGGAAAGGGGCCCCGCCCTACTTCGCCGTCTCCGCCACCTGCGACGGCCCCCCGGTCCCCTGGCCATAGTAGGCGAGGAGGCCGCGGACCAGGGCTTCGGCGACGTGCTGGCGGTAGGCGCGGGTCTGGAGGAGGGTGCGGTCCTGGTCGTTGTTCAGGTTGCAGACCTCCAACAGGATCTTCGCCGGGATGGAGTTGTAGCGCAGCACGGCCGGCACCCATTCCTTGTTGTCGCGGATGATCTTGTCGCGCACCGGGCTGAAGGGGTGGACGGGCAGGCCGCCGGTCTGGAAGGCGGCCACCACCTGCTTGGCCAGCTCGCGGGAGAGGCCCTCGCTCTGCACCCGCTGGTCGCGCGGGAAGGTGACGCGCGGGCTCTCCTGCACCTCTTTGCGCAGGGCATAGACCGGACCGTTCTTGCCGTAGCTCTCGTCGCGCATGTCGGCCGCCGGGATGTAGGCCATGGCGCCGCGCAGCGAGGGATGGAGGGAGTCGGCGTGGATGGAGAGGAAGACCACCTTCTGCGGGTCCTTGTCCGTCTCCACGGTCTTGCGGAACAGGCTGTTGGCCAGGTACCAGCGCAGGTTGACCCCGATCTTGGCGTCGGCGATGGGGTAAGGCGGCGTGGTCAGCACGGCGTGGCCGCGGGAGAACGGCAGCACGTCCATGTCCTGGATGCGGAAGTCGTCGCCGTCGCGGGTGGTGACCTCCACCCGGGCCGCGGTCTGGCTCTCCAGCACCCGCTTGACCCGCATCACGATGTCGTAGACGTAGAGGCTCTCCCAGACGCCGCCCTGGCTCGCGCCGGCGTCCAGCCCGCCGTGGCCCGCGTCGAGGATCAGGGTGATGCCGGCGAGGCCCCGGGCCTTGACCTGGTTGCTGAACTGGGAGCTGGCGCGCAGGCTCGCCTCGTACTCCTTGCGCTTGGGGTTGCCCTCAGGCAGGAATTCCGGCTGCAAAAGATCGAAGGGGATGCGCACCCGGTAGCCGACGGGGATGCTGGTGACGTCCTGGATACCGCTGCGGTGGGCGATCTGCAAGGCCAGGGCGTTGACGTCGGCGGCGAAGACGCGGCCGGTGAAGCGCACCACCACGGCGGAGTAGAGGGCCTCGTGCGGCCGCAGCCGGTAGATGGCGTACTCGCCGTCCTTGTCCACGCCGTAGTCGAGGGAGAACGGCCGCTCCGGCACCGGCAGGACGGAGCGGAAGGAAGGGAGCAGCAGCTCGGAGGGAATGGTCAGGTCCGTACCCTTGACGATCTCCTCGTCGTGCAGTTCGTTGTACTCGCGGATGGCGCGGAAGTTCTCTCCCGAGCCCGTGAACCACTCGGCGACCCGCCAGAGGCTCTCCCGCTGCATGGGGCCCACGCCGCGCACCTGGTGATGCCAGCCCTCGGCCACGCCCTTGTCCTCGGCGAACAGCGCCTTCACGGCCTTGAGCTGCCAGTCCTTGGACAGCAGGCTGAAGGGGACGGCGTAGCGGATGCCGCCGAGGAGGTCCTTGGCGCCGCCGTTGGCCTCGGCCACCTGCGGGGCCAAGCGGGAGTCGCCGCACAGCCGCCGGGCAAAGAGGGCGAGCCCCTCGCCGTGCTTCGGGATGGCCTCGACGAGGAGGCCGCGGTCTTCGGCAAGGGTGGCCACCACGCCGTCCTCCAAGGCGACACGGACGGTGCCGGACGTCACCGCGGGAGCCGCCAGAGACGACCGAGACGCGGGAGCCGCGGCGCAGGGCAGGGCGAGCAGGACTCCCAGCAGGAACAACCCTTCGGCGAGGACGGCGGCGCCGCTGCGGGGAATCGCGCGCATGGTTTTCAGCCGGCTTCGGCCCCCCGGAAGCTGGGCGCGACGGCGAAGCCCGCCGCGCGCTCGAAGGCCCGCGAAGCGCGGAACACGGTGGCCTCGCCGAAGGGACGGCCCATGATCTGGAGCGACAGCGGCAGGCCCTCGTCGTCGAGGCCCGAAGGCACGGCCACCGTGGGCAGCCCCACCAGGCTCGCCGGCGTGGTGAAGACGTCGGAGAGGTACATGGCGAGCGGATCGTCCACCTTCTCGCCAAGGCGGAAGGCGGCCGTGGGCGTGGTGGGCGTCACCACCACGTCGGCCCGCTCGAAGGCCGTGGCAAGCTCCTGCCGCATGCGTTCGAGGACGCCCCGCGCCCGGCCGTAGTAGGCCTTGTAGTAGCCGGAGGAGAGGGCGAAGGTGCCGAGCATGATCCGGCGCTTGACCTCGGGGCCGAACCCCTCGCTGCGGCTGTCGAAGTAGAGGTCGATCAGGTTGTCAGCCTGCTCGGAGCGGTGGCCGTAGCGCACGCCGTCGAAGCGGGCGAGGTTGGCGCTCGCCTCGGAGGTGGCGATGACGTAGTAGATGGCCACGGCGGCGTCCAGGCTGGGCACCGAGACCTCCACCAGCTCGGCGCCGGCCGCGGCCAGCCGGTCGAGCGACTGCCGCCAGTTGCGGGCGGCGGCGCCGCTCAGGGCCGCGTCGCCGATCTCGCGGATGACGCCCACTTTGAGACCCGCGATCCCCCGGTCGATCTCCGCCAGGTAGTCCCCGACCGGCTCGGCGGCGCAGGTGGCGTCGTGCGGATCGGCCCCGGCGATGACCTCCAGGGCGAGGGCAGCGTCGCGCACGTTGCGGGCGATAGGTCCGATCTGGTCGGTCGACGAAGCGAAAGCCACCAGTCCGTAGCGGGAGACGCGGCCGTAGGTGGGCTTGACGCCCACCACGCCGCACAGTGCCGCGGGCTGGCGGATGGAGCCGCCGGTGTCCGAGCCGAACGCGAGCGGCACGCTGCCGGCGGCCACGGCCGCGGCGGGCCCGCCGCTGGAGCCGCCGGGCACGGCGCCCAGGTGCCAGGGGTTGCGGGTGCGCTGGAACGCCGAGTTCTCGCACGACGAGCCCATGGCGAACTCGTCCATGTTGTTCCGTCCCACGAGCACGGCGCCCGCGGCCAGCAGCCGCGCCACGGCCGTGGCCGTGTACGGGGCCACGTAGCCGGCGAGGATGCGCGAGGCGCAGGTGAGGGCGTGCCCTTCGAGGCTGAGGTTGTCCTTCAGGGCCACCGGCACGCCGGCGAGCCGCCCCGGGTCCTCCCCGGCTGCGAGCCGGCGGTCGATCTCCGCCGCCCGCTCCCGCGCCTCGTCCTCGAAGACCTCCAGGTAGGCCGCCACCAGGGGCTCCACCTTGGCGGTGCGGTCCAGGCACGACTCCAGGACCTCGGACGCCGAGACCTCACGGGCGCGCACCCGGCCGGCGATCTCCTCCACGGCGAGCTCCCAGAGCTCAGGCGACATCGTCATCGTTGCCCCCGCCCTTCACCTCGGGCACCAGCAGGAAGCCGTCGAGCGACGCTGGGGCGTTGGCCAGGAACTTCTCCCGCGGCAGGCACTCCGCGGGCTGGTCCTCGCTCTCGTGGACGCCCTCGGAACCGAGATCGGGCTCCGCGCCCTCGTAGGTCTGCAACTGGTCGATGTAGTCGACGATCCTGGCGAGCTGGCCGGTGAGCCGCGCCTCTTCCTCCGGGGTGAACCGGAGCCGGGCCAGGGTGGCGATTTTCCTTACTTCTTCGTGGGTTAGTGCCATGGCCTTGAAGTGAAAGTTTAGCTCCGGTTTGGTGGGAAAGGCAAACAGGGGTGCCCGACCTGCCTGACCCGGCCGGTGGCAGGCGCCCCTTCGGGGCGGACCCTCACTCCCCCAACCCCCTCTCTCCCAGCCTCCCCCCCGCCGGCCGGGAGAGAGGGGGCTCAAGAAAAAACGGAGTAAGTGGCCGGCGAGACGCCGGCGCTCCCAGGGGGGTTCTTGCTTCTGCTTGTTTCTGACTAACCACTCCCTCTTCTCCCGGCGGAAGGGGGGGAGGCTGGGAGAAGAGGGCCGGGGTGATGAGGGCCAACGGTTCGGGAAGGCACTCTGATCGCCGCCCCTACCGCAACGCCACCGGCCGCGCGAGCACCGTGCCCCTCTTCTCCCGCAGCTCGATGCGGAGCTCGCCGGACTCGCCGGGCAGTTGCGAGCGATCGAGCGTCAGGACGTAGTGGCCGGAGATCGCCCGCGCGAGGATATTGGTCGCCTGCTCCGGCAGCCGGAAGGTCTTGAGGTAGAGGCCGCCGGTGGCGTCCGCGACTGCCTGGAGGCCGACTTCCAGCGAGTGCTCGTCCGCGCTGGTGACGTCGAGCACGAAGACCGAGGCGTGGGCCGCTCCGAGGGCGTGGACAGCGGGCTTGTAGTCGGGCGTCATCCGCACGCCGTCGGAGCCGAAGCGGCCGAGGCCGTAGCCGAGGAAGATCAGGGTCTTCTCGCCGGGCAGCGGCTCCAGGGCCCGCGCCACGACCTCCAGGGCCCGCTCCGGGGAGGCCGCGTTGAAGGCGGCGTCGCGGTCGAAGTGGTCGGCCAGGGAGATGGGATCGCCCGGAGCGACAGCGTGCTCGTGGCTGTACAGCATGCCCTCGAAGAGGGCCGCGTGGAGGGCCGTGCGGTCGGCCGTGAAGTCCTGCCACAGCTTGAGATGGGAGTCGAAGGAGACGACGGCGGCCCGGTCCCGCGGCTGGAGGGTCCCGAGCAGCTCGCGGGTGTAGGGCCGCAGGCGGATCTGGCCGCTGATGCGGGTCGGGTTCAGGTCGGCCTGGACGAAGAAGACGACGAGCCTGCCGGGTGGGGGCGGCGGCGCTTCCGCCGGTTCCTCGGCGGCGGGTGCGGCGGGAGCCGGCGCAGGGGCCGGGGGCTCAGCCGCGGTCTCGCCCTCTCCGATCCAGTCGAGGCCGACCACCGGAACCTCCCGCTTCCCCACCCGCACCCGGAAGTCCTCCGGCTTGAGGCCGAGGACGGGGCGGCCCCAGTCGTCCACGACCCGCACCACCACGGGCAACAGGGAGATCGTGATCTCTCCCGTGAACGTCTTGTCCTGTTTGTCCTTCTTGTCCCGGGTCTCCTGCCCGCCGGCTCCCCTCGGCGAGCCGAGCAGGAGGAGCCCCCCGAGAACGAGCCCTACCGCGCCCCGCAGCATGGAGGCAGTGTAGCATCCCGCCGTGACCGCCCCGACCTTCCGCATCCTCTTGCAGCACCGGGCCGTGCGGGCCCTCGCCGCGGCCTGTGGCGAGACGGAGTGCCACCTGGTGGGAGGGTGCCTGCGCGACCGCGCCCTGGGGCTGCCGAGCCACGACGTCGACGCCGTGGTGGCCGGCCGCGGCCGGGAGATCGCGGAGCGCCTGGCCGCGGCGCTGCCGGCCCGCCTCGTCCTGCTTGGCGGCAAGGACTTCGCGGCCTACCGGCTGGTGGGGCAGGACCTGACGCTCGACCTCTGGGACCGCGCCGGCACCACTCTCCTCGCCGACCTCGCCCGCCGCGACTTCACCGTCAACTCCTTCGCCCTCGGCGTGCGGGACGGCCTCCTCGCCGATCCTTTCGGCGGCCTCGCGGATCTCGGGCGTCGCATCCTGCGGGCCACCACGCCGGCGAGCTTCACGGGCGATCCCCTGCGGGTGCTGCGCCTCCCCCGGCTCAGCCTGCGCCTCCCGGGCTTCGCCGCCGATCCGCCGACCTTCCTGCTCGCCCGCGGCTCCTCCCCCCGCCTGGTGGACGTGGCAGCGGAGCGGGTGCGCGACGAGCTGGCCATCCTCTTCGAGCATCCCGAGGCCCACCGCGGGCTCGGCCTGCTGGTGGCCCTCGATCTTTATCCCGGTCTCTGGCTGGGCGCTCCCGGCGAGCCCGGCCGCCCGGGAGGCGCGGTGACCGAGCTGGAAGCGATCCCGGAACGCTGCCGCGAATTGCGGGAGCTCGATCCCGAGGCCGCCTCGCACGTGGAAGCCCGAGCCGCCCGGCTGGCCGCCACTTTCGCCCACCTGCCCGTCCGGGCCGGCCGCGGGTCGCGGGATTTCCTGGAGCTCTTCCGCGACGCGGGCTACCTCACCCGGCAGGCCGCCGCCGAGGTGGCCCTGCTGCTGGCGGAGGAGGAGATCCCGGAGGACGAGCTCGGCCGCCGACGGTTCCTCCACCGCACCGGCCGCCTCTGGGCGACCGTCGCCGTCTCGCTGGGAGCCCGGACGGCCGACGCCGCCCGCTGGCGCGCCGCGGTGCGTCCCCTGGTGGACCTCGCCCGGCGCGAGGGCGCCCTCCTGCTCGACCCGCCGCGGCTGATCACCGGCGAGGAGGTGCAGCGGATTCTGGGGATCGCCCCCGGACCCGAGGTCGGCCGCGCCCTGGCGGCGGTGCGTCAGGCGCAGGTCGACGGCCAGGTGCGGACGCGGGAGGAGGCGGTGGCGATGCTGAACCTCGGAGAGTGAGCCGTCTTCGGTCTAGGTAAAAGAATCGCCGACCTGCACGGCTCAACACGGCTCGATGTTCCCTGTTGACAAGACATGGGAAGCATGGGAGTATCGGCAAGGAGAGGAGGAAGCGAGTATGTCGACGATCAACCTGACCCACCCTGATTGCCGCCACAGTGACCGGCGGAGTCTCTACACGACGGCTGCAGCCATGTTCCTCGGGCTCCTCGGAGTCGTCTTCTTCCAGGCGCCCGGCGGCGTCGTCGGGTCCGTTCTGGGAGCGCTCACCGGATATGCCCTCGGCTTCCGGTCGAAGCCGGAGGCATGATCAATCCTCCCCCGCCGCAGTCGCTGACACCCTTTGCAGCTTGGCTGGACCGCTCGAGCAGGGCGATTCTCCCTTACGCGAGCCTCCAGATGTGTGGCTTGGCCGGGCTCGTGATGTTTTTTGGCTTTCTCGCTCTCAGACTCTACAAGACCCGGGAGGTCCCGGAGGCAGACGCTTGCCTCCGCGTCGGGCTGACCACGGTAACGCTGCTCACGGCTTTCGTGGCCTTCGTCGGGCTTCTGCTGCCGACGCCGCCTGCGCCTCCCGAGCTGAGCGAAGGCGTGCTCAGAACCGTCGGCCTCACCTCCGGGATCGCCCTGATCTCCTACACTCTGAAGACTCTCAAGCAGCTCTTCAAAGATTAGCGAAAAATCCCCGTCTTCGGCGGCGCTGCGCCGGTCTCGCCGCCGCCCATCAGCCGCTGGTTGAGGTCCTTGATGCGCTCCATCAGCTTGTCGATCTTCTCCTGCGCCTCCTGGCGCAGGCGCGCGTAGTCCCCTCTCAGGCGCTCGCGCTCGGTGCCGAATTCCTGGAGGCGGACCTTCAGCTCCTCGAGCTGCTCGTCGCGCTGGTAGATCGCCTGTTGCAGCTCGCCCATCTGCTCGTCCTTCTCGGCGAGCTTGAGCTTGACCTTCTCTTCCTGCTCCTCATAGAGACGCCTGAACTGCTGGAGCTCGACGATCTGCGAAAAATCCGACGTGGTGGGACTCAATTCGCCTCCCTTCTCCTCGATCAGGGGGAACATCTTGCGCAGCTTGAGGGACAGGTCCTCCGGATCGGACGACTGCCGCATCGCCTCGGCGTAGGTGATGGTGCCATGGACCAGCAGGGCGAGCAGCGACTGGTTCATCGACTGCATCCGGTAGTAGCCGACCGAGGATTCCACCTCTTCGAGCAGCCCGCTCGTCTCCCCGTCCTCGATCATGCGATTGATCTTGGGCGAGGCGCGCATGACCTCCAGAGCCGCCACCCGTCCCTGCCCGTCCGCCCGCTCCACCAGCTTCATGGAGACGACGCCCTTCAGGATCTGGGCGAGCTGCGCCCGCACCTGCGACTGCTGGTCGGCGGGGAAGGTGTCGAGGATGCGGTCGACCGTCTGGGTGGCGCTGTTGGTGTGGAGAGTCGAGAAGACGAGGTGGCCGGTCTCGGCGGCGGTGATCACCGTCGACACGGTCTCCGGATCGCGCATCTCGCCCACCATGATGACGTCCGGGTCCTGACGCATGGCGTTGCGCAGGGCCTCGGAGAAGGCGCCGGTGTCGGTGCCCACCTCGCGCTGGGAGATGGAGGCCACGTCGTCGGTGAACAGGAACTCCATCGGGTCCTCGATGGTGATCACGTGCACCGGCCGGTGGGTGGTGACGTAGCGGATGAGCGCCGCGAGCGAGGTGGACTTGCCGCTGCCGGTGGGACCGGTGATCAGCACCAGCCCCATGGGCATGTCGCAGAACTCGAGCAGCACCGGCGGCAGCTCCAGGTCCTCGAGGCTCTTGATCTGGTAGGGGATGCGCCGGAAGCAGGCGGCGATGTTGCCACGCTGCATGTAGATGTTGCAGCGGAAGCGGGCGAGACCGCGGACGCCGTAGCCGGTGTCCACCGACATCTTCTCCTCCAGCTTCGTCTTCTGCCGCGGGGAGAGGATGCCCATGAGCATCTCGCTGAGCTCGTCCGGCTTGAGCGGCGGCGCCTCGATGGGCAGCAGCCGGCCGTTGATGCGCAGCAAGGGGGGCCGGGTCGGCTTCAGATGAAGGTCCGACGCACCCTTATCCGTCATGAACTTCAGGAGACGATCAAGATCCATGATGTGCGCGCATTGTACAGGAGAGGCGTGGAAAGGCCATAGCCCAGCCCCTCATCACCCCGGCCCTCTTCTCCCATCGCCCTCCCCCCAACCGGGAGAAGAGGGAGAACAGCAAGAGCGCTCCGCCCGCGTCCCCCTCTCCCGGTCGGGGGGAGGGCGGTGGGAGAGGGGACAGGGGTGAGGGCTAGAACTTCCGCATCAGCCCCACCACCACCCCTTGCACGCGCACGTCCTTGGCGGGGACGCGGAACGGCTGCATGGTGGGGTTGGCGGGCTGGAGGCGGACCATGGCCCCTTCGGGGTAGAAGCGCTTGAGGGTGGCCTCTTCGCCCACCAGAGCCACCACCATCTCCCCGGGCTCGGCCTGATCGCGGCGCAGCACGATCACGTAGTCGCCATCGTGGATCCCCTCCTCGATCATCGACTCGCCCACCACGCGCAGCACGTAGTGGTCGCCGCCCCGGGTGCTCAGCAGGTGGCCGGGCACGGTCACCCGATCGTTGCCGGAGAGGGCCTCGATGGGGCGGCCGGCGGCGATCCGGCCGAAGTACGGCAGGTCGCGCTCCGACGTCTCCGCGCCGGGGATGGCGCGGATCAGCTCGATGCCCCGCTTCTGGTTCCAGTCACGGCGCAGGAAGCCCTTCTGCTGGAGGAGCTTCAGGTGCTTGTACGCCGTGCCGTAGGAGGAGAAACCGAAGCGCTCGCAGATCTCCCGGTGAGTGGGGGCGATCCCGCGCTCCTTGCGGTACTCCTGAATGAACTCCAGAATCTGTTTCTGCCGCTCGGTGAGGTAGGACATGGTGCAAGTATAGCGGTAAGGGAGCGTAATGCAAGCGGCAGCCTCCTCCCTCCCGCCTTGACACCCCGCAACGCCCCTCAATACACTGCCGGAGCGCCGGGTCCGCAGCCCTCTCTCCCCGTGCCTGCAACCTGATGAGCTCCGCGATACCCGACCTCGATCTCCCGTTCCAATACCACAAGCTGGCCAACGGCCTCCGGGTCGTCCTCCACCGCCAGCCCGAGCTCCCCCTGGTCGCCGTCAACCTCTGGTACCACGTCGGCTCGAAGGACGAGCGGCCGGGGCGTACCGGCTTCGCCCACCTGTTCGAGCACATGCTCTTCCAGGGCAGCGAGCACGTGGGGACCCACGACCATTTCCGCCTCCTCCAGCAGGTGGGCGGCGTGGCCAACGGCTCGACCTGGTACGACCGCACCAACTACTACGCGACGCTCCCCGCCCATCAGCTCGAGCTCGGGCTGTGGCTGGAGTCGGACCGCATGGGCTTCTTCCTCCCCGCCCTCACCCAGGAGAACCTGGACACCCAGCGCGAAGTGGTGATGAACGAGCGGCGGCAGCGGATCGAGAACCAGCCCTACGGCCTCGCCGGCGAGCGGCTCCACGAGCTCCTCTATCCGCCGGACCACCCCTATCACTGGCCGGTGATCGGCTACATGGAGGACATCGCCGCCGCCACGCTGGAGGAGGTGCGGACCTTCTTCAGCACCTACTACACGCCGAACAATGCGGTGCTCACGCTGGCGGGCGACTTCGATCCCGAGACCGCCCTGGAGCGGGTGGAGGCCTGGTTCGGCGAGATCCCCCCCGGACCGCCGGTGCCGCCGGTGACCGTCCCCCCGGCGCGCTTGGGCGGCGAGCGCCGCGCCGTGCTGCCGGACGCCGTGAGCCTCCCCCGCATCTACGTCGGCTTCCGCGCCCCCGCCTATGGCGAGCGGTCGTGGTACGCCGCGGACGTGCTGGCCTCGGTGCTGACCGGCGGCAAGTCGAGCCCCCTCTATCGCGACCTGGTCTACGACCGCCAGATCGCCCAGGACGTCGGCGCCTCGGTCTCCCCCTACGAGAAGGGTGGGACGTTCATGATGGTCGCGACCGCCCGGCCGGGGGTGGCGATCGAGACCCTGGAGGAGGCGCTCCTGGGCCACGTCGCCGCCGCGGCGACCGCCCTTCCCGACCCGGTGGAGCTCGAACGGGCGCGCAACCGCCTGCTCACCGAGATCTACAGCGGCCTGCAGAAGCTGGACGGCGTGGCCGACCTCTTCTCCCAGTTCGCCACCTACTTCGACGATCCCGGCGGCGTGGCCGCCGAGGCCGGCCGCTACCTCGAGATCACTCCCGAGGAACTGGTGGAGCTCGCCGCGACCCACTGCATCGAGAGCGAGCGGGCGGTGGTGCAGGTGGTGCCGCGAGAGGCGGACTGATGGCCTCCCGCCCGCCACGGGTCGACCGCTCGTCCCCTCCCTCGCCGGGCCCGATCCGGCCCTTCCAATTCCCCTCGTTCCTGCGCACGCGGCTGGCCAACGGCCTCGCCGTGCTCGCGGCGCGGCACTCGGACCTGCCGCTGATCAGCCTCGAGCTGGTGACCCCCGCGGGCGGGCAGTACGACCCGGAGGGGAAGTCGGGGCTCGCCGCCCTCACCGCCGGGGTGCTCGACGAAGGCACGAGCGGGCGCTCGGCCATGGAGATCGCCAGCGCCGCCGAGCGGCTCGGCGGCTACTTCACCACTGGCGCCGACTGGGACGTGGGCTACCTCTCCACCGGTCTGCTGGCGCAGAACCGCGCCGCAGGCTTCGAGCTGCTCGCCGACGTGGCGTTCCATCCCACCTTCCCCGTGGAGGAGTTGGAGCGCCTCCAGCGCCAGCGCCTGGCCGAGATCCTCCGCCGCACTCACGATCCGTCCGCACTGGCCGACGACCGCTTCCACCGCGTCCTCTATGAAGGCACGGTCTACGCCCACCCCCTCATCGGCGAGGAGGACAGCCTGACGACGCTCGACCGCGAGGCGCTCGTGGACTTCTACCAGCGGCACTACGGGCTCGCCGGCGCGGCGCTGATCGCGGTGGGGGACTTCGATCCGGAGGAGCTGCTGCGCGAGGCCGAAAGCGCCTTCGGCTCCGGCGGCCCGCCCGCGCCACCGCCGCCGCCGGAGATCCGCCCCCCCTCCCGGCCGGGGATCTCGGTCCACATCGTCGACCGCGCCGGCGCCGCGCAGACCGAGCTGCGGATCGGGCACCCGGGGGTTTCCCGCAGCCACCCGGACTACCCTTCCCTCGTCGTCTTCAACGCTCTGCTGGGCGGCAAGTTCACCAGCCGGATCAACCTCAACCTGCGCGAGCGGCACGGCTACACCTACGGCGCCTCCAGCCGCTTCTCCGCGCGCATGGGTCCGGGACCCTTCACGGTGAACGCCGCGGTGGCCACCGAGTCGACGGGGGCCGCGGCCCGCGAGGTCCTCTTCGAGCTGCGGCGTATCCGCGAGGCCCTGGTCGAGCCGGCGGAGCTCGCGGAGACGCAGAGCTACCTGGTGGGCGTCTTCCCCTACACCCTCCAGACCATCGGCGACCTCGCCAAGCGGCTGGAGACCATGGCCGTCTTCGGCCTGCCGGACGACTACTACACCCGCCACCTGGAGCGGATCGCCGGCGTCACGCGCGAGAAGGTCCTGGAGGTGGCGCGCCGGCACCTCGACCCGGAGCGGGTGGCGGTGGTGGCGGTGGGACCCGCCGAGGATCTGGAGCCGCAGTTCGAAGGGCTGGGACCGGTGACCGTCTGGTCGCCGCAGGGCGAGCCGCAGCTCGTGTAAAGGCGAAGACAGGGACAGCAGGGACTTCAGGGACGGCAGGGACGAAAAGCGGCTGGTTTTTTCGTCCCTGAAGTCCCTGCCTAGCGTAGGCTGGCTTCGATAACCTGCCCCTCTGCGGAGAGCTGGATCTCCAGAGTGTGGGAGCTGCCGCCCTGGAAACTGCTCGTCACGGGCCTGAGGATGGCCGCGCGGCCTGCAGGCGTGACGTAGGCACGGATCTCCACCGTCCCCGCCGGCACCTCGATCGCCTTGTAGGTGTCGCGCTGAGCCGGCTTGCGGGGGAGAAGGAAACGGCGGCCTCCTTCGAACTTGATCTGCGCCATTTGTTTGTCGTTCACATAAACGGTCAGCACGCCACCATCCGGAAAGTCGGAGGCCAGGTGGATGCGGAGGCTCGCCGTCGTGGGGGCGATAGGAGAAGGGGGCGCGGCCGGGCTCCTGGGCATGGGGGTGGCGGGGACCGCCGGCGTCGCGGCGGCCACCGTCTCGCTCGGCAGGGGCGTCCGGGGTGTCTGCGCCTGACGCTGGCGGCGGTTCAGGATGGTCTGGGACCGGTTGAGGATCAGCCGGGCTTCCGGGTTGGCGGGATCGAACAACAACGCCGCGTTGGCCGCCGTGATCGCCGCGTCGTAATGCTTTTGCGTGAAGAACTGCCGGGCAGAGTCCACCCGTGCGGCGACGGTCTCCGCGACCGATGCCTGCGGCGGCGGAGCCAGGGTTATCGGCTGCGCCGGGACCGGCGCCGGCGTCACCGGCACGGGCTGGACCGGGCGGGTGCTCGCCGCGGCGGTGCGAGGAGCCCTGGGCTGCGACCCCCGCCTCCAGAAAAGGAAGCCGGCCCCCGCCAGCAGGCCGAGGACGACGACGAGCCCCGCCACCAGGAGGACTTGCGGCACCGTGCTCCGCGCCTTGGGCGGCGGGGGGGCGGTAAGCACCGGCACCTCGGCCGTGGCGTTGGTGTCCGACAGGTCCGGCGACGGCGGCAGGGGGGGCAGGGGCGGCACCGCGGCGGCAGACGCGCTGGTGTCGCCCGAGGCCATGACCTCCGGGGACTCCGGGAGCGGCGGCGGCGCGGGGACCGGGACGGCCGGCGCCGGGGGGACGGGCGGCCGAGGAGCAGAGGCGGCGGGCTCCTTGCGCCAGCGGCTGAACAGCGACGGTTTCGCGGCCGCCGGCCGGGCGGGGGGCGATGGAGGCGGCAGCACCATGGTGGCCGAGAGGCTCTGCGTCTCGTTGAGCTCGTCGCGCTGCCGGTTCGCCTCCACCAGCCGGCGCAGGTCGTCCACCATGTCCCGTGCCCGCTGATAACGGCGGGCGGGGTCCTTCTCCAGCGCCCGGGCGAGGATCGGCTCCAGGCCCGGCGGCAGGTTCCGGACGTACTCCTGGGGCGGCGTGAAGTGGTCGTAGACGATGCGATGGCTCACCACCGTCAGGTTCTCGCCCTGGAACGGCTTGTGGCGGGTGAGCATCTCGTAGAGCACCACGCCGAGCGAGAAGAGGTCGGCCCGGTGATCCACCTCCTTGCCCTGGATCTGCTCGGGAGCCATGTAGTTGGGCGTGCCCAGGAGCTGCCCCTCCTGGGTGAGGTTCGAGCTGTCGAGACGGGCGATCCCGAAGTCGGTGATCTTGACCTTGTTGTCGGTGGTGATGAGGATGTTCGCCGGCTTGACGTCGCGATGCACCACCCGGTTCGAGTGAGCGTAGTCGAGGGCGTCGCCCACCTGGGCGATGGTCTCCAGCACGAAGGAGAGCGGCAGCGACTGGTCGTTCTGCAGCAGCAGCTTGAGGTTGGTCCCCCGCACGTACTCCATGGCGATGAAGGCCAGCCCCTCCTCGCTCTGCTCCACGACGTCGTGGATGGTGACGATATTGGGGTGGGTTAGGATGCCGGCGCTCTGGGCCTCGCGCATGAAGCGGATGCGAAACTGCTCCATCTCGGAGTCGCGGACGGAGTAGCCGATGCGGAAGGTCTTGAGCGCCACCAGCCGGCCGATCAGCGGGTCCCGGGCGAGGTAGACGATACCCATGGCCCCCTTGCCGATCTCGTCGGCGATTTCGTAGCGGCCCAGCTTGGTCGGCGTCAGTGGCAGCATGGCGGCAGAGCTTTCGCGAGGGGAATTCTAGGCCGGACCCGAGGTCCAGGTCAAACTGGAAATGTCCGGTTAAATCCTGGTAGTTTTGGGGTTTAGGAGGCGGGTTCCGGGAGCGGCTCGCAGCCATTTTCCCTGTGGTATATTGGCGCCCCTTGATCGCTCTCAAGCCCCATGAAGGAGGTCCAGGATGCAGGTGGATAGCCCGGAGAAGCTCCGCAACGTCGCGGTTGCGGGACATAACGATACCGGCAAGACCACGCTCGTCAGCTCTTTGCTCTATGCCGGCGGCGTGACGACTCGCATGCACCGGGTCGAGGACGGCAACACGTTGACCGACTTCGACCACGAGGAGGTCGAGCGCAGGATCTCGATCGGCCTGGCCCCCTGCTTCGTCCCCTGGCAGCAGCACAAGGTCAACCTCCTGGACTGCCCCGGCTACGGCATCTTCTTCACCGAGACCAAGGCCGGCCTGCGCGCCGCCGATACGGTAGTGCTCTGCGTCAACGGCGTCTCGGCCGTCGAGGTCAACACCGAGCGGGTGTGGGACTTCGCGGCCGAGATCGGGCTGCCGCTGCTGGTCAACCTGACCAAGATGGACCGCGAGCGCGCCGACTTCGGCCGCACCCTCGACGCCCTGCACAAGCGGTTCGGCCGCCTGATCCTGCCCGTCCAGATCCCCATCGGCCAGGAGGCGGGCTTCACCGGCGTGGTCGACCTGGTGGGGCTCAAGGCCTGGCGCTTCACCCGCGGCGGCAACGGCAAGGCGACGCCCGCGGAGATTCCGCCCGAGCTCGCCGACGAGGTGGAGACCCACCGCTCCCGCCTCATCGAAGCGGTGGCGGAGACCGACGACAGCCTGATGGAGGGATTCTTCGAGAGCGGCACCCTCCCACAGCAGGACCTGGAGAGCGGCCTGCGCAAGGCGGTGGCGCGGCGCCAGGTCTTCCCCCTGACCCTCACGGCCGGCGCTCACGGCATCGGCGCCTCGACGCTGCTCGACGCCTTCCTCGCCCTCCTCCCCTCCCCTGTCGAGCGGGAGCCCTTCCCGGCGAAGAACCTGGGCGGCGAGGACGTGGGCCTCAAGGCCGACGCCGCCGGCGCCCCGGCCGCCCTGGTGTTCAAGACGCTCTCCGACCCGTTCACGGGCAAGATCTCCATCCTGCGCGTCGTCTCCGGCACCCTCTCGTCGGACACCTCGCTCTACAATCCGCGGACCGAGGACTCGGAGCGCATCGGCCACCTCATGCTCCTCCAGGGCAAGCAGGGGAGCAACGTGCCGAAGGTCGTGGCGGGCGACATCGTCGGCGTCGCCAAGCTGAAAACCACCATCACGGGCGACACCCTGTGCACCAAGGAGCGTCCCGTGCGCATCGCCTGGATCAACATCCCCGAGGCGGCCATGACCTTCGCCGTCGAGCCCAAGTCCAAGGGCGACGAGGAGAAGATCGGCGACGCGCTCCACCGGCTCATCGACGAGGACCCCAGCCTCCACGCCGGGCGTGACCCCGAGACGCACGAGCACCTGCTCTCCGGCACCGGCCAGCTCCACATCGAGATCGCCGTGGCCAAGCTCAAGCACCGCTTCCACGTCGACCTGTTCCTGCATCCGCCCAAGGTCCCCTACCGCGAGACCATCCTCAAGCCCGCCGACGGCCACGGCCGGCACAAGAAGCAGACGGGCGGCCGCGGCCAGTTCGCCGACTGCCGGATCAAGGTCGAGCCGCTCCCCCGCGGCGAGGACTTCGCCTTCGCCGACGAGATCTTCGGCGGCGCCATCCCCAACAACTACCGCCCGGCGGTGGAGAAGGGGATTCAGGACGCTAGGCGCCGCGGCTATCTCGCCGGTTATCCCATGGTCGATTTCAAGGTCCGCCTGCTCGACGGCCAGTACCACGACGTGGACTCCTCTGAAATGGCGTTCAAGATCGCCGGCTCCCTGGCGTTCAAGGACGCCATGGCCAACGCCAAGCCCACCATCCTGGAGCCGGTGATGAAGGTGGAGATCCACACCACCGAGGACTTCATGGGCGACATCATGGGCGACCTGTCGCACCGGCGCGGCCGGCCGCAGGGCATGGACGCGGTCAACGGCGCCCAGGTCATCAAGGCCTCGGTGCCGATGTCCGAGATGCTCGACTACGACCGCCACCTCACCGCCATGACCCAGGGGCGCTCGAGCTTCCACATGGAGTTCTCGCACTACGAAGAGGTCCCCCGGCTGGTGCAGGACAAGCTGATCGCCGAGTACCAGAAGCACCGGAAGGAAGAGCAGGAGTAAAAGGAGACCGACCTTGATCCAAGTCAGCCAAGTGCGAGCCGGCATGTGCATCCTCTTCGAGAACGACGTCTGCCGGGTCATGAACGTACACCACGTCACGCCGGGCAACTGGCGCGGCTTCGTCCAGGTCCGCATGCGCAGCCTGAAGAGCGGCAACAGCTTCGAGCACCGTTTCGGCTCGACCGAGAAGGTGGAGCGGGCCATCCTCGAGACCCACCAGATGGAGTATCTGTACTCCGATCCGTCGGGTCACCACTTCATGAACCAGGAGAGCTACGAGCAGATCACCATGGACGACGAGACGCTGGGCGACACCATGCAGTACCTGCTGCCCAACACCGTCATCCAGGTCGACTTCTACGAGGAAAAGCCGGTGGGCATCGAGCTGCCCAACACGGTCTCCCTGGAGGTGGTCGACACCGAGCCGAGCATGAAGGGCGCCACCGCCAGCGCCTCCTACAAGCCGGCCAAGATGGAGACCGGGCTGGTCGTCATGGTGCCGCCCTTCATCGAGGTGGGCACCAAGATCCTGATCGACACGCGCGAGAACAAGTACCTGAGCCGGGGGTGAGCTTTTCCCTGGGACCGCCGGCGTCCCGCCGGCATACTAACTTGCTTTTTTAAAAGCGGAGTTAGCATGCCGGCGGGACGCCGGCGGTCCCAGGAGGCTTGCGCAGCTTGTGGACCACCGCCTTCTTTCCCGAAACCAGAATCGGCCAGCTCTCCACCACCTCCAGTGTTATCGGGAGAGGCAGGGGGAAATCCGGGCGCGCCAGGAGGATCACCAGCAGGCCGCCCGGCGCCAGCACCCGGCCGAGCTCCGCCAGCACCTCGCGATAGAACGTCTCCGGCCCCTCCTCCAGCTCCCGGAAGATCCCCCAGGGCGGATCGGTGACGATCTTGTGGATCGAGCCGTCCTCGTAGCGGGAGAGGTGGCGCGCGTCGCCCTGCCGCACCACTACCCGCCGGCGCAGGTCGGCATGCTTCACCCGGGTCTTGAGCTTCTCCACCTGCGCCGCGTCGAGGTCGCTCGCCAGCACGAGCCCGCGGGGGAACTGCGCCACCCGCGAGGCCCTCAGGAGGGGAATGGCGCCGGAGCCACAGAAGGGGTCGAGCACCAGCTCTCCCTCCCGCGGCTCGGAGAGCCAGCAGAGCATCCAGGCGAGCTCCGGCCGCAGCTCCCCTTTCTCCAGCACCTTCTCGTACGCCGTGTGCCGGGTCAGCCGCAGCAGCAGGAAGCCGTGCCCTTCGCTGCGATAGGAGAGCCAGAGCTCGTGAGCGGGCCGGCCGCGGTGGGGCCGCAGTCTCCCCGGCGGGCCCGACGCCGCGATCCGGGCCTCGACCTTCTCCAGCAGGTCCCGATCGACGGCGGTCAGCACGTTGCTCCAGGCCGTGACGAGCCGGAAGGTCCCCTTCAAGCGGCCCGGAATGCTGCGCGGGAGATCGGCGTCCCGCAGCGTTGCCGCGAGCATCTCGTCCAGGATCTCTTTGCCGCGCTCCGGCCTCAGCCCGGGGAAGGTCTTCAAGACGACGAAGGAATTGTTGAAGAACGGCAGGTTGCAGATCGCCGCGGTCTCCCCGCCGGCCTCATAGACGATCAAACCGTCCAGCTCCAGCTCGATCCGGACGCCCGGGAGCCGCTCCTCCAGGGCCCGCCGGGCGGGGACCCCAAGCCCGGCGGTGAAAGTCGAGAGGTAGGTCGTCATGGCGGCGGATACAATACCGCCCATGGACCCGCATACCCTCGTCCTGGGCCTCACCTGGTTCGTGGTCTTCATCTTCTCGACCACGCTCCACGAGGCCGGGCATGCCTTCGCCGCTCACAAGCTGGGAGATTCGACCGCCTATGAAGGCGGGCAGGTCTCTCTGAATCCCTGGCCGCACATCCGCCGCGAGCCGTTCGGCATGGTGATCGTGCCCATCGCGTCCTTCGCCCTCAACGGCTGGATGATGGGCTGGGCCAGCGCTCCCTACAACCCTGAGTGGGCCCACCGCTATCCGAAGCGCGCGGCCCTCATGGCCGCCGCCGGGCCGGCCGCCAACCTCCTCCTGGTGCTGATCTCCGGCCTCGCCATCCGCGCCGGGATGGCGGCCGGCGTGTTCGCGCCGCCCGAGGTCGCCAACTTCACCACCGTGACGGCCGGGATCGGGCCGGCCTGGGGGGCCGCGGCGGCTCCCCTCTCCATCCTCTTCTCCCTCAACCTCGTGCTCTTCGCCTTCAACCTGCTGCCCCTCCCCCCGCTCGACGGCAGCGCCATCCTCCCCGGCTTCATGAGCGATGAGATGGCCGCGCGCTTCCACGCCCTCCTGCGCCAGCCCATGTTCTCCCTCCTCGGCCTGCTCGCCGCCTGGAAGGTGTTCCCCTACATCTCCGGCCCGCTGCAGACGCTGGCGCTGAACCTCCTGTATCCCGGGGCGGGGTATCACTGATGCCGAGGACCGACTGGCCAAACGCCTCCGATTCATGCACAATTAGCTATGGAACGCCCCCTGCTCGTCCCGATTGGCGAGCTCGCGGGCACTACCAAGGTGGGAGCACGAGAGCCCCCGACCGCCAAAGGAGAAACAGATGACCCAGAAGCCTGAGACGAAATCGAAAGCCCTGAGCCTCGAGGTCGAGGCCGTCGAAACGTACTGCAACCCGGGCTGCGGCTCGTCGACGACGAGCAACCTCTGCACCTGCCCCATCCATCTCACCACGACCGGCAGCCTGTTCACGGCGCGGACCGTCAGCTAGACAAGGAGACAACCATGACCCAGAAGCCCGAGACGAAATCGAAAGCCCTGAACCTCGAGGTCGAGCAGCTCGAAGTGGTCTGCAATCCGGGCTGCGGCACGTCGACCACCAGCCACAAGTGCACCTGTCCCATCTCCGCCACCACGACCGGCAGCCTGTTCACGGCCCGGACGACCAACTAGGCGTCCGTCTGGCTCGGGGGGCCTGCTCGCAGGCACCTTCGAGGATGGGGGCAACGCAGCCCCCCGATCGCGAAAGGAGAAAACCATGGCCCAGAAGCCCGAGACCAAGTCGAAAGCCCTGAACCTGGAAGTCGAGTCCCTCGAGACCTACTGCAACCCGGGCTGCGGCTCGTCGTCGACGGACCCGCGTTGCACCTGTCCCATCTCCGCCTCCACGACCGCCAGCCTGTTCACTGCCAGGACGGCCAGCTAGACCAGGCAAGGGAGAGAAAGATGATCAACCAGAAGATCGAAAACAAGCCGAGGGCTCTGGAGCTCGCGGTCGAGGAGCTGGAGTCCGCCTCCAACGCGGGCTGCAACTCGTCGTCGACGAACCCGCGCTGCACCTGTCCTCCCCCCCTGTTCGCGACGCGGACGGTCAAGTAACCGTCACCCCCCGGGCCGGCGGGCGAGGTGACAGCGAGCATCGCCGGCCCGGACCTGGCTCCTGATTGGAGGTCCCCTGCCTTGGAAGACCAGCTCTGCCTCTTCACCCTGCTCTACGCCCCGCGCGAGCAGCATGAGCGCATCCTCGCCGACTTCGTGACGCCGGTCGCGCGCGACGTCCGCGACGCCCCCGAGCTTCACTCCCTCTTCTTCGCCCGCTACAACGTGCCGAGCTGGCAGGTGCGGTTCCGCATCCTGGGCCGGCCCGACTGGGTCTCCGGCCCGGTCTTCGAGCGGGTCGACCGCGACCTCGTCCCGCTACGCGAGTCGGGTGCCGTCGAAGGGGTCGAGTACGCTCAGTACGACCGCGAGGTAGAGCGCTACGGCGGCGACGAGGGGATGGGCTTGGCCGAGAAGCTCTTCCTTCACGACTCGCTCGCCTGCCTCGACCTGATGGCGGCCGAGCGGCAGGGGCTGCTCGCCAAGACGCGGCGCGAATTCTCGCTGCTGATGACCGAGCGGCTCCTCGACCTGCTGGGTTTCGACCGCGAGCAGCGCCTCGCCTTCTATGCCTTCGGCCACCAGTGGACCCACGAGATGGGGACTTGGAAAGAGGCCGAGATCGAGACCATCGAAGCCAAGTACCAGGCGCTCAAGCCCGGTCTTCAGGACCTCTTCACCGGCGAGCAGAGCCAGGACCCCGAGACGCTCTGGGGGGGCGAGGAGCCGGCGCGGATCGCCGCCCGCTGGCAGGAGGCCAGCCGGCCGGTCGCCCGGGAGATCCGCGAGGCGCACGACGCCGGCCGAATCCAGCAGGACCTCGGCTATCTCGCCTGGTCCTACGCCCACATGAGCTGCAACCGCCTGGGGATCGACCCCACGCCCGAGGCCCTGCTGCGCTACTTCATGCACCGCCTGATCGAGGACGGCGGGGGGCCGGCCTGAATCCTCTGTGACCAGGCAGCTCGTCCTCCTGCGCATCGCCGCGCTGCCTTTCGAGACGCTGGCGCCCCTGGCGGCCACGGAGGCCTTGGCGCGCCTCGCCGCCGCCCGGGAGCTCGAGCACCGTCTCGACGCCGAGGTGACGCGGCTCACCGACGATCTCCATGGCGTGGCGGGCGAGCCGCCCGGCGAGGGGGACCCGCGGGACCCCGAGGCCGCCCGCACCCGGCTGGCCATCATCACCCTGCGCCGCTCCCTCCACAACCGCCGGCGGGTCTCGCCGGCGCAGCTCGACGCCCTGCGCGACATCCTGCCGGCGGAGCTGTTCGCCGGGATCGGGGGTCACCTCGCCCGCCGCGCCGAGCTCGCCACCCTCCAGGCAGACTTCGCCCGCGCCTACCGCGCCGACCTGCTGCGCGCCCGCCGCGCCCTGCTCGCCCTCGCCGGCCGCCCCGTGTTCAAGGAGGGGATGCGGCTGGTCAGCCGAGCTCTGCTCGACCGGCTCCAGGCCATGGCGGGGAAAGACCCCGGACGCTGGCGTCACGACGAGCGCCACGCCGCGGCCAAGCTCGCCGCCTACGCCGCCCGCTTCGCCTCCAAGACGAGCCCCAACTCGGTCTTCTGTGCCACGGCCCTGGCGTGGCTCCACGGCCACGAGGCCAGGGTCACGGGCGAGAACCGGCCGGCCAAGGTCGATGTCCTCCTCTCCGTGGCCGAAGCGCGCAAGGTCTCGGCCTGCCTGGGGGCCGACCGCGCCGCCTGGCCCGCCATCGTGCCGCGCCTCAACCCCACCCTGCGCCGCGAGGACGGAAGCTGGACCTTCTGGCGTCCCATCACCCCCCGCCGCGAGACCGACCTCGAGGTCCTCTCGCGCACCAAGGCGCAGCCGATTCTCAACCTTTTCCATGAAGAGGCCGCGAAGGGGCTCCTCACCCTCCCGGCCCTGCTCGCCGCCGTCGCCGAGCGCTACGAGATCGACGTCGAGGAGCTGACCCCCTTCTTCGAGCAACTGGTGGACAAGGGGTTCCTGATCGCCGAGATCGAGCCGCCCTACAACGCCCGCCGCCCCCTGGCCTTCGTGGCCGAGCGGATGCGCGCCGCCGGCATCGGCGACTGCGACGCCCCGTGGCTCACGGAGATCGAGGCGATCGAGCGGGACGTCGAAGCCCTCTCCAGCCTGACGCCGGAGGAGCGTATCCAAGATATGGATCGCGTCGAGACGCGCCTCGCGGCCCTCCCCCACGTCCAGCCCCTGAAAGGGGACGTCCTGTTCCGAGTGGACACGGCCTCGGGCCTCGAGGTCACCGTGCCGGAGCGCGTCCGCGCCGACCTGGAGGTCCCGCTGCGCCGCTATATCCGGCTCTTCGCGGCCCTCTACCCCGAGCTGGCCTTCCGCCAGGCCTATGCGGGACGCTTTCTCTCGCGCTTCCCCGCCGATACCGACGTCCCCCTGCTCGACCTCTATCACGGTCTCTTCGAGCCCGAAGCGCAGGAGCGCCCCGACTCCTTCCCCCAGGCGCCGCCCGGCGAGGACGAAGCCGCCGCCGTGCTCAACCGGACGCGGGACCTCTTCGCCGCCCGCGCCCGGGCCGCGCTCACCGCCGGGGAGGAGGAGGTCGAGCTGACCGGGGAGGACTGGGAAGCCCTCGTGGGCGGCCTTCCGGAGCCCACCTGGTCGGCGGGGGCCCTCTTCCAGATCGCGGCCCGGGACGCGGGGGAGATCGCGGCCGGCCGCTACCGCATGACTTTGAACGCCCTCTTCGGACCCGGCATCGCCCTCTCCCGCTTCGCCCATCTCCTCGGTGGCCCTGAGCCAGACAACCCGGACAACCCTGTCACCCGCGAGGTGGCGCGGAGCTGGCAGCCGGTGGCGCGGGAAGGGGCGATCTTTGCCGAGGTCACCTACAACCACTTCGGCCGTAGCGCCAACGCCGGCCTGCGGCCAACCCTCTTCCGCCATGAGATCGAGCTGCTGGGCGAACGCGCCAATCCCGACGCCGAGGTGATTCCCCTGACCGAGCTGACCGTGCGCTGGGACGAGACGGCCGGCCGCTTCATGCTGCGCTGGGCTGCCCGCGGCGTCGAGGTCGTACCGCTCATCACCAGCGGCGTGAGCCCGGAGGGGTTCGTCTCCTTCCTGGTCGAAATCGGCCGCCAGGGTCTCCAGCCCCTCGCCTGGTTCCCCGGCTTCGACGTCCCGGGGATCGCGCGCTGGCCCCGCTTCACGAGCGGCCACCTCGTCCTCTTCCGCCGCCGCTGGGTCTTCGCTCCGGGCGAAGCGCCGGAGCCGCCCGCAGAGGGCACTGACCCGGAAGCCGCCGGCGCTCAATTCTTCGCCCGGGCTCAAGCCTGGCGCCGCACCCACGCCCTCCCCCGCCACGTCTTCCTCCACACCCCCGCCGAGCCCAAGCCCTTCTACGCCGACCTCGACTCCCCCCTCGCCGTCGACCTCCTCCGCCGCGCCCTTTCCCCCTCGGAGGAAGGCGCTCCCCCTCCCACCCTCCACGTGACCGAGATGCTCCCGGGACCGGATGAGATGTGGATTGGGGACGAGCGCGGGCAGTATGCGGCGGAGCTCCTGCTGCACTTGAGTGGACCGTGAAGCCTCGCCGTCACACCCACGCCCGGGGATCGAGATCGTAAGGCAAGGGTGTCAGGGTTTCGGGGCCGTCCCCGCCCAGGTGGACCATGTCCTCCAGGCGCACGGCCCAACCTTCTTCGGGCTCGTAGAGACCGGGCTCCAGAGTGAAGACGTCCCCCTCGCGCAGGACGCCTTCGGCACCCGTGGCCTTTTTGAAGGTGGGAAATTCGTGGAGGTCGAAGCCCACCCCGTGGCCCAGGTTGTGGACATAGCCCCGGGTGGTGGCGGGCGCCGAGATGGGGGTGGGATACCCCGCGGCCTCGAAGCGGGCGCAAACCCTCTCCTGAACGTCCCAGCCGCGGACTCCCGGCGCCGCGCGCAGGTGCGCCTCTTCGAGCGCCGCGCGCACCAGGGCGTGGCCGCGGCGCAGGGCCTCCGAGGGCTCGCCCACGCAGAAGGTGCGGGTGCAGTCCGCGAACAGCCGGAGGCGAGGGAACACGTCCACCACCAGCGACTCGCCGGCCCGCAACACGCGGTCGGGCGTGCCGGTGCAGTGGGGGATCGCCCCCTCCTCCGCCGGCGTGACCAGGTTCCCCCGTGGCTGCTCCAGGCCGCTGCCGGCGAGCACCCGCGAGATCTCGGCGCGCACGCGGGCCACCTTCAGCCGCTCGCCCTCCAGCCACAGATCTCCGTTCTCGCCGGCGGTGGCCGCCGCCAGCAGCCGGGCCACGGCGCGAAAGGCATCGCCGGTGACCGCGGCCGCCGCTCGGAGGCCTTCCACCTCGGAGGGCTCCTTGCGCTTGCGCGCCGTGTAGACCAGGGCGTTGCCCGGCACCCAGGTCCACCCCTGGCCGCTCAGGGCCGCGCAGGCCGCCTGGATCACCCCAGCCTGGCCGTGCCCGGCGAGGGCGACGCGCCCGGGTGCCACGCCGCAGCGTTCGAGCGCCCGCCCCGCCACCTGGGCGAGGAAGTACGCCGGATCGGGCAGCTCGCTCGACCAGCGGGAGACGTCCAGGTCTTCAGGCGTGAGGAGGGCGAGCCCGGTGGCCGCCGCCTCCTCGCGCTCCATGGGGGTCAGGAAGCCGAGGCGCGGCTCGGTTCCCTGGGGAAGCCGGGGGAGCACCAGCAGGCACTCCCCCAGGTGGGCCGGAGCGGGCAGCAGGAATGCGAGGTCGGAGTCCTGGGACGACGGCGCCAGGACGAGCAACGCCTCGCAGCCGAGCTCTGCGAGCCCGGCGGACAGCGCAGCGAAGCGCGCCTTCATGCGGTGGCTTCAGTGGCTTCGCTGGTATGCCGCTCGATGAGCTCCTGAAACGCCGACTTGCCCCGCGCGCCCACCATCTGATCGGCGACCTGTCCGCCCTTGAACAGCAGGAACATGGGGATGCCCCGGACCCCGAAATTGAAGGCGAGCTCCTGGTTCTCGTCGACGTTGACCTTGGCGATGCGCACCTTGTCGTGCATCTCGTCCGCCAGCTCGTCGAGCACCGGCGCCACGGCGCGGCAGGGGCCGCACCACGGCGCCCAGAAGTCGACCAGCACGGGCTTCTCGGACTTGAGGACCTCGGCCTCGAAGTTCCCCTGGTCGACCATCACGATCTTGTCATTGGCCATTTTGAACCTTTCCTCTCTCCGGAATCAGTCGACGGGCCGCGACCGCGACCCTATTCCCCTTCTAACGCGGCCGACGGCGCCTCTTGTTCCAGCCGCCGCCGAAAGAAGTAGTCCCGGGTGGCATCGACGTCGCGGCGGATCTGGGCCGAGAGGTCCATCACGTTGGGGAAGATGCGCTCCTCCCGCAGCCGCTTGTAGAACCCGAGCTCGATCTTCTGGCCGTAGACGTCGGCCTTGAAATCCAGGATGTGGCTCTCCACCACCCGCTGGTAGTTCTCGTAGACCGTCGGCCGGGTGCCGATGTTGGTGACGCAGTCGAAGGTCGCCGGATAACTCGGGAAGAACACCCGGCTGGCGTAAACGCCATCGGCCGGCAGCAGCTTGTTGTCGGTCATCAGGTTGATCGTCGGCCAGCCCAGCCGCTTCCCCATGCGGTCGCCGCGGGCGATGACGCCCGCGAGGGAGTAGGGCCGGCCCAGCATCTCCGCCGCCTCGATCACCTTGCCCTCGGAGACGGCGCGGCGGATGCGGGTGCTGGAGATCCGCTCCCCGGCGTAGACCACCTCCTCCACCCCGGCGGCGGTGAAGCCGAGATCCCTTCCCATCTCCTGCAGCAGCGTCAGGTCCCCCTCCCGCTTGTGGCCGAAGACGAAGCCCGAGCCGACGTAGATCTCCTTGAGGTCCAGCTTGTCGTGCAGGAGCTCGCGGACGAACGCCCGCGCCGAGACCCGCGACAGCTCCGGGGTGAAGCGGACCACCAGCATCACCGCGACCCCCGCCTCCTCCAGCAGCCGCTCCTTCTGCTTCGGCGTGGTCAGGGGGATGGGCGTCCGCTCGGGCGCGAGCACGGTCATGGGATGGGGATCGAAGGTCAACACCACCGCCGGTACGCCCAGCTCCTCGGCCCGCGCCACCACCCGGTCGAGAATGGCGCGCTGGCCGCGGTGCACGCCGTCGAAGTTGCCGATGGTGCCCACGCCCCCGCGCGGCAGGTCACTGGCGTTGTACGCGTCCTGGAAGACGTGCATGGGAAAAGGATCAGACGAGAACGGCTTCAGAGACTTCGGCGATACCGGCCATGCCTGCGACATCGGCGACAACCACCCGCTCCGCGTCCCGCGGCCGGGCGGCGCCCACGATATGCCCCACCAGGTCGTCCGCGAAGGCTTCGGTGATCTCCACCTCGACGAGGGTCCCCGCCGGCGCCGAGCCGTCGTTGAGCAGCACGCGGCCGTCGATCTGCGGGGCCATGCCGTAGTGACGTCCCTGAAGGAGGTGCTCGGACTCCTCGCAGGCGCCCTCCACCAGCACGGTCAGCCGCTCCCCCACCAGTCGCCGCCGTTGCGCGAGGGCGATGGGCTTCTGCGCTTCCAGGAGCTGGCGCAGCCTTCGCCGCTGGGTGTTGCGGGGCACCCGGCCTTTGAGATCGGCGCCGGGCGTCCCCTCCTCGGGACTGTAGGCAAAGGCGCCCAGATGGTCGAAGCGGGCCTCGCCGATGAACGCCAGGAGATCCTGGAACTGCTCCTCCGTCTCGCCCGGGAAGCCGACGATGAAGGTGGAGCGCAGGAAGATGTCCGGCGCCAGCTCCCGGGCCCGTTCGAGGAGGCGCAGGTAGCGCTTCGCATCGCCGCCCCGCCGCATGGCCGTCAGGACGTCGCCGTGGCTGTGCTGGAGGGGCATGTCGAGATAGGAGCAGAAGCGCTCCTCGGTCCCCATCAGCCGTAGCAGGTCCTCGTCCAGGGTGGTGGGATAGGCGTAGAGGAAACGGATCCAGGGGATCGACGTCTCGGCGAGCAGGGCCTCCACCAGCCGCACCAGGCCGTGGCGGCGCAGCCCTAAATCCTCGCCGTAGCGGGTGGTGTCCTGGGCGATGAGGTTGAGCTCGGCGATACCCGTGGCTTCGAGCTGCTTCGCCTCCGCCACCAGGCTCTCGATCGTGCGGCTGCGGAACCGCCCGCGCCAGATGGGGATCGCGCAGAAGGTGCAGGGGTTGTTGCACCCCTCGGCGACCTTCAGATAGGCGTGCCCCTGGGTGGTGAGCAGGCGGGGCGCCGTGTGGTCGAACACCAGGTGGGACGGCGCCGGCAGCGGCGGTCCGCCGCCGAGCTGCACCACGTCGCCCACGTCGCGGAGCTGATCGAGGCCCACGAAGCCGTCGATCTCGGGGATCTCCTTCGCGAGCTGGTCGCCGAAACGGTTCACCATGCAGCCGGCCACCAGCACCTTCCCGACGCCCCGGCCCTTGCGCCCCACGACCTCCAGGATGGTGTCGATCGACTCCTGCTGGGCCTCCTCGATGAAGGCGCAGGTGTTGACCACCACCGTATCGGCCGCATCGAGGTCGTTGACCACCTCATAGCCGCGGCGGGCCAGCTCGCCCAGCATGATCTCGCTGTCCACGAGGTTCTTCGGGCAGCCGAGGCTGATCATGCCCACACGGGGGCGCTGGCTGGGGTGGCCGGGTTCGGACATAGGCGCGGAGTCTAACAGATCGGCCGGGAGGATGATTCCGCGGCCGGACCATCCAGGGACAGCAGGGACTTCAGGGACGGCAGGGACGAAGAAAGCCCCGGCCTCGGCAGTGTTCTTCATCCCTGTTGTCCCTGGAGTCCCTGAAGTCCCTGGCGAGCAGGCTCACAGCCTGGGTGACCCGTAGGATCATCCCCTCCCGCCGAGGATCTGATGCCCCGCACCTTCAACACCGCCGGCCCAGAGCTGCTACGCAACTTCACCCATGCCGAAGTGGGCACGCTCTGCGCCCAGCACTCTGCGGACTCCGGACAGGCCTTACAACTGAAGCCGTGGACCGCATCTTCGACCTCACCCGCGGGCAGCCGTGGCTGGTCAACGCCCTGGCTCATCGTAGAGACGCCCACGGGGAACCCCGTGGGGCGTCTCTACAATGCGGATTGCACGGGATCGCCCTTTTCGAGACACCCTCTGAGATCCGGTCCGTGGACGGGCTTCGAGGGACAGGGCGAGGCCCGCCCCGAGTTGGGAAAGACGCGGATCTGGGGAGATATCCCCCGAGTCGGGGGCGAGTCTCCCCCGAGCCGGGAGGCTCCTACCCCGAGTTGGACGGGCACCCGCCCAATTCGTTCGAGCGCTCCCCCGCCTGGGGAGAGGCGCCACCCCATCCGGGACGGAGTCGAGGGAGGACGACGAGGTTGGAAATCGTACAGGCCGGGGCCGGAGCGCGTGGCCGAGGCCCGGCCGCCCTTCCTGGAGTCTGCGGGCTCCCTGGGCTTCGACCCCGCTTCCAGGGCTCTACACCTCCGCCGCCTGCAACCGCTCCTTCTCCACCTGGGCGGCCACCAGGCTGGCGTAGACGCCGTCGCGGGCGATCAGCTCGTCGTGGCGCCCCTGCTCGACGAGGCGGCCGTCATCCATGACCAGGATCAGATCGGCGTGGCGGATGGTGCTCAGGCGGTGGGCGATGACGATGCGGGTGGTGCGCAGGCCTTCGAGCTCGCGCTGGATCTCCCGCTCGGTGCGGGTGTCGAGGGCGCTCGTCGCCTCGTCCAGGAGGAGGATGGCCGGCCGGTGGACCAGGGCGCGGGCCAGGGCCAGGCGCTGGCGCTGGCCGCCGGAGAGGGAGGCGCCGCCGTCCGCCAGGATGGAGTCGTAGCCCATGGGCATGGCCAGGATGTCGTCATGGATGTGGGCCAGCTTCGCCGCCTCCACCGCCCGCGACAGGGGGAGCGTCGGGTCCGACAGGGTGACGTTCGCCCGGATGCTGTTGCCGAAGAGGTAAGGATGCTGGGGGACCACCCCCACCTGCCGGCGCACCGAGCGCAGGTCCAGCTCCGAGAGGTCGATGCCGTCGAACAGGATCCGCCCCTCCGTCGGCGTGTAGAGGCCCACGAGCAGCGAGGCCAGCGTCGACTTCCCCGCCCCGGAGCGGCCCACCAGGGCGACGAAGCGGCCGGCCGGGATGTCGATCGAGACCTCCTGGACGGCCCACGGCGCGAACGGCCCGTAGCGGAAGCTCACGTTCTCCAGGCGGATGTTGCCCTTGAGGCGCGGCGCCGGGTTGACCGTGGACGGGTCCTGCTCGCGCGGCGTCTCCAGCACGTCCTCGATGCGATCGAGATAGCTGCCGAGGAGTTGGAACTGGAAGGCGTTGGTGATCAGGGTTGAAAGGGGCGTCAGGAAGCCGGCGGCGAGGGCGTTCATGGCCAGCATCGTGCCCAGCGTCAGATGCCCCTGGAGCACCTGCACGGCGCCCCAGACGAGGATCACCAGCGGCGAGGCCGTGCCGAGGGCCGACAGCGTCGAATCGACGAACGCCTGCAGCCGGCCGCGGGACAGAGAGACGTTGAGCACGTCCACAAACAGGTGCGACCACTGCTCCACCGACCGGTGCTCGGCGCCTGAGGCCTTGAGCGTCTCGATGCCCGCCAGCAGGTTCACCTGGTAGCTCTGCGACTTCGCCTCGGTCTGCAGCGAGCGGGACATCAGGTCGCGGGTGCGCTTGCGAGTGAAGAGGAAGAGGCCGATCCGCAGGGCGCCCAACACCAGCACCAGCACTCCCATGGTCGGGCTGGCCACGAAAAGGAGCACCAGGTAGACGGTGACCAGCAGGCCGTCCAGCACTCCGGACAGGGCACCCGAGGTGAGGATCTCGCGCACCGTGGAGTTGGAGGACAGCCGCATGATGAGGTCGCCCGCCGAGCGCTGCTGGAAGAAGGCGTATGGCAGGTCGACGAGATGATCGAGAAATTCCAGGGTCATCCGCGCGTCGAGATGGGTGCGCATGTAGAGGAGGAGGTACGAGCGCAGCAGCGACGAGAGGAAGCTGAAGCCCACGATGACCGCGAGGCCGGCGCCCAGGACGGTGAGGAGTTGCACGTCTCCCTGGGGAATCACCCGGTCCACCAGCACGCCGATCAGGATCGGCATGGCGAGCGCGAAGAGCTGCAGCATGGCCGAGGTCACCAGCACCCGCTGGAGGACGCCGGACTGCTCCTTGAGCAGGCGGATGAAGCGGTCCAATCGCCGCGGCTGCCCCTCCTGCGGCTCGAAGTCCTCGCCGGTCTCGAACATCAGGGCGACGCCGGTGAACGAGCGGCCCAGCTCCTCGCGGCTGACCTTGCGCCGGCCGCCTCCCGGGTCCACGATCTCGGCGCCGTCGCGGGTCATCCGCTCAAAAACGAGGAAGTGGTTGAACTGCCAGTGGAGGATCGAGCCCGGCGGCAGGAAGCGCAGGTCGTCGACCTCCTCCACCTTGACGCCCCGGCCGCGCAGCCCGAAGATCCGCCCGGCCGAGAGGAGGGCGAGGGCATCGGCGCCGTCGCGGCCGAAGCCGGTGATCTTGCGCACCTCGTCCAGCCGCAGATGCTTGCCGTGATAGGCGAGCACCATGGTGAGACTGGCGGCGCCGCAGTCGCTGGGCGTGGTCTGCTGGACGTAGGGCACGCGCCGGCCGCGGCGTGAGAAGGTGATGCGCTGGAGCGCCGGGAAACGCTCGTGGAGCGGGGTTGAAGGCGGGGCCGGCGACGGCGGCGGGGCCTGGGCCGGCGGCGTCTCAGGCATCGCCGGTCCCCTCTTGCGGCTGGAACAGGGCCTTCAGGGCCGGGACCAGGGCCACCAGCACGCGCTCGGAGCGGATGCGCACCTCGGCCGTCCCCCACATGCCGTCGTGGAAGCGGCGCACCCGGCCGTCGGACTCGAAGGTATTGGAGGCGAGGCGGGCCGTGACCCGCACCACCGGTCCGGTGAGCTGCACGGCGTCGGCGATCTCGTCGCCCAGGGCGCGGCGGGCCTCGGCCGGCCCCACCACCTCGTCGCCCACCGACTCCACCACCAGGTGCTGGTAGGCGTAGCGGTAGCCCTGGACCTCCAGGCGCAGGGGCATGCCGGGCTTGAGCAGCGGGCGGAACTCGCCGGGCAGCAGAGCGATGACCTGGGGGTGCTCCTGGCCGCGGACCAGGGAGAGGAGCGACTGGCCAGGGGCGATGTGCTGGCCCGGACGCACACGGATGTCGCTCACCACCCCGGCCGCCGGGGACCGCACCTCGCGCTCGGCGAGGTTGGCCCGCGCCAGCTCGCGCTGCGCCCGCAGGGACAGGAGGCTCTGCTCGGCGCTGCGGTCGGCAGGATCGCGCAACCGGTTGATGAGCTGCAGCTCGAATTCATGGTCGATGCGATTCAGCTCGGCGGCCTCCCGCGCGCCGTAGAAGCGCACCAGCAGCCGGCCGGCCTCCACCGTCTGGCCGGTCGTCACCCCCACGTCGGTGACCGTACCGTCGGCGGTGGCGGTGAGGTCGGTGCGGCCGCCCAGGCGCACCACCGCCGGACCCGAGGCGTACTCCCGCACCTTGGCGAGGATGCAGAACAGCACGCTGGCCACCATCACGGCGAGCAGCAGCCGGTAGGTCCAGCGCATCCAGCCGGGATCGACGCGCAGCAGATCCCCCTCGGAGCGCAGCCCCACCTGGTGGTGCTCCACCGCCTCCTCGCGGAACAGGCCGGGCGCCGGCAGTCCCGAGGTGTTCTTCTCCGCCGCCGCCAGCCGGAGTTGGGCGAAGGCGGGGGCCGCCGCCTCGGCGAGCCGGGTCAGGTGGTCCAGGTCTTCGTCGCCGAACGGCTTCCCCTCGGGAGGGCGCACGGCGGCCAGCACCGCGAGGACGGCGCCGTCCGAGCCCAGCACCGGCACGGCGGCGAAGCGCTCCTCGCCCGTCGCGTGCGGGTCGTCTGCATCGCGGTCGAAGCGCGGGTCGCGGCCGATGCGGTCCACGGCCAGCGGCTGGCCGGTGCGGACGACGAAGCTCACCAGACCCACGGCCGCGGTCTCCCGCCGCTCCTCCTGGTCCTCGCCGCCCATGCCGCCGTCCCACAGGGTCTCGCTCCCCAGCTCGTAGATCAGGCAGTAGCCGCGCTCGGCCTCCCCGAGATCCTCCACCGCCTCGGCCGCGGCCCGCGCCACGGCGGACGGCCGGCTCTGGGTGGCGAGAACCTGGGTATGGCTCAGGAGACGGCGGGAGAAGACGATCCGCTGCCGCTCCTCCTCGCCCCCCTGAAGGGCGGCGGCGCGCCAGCGGCCGGCGGCGCCCCGCAGCAGGGCGATCAGGTCGGCGGACGGCACCGGCTCCTGACTGAGATAGAAGAGACGGTCGCGGTCGATCAGGTCCTGGAAGAGGGTGGGATCGGGTCCTCCCGCGAGGACGAGGTTCACCCGCTCCGGGCCGGCGGGGATCGCCTCGGCGTCCTCCACCAGGCGCCGCGCCCGCTCGCCGGAGATCGCGGCCCCCACGGCCAGCACGGCCACCGGCTGGGCTTTGAGCAGGCGCAGAGCCTCCCCTTCCGAGTCTGCCACCAGCAGGTGCAGCTCGGGCCCGAGCAGGCGCAGGCAGGCTTCCACACTTTCGCCGTCGAAGCCGGCCAGCAGCGCGATGGGGGTTGAATCTCGGATCTCGGACCTCCTCAACGGGACCGGAGCGCGTACACCGTCGTCCTTGGATTGTACGCCTTCCAATCGAACCAATAGTCCTTCAGAACGTAGACTTTGGGCAGCTTCTTCCCCGCCAGGGGACCGCTCACCGCCTCCCCCGCGAAGCTCCAGGCGCTCCCCGTCCCGGCGTCGACGAGCACCGGCGGCGAGCTTGCCGGCTTGAGGAAGAGCTGCAGCTCCCCCCCGTCCACCCGTCTCTCAAACGCGCGCACCGAGCGGCCGTCCTCACCCACGATCAGGATTACGGGGACTCCCCCCAACGCGTCCTGGACCGGATTCTGCTGCCGCAGCGCGGCGAAAGGGTAGGCCCGGGCCGACTCCCCCAGCCGGATCCCCGCCACCAGCTCGCGGGGAGAGAGAGGATCGCCCTTCGCCGGCGCCACCACCACCGGCAGGCGGGCGACGTCCGCCTCCCAGCTCTCCGACTCCAGCCGCCCGGGAACGCGGTCCGGCCGCAGCACCCGGCCGCCGGGGTGCTCCCGTTTCCAGTCCGCGAAGGCGATCTCGTCGTGGAACACGAGGTCGAGCCGTCGACCCTTGAGCGGCCCCTGCACAGCCTCGCCGGTCACCTGCTGCCACCAGGATCCGGTCTCCTCGTCAGCCATGAGGAAGTTCTGATTGTTGATCCCCGCCAGATGGAACCGGAGCCGCCGGCCGTCCACTTCTGCTCTCCACACCAGACCGGTGTGACAGAGCGTTCAGTAGGTGGCGGCGACTGGAACGCCGCCGACCTCGTCCATCACGATGTGGTGATAGGCGATCTGGCGCACCGGCCAGGCCACGGCCTCGCCGTTGCGCTCGACGCCCAGAACCAGGTCCCCGTCCTTCACCCAGTCGGTCTCCACCGCCCGGGCATAGCGGGGATTCGCCAGGGGCGCGAACATCTTCTCGAAGATATTCGTTCGCGCCACCCAGACCGCTCCGGCCAGCGGCACCAGGGCCAGGACCAGCAACGCCCGGCGCCACCACCGGGCCCCGCGCCAGAGGCCGGCGACGAGCGCCGCCCCGGCCACCAGCGCCAGGACCGTGGCCCAGGGAGCCAGGCGCCGACAGGCGTAGGCGAGGGAGACTCCCGCCGGGGTCTGCGGCTCGAACGGCCGGATCTCCCACAGGGGGATCGCGACCAGGGCCACCGTGGCCACGACGAGGAAAAGCAGGCCGAGGGCGGCGAAACGGCGAGTGAAGGGGTGAGTGGAGGGCATGTTCGTCTCCTTGAGCTGCATCGTCAAGCGCGATTGTACCGGTAGGGATGAGGGACTTCAGGGACAGCAGGGACTCCAGGGACACCAAGCTCCTCGTCCCTGCTGTCCCTGAAGTCCCTGCTGTCCCTGCTAAGATAAATCCCCATGCGCTGCCCCCTGGCCCTCCTCCTCCTCCTTGCCGCCGCCGGCTGCGACCGTCGGGCGGCGCCCACCGCCACCGCCGCGGAGGCCGCTCCGAAGCCCGCGGCCAAGCCGGCTCCGGCCACGGCCCCGCCGGAGGAGCGCAAAGGCTGGCTCGGCGTCGTGGTGGCCCGGGAGTCGGTCGACGTTACGGCCGACTCGCAGGGCCGGCTGCAGGCGGTCTACGTCTCGATCGGCGACCGGGTGAAGCGGGGCGACCGCATCGCCTCCCTGGACACCCGCATCGCCGCCCAGGACCTGGAGATGGCCCGCTCCTCGCTCAAGGCCAACGAAGCCGACGAGCGCCGGGCCGCGGACGAGCTGTCCGAGGCCCAGGCGCGCAACGACCGGCGGCAGAAGAACCCCGACTTCTTCTCCAAGGAGGATCTGGCCGACGCGGCCCTGAAGGCCAAGACCGCCGCCGCGGCCCTGGAGGTGGCGCGCTCGCGCACCGCCGAGCAGCAGGCCAAGATCCGGCAGCTCACGACGAGCCTGTCGCGCAACGAGATCCGCGCCCCCTTCGACGGCCGGGTGGCCGCGCGCTTCGCGGACGCGGGAGCCCTGGTGGGGCCCGGCACCCCGGTGGTGCGCCTGATCAGCGCCGGAGACCTGATGGTGCGCGCCGCCGTCCCTCCCGAAGAGGCCCGCCGCCTCGTCGCGGGCACTCCGGTGACGGCCACGGTACGCACCCTGAGCCTCCCCGTGCCGGGCACCATCCAGCGCATTTCTCCGGAAGTGGACGCCGCCTCCCAGATGGTGCTCATCGAAGTCCACCTCAATCCCGCTCCCGACACCGAGGCGAGATTGCAGACCGGCCAGGTGGTGGACGTGGCTCCCCGGCAGGGGTGAACTACACCGCCACGCTGTGCAGGCCGCGCCGCTGCGGGGCCGGCTCTTCGAGGTCGATGCCGTTCATCTCGGCCATCTCGAGGAGCTGCTCCATGAAGAAGAAGCGCAGGGGGGCGACGTGGGCCTCCTCCTTCTTCCACTCGCCGAAGAGGTCTTCCAGGAGGTGCTGCTCGGAGATGAGCTGGCGGCCGCACCAGCGCCGGACCACCGGGTGGAGGAAGACGCTCTCCTCCGCCTTGCCGGGCTCGGGGTTGCGGACGACGGCGAAGGGATCGCCCTCCACCTTCCCGAACTCCAGCGTGATCGTGTAGTAGTGCGGGCTGTTGCCGATCTCGCTGCTGTGGACGTAGGCGAGGGGCATCTCCTCGTAATAGAGGGCGCGGTTCCAGTCCTCGTCCACCACGATGACGTCGTGGAGGAAGCCGAACTGCTGCCACAGGGCCGAGGTGCGGTTGATGCGCGCCAGCGTCGCCTCCACCAGTCCTTCCGGCGTGGGCTCGATCTCCCGCGCCGGCCAGTCCCGGTGATGGTATTTCTTCTCCAGCATGCGGAACAGGGAGCGCACGTTGTAGCGGAAGCCGTGGATGAAGCCGGAGGTGTGCTTCTTGTAATCGTTGGCCTGCATCAGGGTGCCGGCGAAGTAGAGACCGGGCACGTTGATCGACTCCCAGTCCGGCATCTGGGCCGGCAGGCGGTTGTTGATCACCAGCTCCGGCCGGCACTCCTCGGAGAAGATCGAGTCGTCGAAACGGAAACCGGTGCAGACGATCACCCGGTCGTAGATCAGCTCCTCGGTCTCGCCGTGGGCGTGGCTGTAGCGGACCGACACGACGTAGCCGCCGTCGCGCCGCTCGATGCGGTCCACCGTGCAGTCGAGGACGGCGTTCTGGGTCTTGAGCTGATAGGTGTCGAGGAAGTTGTTGTTGATCGCCCGCAGGTGCCCCACGAAGTGGGTCTTCCAGGCCATCCGCAGCGGGTTGGGGCTGGCCACATGGAGGAGGGAGGTGGTGGGAATCAGGTTGTCCGCCGTCTCGAAGGCGGAGTTGCCCTTACCCAGGATGAGCACCCGCTGGTTGGCGAAGTCCTCCGGGTCGACCGAGACGTCGACGTAGTTCTCCGCCAGCTCGATGCCCGGGATCGCCGGCACGAAGGGCTTGCTCACTCCGGTCGCCACGATGAGCCGCCGGCTGGTGAAGACGTTGCCTTCGGCGTCCAGGAGACGGAACTGGTTCGGCCGCGGCTTCTCCACCCGCAGGATGCGCGTGTCGCAGCGGACGTTGAGCTCGTGGAAGTCGGCATAGTCGCCGAGGTAGCGCACGAGCTCGTCGGCGGGCGGGAAGTAGCGGCGGCTGTACTCCCGGAACAGCAGCCGGCCGTCCCCCTCGCTGAGCAGCGAGTTCCAGTCGAACCGCAGGTTGACCTCCGGGTCCTCGGACCCGGTGTAGACCTTGTTGCTGGAGATCAGGGTGCGGTGGCGAGGGAAGGTCTTGAAGAAGTACCCGGGGCAATCCCCAGCTTCGAGGATCAGGTAGCTGTGGCCGGCTCGCGAAAGATGGTGCCCCATCTGCAAGCCTGCGGGCCCCGCGCCCAGGATCAGGTACTCGAAATCGACGTTTCCCCCAAAGGTCACGACAGGATTCATAGCTCTCCCCCCATAGGATTGCCGTGTCGTCCCCCGGGGCTGCGTCCGCTCCGTCCGGCTCAGCCTCCCCGCGGCACCGGTGAATCGCCACGGACCAAGAAAAACATTTGCTTCGGATAGTAAGTGGCACCAGTCGGTGAGAGCGGGACAACCGGGCCCTCACCACCCGGCCCTCCTCCCAGAGGGGCCAGGGAGGCTCAGCTCGGCGGCCGGCCGCCGGCCTCCGCCTCCACGCGGTCCACCTCTTCCTGCGCCTTGGCCAGCGTACTGAGAGCCTCTTCGAGCCCGCTGACCGCCGCCACCTCGCAGAGGATGTCGACCAGCCCCTCGGACCGCGGCGTCTCGCCGAACCCGGCGTGGACGGCGCGCCGCAGGATCTCCCGGCTCTCCTCTGGAATCTCGGACCTCTTCATCGCGATTCCTCCCTGCTTGTGGTCGGAACGGCAGGCAATTTACCAGATCCCGCAAGGCAGGGCAAAGATCCGCGCGCGGGATCGACAGACAGATGGCACTGAGCGCAGAGGCGGGCCGAGCTTCAGGATCACCCCGTCAGGAAAGCCGCCAGCGCTCCCAGGCTCGGGTACACTTACCCCGTATGGCCGAGACGACCGCGACCGCCGCCCCCCTCGACAAGTCGGGGCAGACCATCCGCGACATGTTCGCGGGGGTGGCTCCCCGCTATGACCTGCTCAACCACGTCCTCTCGGCGAGCCTGGACCTGGTCTGGCGCCGGCGGGCGGCGGCGGCCCTGGGCGTCCCCCCCGGCAGCCCGGTCCTCGACCTGTGCTGCGGCACCGGCGATCAGGCCACCGCCCTGAAGCGCCGGGGAGCGCGGGTGGCGGCGGTGGACTTCTGCGTCCCCATGCTGGCGATCGCCCGCAGGAAGTTCGGCCGCTCCGGCGCGCCGCGCCCCGGCGCCCTGGCGGCTGACGCCCTGGCTCTCCCCTTCCCGCTCCGGCATTTCCAGGGAGCGACCGTCTCCTTCGGCCTGCGCAACGTCGCGGACCTCGACGCCGCCCTGCGCCAGCTCGCCGGCGTGCTCCGCCCGGGCGGCAAGCTGGTGGTCCTTGAGTTCGCCATCCCCCGCATCCAGCCCTTCAAAGCGCTCTACCTCTTCTACTTCCGCCGGCTGTTGCCGTGGATCGCACGCCTGCTCTCCCACCGAGCCTCGGCCTACAGCTATCTCCCCAACTCGGTGCTGGAGTTCCCTCAGCGACGGGAGCTTCTGGACCGCATGGCCGCCGCCGGGTTCACAGACCTGGCATTCAACGATCTCTCGGGCGGCATCGTCTGTCTCTACCAGGGAAGGATCCCTGCATGACCCAGATCCTGGACGGCAAGGCCGCCGCCGCCGAGATCCGCGCCGAGCTGGCGGCCAGCGTGCGCGAGCTGGCCGCGGCCGGGGCCCGTCTGCCGCAGCTCGTGGCCGTGCTGGTGGGCGACAACCCCGCCTCCCAAACCTACGTCGGCAGCAAGGTGCGGGGCTGCGCCGAGGTGGGCCTGCTGAGCCGCACCCTGCGCCTGCCCGCCGAGACCTCTGAGGCCGAGCTCCTCGCCCTGGTGGACGACCTCAACGCCGACGACGCGGTCGACGGCATCCTGGTGCAGCTCCCTCTGCCGGCGCAGATCCACGAGAAGCGCGTCCTCGACCGCATCTCTCCCGAGAAGGACGTGGACGGCTTCCACCCTGTGAGCGTGGGCCGTCTGTGGCTCGATCAGGAGGGCTTCACCCCCGCCACCCCCACCGGCATCGTCGCCCTGCTGAAGCGCAGCGGCATCCCCCTCGCCGGCCGTCGCGCCGTGGTGGTGGGGCGCAGCGCCATCGTGGGCAAGCCCATGGCGGGCCTCCTACTGCGGGAGAGCTGCACGGTGACCGTCTGCCACTCCCGCACCGTCGACCTCGCCGCCGTCACCCGCGAGGCCGACATCCTGGTGGCCGCCATCGGCCGCCCGGCGATGATCGGGCCGGACCACGTCCGCGATGGCGCGGTGGTGGTGGACGTGGGCATGAGCCGCCTCGCCGACGCCGCCGAGACCGAGCGCCTTTTCCCTGGCGATGCGGAGCGGCGTGAGCAGGTGGCCCAAAAAGGGTATACCCTGGTGGGCGATGTGGACTTCACCCGCGTGGCCCCGAAGGCCTCTCACATCACGCCCGTCCCGGGCGGGGTCGGCCCGCTGACTGTGGCCATGGTCCTCTTCAACACCCTGAAAGCCGCCCGGCGTCGCCAGGGCCTCTCCGACCTCCCGATCGCGCCATGAGCTCCCGCGCCCTCCGCGTCGGCCTGACCGGCGGCCTCGCCAGCGGCAAGTCTACCGTGGCCGGCTGGCTGCGCGAGACGGGCTTCCAGGTGGTGGACGCCGACCGTCTGGTCGCCGAGCTTCATCAACCGGGCGGCGAAGGGGCGGCGGCCGTGCGCGCCCTCTTCGGACCCGAGATGCTCAACGAGCGGGGTGGCGTGGACCACACCAAGGTCGCGGCCCGCGTCTTCAAGGACCCCCAGGCGCGCTTCGCCCTCGAGTCCGCCGTCCACCCCCTGGTGCGCAAGAAGTTCGAGGAGCTGGCCGCCAAGGCGATGGACGTCATCATCCTCGAAGCCACCCTGCTGGTGGAGGCGGGCTACGCTCCGGGGTTCGACCTCATCGTCACCGTCGAGGCCCCCTGCGAGCAGCGCTTCCACCGTGCCGTCGCCCGCGGCATGGACTCCGACTCCGCCCGCGGCCGGCTCCTCGCCCAAGGCGACGGCGACCAGCGCCGCTGCGCGGCCCACCGCATCCTCGACAACTCCGGCGATCTCGAGCACCTGCGGCGGCAAGCGGACGAGCTGATGGTGGAGCTGCGGCGGCTGGCCGCCGAGCGTTGAGGCCCTTCGTCCTCGTCACCGGCAACCTCGGCAAGATCGCCGAGGCCCGGCTCGCGCTGGGCGGCGACGTGGAGACCGTCCTGCTCGACCTCCCCGAGATCCAGTCCCTCGACTACCTGGAGGTGGTCCGCTCCAAGGCGGACGAAGCGTGGCGGCAGGTCGGCCGGCCGCTGATCGTCGAGGAGGCGGGCCTCGACCTCGCCGCCCTGAACGGCTTTCCCGGCCCCCTGATCAAGTGGATGCTCAAAGCCGTGGGCGCCGAGGGGCTCGCCCGTACCGCCATCTCCCTGGGAGAGGTCCGCGCCGTCGCCCGCTGCTTCCTCCTCTATAAGGATAGGGACCAGGAGATCGTCGCCGAAGGGAGGACCGACGGCACCCTCGTCCTCCCCGGCCGCGGCACCCACGGCTTCGGCTGGGACCCCGTCTTCCTCCCCGACGGCTCCACCCACACCTGCGCCGAGCTCACCGGCCACGAGAAGGATGCCGTCAGCCACCGGGGAAAGGCATGGCGAGAGATGGTGAGGCGGCTGGGGCGTGCTCCGTCAGCCTAAATCCCCACCCCCGCCATCAGCCACAGCAGGATCGCCTTCTGCACGTGCAGGCGGTTCTCGGCTTCGTCGAAGATGCGGCTCTGCGGACCGTCCGCCACTTCGGCGGCCACCTCTTCGCCACGGTGGGCGGGGAGACAGTGGAGGAAGACGGCCTCCGGCTTCGCCTGGGCCATCAGGGCGCTATCCACGATGTAGCCGTGGAAGTCCTTCAGCCGCTTCTGCGCCTCCGCCTCCTGTCCCATCGACGCCCAGACGTCCGTGTAGACGGCCGAGGCGCCGGCGACGGCCTCCCTGGGATCGTTGGTCAGCGTGATCTTCGTGCCCGCTTCGTTCGCATCCTCAAAGGCGAGGCCGGCGTATTGGGCCTTCACCTCGTAGCCCGGAGGCGAGGCCACGGCGATGTCCATCCCCACCTTGGGGGCACCGAAGAGCAGCGAGTGGGCCATGTTGTTGCCATCGCCCACGTAGGCGATCTTCCGGCCGTGCAGGCGCTCGATACCGCCGAAGACTTCGGAGAGTGTGAAGTAGTCGGTCAGCCCCTGGCAGGGGTGGAGGTCGTCGGTGAGACCGTTGATCACCGGCACGGAGCCGTACTTCGCGAGGTCGGTCACCGTCTGGTGGGCGAAGGTGCGGGCCATGATGCCGTCGACATAGCGAGAGAGGACCCGGGCCGTGTCCGCGATCGGCTCGCCGCGGCCGAGCTGGATGTCGCGGCTCGAAAGGAACAGGCCCTGGCCTCCCATCTGGGCCATGCCCACCTCGAAGCTGACGCGGGTGCGGGTCGACGACTTCTCGAAAATCATCGCCAGCGTCCTGCGGTGCAGGTGGCTCTCGTACTGCTGCGGATTCGCCTTGACGTCCGCGGCCAGCCGGAAAAGGCCGGCGACCTCGGCGGCCGTCAGGTCGTGGATCGAGATCAGGTGACGGGACATGGAATCTCCTCGCAGGAAAGCGAAGCGGTCAGAGGGAGTCCCTTTCGAGCGGCATGGTCATGCAGCGCGGACCGCCGCGGGCGCGGGACAGCTCGTTGGAGTACAGCGCGATGGCCGCGGGGCCGCCCCCCAGCAGGTCGTGCTTGCCGGAGAGCACCTCGTCCTCGAAGAGAATCCGCCACCCCCGCCGCGCCAGCTCCTCCAGGGTCTTGCGGTTGCGCCGGTAGAGGAGGATCAGACCCGGGGCCAGGGCGAAGGCGTTGGCGCCGTCCGTCCACTGCTCGCGCTCCTGGTCGATCGCCTCGTCGGGGCCGCCGCAGGGCGCCACGTCCAGCTCCAGCCCCAGCTCTTTCAGCACTTCGAGCAGCGAGCTGCGCAGCGTGAAGGTCAGGTTTTTGGCGAGGAGGTCGATCGAGTAGACGTGGGCTGACTCGGGGCCACCGGGCTGGATCACCGGCACGTGGGCCAGGCAGAGGTTGCGGTCGATGAGGGTGAAGACCGTGTCCAGATGCATGTACGAGCGCTTGCGCGGCAACTCGACCATGATGAGGTGGCGGAAGGAGGTCTCCACCCGCCGCAGGTAGCCGGCCAGCACCTCGATCCCCCGGCGGTTGGTGCGCTCGGAGAGGCCCACGAGGAGGATCTCGGGGCTCACCACGAGGATGTCGCCCCCCTCCAGGCTCGGATAGGGGAAGTACGGGTTGTGCTGCGGCGCGCCGGTGGGGGGCACGTCGATCTCGTAGAGCGTCCCATGGCCCGCAAGCGCCGGGTGACGTTCGAACAGGGTGCGGGAGAGGAGCGGCTCGCGCTCCCGCGCCGAGGTCGCCATGGAGGAGATGACGACGCCGGTGCCCATCACCACCTGCGGATCGCGCATGAAGAAGTAGTTGGGCACCGGGTAGAGGTCGAAGAAGACCTTGCGGCCGGCGTCCGAGGCCTCGGGGGGAGTCCGGATCCCCTCCACCAGGGCGGTGGCCAGCTCCTTCGGCGGCAGATCCTGAAGGCGGCGCACGACGTGGAACGGCGCGCCGTACTCAGTCTCCAGCTCGTCGAGCAACCGCTTGCGGGCCTCCTCATCGCCCAGGACGTCCGCCAGCAGGTCCTGCGCGTCCAGCACCTCGACTCCGGCCGCCTCGATGACGCGGCGGAAGCCGTCGTGCTCCTCGCGCCCCTCGTCGCCGTCCAGGATGTCGTCGAAGAGCAGGCTCTCCATCATGGAGGGCACCATCCAGTCGATCTCGCGCCCGGGTCGGTGGATCAGGACGCGCCGCAGGCGCCCGATTTCTGAATCGACTCTGATCGGCATGCTGGACCTCAGGGAACGTGCGCGCGCCCGTGGCGTGGGCGGCGGCGCATTGTAGCACCCCTGCGATTTCGTCTGGACAACCGCGCCTTTACGAACCGTGAAGAGAGGCTTAGACTCCGTCCACTCAGGCTTGGAACCCTATGCGTCGCTGTCAACGTCGGGCGGATCTCGTCGTACTGGTCTTCGCGCTGGCAGCGGCCGGCATGGGTACGCTGGCGTCTCCGGACCCGCTCCAACTCTCCCCCGGAACGGCACGGGAGCGGGCCTTCGCCGCCGGCGACTCCCAGGTCTTCAATGCCGAGCTCGCCGCCAGCCGGTCATACCTGCTGGCCGTCGAGCAGCGGGGAATCCACTTGGTCGTCGACGTGCGCGGGGCGGACGGCGCGAGCCTCGCCGCAATCGATTCCCCTCTGGATCGCTGGGGGATCGAAGCCGTTCTCCTCCGACCCGCCTCGGCTGGCTCTTATCAGATCGAGGTACGGGCCGGGACGAAGGGCGTGGGACCTGGGCGTTGTGAGATCCGTCTGGAGGAGATGACGGAATCCAGCCGGGAGAGGATCACCGCCCTGGCCGCGATGACGGAGGCGGGCACGATCCTGCGCCGCGAGCCCACGGGCAGCCTCGACAAGGTCCTGGCGGCCTTGCAGGAAGCGCGCGGTCACTTCCAGGCCGCCGGAGACCGGCCGGGCGAGGCCGAAGCGGTCGCCGCCCTCGCCGCCGTCACCCATCGTCTTGGGAAGCAGAGCCAGGCCGTAAATCTCTATCGCGAGGCGGTCTCGAGCTGGCAGGAGCTGAGCCGGCCCGAGCGCGAGATGGTGGCCTGGAACGATCTCGGGCTCACTCTCTGGGAGAGGAGCGAGCTGCCCGCTGCCGACGAGGCTCTCGCCCGCGCCCTCGATTTCGCGCATCGCCTGGGTCTTCCCTACTACGAGGCCGTCGTGCGCAGCAATCAGTGCCTGGTCCTCCATTCCCGGAGCGGCGTCCAGCCGGCGCTCGCCTGTTACCGGGAGGCCCTGGCGCTTTTCCACCAGCTCGGCGAGAGGAAGGACGAGGCCGCGGTGCTCAACAACCTCGGCTTCGCGTCGTTCAGCCTGGGCGAGCCGCAGCCAGCCGAGGAGAGTTACCGGCAGGCGCTGGAGATCCGCAGGGCGATCGGCGACCGGGCCGGCGAGGCCCAGGCGCTCAACAACCTCGCCGTCCTCTATCGCAGCCTGGGTGAGATCGACGAAGCGCTCAAGGCCTATGGCGAAGCCCGGGAGATCCTCGCCACTCTGGACGACCGCCGTCAGGAGGCCACCACCCTGAACAACCTGGGGGTCGCCTACATGGCACTCGGCGAGGCGGAGCGGTCCCGGCTCTATCTGACCCAGGCCCTGGCGCTCCGCCGGACGGTCGAGGACCGGCGGGGCGAGATCGTGACCCTCAACAACCTTGGCCGGCTGGAGAGCCGGAGCGGCGCGGCCGACAAGGCGATCTCTTTCCACAGCCAGGCCCTCGAGGTCGCCCGCGCCACTTCCGACACGCGCAACGAGGGGATCAGCCGCAGCTATCTCGGCGAGGCCATGGTAGGGGTCGGCCGCTCCGCCGAGGCGCTCGCCGAGCTCGACAAGGCCCTGGCACTGCAGCGCCAGACCGGAGACCGCCCCAACGAGGCGACCACCCTGGGACACAAGGGCGAGGCTCTGGCCGCCAGCGGCCAAGCCGCGGAGGCCTTGCCGCTCTTCGAGCAGGCCCTCCTCGGTTTGCGCGCCGCCGGCGATCGCATCAATGAGGCCGCGACCCTCTTCACGCGGGCCCGCACTCTGCGGGACCGGGGGGAGCTCGGTGATCTCGAAAATGCGGCAAGCGACGCCGAAGCCGCCATCGCAGCCCTCGAATCGCTCCGCACGCGCCTGGGCAACCCTGAGCTGCGCGCCGCCTTTCTCGGCTCCCGCAGCAAAGTCTACGAGCTCCGCGTCGACGTCCTGATGCGCCTCGCCGCCGCCCATCCCGGCCAGGGTTTCGATCGAGCTGCCTTCGAAGCGAGCGAGGAGGCGCGCGCCCGCTCGCTCCTCGACGTGCTGCGCGAGAGCGGTGCCGCGATCCGGTCCGGCATCGATCCAACACTCGCGGCGCGGCAACGCGATCTCGAACGCCGCCTGGCCCTGAAAGCGGATCGCCGGCAGCTCCTCCTCGGCCGTGGCAAGGGAGATCAGGCGGAGAGCAAGACCCTGGAGATCGAAAGCGAGCAGATCCGGGCCGAGCTCGACAATCTCGACGCCGAGATCCGGCGGAAAAATCCGCGCTACGCCGACCTCACTCATCCCGAGGCCGCGCGCACCGGGGAGATCCAGGCGCTTCTCGACTCCGGCACGCTCCTTCTCGAATATTCCCTCGGACGCGAGCGTGGCTATCTCTGGGCGGTCGATGCGAAGGGGCTGCGCTCCTTCATCCTCCCCGGTCGGGAGAAGATCGAGAGCGCGGCCCGCGCCTTCCATCAAGCCGTCAGCACGCCGGGGGGCGGCGACAACCGGTCGCGGATCGGGCGGACGCTCAGCCGGATGCTCCTCAAACCCGTGGCCGGCGAGCTCGGGGATCGCCGTCTGGCGATCGTCCCCGACGGAGCCCTGGGATACATCCCCTTCGACGTGCTCCCCGAACCCGGACAGTCGAATCCCATCCTGGCACGGCATGAGGTGGTCGAGCTGCCGTCGGCCTCCGTGCTCGCAGCCGAGCGACGGGAGCTCGCCCGGAGGCTGCCGGCCGGCAAGCTCGCCATCGTGCTCGCCGATCCGGTCTTCCAGCCGGACGATCCCCGCGTCGCACGGAGCCCCCAGAAGGTCCCGGCCGCGGCTCCCACGGCGAGCGACCAGCGGAGCGGCGGCTCGGGCTCCCTCCTTCTGAGCCGCCTCCGCTTCTCCCGCCAGGAAGCGCAGGTGATCGCCTCCCTGGCTCCGCCGGGCGCGGTCACCACCCGGCTCGACTTTGCGGCCGATCGCGACCTCGTCCTTTCCGGAGGCCTGCGCGACTTCCGCTACATCCACTTCGCCACCCACGGCGTCTTCGACGCGGAGCGGCCGGAGCTCTCGGGCCTTGCCCTCTCCCGTGTCGATGCGGCCGGCAAGCCACGGGAAGGATTCCTCCGCCTGCGCGACGTCTACGACCTCGACCTTGCGGCCGACCTCGTGGTGCTCTCCGGCTGCCAGACGGCCCTGGGCAAGGAGATCCGCGGCGAAGGGCTCCTCGGGCTCACCCGCGGCTTCCTCTACGCGGGAGCGCCGCGGGTGGTGGCGAGCCTGTGGTGGATCGACGACCGGGCGACGGCCGCGCTCATGTCGGCGTTCTACCGCGGCCTGTGGAGCGAAGGCCTGCGCCCCGCCGCTGCGCTGCGCAAGGCCCGCCTGTCTCTCGCGCGCCAGCATCGTTTCCGCGATCCGTCCTACTGGGGAGCCTTCGTCCTCCAGGGGGATTGGCGATGAGGGAGACCCTCTGGGAAGCCGGAAAAATTTGGGACTCTTGTCGCTCCGCGCTCACTCTACTCTCGAATGTTCCCTTCATGACAAGGAGAAACAGATCATGCCCTACGAGGACTACACAAAGGAATGGACAGTCATCATGAACGGCGAAAGCTCACTGTGCAAAGAAGGTCAGAAGGTCGAAATTCTCGGATTGCCTACAGAAGTTAATATAAGCTGCGGTGACGAAAACTTCTATGGAATTGGGAGGTATGACAAAGACACCAATACGATCAAAGGAATGAACGACGAGTACGAGATCCATATGGTGTTATGTATTAAGCTCATACCGAAGACGGAGAGCCTAATCGCGGGATCCTGGACTGCCGAAGATCAAGGGCCCTGGCCTGGCGACGGCTAGGGGCCCCTCCGCCCTCGTCTCTCCCTCCCTGTTGGGGCGGCTCGGCAAGCGACAGCCGGCCGCCCCAAAAAATTTTTGGAACAAACCGCGCCGGCGCCTCACTACCGGGATATGCCGGGCCGCAATGAGGCGGACCGGAAACCCATCCGGAAGGAGCAGATCATGCCGCAATCCGCTCAGGCAGTCGAGGCCAAGGCCAAGGTCATCTCATATCTTGGCAGCAAGGTGGTGAAGCTCACCTTCGCCGCATCCACGATGAGCTCGCAGACGAAGACCGCCTCGTTCGACGCTCCGTCAGGAACGCAGGTTGCCACCATCGCTCTGCAGGACTTCGATCTGAAGTACACGAACACTCAACAGTTCGGCTTCGGAGAGCTCGCGATCTCCCTGAGCACCTCGAACACGCAGGCGTCTTGCACCGCGACTCTCCGCGACAACAACGTCAACAAGCGGGAGTGGCAAGGTACAGTGAGTGGGCTCGTGACGTTCTTCGGATAGATCGGTAACCTTAGAAGCCGAAGCAAGGACCTCAGAGACAGCAGGGACTTCAGGGACTGCAAGGACAAAAAAGCTGTCCTTGCAGTCTTTGAGGTCTTTGCTGTCCCTTAATTCTACTGTCAGATTCCGCCGAGAGGGTGGAGGAGCCAGGCCCAGAGGGCCGAAGGCGTAGAGCCTGGGCCTTCAGGCCCAGGAAAAGGCCGCCCCAAAATATCCAGAGCCCCGTAGGGGGCGACGGAGGAATGCAGCCGTCGCCCCTATGGGGCTCATGAGGATATTAGGGAGCCCCCCTGACCTGGCGCTGAAGCGCCAGGCTTTACGCCTTCGGCCCTCTGGGCCTGGCTCGACTCGAGGTCAAGCCTGCTCTGACAAAGTAGAATTAAGATCCTCGCTGTCTTTGGCTCCCCACCGCTTCTCTTTGCCTTCACTCGATCCGCAGCGGGAAACGCCCCACCGGGACCGGCGCACCGGTCGCGGGGAGCCCGTCGAGGTCCAGCCGGTAGGCGCCGGGGGCGAGCGACGTCGAGTGGACGGTGACGAGAAGAGCGCCGAGGTCGTTGAGCACCAGGCGGGAGGCCTGGAAGATGACGGCTCCCCGATCGTTCGAGAGCGTCGCCCGATAGGCCGGATACTCGGTATCGCCAGGCTCCACCCAGAAAGCGACCCAGCCCTGCCTGGCGGGAAGCTTGAGGGAACGTACCGGCCCGCCACCGCGTACCGGTGTCAAGGGGAGAATCGGAAGGTTTGCCTGGGGTTGGCGGTCCGCCGCCATCTCCCGGGCGAGGGTTTCGCGTTTCTCCGCCTCAGCCACGAGGTCGCGCCGGGTCTGCTGGAGCTCCTGCTGAACCGTCGCCAGGCGATCCGCGGAGCCCTTCTCCACCTTCGCCTGGGCAAGATCGGAGCGCAGGCGCTGGACCTCGCGCAGCTCGAACCAGGCCGGTACGAGGGCGACGGCGAGCAGGGCCGCCGCGGCCAGAGCCAGCCGTGGCGAGCGGCTCCAGCGCGAATCGCCCGGAGCACGGACCGCCGCCTCCTCGGCCAACCGCCGCAGCCCCCGCTTCAGGCGCTCGGCGGTCTCGACCCGGGCAATGCAGGAAGGGCAGTCGAGATAGTGCTCCTCGAAGCGCGCGGCCTCCTCGGGAGGCAGACGGCCCGCCACGTAGCGCTCGGCAATGTCTTCGGCGTCGATCACCCGATGGTCCATGCGGTTCGCCCTCTCTCCCCTCTATCTGTCCCGTGCAGGATCGCCGCCGATCCTTCCCACAATTCTCTGCGCTCCCGCGAAGAACCGCTGCCGCTTCTCCGCCCGTTCCCAGAGCTCCCGCAGCCGCTCGCGGGCATGGAACAGGACCTTGTGGAAGCGCTCCGGCTCGATCTCCAGGTCCGCGCAGATCTCCTCCTTGCTGTCGTCGGAGAGGTAGAAGCGGAACAGGAGCTGGCGGTCGCGATCGAAGCGGAGCTCGTCGAGAAGCCGCCGCACCTGCCGTGCCTCCTCGTCGGCCAGGACCCGATCGAGCGGCGCCGGGCCGCGATCGGCGAGGGCGGGTTCCGGGCGCGTCCCTTCTTCGTCCTCCCGGCCGTCGTCGAGGGCGCGGTAGCGCGCCTCCTTGCGCCGGTCGGCAATGAAGAGATTGCGCGCCGTGCTGCGGATGAAGCCGGCGAGCTTCTCAGGCTCCCGCACCTCGGCGCGGCGGATCTTTTCGAGGACCAGTGCCAGCGTCTCCTGGTGGAGGTCGTCCGCCAGGGCCTGGTTCTGGACGAGGCGGCGGAGCATCAGGAGGAGACCGTGGCTGAAGCGCGCCACCAGCTCCGCCTCGGCGGCGCGGTCCCCGGCCTGGATCCGGGCCACCAGCCTGGCGGGTTCGTCACCCGCGCCGCCCGTCCCCTCCGGCGCCGGCAACGAACCGACGACGAAAGGGCCCAGGAGGGAGACCGCGTGGGACCACAGGAGGGAGAGCATCTCGGTAGGAGGGAAGGATACACAACCAGCCGCCCCGGCGATAGCCGGCGGAGCCCGGCCGAGGCCCCCCTGCTAGAATCCCCCCGCCATGCTGCCCGAGACCCCGCAGAACCCGCTCTACGAACGCTACGCCTCGCCGGAGATGGCGCGGATCTTCTCCGCCTCCCACCGCTTCCGCACCTGGCGGGAGCTGTGGATCGCCCTCGCCGAGTGCGAGCGGGAGCTGGGGCTGCCCATCTCCGCCGAGCAGATCGCAGCCCTCCAAGCAACCGCCGGGGACGCCGACCTCGACCGGGTCGCCGAGCTCGAGCGCCGCACCCGTCACGACGTGGTGGCCCACCTGCGCCACTACGCCGAGCAGGCCGACCGGGTGCACGAGGGTGCCGGGGGCATCCTCCACCTGGGGGCCACCAGCGCCTACGTCACGGACAACACGGACGTGCTGCTGATCCGCGAGGCCCTGGAGCTGCTGGCTGGCCGCCTGGCAGCGACGATCCGCGAGCTGGCGGCCTTCGCCCGCCGGACGCGGGCGATCCCAACTCTCGCCTACACCCACTTCCAGCCGGCCCAGCTCACCACCGTGGGCAAGCGGGCCTGCCTCTGGCTGCAGGACTTCCTCCTGGATCTCTCGGAGGTCCGCCACCGCATCGCCAACCTCCGCTGCCGGGGGGTGAAGGGGACGACGGGCACCCAGGCGAGCTTCCTCACCCTCTTCCACGGCGACGGCGCCAAGGTGCGGGAGCTCGACCGCCGCCTCGCCCATCGCCTGGGTTTTGAGGAGAGCTTCCCCGTCACCGGCCAGACCTATACGAGAAAGCAGGACAGCCAGGTGCTCCAGACCCTCGCCGGCATCGCCGAGAGCTGCCACAAATTCGGCACCGACCTGCGTCTCCTCCAGGGCGTGGGCGAGCTCTCCGAACCGTTCGACGCCGAGCAGGTGGGCTCCTCCGCCATGGCCTACAAGCGCAACCCGGTGCGCGCCGAGCGGATGTGCGGCCTCGCCCGCCGCCTGATCACCGACAGCCTGAACGGCCCCCTCAACACCGCCACCCAGTGGCTGGAGCGCAGCCTGGACGACTCCGCCAACCGCCGCCTGGTGCTGCCCGACTCCTTCTTCACCGCCGATGCCATCCTCGGGCTCGCCTCCCACGTCGCGGCCGGCATCGTGGTCCGCGAGGCCACCCTCGCCGCCCGGGTGAATCGGGAGCTCCCCTTCATGGCCACGGAGACCCTGCTGATGGAGGCCGCGCTGCGGGGAGGCGACCGCCAGGAGCTGCACGAGAAGATCCGCCAGTACAGCCTGCAAGCCCAGGAGACCCTGGAGACCGGGGGGGACAACCCCCTCGTCGGCCTGATCGTGGGCGACCCCGACTTCCGGCTGACCCGGCAGGAGGTGGAGCCCTGGCTCGACCCCGTGGCCTTCACCGGCCGCTCGGCCCAGCAGGTGGACGAGTTTCTCGAAGAGGTCGTGGCGCCCGCGCTGGCGGGGACCGAGGCGGCGGCGGTCGCGGCGCCGCGGGTGTAGGTTCCCTCATCACCCCAACCTCTTCTCCATGAACAAAAGACAAAAATAGAGGGTGTCGATCGCAGAGGTTAAAAGCGAGATTTGGTCCAAGAAGAATTCCACAGGCGGCGCCATGTACAGGTCGGCTGCTGAGATACGTGGAAATAGCCTGATCGATCTACATGGAGAAGCGCAAATGCCACGCTATACAATCCGCGACAAAGAGGGCAATGTGGAGGGATACTTGGATACCGACGAGCCATATGACACGTACAACCCTCCACAAGGCGTACATTCAGACAACGTTGACCACCCTCAAGCTGCATTGCACATTGTGATTTTCTCTCTTATAATTGCCTTCTTTTCAGGTGCTTACAATAATCGGATCGGGTGGGGGGCAGCTATTGGACTTGCCGTATTTAGCGTTCTTTATTTTGTATGGATTGTCATTAACGACAAATAACCTGTGCTCCGGGGACATAGTCAAGCTTGAAAAGCTTACCACTCTGGGTGGCCGCCAGCCAAAGGGCTCTTCAGTCAGCCACGCAGAAAGTCGATATACATCTGACGGAATAGAGCAACCGTAGGGCGTCGATCTCCTTGCATTGCTGCAGCGGCGGCGCGGTCGTACCCGCTACCCGGTCTCGGGCGAAGGCGCAGAAATGGCGGCAGGCCGTAGCGCATCGCAATGCTGTTGACCCAAAGTCGGGCAGTGCGTCCGTTACCATTGGCGAATGGGTGAATGCGAACCCATTCCGAATGAGCCCATGCACCCAAGGTAATGATCGCCGCCAAATCGTCAGCGGTCAGATCCCGACCGGGTTTGATCAGGTCGTCCAACTCAGCGATTGCCAGCCTGAGAGGCTGTGAAGAAATTCCGGATAGGCGGTTCCTCTCGACTCGTGTTCATGAGACACTTCGTTCATGAGCGAGACACTGTTCCCTATTCCCGAGCCA
>JAJKHS010000084.1 GCA_021154885.1 Thermoanaerobaculum sp.
CACCACGCCGTCGAAGGCGGGGCAGAGGAGATCGACGATCTTCCCCTTGCCCTCGTCCCCCCACTGCATCCCCACGATGACGACGTTGGCCATGCGTCCCGTTCCGCCTTGCTTGGAGCAATAAAATCGCGGCCCTGGGCAAGGTCTAAGCGCGAGGGACACTAGCAGAGGACCGGGGGGCGGGCAAGACGAGACTCCGTTGGCGCTGCGTGCCGGCCGTCGGCGCGGCCTCCTGGATCTCCCCCCACGCACCTTTACCCACCCGCACGGCTTGCGGCGCGGCTCCACGTCGGCCATCCTGGCCTTCCGTCGAGCTCCGCGTTCCGCCGCCTCCCTGCTCCCCCGCCTTGCTGCGCAAGCGGGCGAGTCTCCCCCAGCTCCCGCTTCCCCGCTCTCCCCACTTCCTCCGGCCCAAGGCGCGGGCCGCCGGCCCGCGCTCGCCTGAAACCGCTGTTGTCCCAGCACCCTGCGGGGTCGGCTTCGCCGAAACGCGGTCGATGTGGCACCCTGAATCTGTACTCGTGATTGGCCTCCACGGGGCCAAGTTATCGCTTCCGCCGGGCGCCACGATGGAGTCGCCGGCCCCTGACGAACCGACTTGGCCAAAGCCCGAGGCGGGGTAAGTTCGCTGTCGGAGTTACGGCTCACCGCTCCGAACACTTCCGGCAACGGCACCCCGCGATCCGCGGCCAGCGTCAAGACGCTCGTGATCGACGAGTGCCGCAGCCCATGAGGGCCGCACCCGCAGGCCGACTGTCCTCCCCTTAACTCTGTGGTCCTGCGAGCGCAACGCGCCCGAATCACCCCGCGCCGCACCAGCTTAATCGTTTCCGGTAATTATATGAGAGAATGGGGAAAGCCTGAGGAGGAGCCGCCATGCCCCGCCGCCGACTACATGAAGACCGTACCCTGACCGGTACCGAGCGCGTTCAGCGCTTTCGGGCCCAGTCCGGCCAACGCCGGCTTGAGCTGCGGCTTGATGTTGCCGATTATGACTGGGTGGGGCGCTTCGCAGAGCGCATGAAGTGTCCACGCCAAGAAGTGCTCAAGATCGCCTTCCGGGCCTGCCTGCCGGTGCTGAAACAGGCATCCTCAACGCGGGAGGTCTTCGACCGGGTGCGTGATGCTCTGGAAGCGGCCGGGATCGAGTAAACGTTTCCGGAAACCAAAAACAACCAGCGGCGGCTGAGGAGAACGGTTGCGGGCGCGCCGCCGCCGCCGCTCGCATCTCCCCCGCCGCCATCGCCGCCGGTCCCACCGGCGATGACGGTGCCTCTGGCGCCGGCCCGAAGATGCTCCCCCGCCCCCTCAGAATTCACGCCGCCTCCCCCGCCGACGGCTTACCACCAAGGGGAGGCGCCGGCCGGCCGAATCGGCCACGCAGGCGAAGGTCCGCGGCCGGCCTTTTCCCGGGGATCCCAGAAGCCAGCCAAGGCCGATAGGCTCGCCGCGTGTGCTCCGAGCGCACCCGCTCGCCGACGAACTCCAGGGTCGCCGCCGGCGCGAGCGGCGCTGCGGCGGCGGTTTTTCTCAGCTTGCGCCCGAATGGCAGCTTTCCTGATCAAGACCCCAGCGGGCAGAGCTGCGGACCGATCGAGTTCACCCAGAAGTCAGTACCAGAGTACGTCCAGCCGGCGGGGCAGACGAAAGGGGCGGTACCCGAGCAGCAGGCGTCCTGGGAGGCCTGGACCCTGCTCCCGATCGTCTCGCCCGTCGTCGGGTTCGTGCACTCATAGGCGCAGTCGCCGGGATGGTAATTCCCTAAGGCGCTGCTGCTGGAGGCGCCGCCGAGCGCGACGGCGGCGAAAAGGCTGATGGTGCGGATGAGGTTCTTCATGCTCTATTCTCCTGTTCTTTCGTGGGACTTTTGGTCTCTGCCGAGCGAGAAAGAATATATAACAACTCCGGGTCTCGGGTGTGGGCTGAGGATGACGACAAGCTCGCCCTCGGCCGCTCTCGCCCCCCCTTTTGCGCACCACGGCGAGCGTAGCGCACGACCACGGCCTGCGCTCCCCGGCGTCCCGCGCCGGGGAGCCCTCGTCCGGAGCTCCCAACAAGGCCGCCAGGGCCTTGAAGCTGGCCCGAGAGGCGGAAGAGATCCCTGCGGCCCCGCCCGGCGACTCTCCAGGAGCCGCCGACGCCGTATAGCCGAGGTCCGCGAAGAGCCCGCTGGCGAGGACCTCGCCCGGCATGCCTTGCGGCCCGCCAGCCCAACACGCCAGCGCGCGCCGCTCTTGAGCAGGCCGCACGGCCGGCCACGCCCCCAACTCTCGACGACCGGGTTTACTCGTCGATGACCAGCATGCTGCGCCGCGCCGCCCTCTGCAGGGCCATGACCAAAGCGCAGAGAACCGGCATTTCTCCCCGGATCAGCTCCTCGAACGCGGCCCTGCTCGGCGTCGATCGCACGCGATCGGCCGCCTGGCGCTCCAGAAGCCGGAGTCGCGGGCCTGCCGGCAGACGACGCTGGCGCCGGAGCGACGCGGCACGCGCTGGCCGGCCCCCGTCCCGCACCGGCCGCGCCGTCGCCGGCGCCCGTGTCCACCGAAGCGTGCGGCGCTCGCTCCCGCCCGCCCGGGCCCTCCGTCGGGGATGGCGCCACCTCCGGGTGCTGCGCGCCCGGTCGGGCATTCCATCGATGACCCGCAGCTCACCCCGCCGCTTCGCCGCTTCCTCGTCTGCTTCGTTCATCTTTCCTCCTCTGCCTTCGAGGCTCCCTCCCTGCGAGAGGAGTTCGACGGCCTCGTCGCCGGTCATCGCGACCCCCCCTGATGACCGTGATTCACCGCCCCGCGACCGACTCCGCGGCGACGCCTCGAAACAGACTCAGGACCGCCCGCCGGTTCTCCCCCGCCACCCGGCGGCCCTCGTCAGTCAACCGGTAGTATTTCCGCCGGCGACCCTTGGATCCCTCCCCCCCGCAGCTCTCCACCCACCCTTTCTTCTCCAACTCGTGAAGCGCCGGATACACCGTTCCAACGCTCAGCTTGGCTCTGCCTCCCGTGTTCTGCATCACCCGCTCGATCAAATCGAGCCCATAGCCGGCGCCCCCATCCATCAGAGCCTGCAGCAGCATTTCCTTCCGGCTGATCATCATTGCGCCTCTTCACCCTCGGCGACCTGGCGCTTTACTCTCTCCCTCGTTGGCTCTCCGACCCGCATCAGTTCCCGGCCCCACTATGCCTGCCTTCCTCATCCATATGCGGATGGTCGCTTCGGACGGCTCGTGCTTTTTCGCCAGTTCGTGGGGACTGCGGCCAGCTCGTGCCTCCTCGAGGATTGCCTGCCGTACCTCCTGCGGATATCTCTTGCCCCTCTTGGAACCCGGCTGTCTTTCCGCATCGATACCAAGGGCCATCCGGAGCCGGCGCGTCAGCCGCGAGCGGATCTTCCGTAACGATTCCGGGGCATACCCCGTGGCCTGAGCCATCTCTCGAACGCTCAGGCCCAGGCATTGCAACTTGAGGAATCGCACCTCGCCCCGGCTCAACTCGCCTCTCATCTTCCGCTTCACATCCAACCATTCGAGCTCCTCCGGTCTCCCATCGCTCACGAGCCTCAACGCCTCATGCATCGCCCTCTCCTCTTCGATGAGCCACTCTCTCCACCATTTCGCTTTGCGCTTCCGGACAAAGCAGATGCGCTTGACCGTGCCGAATAGATAGCTCGGGAGGTCCTCGATTTTCCACCCGGCCTCGTGTCGGTCGTACGCGGTCAGTGTTGCGACGAGAGCCTCTTGGAGACAGTCCTCGGCGTCTTCGCCCTTGAGCCGCTGACGCTGGAAGAATCGCTCCAGCCGTGGATTGATTTCCCCAAGGGCCGCCACCAGCGCTTCTTCGCCTACTCCGCCCGCCGGCACGGAGACCCTGAAGTCCTTGTCCTTACTGCCGCTCGAGACTTTGCCCTTGGCTCGTGCCGCCCCGTGGATCTCTTCGGCCGTGGCCTGCCCGATTCCAGGAATCCTCAACAGCTCCTTGAACGTCAAGCCTGCCACTTCCCTCCACGACGTGATCCCCTCAAGGGATAAGGCGTTCGCGGCCCTCGTCGATAGACCCGCATCCAACCAATATCTCACCGTCCGATAGCTCACGCCAGGTTTCCCTAGTGAGCGGTGCCGGCCGGCCCGCTGGCTCCGCGGGGAGCTTGCGTTTGCGAATAATGCCGCTCGGCGAGAACCCGTGCCGAGCGCCAGGAGATCGCGCGCCGCGCCGGGTACGCCCCCTCACGCGGGTGACTCCTCCGGAATTCCCAGGGTTTGATGTGCGGGCCCCGCCATACTCCCCGTCTCTCCTTGCGCGCCTGCTCCTCCTCGGCGAGGTAGGCCCCCGAATACATGGCGAAGGCTACTGCCCACCCCTCCCGCACCATCTCCCTGCCGAGGTCAAGGTCTCCGCGATAGCAGACGCCCACCAGCCGCCCGTACCGGTCAACGTCGCGCCGAACGCACCGCACGGCCTGGCTCCCGATCAGCGCCTTCAGTCTCTTCGTCGCCTCCACACCGCACAGATACGTCGCGCCTGAGGCGACGCAGCGCTGCGCCATCTCCGGAGCGTCGATCCCGTAGATCCGAATCCTCACCTGCCCCATCCGCAGCGTATCGCCATCCGTGACCCGAACCCTCCCGACGAGCTCGCCCTCGCCGGCGACGCTCGCTCCTGCGAGGCTCAGACCGGCGCAGACGAACGCCGCCACCCGCGAGACGGCCCCGAAGCCGAACCGCGTTCGCCCACGCGCCCTCGTTACGGGCAGGAGAATGTTCGGCCGATGGCCACGACCCCACGAAGCACTGCCAACGCCTCTTCGTCCTTCACGTAGGTCGCCATAAAGTCCTCGACTTGCCACTCGACGAGCTGCTCGTACCGCAGCAAGAGCGGCCCCCACCCACCCCCTGCCGCCTTCCCGATGACTCCCCGCTCCTGAAGACGCCTCAAGAGAGCCGCAATCGTCGCCTCCGCAAGTGGCAGCGCCGCCGGCGGCAAGACCCTGCAGACCTCGCTCAGGGATGCCGGCCCGCCGAGGCGATGAAGCGCTACCAGGATCCGCCATTCGGAGGGGGACAGAAGGCAGGGTTGAGTCGACAATAGGGGAGTTTGCATAATTACTCATGATAGACCCGAATCTGCCGGGTTCTGGTTAGCTCCACGCTTCTCACCGCCAATCGCCAGGCTGGCCGAGGCGCTACCAACAAGCCCTAGAGCCGCGACGTAGGCGAGGCCAAGCACCCACCTGAATCGCTGCTCCAGAAGTGGCTCGGCGCCCTGCGCCTCGTGTCGCTTCGCCGCCATACGCTTCAACTCCTGCTCCACTCTTGCGGGTGTCGGCCTTTTCGGGTCCTTCGCTGCCTCTCCCTGGAGTTCCCTGAGCTCGGCCTCCATCCGCCGAATCCGGCGCTCTACCACCGCAGCGTCCAAGGTTCCCGACGGCGGCCGTGACGCTGCGAGCTGGGCCTCGAGCCGGGACCATTCCACGACCTGAGAGCCCCGCCCCGGCGGGACCGTCCAATAGACGAGCGCCACCAAGGCGCCGAGCCCCAGGGCCAGGGCCGCTAGGTTTAGCACTCTCCTCGATCCTGGCTTCTCTGCTCTCCGGGCGACCGTTTTAGTCTCCATGGCTGCAAGCCCCTCCCTTTTTTGGCTTCTGGCGCTCTGTCGAAGGCTTAGGCCGCCTAGTCTACGGCAATTCCGCACAACTCGTGCATTGAGGCCGCGTTTTCCTGTATCCTCCCCCCGCATGACCCGATGCCCTCGGACTTCTCCTTTTCGGCGCACGTCCTCGCCCTACTTGGTCTCTGTCTAAGTAAGAAGGTGCCGGAACCATGAATCTCTCGCCCTCCTCTTCGTCCTCTCTTCTCGACCACGCCGAGCCCACTCTGCTCGACGCGCTTTCACTCCAGTTCGAAGGCCCCCACGGGACCCTCTTTGTCTTCGACCCCCCTTACGTCTCTATCGAGACCTCCCAGACTCGCTGCGCGGCCTTCTTTCCCACCGCCGACCTCTTCGCCCTTCTCCTCCTCCTCGCTCGCAGTCCCGCCATCGCCTGGGTTGTCTTCGAGGGACCCGCTGACGCTTTGCGCCGTCTGCTGTGCTGGATTACACAGGAGGACCTGGCTGCAAGCTCGGGGCCCCCCGCCTCGGACTTCACGGCCCCTCACGGGACCGTCTTCTTTTTTGAAGGCGAAGAGCTACGGGTCCTCGGCCAGCATGGCTCCGAGACGGTTTTCCCGAGCCTCGACTTCAGAGCCCTTCTCGACTATCTGGACTCCACCTTCGGCCTCGCCAACCAGATCGCCGCCTTGCGGAGCCCTCGGGCCTCAACCCCCGGCCGCCGGCCTCTGGCCATGAGCGACCGTGACCTCAACGCCAGCCTCCTCTCCCCTTCCGAGTGGCAGGTGCTCGTCGCTGTTCATCGGCTCGCCGGACCCGCTTCCCTGGAGGAGATCTCCCAAGTCCTCCCCGCCTCGTCCTTCGCTTTGCCCGCGGCCATTTCCACCCTCGTCACCCGTCTTCATCGCCGCGGCTTACTTGCCCACTCATCGCCGCCGCTCTGGGGACCGCTTACTACCAGCTTCGACGCCCTGGCCGAGGCGCAGATCGAACGATTCCTCAACACCTATCTCTTCGGCGATGCCAGCCTGCTTCGCCTCCTCTTGGATCTCACCCTCTCCCGGCTCTCTTCTCCGCCGACGACAACAACGGAGTGAGAGCGAACGCCGTTCGCCCTCGCTCTGTTGCCGACGCCGCTCTCTTCTTGTCGCTCCTGGCAGGAGTCCCATGACTGCGATAGACTTCATCCCCATGGCCACAGACAAGCCGGAGGCGCGGGTCTTAAGGCTCCTGGAGAGCCTGCTCGTGATTCGGAAGGTGCGCCTCGTCGCCCTGGAGCGACACCTCGATTTGTCCGCCGGGACCATCCGCCGGATTTTCAAGGGCGAAATCGAGCTCAAGTACCGGATGGTGATCGAGGTTCTCGACATCCTCGAGATCCCCCCGCTGACCTTCTTCCAGATCGCCTACGGAGCGGACACCACGACCGAAGGCATGGTGGCGAAGCTTGACCACATCCGCCCGAGCGATTCCGCCGCCGCGGTTGGGGTCGAACGCTTCTCTCGCAGTGACCTGCAGGAGCTGATCAAGGCGACTCTCACGGAGAGTCTGACGGAGACTCTTGCCAAGCTCGGGATCGGCCCACACCCTGAGATCTCGGGTCTGCCCCCCTCGAAGACCACGGCCCGCCCAGCCGCCGAGTCGGGCCGCCCGCGACGTCCCAAGCCCAAGAAGACAGACCCCCGGCCGGAGTGAAGTCTCTCTCCCTCCGTGGTCAGGACCTCCCGGCCGCCTTCCCGCCTTCCCGGCCCAGCAGCTCGGCGAGTGTCACCGCGATCGTCTCCACCTGGGCGGCGAGGATCTCGCCGGACAGATCTTTTTCGCAGGACCTCTTGAGCAGGGTCAGGCTCGCGATCAGCTCGCGAGCGATTCCAAGGCTCCGGAAGGTCCGGACCTGGTCGTCGACGAGCCACGCCAGCTCGCCGCGGCGCTCCTGGCGCGCCAGCAGCAAGGCGAGATCGAGGGAGACGAGGGCCGAATCGTAGTTCAGGCCCTCCCGCCGGAATGCCAGCCTTGCCGTGTTGTACTTCGCTTCGGCCAGTCCCAGTTCCCCCAACCCCTCCGCGATCTTCCCCTCCAGCCAGCTCAGGCGAAGCTGGTTGAGCTTTCCCGAGCGCCGATAGAGGCGCCGGGTTCTTTCCAGGAGGACCCTGGCGCTGCCGTACTCTCCGCAGTCAGCGAGGTTCACCGCCAGGGTGTGGAGCCCTGCGAGGAGAAGCGGCCGCGGTCCCTCGCCGGAGATGCATCGTAGCGCCTCGAGGATCACCACCACGGCCCGCTCAGGCTCATGTGCATGCTCGTAGACCAGCCCCAGACTCAGCAAGGCTTTCCCCAGTGCCTCTTGATTGCCTGATCCTTGATGGCACTGAATGACCTCTTGGAGAAGTTCGGCCGCTTCGGCGAACCCTCGCGCGTCCTTCAGGAGCGACGCCCAGTAATCTAGGATCCGTACCGCAAGACTTGCGCTCCCGGATCCGCTCCTGGCGAATACTGCAGCGCGCCGCAACGCTGTTTCCGCCGCTGCCAATTTGTCCGCCACTCTGTAGGCGTTGCCCAGCTCGGCCCAGGCGCGTGCTCGAAGATCGTCAACAACTTTCCGGCCATAGCGTCTCCGGCTTAAGTTATCGGCGAGGACCCGCGCGGTTTCCGCCAAGGTCACCATTTTCTGCGGATTCTCGTGTCTCGCCTCCCAACTTCTCGCCAGTACGAGCTCCACCAGCGGGGCGCCCTCGAACGCCTTGCGCTCCTCTTCGGTAAGCGTCGCGAGGCTCCTCTCTCCCGACTGAAGCAATCCCATGAGGCGAGACGCCTTATCGCGGTCCTCCTCCAGAGCCAGCAGCCCCCGAAGGACCGACCTGTCTTGCGAAGCGGACTCGCTCATCCGGCGTCTCCCCTCTCTGGGTTTCTTCGTTTACGTCATTATCGCACATTCCCGGAACGTAGGACACTCCTACCTACCGAGGCTTCCTCCCGCCCCTCACCCGTAGGACCTCCTCGTCCCTTACGGGGTGCAGACCGTGTTTCCGTTGGGATCAATGCCGCATCCGTGCTTGAGCGTGATCGGCGGGCAGGTCGTGCTGCCATTGGGATCGATCCCGCAGCCCTGTTTGCTCGCCGGCGGGCAGCTTGGATTCCCTGCGGGATCGATCCCGCAGCCCTGCTTTCCGGCGCGGTGGCCCCGCGCCGGCGCAGAGGACGCCTGCACTGCACCTCCCAGCCAGGACCAGGCGGTCATCAGGGTCTCGCTCGTGACCTGCTGCCAGCTACCCGCCCAGGACGGGGCCGCCATCAGAAGGACCACCAAAAGCGCGAGGGCGGTGCGGCGAAGCGACGTCGTGTTAGTCATGACTCTCTCTCCTTGCGCCGTGGATCATCGCTACCCCCGATATGGAGGCGGCCGCCCACGGCCCAAAACGGTTCGTCATGCCTAGTGTCCGCTATCCCGTACCCCGAATGCGTGTCAAACTTGCGCGCCAGGCAAGTTTTCTCCCCCTCGCGGCCGGGGACTCGGCGACGTACCCGTCCCCTCGTTTATGCGCCACGCGCCTGTAGGCCTGCTAGTTTCGCCGGATACTTGCGTCTACGCCGCAAAACGTGCATGATCCGCATCTATGTCGACTCTTCACGTCCCCCGTCCACCCCGTCAGGGCTTCGCCGTCCAGGTCGGCGCCTACATCCGCCAGGCCCGCATCTCCCGCCAGATGACCCCACGCGAGCTCGCCTCCCGTGCCAATCTCGGCGAGGACACCTTAAGCAAGTACCAGTCCGGAACCCATGCCCCCAGCCTCAGGCGCGCCTGTGCCCTCGCCCGCGCCCTCGCCCTGCCCGTCGATCTCCTCCTCCCCAGACTTGACTTCGCCAACCCCGACGACCAGGCTCTCTACAACTTCTTCCGTTCCATCTGGTTCGAGCCCCCGGCGGTACGCGCCCTCGCCCACCGTACTCTCAAGGCGACCCTCGAGCTGCTAGCGACCCCCCTTTCGGCTCAGCAAGGAGGCGCCGGTCATGCCGCATCTCGACGCTGAGGCTGGCGCCGCTCTGCTTGCCCTAGGACCTCCTCTCCACCATCTCCTCGACTGCCCCGCCTGCCGCCAACGTCTGCGCTTGGCGTTAATCCCGCCGGGCTCGACGACCCGCTATAGCCGGGGCGCCGAGGCTGGCGACGCTCCCACCTTCGCCGAATCCCTCTTTCGACGCGCCCTTCATCACGCCGCCGAGTCCGAGATCGAGCTCGCCGAGTCCTCCACCGAGGCCGCCGGCGTCTTCACCGACTTCCTGTCCCTCCCCCTCGCGACGCGACTCGCGACTCCTCCCTTTCATCATCCCGAGCTCTGCTCCCCGGGTTTCGCCCAACACCTCCTGCGACTCGCCGAGGACGACTCCGCGGAGCCTCTTCTTGCCCTGCATCAGGCTTCTCTTGCCCTCTCCCTTCTCGACGACGTCGTGATCTCCGAGGAGACGGTCCAACTGCGAGCCAGAGCGCTACAGGTAGTCGCCTCCTCCCAACGACGCCGAGGACTCCTCGACCTCGCCTCAGACACCCTTGTCATTGCCTCAACACTCCTCGACGCGGAACCCCTCGACGCCTACCCCCGGGCCCTCCTCTGCCGCTGCCTCGCGGCCGTCCGCCGCGATCAACGCCGCCTCGACGAGGCCCTCGCCCTCCTCGAGCGCGCCGGACGGCTTCTGACCTCCTGCTCCGACTGGCCTGGTCTCGCCCAAACGCGACTCGCCCAGGCCTGGATCCTCCTCGAAGAGATGGAGCACGTCGACGCTCTCGCCCTGCTGAGCGAGGCCCTGGCCCTCCTCGACCCCGCCACACAGCCCCGGCTCGCCTTCGACTGCCTCCACGCCCTCGCTCTCGTTCAGGCCGAGCTCGGGCTGGAGGACTCAGTCCGGGTCACCCTCGCCGCCCTGCGCCAGCTTCGCCCCCTCCTGCCGGATCATCCCGACCTGCGGGTCCGCTGGATCAGCGCACAGGCCTCGTGGCGTCTAGACGAGTCTCCCGACGCCATCAAGCGCCTGCGCCGTGTATTCAAGGCCCTGCGCTCCCGCGGCACTCCTGTCGAGGCCGCCACCGCGGCCCTCGAGCTTGCCCTCTGGGCCCTCCAGGCCTCCCCTGCCCGACCCCGCCTCCTCGCCGAGCTCCACGACGATCTCGCCGCCGATGCCCGCCTGCCCCTCCACCTCTGGCAGGTCGTCTCCTTCGCCCTCTCCTTCGCCGAGCTCCAGCTCGGCTATGTCCTGGACCTTCTCTCCTCGGCGCTGCGCTACCTGGAAATGGCTCAGTTCAATCCCGACCTGCCTTTTCACCCCCTCCAGGATCCTGACGATGTCCTCTTGTGGACCGATCTCTCCCTGTCCGCCCGCGAGGCCTCGGCCCTCGCCGCCGGCGTCCAGCTCGACCAGGGCCTGCCCACCACCCCCCTGGGGCGGCTGCGCCTCGCCTGGGCCCACGAAACTCTCACCGGCATCCGGGTCGAATGATCTCTCTTGCCTACCTCCCTGACCTCCCCTCTCGGGGGGAGGTCCCTTTTTTCACCCCGGCCGCCTGAGCCCCGGCTTGCGACCCTTCCCCTGGTGGCCTCCACCTACCATGATCCTGAGCTCGCGCCCTTCTCGTCCTCGCCGCCGCCCTGTGGTCGCGCCCGAAGCGCCGCCTTGCCTCTGGCAACTGTGCCCACGCGAGAGTCAATGCGCCCCTATGTTTTGCAACGTTGGAAGCGCCGTCTGCACCCCCGACGGCTCCAACGTTGGCCTCTGCGGCACTGCCAAGGGTTTCTGCCGGCTGCTCCTTCAGTCAAGGACTGCGCCACGGACGCCGACTGCCAAGGACGGCGCTGCCTGTCCAGCGTTACCTGCTGCTGACTGATTGGTCATGGCGGGCTCGCCCCTGGACTGCCCTCCTCCCCCCTTCTCCTGCTAGACTTACTACGCCGTGCCACCCCGACGACCTCTCCGCCCCGGTGAAGACCCCTACCTCTCGCCCAGCGAGTGGGCCGTCATGTTCTGCATCTGGCGCCACGGCGCCACCAACGTCTATGAGATCCGCCAACGCTTGGAAGGTCTCCTCGACAAAGTCCCCGCCGTCGCTACCCTCCACACCTACCTCGCAAGGCTCATCGCCAAGGGCCTCCTCGCCTCACAACGCCTCGACCCCTCCTCCACTCTCCTCACCTACACCCCCCTCATCTCCTACGAGGACGCCCTGCGGCGCGAGTTCCTCCGCTTCTGCGAGGACTACCTCATCCGCGACCCGGAAAGCCTAGAGGTCGTCGAGTCCACTTTCCACCACCTCCCCGTGCTCGCCCGCCTACCCTGAACGACGGCACCCCCTCTTCTTCATATGTCGATTTCTCCGATTTCTTCCTGTACACTACCGGCATACTTCTCAGGAGGCCACACTGCGCTCCAGGCGCTCTACCGACCCGCGTCCCTGCCTGTCTCCCTCGGAATGGCGAGTCATGCTCTGCGTCTGGCGCCACGGCGCCAACACCTCCTACGCCATCCACCGTGAAGTCCTCTCCCTCCATCCCTCCTCCTCTCTCGCTCTCACCACCATCACCACCTACTTGAGCCGCCTCGTCGACAAGGGCTACCTGCGCGCCGAGCGCCGCGGCTCCTCCACTCTCCTCACCTACGTCCCCACCGTGGCCTTCCCCGATTCCCTTCGCCGCGAGACCCTCCGCTTCTGCGTCGATTACTTTGTCGGCGACTCCCTGAGCCGACAGATCCTCAACGACGCTCTCTCGACTCTCCCCGTCGAGATGGAGACCGTCCTATGAGACCTCGCCTCCTTCCCGCCCCGCGGCCGCTTCGCGTCCGCTCCCCAAGAAACCTCCCCCACAACCCCGCCGACCTCCAGTACCAACTCTTCCCCGAAGCCGCCGAGCTCGGCTTCCTCGCCCGCGCTTTCATCGTCTCCACCCTCCCCCACTCCGAACCCCCCGATCCCTACTTCACCCGCAGCAGCGACTTCTACAGGCTCACCATCATGGCGCCTCCCCACGTCGGACTCCCCTACGGCAGGTACCCCCGACTCGCCATGGCCTGGCTCACCACCAACGCCGTTCGCCTGCGCACTCCCACCCTCTGCCTCGGACCCTCCTTCGCCAGCTTCGCCACCTCTCTCGGACTCTTCCCCACCTCCACCTCTTTGCCCCCACTGCGCGAGCAGCTCGGCCGCCTCATGGAAACCACCGTCTCGTGCCTGTGGGACAATACTCAGTCCGACGATCCCTTCAAGGCCAAGGCCAGCCCCGGCGGCTGGCGCCTCGCCTACAAATACAAGCTCTGGTGGCAGGACCCCCCGCCCGAGGATGAACCCTCCTTCGTCCAGCTCAGCGCCGACTTCTTCCAAGAGCTCATCGCCTCCCCCGTCCCCCTCGACATGAATGTCCTGCGCGCTCTGCGCAGCCCCTTCGCCATGGACCTCTACTCCTGGCTCACCTGGCGCAGCATCCGCACCCTCAAGCTACAACGCCCCGAGCTCGTCAGCTGGGAAGCCTTGCAAAGCATGTTCGGCGCCGATTACCACGACCTCTTCACCTTCCGCTTCCATTTCAAGAAAAGCCTGAAGAAGGTCGTCGACTACTATCCCGCTCTGCGCGTCACCCCCACCTCGGCCGGTCTCAAGCTCCTCACCTATCCCCCTCACGTCCCCGTCCGTACAGTTCGCTAATGATTCCGGCCTAACTCCTTCACCCTGCTCTACTTCCGGTTCCTTCTTCGGCTCCCGGTTTCGACCCTCGGTGACGTCTGCTTCTGCTTGTGGAGAACCGCGGTTTTCCACTACAGAACACTAATGGTGTCTTCCCTCTGCGCCGCTACAGTTCGCTAATGCTTTGCCCTACAGTTCGCTAATGATCGCCTACAGTTCGCTAATGGCATGGGGTCCTTACTCTTCCAGTCAAAGGGCTTACGGGTCGCCCGAGTAGCTTTTCGTATAGAGAAGAAGAGTAGATATACTAGTAGTAGGCACCCCCTGCCCTGTGGAAATCGCGGAAAACCTCACCGGCGTGTCCCCTTCCGGGGCCGGGCTCTCTCTTCCATCTCCTCGCTGCGCTTGCGGGGATTCCAGTCCGATCCCTCACGCGGCTCCGCTTCGCTACGCGCCGGCCGCACGCGGCCATCTCCTCCCCTTGGCGGGCCCCGGCCTCCTGCCCCCACCCCCCACCCA
>JAJKHS010000085.1 GCA_021154885.1 Thermoanaerobaculum sp.
AGGATGAACTTGCCCTGGGTGACCAGGTAGGTCTTGCAGGTCTCGAAGATCAGCTCGGAGATCTCGCGCATCGAGCGGTGGACGGGCATGTTCTTGAGCTGTGTGTAGATCACCAGCCCGAAGAGCATGCCGAGCAGGCAGACGAAGAGACCGCCGAGGAGCAGGGAGTGCCCGTTGAAGCCGAAGAACGACTCGCTGGCGAGATCGGGCAGCAACAGGTCGGCCTCACTGGCCGAGGCGGGAGCCACGCCGAACAGGGCGAGCAGCGCGATCAACCCGAGCAGCAGGCGCCCCCTGCGGGCCGGAGCGGTCCGGTCAAGGACGGTGTGTTTGGACATGTTTCCTCCAGATCCCAAGGAATCGATACGGAATTTCATCCAGCGCGAGGGAGGCCCCGAGGCCCGGTGGGCCGGGTCGGATCCACTACGCGCTGACAGGGTAGACCCAGGTCGTCCTCTCGCCGGCCGCAAGCTACCCGCAAGACAGGTACATCCACGGTCCGGCAAGCAGATCCGCGGGAAGGTATCACAACTGGGGGTAAATCCGATCTCTCGACCGGCGCCCCCCTCCCGGTGAGGCCGCCCCGTCGTTTTCAATAGACTCTCCTCTATACTACCGCTGTCTCAAAATCGGATGTAGGTCAGAAGAGGGGATGCGATGCAGTTCCGCGAGCTCACGGATCGCTATCAGCTCCTGAAGATCCTCAAGTCGACCCGTTTCGGCACCGTCCTGAAGGCCACCGACACCCGCTCGGGCCAGACGGTCGCGGCCAAGCTGGTCACCGTGGGGCCCGAGCCCGGGCTCGCCGCCGGCGCGCCGGACTTCGAGAAGCTGGCGGCCCTCCTGGCAGGGCTGCGGCACCCCCACCTGCCGGCGGTCCTGGACTCCGGCTTCACCCCGGATGGCAGCGCCTTCCTCGTGCTCGAGCTGCTGGAAGGGAAGAGCCTCGACCTGCTCTCCGGACTGTCGCCGGCCCGCGTTCTGAAGATCGTGGGGCAGGCGCTGAGCGCGCTGGAAGTGCTGGCCGCCAAGGGGGCGGCCCACTACAACGTCTCGCCGGACAACCTGTTCGTGGCCGCCACCCCGGCCGGCGAGCAGGTGAAGGTGCTGGGGCTGGGCACCGCGATCTTCCGGCCCCGGGGCGCGGCGGCGGTGAGCGGCGTAGCGCCCGAGAACGCCCGCTTCCTGGCGCCGGAGTTGTCCGCGGGGGCCGCGGACGCGCCGGCGGACTGGCGCGCCGACCTCTACTCCCTGGCCCTCACCACCTGCCATGCCCTCGGGGCCACGGTCGGGCTCGGCGACTCGCCGGTGGTGCAGATGCCGCTCGCCGTGAGCTTCGAGCTGGAGAGCGACGACGCGCTGCGACAGGTGCTGGAGCGCTGCCTCCGCCTCAAGCCGGCCGAGCGGGCCAGCCCGCGAGAGCTCCGGGAGGCTCTGCTGCAGGCGCTGGGAAATCAGGCGCCGGCGCCCGCCGCCGCTCTCCCGCCGCCCGCCTCCATGCCGCAGGTGGCGCCCCCGGTTCCGTTCCCGGCCGCTGCCGCAGTGTCAGCACCGGTCCTCCTGTCCGAGCCCCTGGCCGCTCTCCCTCCTTCAGTGGGATCGGCGGTGCCGGCTGGAGCCCTGCCGGCGCTCGACATGCCGCCTCTCGGCGGCCCTTCTCCCGAGGGGGACGTCCTCCAGTCCGTGGACGACGAGGTCCTGAACGCCCTCCTCTCCGTCCCGCCGCCGCCGCCCCGGCCGCCGCAGACGCCGCAGCGGGGAGCGGCCGGCGCCGGGGCGAAGGTGGTGCCGTTCCTGAAGAAGAAGCCGGCCACGCCGGTCGCCACGGGAGCCGCCGCAGCGGCCAGCCAGCCCGCGCCGGCCCCGGCGGTCCCCTGGTTCCGCCATCCCATCCTGCTGGGAGCGGTCGCCGGAGCACTCGTGCTCGCCGTTATTGCGGCGGCGGCCTGGTATGTCCGGCGCCCGCAGCCGTCGCCCATCGCCGCCGCCTCGGCTCCCGCCTTCGTGCCCAAGGTGCCCACCCAGCCGCCGGTGGCGCAGCTCGAAGAGGCGAAGCTCTCTCTGGCGCAGGGGGACGACCTCAAGGCCCGCCGCACCCTGCGTGCCCTCTCCTTCGGCGAGCAGGGGCTGCTTCCGCCCGCGAGCTGCCGGCAGCTCGGCGCGCTCCAGGAGGCGCTGGTGCGGATCGGCCTCGAGCGGCTGCCGGCGGACCTGCCGGCGGGGCTCAAGACCGGGGATCTGGAGCTTCTGCGCAACGCCGTCGAGGCGGGCAGCGGCCAGGAAGCCGGAATGGCACCAGACCTCCGCGCGGGCTTCGACCGTGCCCGGGGGATCGTGGACTCCTACGGCCAAGCCCTCGTCGCGGCGGCCCAGGGGAACCGGTCCCAAGTCCTGGAGCGGTTCGCCAACCTGCACTCCCTGCTGCCGAAGATGAGCGATCCCGAGGACCTGCGGGCCAAGGCCGCGGCCTCCCTCGAAGCCGAGGCCGACGGGCTGGTCAAGGAGGCGAAGTACGACCAGGCCCTCGCCCGCCTCGAGCCGGTCGAGCGCACCTGGCCCGACCGGCCAGGCCTCAAAGACCGGGTCGCGAAGTACCGGGCCTACCAGCAGAACGAGAACCGGCAGGAGACCCTGCTCGCCGCCCTGCCCGGCATCGAGCGCCACAAGAAGCCTGCCGACGGTCTGGAGGCGTTGAGCGGCGTCGAGCCCACCCCGCATCTCGCGCCCCGCTTCGCCGAGGCCCGCCAGCGGCTCCAGGACCAGCTCGCCCAGCTCGACAAGGAGCCGCCTCAGCTCGTGCTGCGGGACGGCTTCCTCCTCGAATACTCCCGCGGCACCGTGGTGGAGCTGAGCTTCCGCGCCACCGACGACTACCAGGTGAAGAGCGTCAAGCTGCTGGCGCGGCCGCAGGGCGGCAAGATGCGCGAGCTCCCCCTCCAGAAGACCCGCACCGGCTACTACACGGTGGAGATCCCCCCGTCCTTCCACCAGAACGAAACCGTGGAGTTCTACGGGGTGGCCACCGACCTCTCCGGCCACGAGGGCTACCTCGGCAGTCGCGACAAGCCGCTCCAGATCAAGCGCCGGCAGGGATTCGAGCGGCTGATCCGGTAGGAGCAGCCGGACCGCGGCCGCTGGCGCGGTCCTTGCTGTTCTCGGGGTCAGCCGGAGTCAGCCGCGGAGAGGTCCCGGGGCGCTCCGAACGAAGGAGGACGTCATGCCCAAGGCTTGGAGCGCCAAGGACGAGCGCCAGTACGAACACGTCAAGGAGAGCGAGAAGAAGGAAGGCCGGTCCACGGAGCGGGCCAAGGAGATCGCGGCCCGCACGGTGAACAAGGAGCGCAAGAAGGAAGGCCGGACGAAGAGCTGAGCGCGAAACCTCCGGCTCAGATGGAGATCAGCGGCCGCCGTCCCCGTCCCACTCCGGCGTCGGCCGCCGCTGTCGCCGGCTCCTCGACCTTCTCCTCCTCCGCCTCGCCCGGATTGCGGAAGAGGTTGGACTCGAGGTTGTACTGTCGGGTGTAGAGAGCGTGGTAGCGCCCGCCGAGAGCGAGGAGCTGCTCGTGGCGGCCGCGCTCGATGACCTGACCGCCCTCCAGCACCAGGATCGTATCCGCCTGGCGGATGGTGGACAGCCGGTGAGCGATGACGAAGGTCGTCCGCCCCTTCATCAGCTCCGCCAGCCCCTGCTGGATGAGGGCCTCGCTCTCGCTGTCGAGCGAGGAGGTGGCCTCGTCCAGGATCAGGATCCTGGGGTCCGCCAGGATCGCCCGCGCGATCGCCACCCGCTGCCGTTCTCCACCCGACAGCTTCACCCCGCGCTCGCCGACGATCGTGTCGTAGCCCTGAGGGAGCCGCTGGACGAAGTCGTCGCAGTGGGCGATCTTCGCTGCCCGCAGCAACTCCTCCTCGGAGGCGTGGGGCTCGGCGTAGGCAATGTTCTCCAGCACGGTGCCGTCGAACAGGAAGTTGTCCTGGAACACTACCCCCAGGTGGGAGCGGTAGTCGCCGAGGCGCAGGCTGACGAGATCCTTGCCGTCCACCAGGATGTCGCCGGAGGTGGGGCGGTGGAAGGCGGCCACCAGGCCGATCAGCGTGCTCTTGCCCGATCCCGAGGGACCGACGAGGGCTGTCGAGGTCCCAGGCTGGGCCACGAACGAGATCCCCTTGAGCACGGGGGCCCCGGGCTCATACTCGAAGTAGACGTCACGGAACTCGATCCGCCCCTCCACTTCCGGCAGGGGTTGGCGGGAGGCCTCGCCCTCATCCTCCGGCGTCTCGTTGCGGAGCTCGCGGATGCGCTCCAGGCCTGCGAAGGCTTCGGTGATCTGACTGCCGATGTTCACGACCTGAACGATCGGCCCGATCATCATGCCGAGGAGGAGGGTGAAGGTAATGAAACCGCCAACCGTCATCCGGCCGATGAGGACGTCGCTGGCCCCGACGGCCATGATGGTGACACCGATCGCTCCCAGCAGCAGGGCCGAGACGGCGGTGATGGCGGAGAAGCCGGTGATCGTTCTGGCGACGTTGCGAAACAGCCGGTGCACCCCCTTGGTGAAGACCAGGGTCTCGCGTTTTTCCGCCCGGTAGGCCTTCACCACCCGCACGCCGGAGAATGACTCGGTGAGCCGGCCGGACAGCTCGGCGTTGATCACCGAGCGCTCGCGGAACAGAGGCTTCAGGATCTTGAAGGCGTACTGTATGACGAAGCCGAAGAGGGACAGCACGCCGAGGGCGATCAGCGTCAGCTTGACGTTGAGATGGAAGAGGAGACCCATCGCCAGCGCCGCCGTCACCAGGCCGCCCAGCACCTCCACGAGGCCGGTCCCCACCAGGTTGCGGATTCCCTCCGCGTCGTTCATCACCCGCGACAAGAGGGTTCCCGCCTTGGTCTGCTCGTAGTAGCCGACGGACAGCCGTCCGACGTGCCGCTGCACCTCGCGGCGGAGCTCCGTAATGGAGCGTTGCGCGGCCTTGCCCAGGACCTGCGCCAGCGCAAAGGAGCTGGCCGCCTGGACCAGGGTCGCAGCCCCGGCGATGAGCACCAGCCAGGGGAGCATCTCCCGGTTGTGCTTGCCGATGACGTCGTCGAGCAGATACTTGGTCGTGTAGGGCGGTACCAGCCCCGTGACGCGGTTCATCGCCATCAGGAGCAGGCCCAACGCCAGCCGGCCCTTGCGTGCCCGCACCAGGTCGAGGGCGTCGTTGAGGACGGTGCGGGGCTTGAGCGAGGACTTGCGGCCGGTCCCCGAGGAAGCGTCCTCGTAAGGCTTCACCTCCCGCCGCCGCGACGATACAGGTCCACCAAAGAGGCCCTGGCGAGCGGGGCGGCGGGGAGCAGTCGCTGAAGTTTCAGTCATGGCTCATGAGAACCGGCGGCGGGCGAGAGGAGATTCCCGCGAAACCCCGGGGTTGAGGAGCGCAGTATACAGCGCCCCCGCGGAAACCCCCAGGGAGAGCAGGAGCGGCGGAGCGTTCAGGGCCGGACCCGGGCCCGGACTTCGAGCGGGTCGTTCAGCCTGACGCCCAGCACCGAGCCCTGCGGGATCACGACCTCCTCGCCGGCGGTCCTGGAGGCGATGGCCGTGCCGGCGACCGCGCCGATGATGGCGCCGATGACCGAGGCCTTGCCGCGGTCCCCCTTGCCGAGGATGTTCCCCAGGATGGCGCCCCCCGCCGCGGCGCCGCCGATGGTGGCAGCATCGCGGCCGGTCTTGCTGCGCCCCTGCTGGATCAGGGAGGCATGGATCGGCACCGTGGAGCCCGAGGGGAGCACCAGGTCGGTGAACCTCAGGCCGAGCTTCGCCTGACCGCCCACCCGGGGCAGCGGCACCGCCTCGGTGACCACGCCCACGATCTCCGAGCCGCGGGGGATGGCCACCACGCCATCCTCCCGCACGTCCTGTGCGATCCGGACGCGGAAGGTGTCGCCGGCGTGGCTGGTGTTGCTGGCCAGCCGGTCCAAAAGCTCGACGTCGAGCGCCGTGCCGGCCGGCAGGCTGACGTCGACCGTCCGCGGCGCCTCGACAGGCGGCGGCTCGGGAGCAGGGGCCGGCTCAGGAGCGGGCTCTTCACGGGCCGGCTCGGGACCTGGGGCCGGCGCCGAAGTCGCATCGTCTGGCTGGCCCGGCACGGGTGCCGGGGCAGGCACCGGCGCGGGCCTCCTGGGCCTCGGTGTCAAGCGGATCTCGCCGGAGCGGGCCTGCTGCTCGTGCTCCTGCAGCCGGCGCTCCCGGGCGGCGATCTGCGACTCCCGTTCCGCGAGCGCCCGCTCCCGGGAATCCAACTGGGCTTTATCGTCGCGGCCCTGATCGACCGCCGGCGGCGCCTGCTCGTGGATCTGCACCGACTGGGGCTCGGGTCGCAGCTCGTTGGTTGGGGGCTGAGACTGGGGCACGGCCGGCGCCTGCGCCGTCTGCGACGCAGGAGAAGGCGTCGCAGCCTGCCCGGTCTGTTCCTGGGTGCGTCCACAGGCGAAGGCGAAGAGGGCGGCGGCGCAGAGGAAAGCCGGCAGAAGGATCTGAGTCTTTGCGGTTCGCATGGTCGGAGTCCCCCACGCCTACAACGGCGGCGGGGAGTGAAGAATTTCGGCGCGCCTCAGCGCCGGCGGGAGGGATCGAAGCGGATGACACCCGGGCGGGCGGGGCCGGCCGGCGACTCCGGCTCGGCCTCGTCCGGGATCGCCGCCTCCGGCTGCGCCGCGTCATCGGCCGCGCCTGCGGCTTGGAAACGGAGGCCGAAGTCGGCGGACGGATCGGCGAAGGCCGTCAGGGAGGCGAAGGGGACCACGAGCCGCTGGCGCGAGCCGCCGAAGCTCAGCAGCACGGAGAAGACCTCGGGCCCGACCTCCAGTCCCCAGAACTGGTTCTGGAGGATGATCGTGACCTCCTCCGGATACTGCTCGCGCAGGAACCGCGGCACCTCGACGCCGGGGAACCGGGTGCGAAACCCGACGTAGAAGTGGTGCTCGCCGGGCAGCCCGTGCTCGGATACCTGCTCCAGGATACGGCGCACGGCGTCCCGCAAGGCCTCCTGGAGAATGGCCGGATAGTCGATCTTGTCTGGGTCCATGGCCTCTTTCCTCGCTCAGGGTGGGTCGACCGTGCCGGCCGGCGTCCAGGGGCCGCAGCGGAGGATCCGCCAGGCCGCCAGCCAGCTCCCCTTCCAGGCGCCGTACTTGCGGATCGCCCCTTCGCCGTAGTGGCTGCACGTGGGTGTGAACCGGCAGCGGACCCCGAGGTCGCCCATGTGTGGCGAGAGCGTCGCCTGATAGAGATGGATGGCGCCGAGGAGGGCGCGGGCGGAGAGCTGATCGCGGGGCGGCCGGGCGAAGTCGAAGGCCAGCAGAATGCAGGCGGCCAGGATGACGAGCCACGTCTTCAGCCGGCGGCGTACCCGATCCATCTCTTCAGCTTAGCGCAATCACCAGGGGAGCGTGCCCGTCGCCACCCGCCCCAGCCAGAGGGCGACGAGCGCCGCCAGGTTGGCCAGCAGCAGGACGTCGGTCCGGACCGGCAGGCGTAACGGTCGCCGCGCGGCGAGCGCGATCCCCCAGGCCGCCCAGCCGAGGATCAGCTCGGCGGCAAGGGCGGGAGCCAGGGGATGGAGGGCCACGGCCGCGGACCACTCCCCCTTGGCGAGAGCGGTGAAGGCCCGGGTCATGCCGCAACCCGGGCAGGGGAGATGGAACAGGCGCCGAAACAGGCAGATCGCCTGGGCCGGGTCCCCCGAGGGAGTCCAGACATGGAAGACGGCGAGCACCGCCAGCCCCGCGAAGCTCGCCAGTATCCAGTGACGGGAGGCGCTGCTAATGGTTCATCATTCCTTGCAGGATCGCCATGCCGCCCATGAAGAAGATCCAGAAGATCGACAGGCCCAGAAGGATGGTCCCGATGATGCCCAGGATCATGCCAGCCTTGGCGAGGCCCTCGCCGGCGGCCGGGGAGGTTCCCGCCTGGATAGCCTTGAGCTCCTGGCTGCCGATGTACCACGCGATGGGCGCCAGGAGCCCGCAGCAGACGACGCCGAGGATTCCGAGGATCAGCGCTGTGGTCGCCTGGGTGCTGCCGGACGACTGGGTCTGCGGCACCAGCGGGGCGGCGGAGGCGGCGACGATACGGTCATCGAGCTACCCTCCCTTCAGGGGTCTGGGTCGGTGAAGGAGAGAGGCCGCTCGGCCCCTCTCCCTGCCAGGGATCAGAAGCGGTCGGCGAACTCGCTGATGCCCGGAATGATGAAGCGCTGTCCGTTCACCGCCTTGAGGATGCAGACGATGTGCAGGACGAGGATGGCGAGCGGCAGCACCACGGTCAGCAGGCAGCCGATGATGGTACCGAGGACCGGGATGAAGTGAAGGATGTTGATCGCGATGAACAGGATGATCTCGGCGACGAACAGCACCAGCCCGTGCTTGGCGTGCCACTGAACCTCCGGGTCGTTCTTCTCGACAAGGAGAGGAATGATGGCAAGCACCCCGAGATAGGCAAGGACAAGCATGATCGTCCGGTTCGGGCTGACGCCTCCCGGCGGCGGCGCTCCGGTGGGCGGTGGAGGCGGAGTGTAGGACGGGGGCGGCGGAACGCTGGGCTCACTCATCGCTGGATCTCTCCTTTCAGGCGGATCGACCAATCCTCTGGAGCCAGAGTATACAGGCCCCCGTCCTCCGGAAAAAAGCGGCTCGCAAAACACCGAAGTCTTAGAATTCGCTTTCTTTTTCGGCTTTCAGGGCCTCGCCGGTTCCGAGCTCGGCCAGCGCCTCCAGCAGGGCCCCCCGTCGCTCCTCGTGCACCAGCAGCACCAGCCGCGCCGCAGCGCCGTACTCCTCGCCCTCCAGCTCCACCTCGGGCGGGCGGATCAGGCGCTTGACTGCACCCACCCGCTCATATGGCACCTCGACGGCGAGCCGGACGACCGGCACCCGCGACACGACGGGCAGCCTCTGCACCGCCTCCCGCGCGGCCGCAGCGTAGGCCCGGGCCAGGCCCCCCTTGCCCAGCTTGGTGCCGCCGAACCAGCGGACGACTACCGCCAGGACGTCCGACAGGCCGGCGCCGCGCAGCACCTGGAGGATGGGCACCCCGGCAGTGCCGGCCGGCTCGCCGGCGTCGGCACTGCGCTCCCGGGGCGGCTCGCCGATCCGCCAGGCCCAGCAGTGGTGGGTGGCGTCGGGATGGCGCCGCGCCAACTCGCCGAGCAGCGCCTTCGCCGCCGCCTCGTCCGCCGCCGGACCGACCACCGCCAGGAAGCGCGAGCCCTTCTCCCGGATCTCGGCCCTGGACTCATCCGTGGGGGCGCGGTACGCGGCCATGAGATCCCGTCTCAGGGCAGGCCTGTCACCTTTTCGTAGAGGGCCCGGTAGCGCGTTACCACGGCGTCCTGGCTGAAGCGCTCGACGGCCTGCCGCCGGCCCTCCTCGCCCATGCGCCGCCGCAGGTCCTCGTCGCCCAGCAGGCGCAGGGCCGCCGCCGCCATGCCCTCCACGTCCCCCACCGGGCGGAGGAAGCCGGTCACGCCGTCGTCCACCACCTCAGGCAGACCGCCGGCGGCGGCGGCGATCACCGGCACCGCGCAGGACATGGCCTCGAGGGCGGCGAGGCCGAACGACTCGGACTCGGAGGGGAGGAGGAAGAGGTCGGCCCCCACCAGCACCTCCTCCACCAAGGGGAGGCTGCCGATGAAGGTGATGGAGCCGCAGATATGGTGCTCGCGGCAATACTGCTCGACCTTGCCGCGGTCCGGCCCGTCGCCCACCATCAGCAGCCGCGCCGGGACCTGCTTCTGCACCCGCTCGAAAGTGGCGATCACGTCCAGCACCCGCTTGACGGGGCGGAAGTTGGAGATGTGGACCAGCAGCCGCTCCCCCTTCTGGGCCCAGCGGCGAGCTCCGGCGAACTGGCGCGCGGCCTCGAAGCGCGCCGGATCGATGAAGTTGGGGATGACGTGGATCTCGCTGCGCGTCCCGAGCTGCTCGACGGTGGTGCGACGCAGCGACTCGGAGACGGCGGTGACGGCGTCGCTCTGGTTGACCCCCCAGCGGGTGGTCTCCAGATAGTTGGGGTCGTTCCCCACCAGGGTGACGTCCGTGCCGTGCAGCGTGGTCACCACCGGCAGCGGCTGCGGCGCCATGATCTCCCGGGCGAGCACGGCCGAGACGGCGTTGGGGATGGCGTAGTGGACGTGCAGCACGTCGAGCGGCGCGTGCCGGGCCACCTCGACCATCTTGGTGGTGAGGGCCAGGGAATAGGGAGGAAAGTTGTCGAACAGCGGATAGGTCGGGGTCACCACCTCGTGGAAAAAGATCCGCGAGTTGAGGAGCGAAAGGCGGGAGGGGAGGGCATAGCTGATGACATGGACCTCGTCCCCCCGCGCGGCCAGCGCCATGGCCAGCTCGGTGGCCACGATCCCCGACCCGCCGTAGGTGGGATAGCAACTGATCCCGATCCTCATCGTACGCCTCCCGGCAGGATCGCCAGCAGGTCCGCCACCGCCAGCGGCAGCCGGCTCCAGAAGGGCTCCCCGAAGGCCGCGCCGATCAGCAGCCCGAAGTGGCGAGCCCGCCCCTCCACCGCCAGCCGGAACTCTGGCGAAGCCACCTTGGTCATGGGCGCCCCGTCCCTCTCATCTTTGTCCCTGCCGTCCCTGTCGTCCCTTTCCAACTGGTGAAGCTGGCTGCGATAAGCCCGCAGCGACTCAAGCTTCGCCTCCCAGACCCCGGTGACGTCGACGATGAAGCTCGGCTCGAACGGGTCGTGCTGCATGTACGCGAACAAGGCGGCCGGCCGATGGGCCTCGCCCTCGCCCCGGTTGCGCAGGCCGGCGTAGAAGCAGGCTGCCTCGATGAGCTGGTGGGCGCGGGTGTGATCCGGATGGCGGTCGTGGGGGGCCGGCGCCAGCACCAGGTCCGGGCGCCACTCGCGGAGTTTCGCAATCAGCGAGTCCTCCTCGGCCGGCCCCGTGCGCAGGCCGCCGTCGCCGCAGTCGAGGAAGCCTATCGCCGCCGCGCCCAGGGCCGCCGCCGCCCGCTCGGCCTCGGCCCGCCGCTCCTCGGCCGTGCCGCGGGTGCCACGCTCGCCGCGGGTCAGGTGCAGGATGCCCACCTTCCGTCCCTGTCCCGCCAGCAGGGCGAGCGTCCCGCCGCAACCCAGCTCCACGTCGTCCGGATGGGCGCCGACGGCCAGCACGTCGAGCTTCATGGCACGATCACCTGCAGATGGGCGGAGTCCAGCTCCATCTGCTCCCACAAGCTCTCGGCGAATTCCGGGCCGTACTTGCCCGGGAAGTGGGCGGTCGACACGATCCGCTCCTGCGGCTTGCCCAGCGGCAGGCAGGCCTCGCGGAGCTGGTGGGTGCGGCGGTCCACCACCTCGTTCTTGCGCGCCGCCGCGGCCGTGGCCTTCTCGCCGAAGACGGCGAGGGCATGGAGGATCTGCTCCCGCGTCTTCTCGAACGGCCGCTCGAGATTGGGATCAGCCGCCAGGATCGCGCCGCGCAGGTCGGCCAGCGAGTCTTCCAGACAGCGCCGCACCGGTCCCACCAGATCGCCGCCGTCGCGCTCCGCGAGCCAGCGGTCCACTCCGGCATGATCGCCCAGCAGGGTGGCGAGCGGGATGCCCAGCTCCCGCAGGCGCTCGACCTGTTTGGCTTCGAGGATCAGCGTCTGCGGCCGCAGCGCCACCCAGGGCGGCATCACCTCCAGCACGGCGTGGGTGGCGGCGGCCTGGGCCATGTAGGAGAGCTCGCCCGGCCCCAGAACCTGGAGGGCGGTGCCGAGCACGGCGTCCTGCACGGCGGGGCGGGCCAGCACGCCGGGGGAGACCACCGCCGGGTTCTCGTCGACGATCCTCAGCAGCTCCTCGATCGTCCCCGGCTTCTCGTCCCGCCCGCGCAGGGCATAGCCGCCGTCGCGCCACTCGATCCGCCGGCGCTCGCCGTGGCGCAGGAGGAAGAGCGGGCTCGCGCCCCGCTGCGGGCTCACCTGGAGGGAGTAGCCGCGCTCCTTGACCTCGCCGTCTCGCTGGATGAGGGCCTCCTCCAGCTCCTGCCGCCGCTCTACCAGCCGCCGCAGCCACGGCCGCTGCGCCGCCTTGAGCTCCGGCAGCATGGAGTCGAGCAGCAGGGGACATCGCGGGCCCATGACGTTCGCCATCAGCCGGCAGAAGGCCTCGCCGAAGCGGGCGTCCGGCCGATACCAGCGGGCCACCGTGCGCAGCCACTCGTGGTAGCGGTCGCCCGGCACGGCCTCGGCGATACCGCGCAGCACCTCCTCGATCGCGGGGCCCAGCGTCCGCATCCCCACCGGGGTGAGCGGCTCCGGGTCCGGGCCGAGGTCGAAGGCGCGGGCGCCGTCCGGGGCGAGGACCACCGCCTGCTCGACCTCCGCCCAGTCGTGGTCCTCGGTCGCCACCCAGAAGACGGCCACCGCCGGCTGCCCGGCCGCTTCCAGGGCCGCGGCCCAGCGCGCAGCAGCGAGCGCCTTGGCGAGACAGTACAGCGGCCCTCCGAGCAGGCCCGGCTGCTGGCCGGCCACCACTACCCGCACGGCAGGATCCGCCAGCCGGCCCGCGAGCCGGTCGGCGTTCTCGTTGCCGTAGGCGCGGTTGCTCACGGCGAGGGCCTCGGCCAGCTCGCGGCGGTCCACCGGCGGCGGCGTGAACGCCGGCAGGCGGCCCGGCGGGAGGAACTGCAACGGCACCAGCAGGTCGAGATCGAGACCGGCCAGCCACGCCGAGGGGAGCGGCGCCAGCAGCCGGGCCGCGGCGAGGTCGACCCGCGGCTCAGGCCGGGGGGGAGCGGAGGGGATTGAGAGGTTCGCGGTCACGCTCGTAGGGATCTCCCTGAAAAAGGTCGCTAGGGGCACCACCCGATCCTATCCCGCCTGCCGCACCGGTCCACGTACAGGGGCTATGCTAGAGGAATGCTCCCCGGCGGAATCGACTGGATCGAGGTCCCGGGCGACCTCTTCTGGATGGGCGGCGGACCCCGTGACAACGAGAACCCGCGCCACCAGGTACGCGTCTCGCCCTTCCGGCTGGCCCGTACGCCGGTGACCCGGCAAGAGTATCAGTCCTTCCTCGACTCGACCGGCCACCCGGCTCCGCCCTGCTGGGAGGAGCCCGCCTTCGGCCACGCCCGCATGCCCGCGGTGGCCCCGTCCTGGGAGGACGCGGCGGTCTTCTGCGGCTGGACGAGCGAGCGGGAGGGCGACGCCGTGCGGCTGCCCACGGAGGCGGAGTGGGAGTGGGCCGCGCGGGCCGGCCGGGACGTCCTCTACCCCTGGGGGGACGATCCACCCGAGAGCCTCCCCGACTACGCCCGGCGCTGGCGCGAAGGTCCGGAGCCGGTGGAAGCCTACCTGTCGCTGCATCCGCTCGGCTTCCTGGGGCTGGGGGAGAACGTCCATGAGTGGTGCTCGGACTGGTACGATCCCCGCTACTACGAAGTTTCACCCCTGAACGATCCCCCGGGCCCGGCCGTGGGCGTCCGGCGCTCGTCCCGCGGCGGCTCATGGCGGCATCAGGTCAAAGGGAGCCGTTGCGCCGCCCGCTCGGCCATTCCGCCGGGGATGCGCTACACCGACTACGGCTTCCGGCTGGCCGCCGACGGAAGGAGATCCTGATGCTTCGCCCCTCGCGCCGCGCCGCCCGCACCGCCTTGGTTCTCGGCTTCGTGATCCACACCGTCGTCGCCCTCCTCGTCTGGTGGACCTGGAGCACCTTCGGCCGCGGCAACGTCCTGGCCTGGATCGACCTCCCCATCTCCCTGGCCTTCCTTCATCTGGATGGAACACCGTTCCTCTTCTGGAGCCTCCTCGCCGGGGGTCTCCAGTGGGCCGCCATCGCGGCGCTGCTCAGTCTGTGGCTGGGGCGGACGGTGCGGGGAGGAGGGGTTGCCGAATGAAGGAAAGTGTAATCGTGTTACGATGACTTGGTGCCCGCCAACAAGCATCCGTGGAGTCTGACGGTCCTAGAATTTCTGACCCTGGTCGAGTCTCATTATGGGCTTCGGCGTCAACGGATACTCATCCAGGGTCCCTCAGGGCTGCCGGTGAGCAGATGGTGTCTTGAGAGCGCGGACAAGGAGACCGCGGTACTTCTCCCGCGCGGTCTCGATCTGGACGAACAACTGGGCCCGTCTACAACTGCGAGCCTCTGCCGGCTGCTAGGAATACCCCCAGAGGACTTTGGACTCCAGCCGCAGGAAGCTGATGACGACGAGAATCCTGACCTGGACATCTACTAGGCGGCTAGGCGGCGCGCAACTCGAGGACCGGACGGCGCTCATCAGGGGGCTCGTTGTGACGAACCGGCTTGGCGTCCTTGTACATCTGCCAGAACCGTCGAGGGGCTCGCGGCATGTTCGTGAATGGCTCTAAGCCTTTCTGTTCGGCCACCAGAATGTAGGCCGCGATGATTTGCTCCGCCTCATCGAGCAACGCGGTGACAGACTTCGCCTGGGTCGCGATGTCGTACTCCAGGAATTGAGCAACGAACCACCCTTCTTCCTTGAACACGACAGCATGTATCTTGTTGGGGATAAGCATTGGCAGCCTCCACTCTCGACAACCTCCACGGTACACCCTGTCCCAGGTACTGTCAATACACGACACTGTGCTTAGAACCTCCCCCATGACGCCTCCGCTACAATATCCCCCGCTATGGTGCACCTCGGCCCCCTCCGCATCGATCCCCCGCTCTGGCTCGCTCCCATGGCCGGCGTGACAGACCGCGATTTCCGCCTCCTCGTGCGGCGGATCGGCGGCGTGGGCGTGGTCTCCATGGAGTTCATCTCCTCCAAGGCCATCGTCCAGGGCAACCAGCGGACCCGCGAGCTGATGTACTTCAGCCCGGAGGAGCGCCCGCTCGCCATTCAGATCTACGGCTCGGACGTGGCCACGATGCGCGAGGCCGCCCTGGTCGTCGAGGAGCTGGGGGCCGACGTCTGCGACATCAACATGGGCTGCCCGGCCAACAAGGTGCTCAAGGGGTGCGCCGGCGCCGCCCTGATGGGCGACCTCAAACTCGCGGAGAGCATCGTCCGCACCGTGCGCGACGCGATCTCCATCCCCCTGACCGTCAAGTTCCGCCTGGGGCTGGACGACTGCCGGCGCAACTACCTCGATCTCGGCCGGATCTGCGAGGCCAACGGCGTCGCCGCGGTCGCCCTGCACGCCCGCACGGCGCGGCAGATGTTCACCGGCGAGGCCGACTGGAGCCACCTCGCCCACCTCAAGGAGGCGCTCTCCATCCCGGTGATCGGCAACGGCGACGTCCGCGAGCCCGAGGACGCCCTGCGCATGATGGCCGAGACCGGCTGCGACGGCGTCATGGTCGGCCGCGGCGCCACCCGCAACCCGTGGATCTTCCGCCAGACCGCCGCTCGCATGGCGGGGAGCCGGATGAGCGAGCCCACCCTCGCCGACCGCCGGGACCTGATCCTCGAGCACTTCCACATGGTCGCCGAGCGGGAGGCGTCCACGTTCGCTCTCCACAAGCTGCGGAAGTTCACCGGCTGGTACACCCACGGCCTGCCCAACGGCCGCAAGCTCCGGCAGGCCATCAACCAGCTCCCCGACGTCGAGACCTTCCTCGTCACGGTTGAGTCCTTCCTCGACACTCTCCTCGTAGAAGAAGAAGAAGCCGCCTGAGACATCTTTGCGAGGCTCGGGCGCGGACCTTCAGAAAGGAAGGCGCTCATGTCCCCCAAGCGACCCATCGACCGGCTGATCTTCGTCTTCGCCGCGGACTCGGGATCGTTCAACGCCCTGCTCGACAGCGCGAAGAAACTTTTGCGCATCAAGAACTGCACTCTCTGCGCCATCACCCACGGCTTGGCCGGAGAGAAGTCCGAATGGCGGAATTGCCGCGAGGAGATCGGGGTCCCGATCGACTACCTTCACCGCGACGAGCTCTCCGGGGGACTAAAGGATCTGGTGGAAAAGAGCCTCCCCTGCGTGGTCGCGGACTCCGGGGGCGATTTCACCCTCTTGCTCACGCCCGACGTCCTGGAGCGCTGTCAGGGAAGCGTGGCCGACCTCAAGGGTCGCCTCCATTACTTCGCCGCGAGCCGCGGTCTCGAGATCAGGGAGCAGGCGACAGCCTGAGGCCCCCGGTCACCGGCGCGGATCTGAGTTACGCTTAACGGAGGTGTCGAAAAAGACCCTCATCGCTGCTCGTCGCGGTCAGACAGGACCTCGTCGCCGAGGCTCAGACTGCCCAGAGAGAGCCGGGTCTGGGGCGGCTTCTTCCAGGCCGGCATCGCCGCCTTGACCGGGACGATGTCCGCGACCGGCCGACCGTTGCGGTACACGCGGACGGTCTCGCCGCCCTCGACGGCATCCAGGCTGGGGTTGGAGTCAATCCCTAGCAGCGGGGTTCTATAACATCTACACACCAGCCAGCGACCATCTCTTGGCGAGTTCCCGCATCGCAGCCTCATGCCTGGGCCAATCATGCAAAACCGCCGGATCGAAATCCGCACCGTTAGGCCAAACGAGAGTATGGACCTCGGGATCAATGGCGACGGTGGCGAATGTCGCCGGATCGCGAAGAGGTCCGTAGATCTCTCCCTCCAGTACTTCCCCGAGGTCGATCTCTCTGGCGCTCTGATCATCGAAGCCGACCCGCAGTCGATAGCCCCCGAGAGGCTCCACTGATGTTACGCGGTAGATCGGGTGCTCCATTATACCTCCTCACCTCAAGGGCTCAATTTTAGCGGGTAAGCGACCTTCTTGCAAGCGCGCCCAATTCGCCAGCAACTCCTGGCGGTGTAACTCCGCCCAAGCCTCAACGAAACGCTGTTGCTGCCGCGGCAGCGACCCTGCGATTAGGTCGACCGAATCAATCCCGTAGATAGCGACTTCCTGCTGGTAGTAAGCGTGAAAGTGCGGCCGATGATGAGGACCGCCCGCCTCTGCGTACATGCGAATGATGACGCCAAAAAACCTCGCGATCTCAGGCACCTAGAATCGATCTCCTTATAGACGGCGCTGCTCAGGACGAAGAGCGCCTTGAAAAGCTCACCGCGGCCCACCTGAGGGCCCCGGATCACCGTTGGGAAGTGCGGGCTTCGAGCCATCTCTTCAAAGATTGAGGGCTCTCGCCGCTGCGGTGACCGGATAGAAGTCCAGTCACGCTTAAGTCCTCATCCAGGTCCGGCCAGTGAATGAAGGCCCCATCGCCAAAGATTTCTAAATTGGCACGCTCCGCAGGCGTCCCATGCCATAGGCGTGGGAACCAGACCAAGGGGACAATGAGTGTTCTGCTATCTACCAAATCAACGATCAGAGCCTCTGCATTCACCGTGACCTGTTGCGCTCTAGGTTCCTGTGTCTCAACGGCCAAAGAATTCATACCAGTCCTCCAGCAGTTTATCGCGATGCTCAATTACCATCGCCGCGATTGTGTTGAGCTCCGGCCGGCCGTAGCCCCCAGCCTGCTGCAGGGCGACCGGGTCCAACCAGAATTTTTGCCACCCTGTTCTCACGCCGCACATGAACATGCGGCGGCTCGCCGCGGTCCAGCGAAACAAAGAAAAACCGATAGGGACCGAGTCTTAGTGCGGTGGGCATGCTTGTGTGCTGACCAAGTTATTCGGCTCTTACAGCATTCCGCTGCTACGCCATTCTGTCATCGAACGTGGACGGGACTCAGCGGCACCGTCAGGTGTCCGCTTCAGGCCCCGGGTTGGGCGGCATCTCTCCAGGCCATGGGGAAACGTCTCTCTCAAGCTCATGCCGCAACTCAGTCAGCTCTTTAGAAGCCCTACTACCGGTTATGCCCAGGATAGATTCTACTCCCACCAACAGGAAATCTGTTGCGATGGCCAGATAGACAGCGGAGTACTCGAATCGAGGTTCGTATACGAAGCTTTGAACGTCCTCCCCGCGAACATCGAGATAATCCACCAGCGCACCAGACTCGCTGTGGGCAGATGCGCAGAACGGCCGGTAGAGAAACTTGTAGAGTTCCTTTAGCCCCACCTTCTCGGCGAGATGTTCAAGTGAGGGCTCCTTAGAAAATCCCTCCTTTATCATGCCCTCAAGCTCCCTCTCAGTAGTTTCTAAGCGTAGCCTCAGTTCCGGCGAGAGAGTCGCCCGATCTTCTTGGGAAAGGCCAAGGCGTACCCTCTTCAATGTCTCCTTGCTTCCTCTGTCGGCATATGTCCGCAGATAGTCAGGGTCAGCACCGCAGGCGCGCAGCTTTATTAGAGCCTCCAGCGCTCCTCGCAAAACCGTAGCGGCATCATGCCTCAAGCCCATTGTGCTCAGCACAATTCCAGCCTGCGAAGATTCTAGCAGCCTCAGAAAGAGGCAGGCGCTGAATAGCTGCCGGTTGTTGGTGGAATCAATATTAAGACGGAACGCCTCGCGATGTGCCAGCCTGTTTGCGCGTCGAGCGAGATTCAACTGTCGATCACTCTCTCGAGTGTTTGGGCCTACACCTGCCCATTGCTGAGTGTACAGAAAACCATCAAGTTGAAAGGATTCCGCCCTTGGAGCCACGCCGTACCTCATTTCGCGGCCTGACGTCTAAGCAGGTGCATTAGACCATCTCCTCGGGAAGAACCTCTGCAAACAACATGGATGCTCTTTCTGCCATTAACCAAGCTTTGCCAGGTGTTTCGTTGATTTGGGCGCCGAACCTATTCGCCGCAACTATAAGAGCCTTCAACAAATCCTCAGGGTGCACAGCGATAGAATCGTATCCAAGCCGGTCCGCAAACTCCTGGAACTCCTCTCGCGTCGTGTGGCCGCGAGCATAACAGAGTTGCTTCGCTTCGCCCAAGCGGGAAAGTCTAGACTGAGGAGACTGCGAGTGAAGAACTCCGCATCTTGCTCCATACAGATCGATTGCCGAGCAATTCAGTCCCGAGCCGGGCAAAAGGTACGTGTCCACCCATTTTATGAAGTCGTCTCTCTGGACGTCCTTGTGTTCTGGCGCTCTGTCGAGACATGCCAGCTGGTCGATAGCCGAATAGATAAGAGCTACGCATGGAAGAACGAGGCCAGTATTCAGACAGAGTCGGGCCGCTCGCACGAAGTCTTGTACGTTTTCGGTAACATGCTTAAACATGTTCATCGACTAGGACGCTCCGACCTGCAGTTATCTCTCAATCCTTGTCGCCCCAATATGGGATTGACCGACAATCTCTTCCACGAAAACGACTACCCTCGCGACACTTCGGCGCCTCACTTGGGCATCTCTGTATCTCGGTCAGCATGTTCCTAATCTGCTCTGTGTACTCGACTTAGACGGAGTCTACACCGCTTCGGTACCCCGCAGCAACACGGCAAGGGCGCCTCCGAAGGTCAACCGAACCCCAGTTCGTATCGAGGAGGATCATGGCTCCCGGGTCACGGCCTTAGGGAGTCCCACTTCAGTTTCGGCCGTAGAGGGGCAGCGGCAATGGCCTCGAGGCAGCGAGCCATGCTCATTCCGGAGCCCGGCTTCGGGCGTTCGAGGCGCACCAGGAGCAGGCGGCCTTCACCCTGACTCTGGATATCGAAGACATCCCCGGGTCTTGCCGCAGGAAGGACTACACGCCGCTTGGAATCAGCCGTCGACGTCGCCATGGTAGGATTGTCCCACTGAACCCCGGCGAGCGCAAAGGGAGTTGGCCGGAGCCGCAGGCCGTGGTTGTTCGCCCGGACCCACCGTCTCCCCGGTGCCGTTGTCGCCGATAATGTAAGCTTGGAGAAGAAGCCGATTCCGGCCCTGCGCCCTGGCTTGGCGGGCGCGCGGGTTCGCCAATTCCGTGTGCGCCATGGGGAGGGGAGCTCACGCCCTCGCGAGTTTCCTGTGCGCCAAGGCGAGTTTCCTCTGCGCCCTCGCGAGCGCGCACACGAAATCCGCGAATTCCCACGCGCAACTGGCAAGTTGCGGACCCGGCTTCGCGAAGTGGGGAATCGGCTTCCCGAGCCGACGGGACGGGAGACCTCCAGGGGATCTGTAGACGCCCGGACGCCCGGCTGAAGCGAACGCCATTCAGGCAGACCCTGGCTGATCCAACAGGAGCGTAAAGCGTTTTCCCCGCGAGGAACGGAACACGGAAAAGCCGCGCCGGTCGAGCGTAAGGAGCTCGAAGACACCCAGGCGCTCGGCCAAGAGCACCAGCGTGGCGTCGGCATAGTCCATCGGCAGGTTGGCGTACTTCTCCATTCTGCGAGCGGCCTCGGCAAGCTCGCCGGCTCCGCTAAAATCCAGGACCTGAAGCCCGCTTTGGGCGACGAATTCGGCCAGAAGCGTTGGACCCCTATGGGCTCCGGCTACGAAGTGCATCGCCTCTGTGATCACCGCACTGGTCGTGACGAGCTGCCCCGAAAAAGCGTCGAGCCGGGCTGCGACCTCGAGATGATCTTTTTCCGACGCCACGAGGTAGGAGACAATCGGGCCGGTGTCCAGGAGCCACGTTTTCAAGGTCGCCAGTTGCGCTCCCGAAGCTGCTTACGCCACGGGTCCGAGGTGTCTGACGGGAGATCGAGCTGCCCTCGCAAATGCCCGGTGCGTGAAGACATGGGGCGCTCCTCCAAGGCCTCGTTCAGGATCTCACGGGCCAACTCGGAGACGGTCTTGCCTTGGATCGCCGCCCGTTTCCGGAGCGCCGCGCGCAGTTTCTCGTCGGCTCGGATCGTCAATGTCGCACGCATGAGCACAGTGTACTACGGGAGCCGCCGCATAGCTGCTTCGGCTATGCTTCCGCCGATGGCGGAGCACGCGATCGACCTCGACATACCTCCGGAACGGGCGCTCTCGGCCCTCCGGCAGACGGCGGAGGACTGGGGGGCACAGCTCCAACCTGGCGGCACCGGCGGGCGGCTCCACCTGCCGGTGCTGGCCGGCATCCGCCGCGGGCTGGTCTCCGGTCCCGTGGAGGTCCAGCCGGCCGAGGGTGGGTCACGGGTGGTCTTCCGGCCCGAGGAGTCGGTCTACTACGTCCAGACCGCGTCGGTGATGATCCTCATCCTCTCCATCGCCGGCGGGGCGTTGACCGTGCTCTGGCCCTTCTACCCTCAGTTGATGGCCGTGGCCCCATTCGGCGCCATCCTCGCCCTGGGCGGCTGGTTCCTGGTGGTGTCGCGCCTGCGCACCAGCGGGCCGGACGAGTTCCTGGCCGCCGTCGCCGCCACGCCGCCGGCCGCGGTGGCCGCCATCGAGGCCCGGGAATCATCCTGACCGGCTTTGGGTTATACTCAGCGACGGTTCTTTGCAAACTTGGGGGTGTACCGGTTTCGACGGGGAACAGAGCGGTTCAGGGGTAGCGTGTCGAGCTTCCACTCGTAATACCGGATAAATAACTGCGAACGACAACTTCGCCCTCGCGGCCTAAAAAAGGGTCGTGACATCCCGACGGGAGCCTTGATTCGCGGCGCCCGGCGGGATGACGCTAAAGCGGATCAATGGGTGCGGCGGCCTCGAGTCGCATCCGGATATTTAGAGGCTGGCTTCCGCGCCAGGTTGGCCTTCTTCCAGCGCGCGGCGGCGAGAAACCAATAGAAGGATACGCACGTAGAAGCTCCTGGGACGCGTTTTCCGGACGTGGGTTCGACTCCCACCACCTCCACCAAGTTTTTCCTTCCCACCCTCCTCGTTCAGAGGAATTCGATAGCGCCATTCATCTCGTCAGCATTCAGCACCGCATGAATCAGCACCAAGCGGGAGATCAACTCGCCAATGGTGCGGCTCCCATCCACGTAGTACGCGATTCCGCAGTGAACCAAGCCCTCGTGCGCAAGGCAAGGCCGAGGAAGTCGGAGTCTTTCGTCACGAGAACCCGGCCTTCTTTGGACGCAAAGGCGAGTTGGTCGCGGTCGACAGCGCTGATCAAGGCGGACTCGGGTGTGGTGGTGACGTCGATCCGGCGACGCCGCAGCCCTTCGGCAACGGCTCCCGGCACGCACTCGTCCAGGTGGAATCGGATCTCAGCCGGCACTGCGGCGTTGAAGCTTCTCGTGGAGAGGGCTTGGAGTGGTCAGCCTGACTTCTTTGGCGTAGCGGCGCTCTTCAGCGATGTCGCGAAGGATCTCATCGCGATAATCGAAGTAGTAGGCCAGGGCGGCATGGACATCGGACAGGGTGAGGCTCGGGTACATGGACACGATCTCGTCCGGCGACATCCCCTGCTGCTCGTGGGCAACGGCGATATCCATGACCCGGATTCGATGGCCGGCGATCCTCGGCTTGCCGCCGCAGGTCCCCGGAGTCGCCTCGATGTGCTGCTTGATGATGTCCAGCATCTTTTTCCAATCTCCGGTGCAAAGTATAGCGCGGTCCGGCGTCAGGAATCCCCGAACGCCGCGGCGATGCTGCGCTCGTACGGCGCCCGGAGCACTCCCACCTCGGTGATGATCGCCGTGATCAGCTCGGCCGGGGTGACGTCGAAGGCGAAGTTGAGGGCCTGCGTGTCCTCGGGGGCGACGCGGGTGCCGAAGACTTCGGTGACCTCCAGGGACTTGCGCTCCTCGATGGGAATGGCCGCGCCGTTCGGCGTGGCGCGGTCGATCGTGGAGAGCGGCGCCGCCACGTAGAAGGGCACCTTGTGCCGGTGGGCGAGGACGGCCACGGTGTAGGTGCCGATCTTGTTGGCGGTGTCGCCGTTGGCCGCGATGCGGTCGGCGCCCACGACGATGCCGTCCACCAGCCCCTGCGACAGGAGGGCGCCGGCGCTGTTGTCGGTCACCAGCCGGAAGGGGATGCCCAGCCGCTTGAGCTCCCAGGCCGTGAGGCGCGCGCCCTGGAGGAGGGGACGCGTCTCGTCCACCCAGACCTGCCCGACTCTCCCCTGCTCCCAGGCGGACTGGATCACCCCCAGGGCCGTGCCGTAGCCGGCCGTGGCCAGGGCGCCGGCGTTGCAGTGGGTGAGGACGCGGGACCCTGCGGCGAAGAGCGCCGCGCCGTGCGCGCCCATGCGGCGATTGATCCGCACGTCGTCGGCGTGCAGCTCGCGAGCCCAGGCGAGGAGCGCCGCCGTCGTCGCCTCGGGACCGTCCGCCGCGCTCGCCAGGAAGACCTGCCGGCCCCGCTCCAGAGCCCAGCGCAGGTTCACCGCCGTGGGCCGGGTGCTCCCCAGCAGCTCCGAGACCTCGTCAAAACGACCGGCGAGGCGCTCGGGATCGCGGACCGTGCGTATCCCCAGCACCAGTCCGTACGCCGCGGCCACGCCGATGGCCGGCGCGCCCCGCACCGCCAGCCGGCGGATGGCGTCGGCCACCTGCTCGGGGATCTCGCAATCCATCCAGACCTCCTCCAGGGGGAGACGCGTCTGGTCGAGGAGACGCAGTCCCGGGCCCTCCCAGCGCATGGGGGAGAAGGTCTCGGGCTCGGTTCCTGTCGCGGCGGCGGGCTGGGGCTCGGTCATGGCGCGGCTATCTTATCCTCGATACAATGCCGGCCTGTCCGGCGGCGGCTCTTCCCAGCGCCACCCATTCCCATGACAGTCCAAGCGAGGGAGCCCCTGTGAAAGGCGATCCGAAGAACCTTGGCTTTTCCACCCGCGCCATCCATGCCGGCCAGGAGCCGGACCCCCGTACCGGGGCGGTGGCGGTCCCCATCTACCAGACGTCCACCTATGTGCAGCACCAACTCGGCGAGACGCCGCAGTACGAGTACGCCCGCGTCCAGAACCCCACCCGCAGCGCCCTCGAAGCGCAGGTGGCGCAACTCGAAGGCGGGCACGCCGGCCACGCCTTCGCCTCCGGCATGTCGGCCATCCAGGCGTTGATGACCGTGCTCAAGTCCGGCGACCACACGGTGGTTTCGCGCAACGTCTACGGCGGCACCTTCCGCTACTTCACCCGCCTGCTGGAGCGCATGGGGCTCTCCTTCTCCTGGGTCGACACCACGGACCTCGGCGCCGTGGAGGCCGCGTTCGGCCCCGAGACGAAAATGGTCTTCCTGGAGACCCCCAGCAATCCAGTGATGGACATCACCGACATCGCCGCCGTGGCGAAGATGGCCCACACGCGCGGCGCCCGGGTCGCGGTGGACAACACCTTCCTCTCCCCCTACCTGCAGCGCCCGCTGGAGCTGGGGGCGGACTTCGTCGTCCACTCGACGACCAAGTTCCTGAACGGCCACAGCGATTCGATCGGCGGCGTCCTCATCTCCTCGACGGCGGAGGACGCGGAGTGGTTCGCCTTCGTCCAGAAGTCGATCGGCGCCATCCTCTCTCCCTTCGACTCCTTCCTGACCATGCGGGGGATCAAGACGCTCGCCGTGCGCCAGGCGCGCCACGAGGAGAACGCCCGCCGCATCGTCGACTTCCTGGTTGAGCACCCCAAGGTGCAGCGGGTGCTCTACCCCGGGCTGCCGGACCACCCGGGCCACGAGATTCAGAAGCGCCAGGCCCACGGCTTCGGCTCCATGATTACCATCGAGATGGGCAGCTTCGAGGCGGCCAAGGCCCTGCTCGACCGCGTGCGGGTGATGAGCTTTGCCGAGAGCCTGGGCGGCGTCGAGAGCCTGATCTCCCACCCCGCCAGCATGACCCACGCCTCCATCCCGCCCGAGCGCCGTGCCGAGCTCGGCCTGACGGACGGCATGGTGCGGCTGTCGGTGGGGATCGAGGACGCCGCGGACCTGCTGGCGGACCTGGAGCAGGCTTTGGCGTAGGGAAGGAAAGGCAGGGACAGCAGGGACTTCAGAGACAACAGGGACGAACACTGCGCCCGTCCCTGTTGTCCTTGCAGTCCCTGTCGTCCCTTTCTTCCTCAGTCCTCGTAGGCGAGCTCTTCTTCCTCGTCCTCGTCGGCGAACTCGGCGTCCTTGTCGACGCTGCCGGCGATCCAGTCGAGGAAGGTCTGCTCGCCGCGGGTGACGGCGAAGGAGAGGATCTCGGGGACCTCGTAGCTGTGCAGCTCGCGGATGGTGGCGGCGACCGCCTCGAACTCCCCTTCCAGGGTCTTGACCAGCAGGAGCAGCTCGCCGTCCTTGCAGATCTTCCCCTTCCAGCGATAGATCGAGCGGATCCCCGGCACGATGTTGACGCATGCGGCCTGACGTCGGGCGACGATCTCACGCGCGATGAGATAGGCCTGCTCTTCGGTTCCAACGGTGGTGACGACGACGATCGCGCCCATGACGGCCACGTTACTGCACTCGTTCAGAGCGAGTCAATTGCGGGCCAATTGCGGGTCAACTGCGCCAGCGCCGCGCCTTCGCGTCGTAGGTGAGCACGCTCACCTTGCCCGTGCGATCGAACACCCGCACCGCCATCAGATGACCGCTGCCGTTCCGCAGGTAGACTGAGCCGGGCGTCGAGGTGCCGAGATGGCCGAACGAGGCCAGGTCCGAATCGTTGAAACGGATGGGATCGTCCAGGCGGTCCATCGGCTTGCCCGTGCCGGGGTCCAGCGGCGGCGGCCCCGGCGGAAAGCCGAAGACCACGTCGCGGCCCAGGAACTTGAGGCTCTGCGGCGGCATGACCAGGGGATCCTTGCCGCTGGTGATCTCGCGGCTGAGGACGCCGTTGCCGTTGCCGTCCCGGTAGAGCGCGAAGGTGACGACGCCGTTTTTCCCCGTATTGAACTTCACCGCCACGTTGGCGCCGTACCGCAGGGCGAAGCTGCGCGATGCCCGCAGCACCCCGGCCACCTCGCCGGCCGCCATGTGCAGCCGCAGGTCGTCCGTGCTGCGCAGGAGCGGCGGCACGCTCACGGTGAGAAACGAGCCCAGCACCGCCAGCACGACGAGGAGCTCGATCAACTGGAAACCCTTCTGGGCGGGAGTCATGGCCGTCTCCGCAAGGCGAGGGCGGGGAGATCGCGGGGAGACTGGGTCTCCCCGCCCCCGGCGCCTGCTACCGGACGCCCGCTCCGGATTTGCGGTGGGAGCTCTTCCCCTTCGCGGCCTTCTTTGCGGCCCTGCCCGCCGCGGCGGGAGCGGCGTGCGCGACCTTCCCTCCTCGGGCGACATTGCCGGAGCTGTCAGGAGCGCTCTTCTCCTTCCCGGCCTTGCCAGGCTTGGAACGGCCGCTCTTCCCCTTCGCCGCCTTGCCGGATTTGGAGCGGCCGCCCGCCACCTTCTCCTTGAGCGTCGTCTCCCCCGAGGTCGCGAGGTAGGGCTTGATGAGCTGGAAGGTCTTCTCGCCGATCCCCTGCACCAGCATCAGGTCCTCCGGCTTCTTGAAGGGACCGTTCTCCTTGCGGTACTCGACGATGCGGTCGGCGACGCTGGGACCCACCCGCGGCAGCATGGAGAGCTGCGAGGAGTCGGCGTTGTTGATGTTGACCTTCTCTTTCACTTCCGGCTTCCCCTCGGCAGCCCGTCCCGGGGCGGCGGCGAGGAGGAGCGCGATGACCAGTCCGGCGACGGAGCGATGTGCATGCTTCATGGTTCGTTTCCTTTCAATGAATCCTGCGTTGACGTGAAAAGCTTCGACAGACCTCCGGTTTTCCCCTTTCCGTGCTGTTGGCTCGCCGTCTCTCTCGTCGCCACCTCCTCTCCGTGGTTGACGCGGCCCGGATAGATCAAGCTCCCTGCCAGGGGGTGACGCGGCGGTAAATGATTGAAAATAAAGGGAAAGGCGAAATGAGGTGGCACCGCAGGGCGCAGACGGTTCGGCGGGCCTGGCAAGGAGTGAAGGCCGAAGAGCCCATGAAACGGGCCTTCGCGCCGAGGTGGCGGCTTGTCAGAGGATTCAGCGGTCTGCGCGATCTTTTGCGGGCCGGGGCGCTTTCGGGTACAGTAGCCGCGCCATGGCGGAAGAACGATCGATCTGGCGGGAGTACGCGGAGGCGTTGATCATCGCCGCCGTGTTCCTGCTGTTCACCAATACCTTCGTCGTCCAGACCTTCTACATCCCGAGCGGCTCGATGGAGGACACGCTCCTCATCGGCGACCACCTCTTCGTCAACCGCTTCATCTACGGGCCCGCGGCCTTCGACCTGGGACGGAAGGTGCTCCCCCTGCGCACCGTGCGCCGCGGCGACATCGTGGTGTTCCGGTCGCCCGAGAGCCCGAAGCTGGACCTGGTGAAGCGCTGCGTCGGCGTGGGCGGCGACAAGATCGAGGTCATCGATCAGAAGCTCTACATCAACGGCAAGGCGGTCAACGATGCCAGCTACGCTCTGCACAAGGGCACCCCGGCGCCCCTGGGCAGCTTCGTCGCTCAGCGCGACAACTTCGGGCCTTACATCGTGCCCGCCGGCCACTACTTCTGCATGGGCGACAACCGCGACAACTCCTACGACTCGCGGTTCTGGGGGCCGCTGCCGGCCCACCTGCTCAAGGGGCGGGCGCTCTTCATCTACTGGTCCTATGGCGGCAAGACCGCGGCCGGACCCCAGAGCCCGGGGGAGAAAGCCAAGGACCTCGCGGAGACGGCGCTGGGATTCTTCTCGAAGACCCGCTGGGAGAGGACCTTCCGCCTGATCCGGTAGCCCGCCGGCCCGCCGCACCCATGCACGAGAAATCGCTGCTCCGGGAGTACCTGGAGGCCCTGCTGATCGCGGTCATCTTCGCGACCTTCGCCCGCACCTGGGTGGTGCAGGCGTTCAAGATCCCCTCGGGCTCGATGGAGAAGAACCTGCTGATCGGCGACCACATCCTGGTCAACAAGTTCATCTACGG
>JAJKHS010000086.1 GCA_021154885.1 Thermoanaerobaculum sp.
GAGATCAACTTCCTCACCTTCAGCATCGCCACTGGAGGCTACGACGACAAGCCGCTCGTCTGGCTTCCCTGCGTCGATTGGGACGGCCTCGCCTTCCGGGCGCGCAAGGGCGATCAGGTCGAGGTCACCGGCTACTTCGAGTTCCGCACCTACACCGACAAGAAGGACGGCCAGGACAAGACCGTCCGCCAGATCGTGGTCACGAACTTCCGCATCCGCAAGACGAAGATCCGCCACGAGGCCGACTAATCCGACACGGTCCCGACCCCCGCCGGCTCCCCGGGCCGGCCCCCGCCCGGGGGCTGGCCCGCCCCTGCCTTTCCTCTTCTTCCACAAAGCCACGCAGTCCCGGCACTCACGCCCAACGCATACGCCCTGGCGATTGGCCCTAACGGGCTCCAGGCTTGTACATGGACCGCGCCAGCGGATCGAAGGACAAGGGATGAATCAGAGCGTTTCATCCTCCAGGTCGTGGAAGCAGCTCCTTCCCTTGATGAGGACCACTCCCCAGAAAGCTACTAACATCCAAAGCGCGAGCGTTTCATCTCCACATGGAAGAGCGTGGCCGCAAGCGATTTATCCCCAGAGCACCTGAAACGCGAGTGATTCATCCTCCCACGAGTCAAGGCGCGCGCACCTTCCCTCTCACCCCGCCTCCCTCTCCTTCACCTGGCGAATAACTCACGATCCTGTTAGCCTTGAGTAAGCGGTGAGCAGCCGGTGCAAGCCGTGTTTTACGGGCCTAGATAAATCGAGGCCCGTAAAACCAAGGGCCATCGCCAAGGCGACGGCCAGGCGGCTCGCAAGCGATCCCCGGAGGAGAGAAACCCACGATGAAATACCACCCGAGCTCTCGACGAGGTAGAGCCCCCAAGGATCCCTCTCGCAGGCGAAAAACCGTCCTGAAGGTCTATGCATCGCCCTCTCAAGCTGCCCTAATCCGAAGGCGAGCCCGGCGCGCTGGCCGCACCGTTTCATCTTTCCTTCTCGCCGCCGGCCGTGAGCCCGGGGCAATTCGCTTGGTTCCGCCGATCAACCGCGAAGCCTTCGCCAACCTCTCGCGGATTGGCGGTCTCCTCAATCAACTCGATCGCCACCTCAACGCCGGGATCCAGCTCCCGTTTGGCGGCCCCATGCCCGATCTGTTCGAGCTCGCCGGGCTGCTCCTCCTCGTCCGGCAACAGCTTCTCGGGCTTGACACCAAGTGATCCAGAAAATCCCTGAGAGGACCAACCAACCGCTCGACCTGGTCACTTACCTGCTCCGGCCGGACAAGGGCTATGTGATCGGAAACACCTTCATCACACAATCACTTACCCCGCAGGGGTTCCTGTCCGAGCTCAACACCTACAGCGACCTCAATCCCCGGGTTGAGCACCTCGTCTCGCACATGTCCCTTCGCCTCGCTCCCGGAGAGCACCTCACCGACGAGCAGTTCCAGGTGATCGCGGCCGATTACCTGAGAGGTCTTGGCTATGGCGACTGCCCGTATTTCGTGGTTCGCCATACCGACGCCAATTCCGAGCACATCCACATCGTGGTCTCCCGGATCGCTCGTGACGGACACTGCGTTTCAGACTCTTTTGAGCGGATGCGCGGAGAGAAACTGGTTCGCCAGTTCGAGCGTCAATACGGACTCAGGCAGGTTCCTTCAAGCGACGCATCCAACCGACAGTCGCTGACTCGCGGGGAGCTTGCCCAGGCCCTGCGCACCCAGGAGCCAAGCGCCCGGCAGGCCCTCCAAGAGATCGTGTCTCAAGCCGCCCGAGAAGCCCAGGACTTTCCTGACTTCGTCGAGCGCCTGAAGGCCGAGGACGTCTTTCTGCTCGTTCACCTCGATCGCATGGGACGACTCCACGGGTACAGCTATGAGCTTGAGGGCTACGCGATGAGCGGCACGCAGCTCGGCCGCGGCTTCACCCTTCGGGGAATTGAGCAAGGGTATGGCATCCTGCCGCAGCCCGAAGCCCACGCTGACCTCCTGGCTCGCATCGCGCGACCTTCGGAATTCGCGGGGGAACCTTCGGCAGAGATCTCCGGGACCTCAGGCGACCCCCTGGATCAACTCCGAGTCGCCGTGCGAGACGCCCTTACCGCCGCCAGTACCTTCGATGACTTCGCAGATCGCCTCGCCACCACAGGGATACAGCTCGAGCTTCAACCCGACAGCCTCGGACGGCCCCACGGTCTCATCTATGCGACGAACGATCATCGTGTCAGCGCCAGCACCTTGGACAAGGACTTCACGCTCGGAGCACTGAAGCGCCGAGGTCTCGTTGCGAGCGAGAAGAGTGATTCACCCGACGATGCGCCAGACTCGATTCCCGCTCCCTCTCGATCGCGGGATGATACCGCCCACGAGCTCCTGCGCATCGTTGACCAAGTCGCTGCCACCTCCGCCGACTTCCGAACCTTTCGTGACGAGATGCTGAGCTTCGGCGTGCGTCTGGAGGTTCACTACAGTCAGGTGGGAAAGCCGAGCGGACTTACCTATCATCTGGACAGATTTCGCTGGGCAGGAAGTGACCTGGGTACCGCCTACACTCTGCGAGGGCTCAAGAACACCCGAGGCCTCGCGCCAGAGCCCGACCCGGCTTCTCTGCGAGCGGCGCAGGAAGCTCTCGCGACCCTTCTACGCAAGCACGCCGGCCAAGCCGTAACCTTCGAAGATCTCCAGGCCGCTTGCGCAGCCGAGGGCATCACACTGCGCCTCTACCTGAGCTCTGAAAAGGCGGTCGGAATCGGCTACACCTACAAGGGCCAATACTTCAAGGCGCGATCTCTCGACAACGACTTTACCCTGGTGGGGCTCCGGGAGACGTTTCACCTCGTCCCGGACCTCAAGATCCCCGAGACCCGTAAGACCGCCGTTGAGCTCCAGGCAACCTCAGAGGATGAAGATGCAATGCACAGAGTGCGCCTACGAGTCCCCTCCCATCCCCACCTGCGCGAGGCCAGCCGCCAAGAGCTCACCGCCATCGCCCATCAGGCCGCCCGGCCCGGCTCGCCCCCCACCTTCACCCAATTCGGCGAGGCTCTCGCGGCCCAGGGCGTCGACCTTCGTCTCTACACCAGGGAGGGCGTGCCCGTGGGCGTTTCGTATCGCTACAAGGGCGAGACCTTTGCCGCCCGAGCTCTCGGGCCGGAATTCACGCTACGTGGCCTGCGAACCCACTTCGAGATCCCCATCGCGGATACCGACCGTGACTACGTCAAAAGCATCTCGACGGAGTCCACCCGCGACACCCCGCCGCCCGACGACACCGAGGTTCGCAATACCCTGACACCGGTGATCCTGACCGTCGCCGCGAGCTCAGAGGACGCCAGCGAGTTCCTGGCGCTGCTTGAAGAGCAGGGTATCGGCCTGCGCCTGTACCTCACTGCCGAGGGCCAACCAAGGCGTCTCGCCTACGAATACGACCAGATCTTCTACACCCCGAAACAACTCGGAGCCGAGGTGGACCTGCCCAATCTCGTCCGCCAGTACGGTTTGAGGTTCGACCCCAGAGACGATCGCCCTGTCTTCGAGGCGTGCGGGGTGCCTCTGGCAAAAAATGCGACCGTGACCCGCACCGACTTCGTGCCCTATGTAGGCGAGGCCGTGGCGGCGGCCGCGGCCGATGCGCCTGACCTGCCCCGATTCATCGAGAACCTCAATCGAGCCGCGATCAAGCTCCATCTCCTGACCCCGGCCAACGAGCCCTCGAAGATCGTCGGGATCACCTACGAGCATAAAGACGTCTTCGTCTCGGCGCGCTCGTTAGGGCCCGAATACACCTTTGGCGGTCTTCAGAGCCACTTCGGCGTCACCATCGATCTCCTCCGCGACGCGGACCTGGTGCGTGACCTCTCGCGGGCTCTGCCCGAAACTCCACCGGCTGACCCCAGAGACGCCTGGGAAGAGATCCGTGACCGCCTGACTCTGGTCGCCACTGAAGCCGACGATTTCGTGACCTATGTGGCTCGCCTCGAAGAATCCGGCATTCATCCCATCGTGCGCGTCGACGACGCGGACCGCATGGTCGGGATCACCTACCGCGTCGCCGGGCGAGAGCTCCGCGATCAGCAGCTCGGCCCGGACTTCACCCCCGCCGGACTCCACCAGGCGTATGGCCTCGCGCCGCAGGCGTCGGACCGGGAGCGGCTCGGCCCCAACGTCATTCGCGAGGAGGAATGGACCCGTATCCTCGCCGGTCGCCTGGAGGTCGCCACCGGCCAGGCTGGGGCAGTCCAGCGGTATGCTGCGCAGAGCCTGCGCCGCGATCCTGTCCAGGCGCTGCGGACCGTCGCCAACGCGCAGTATCTGTTGAGTGCCGCCGTCAATCCGCGCCTCGCCGTCCGGGCCGCGATGACTCACCTGCCCGCCGGCCGCCTGCTCAACGACGCACTGTCTTTCGCTGCCGCCTTCCGCTCCCCGGTCGCCGCTACCGTCTTTGGTCTAAGAATGGCGTCCAGGGGCTTCGCCGCCGCGGCCCGAGCTCGCCAACCGGAGATTCCCGGCTTTGACGCCGTCGCGCGCCAGGTCCTGGGGACCTTCCTCGCCGCCGCCGGGCAAGGGGCTCCCTCCGCCGCCGTCTTCGCCCATCGACTCCGCCTTGCCGGCATCGAGCCCCAACTCGTGATGGAGGCTTCCCGGCCAACGCTGTACTACCAACTCGCCGACCGCTTGATCCCGGCCGGTGACCTCGGAGAGAACTTCACCCTGGCGGCACTCGCCCGCCAATACGGAGGAGACCATGCAACCACCGCTGCCGACCTCGACCCCCACTGGCGCACCGACCTTTCCCACTCCAACGCCACCGAGCGGCGATCCCCTTCCCTCGCTGATCGGTCACCTCTCGCAGCTCCTTCGTCAGTTGGAGACGCCGCCGCAGCTCCAGCCCGGAGAGTTGAAGAACCTGATGGAGCTCCTGCGCGCCCTTCATCGCCAGAACACCGCCTTGATCTCGCGGCCCCGGACGACTGTGCCGTGGCCCCAACTGGTGATCCTCACCTCGCTGCCGGTCCTCGCAGTGCTTCTGATCCTGACCTTCCTGCGTCCGAGCTGGCTCGTGCCGCAGCCGAACCTCATCCAGGTGCTCGAACAACAGCATCGATCGTCGACGCTGCCACCGAGCCACCTGCGGTCGACACCGAAACCGTGAGACGACAGATGGACGCCCTGCGCTGCGGCCGGTTCGATCTGCGAGTTGACATGCCAGGTGCGCGCCCCGCCTTCCATCGAGGGCTCAGCGAGGAGCAAGTCGCCGCTTCAATCCCGCAGATCTGCCATGACATGAGCGCGGGTGCCACAATCGGCATTCGTCCCTCGGCAGACCCGGGCGTTCAACTCCTACGCGATCTCGCCCCGGAACAGATTGCGCAGGCCTCCCGGCTGGGCTTCGAGCCGGCCTTGACCGTTGAGACCTCGCCGGGCCGGTTCGATGTCTGGATCCGCCACCTCGCCCCGGGCGCCGAGCCTCCGCCTCCCGAGATTCTTAACTATGCGAGGCGAGGGTTGCGTATGGAGTACGGACTGCCCTCGGCGCTCAAGGATGGCGCCTATGGACGGCTGGCCGGCATCCCGGGAGAACAGTTCACCCCCCGTCTCGACCTTAGAGCAGGCTCGACGTACGGCCGCGCTCACGAGTACATTCACCTCTTGGCCGACCATCGGGTCGAAGCACAGGCCACGCTTCATGCGGGGCTGGCGCGACTCAACCTTCCCACGCCCCATGACTTTCACCAACAACACCCAACCCTCTCACGCCGCGAAAGCGATCTGCTGTGGGCGCAGCGAGCCCACGAAAGCCGTCTTCCAGCTCATCAGGTCTTGAGTGCCCTGGCGGCTGGCCGGGAGAGAGCGCACGAACCGCAAAGCGCACTGCGCTACGCCTCGAATCTCTACTCGGTGATGCTGCGCGGTGCCGAGCGTCTTGGCCCCGCCGCCGCCCAGGCAGCCACTCTGCGCGCCCTCTCGACGGCCACCGGCGCCCCGATCATGCTCTTGCGTTTAGCGCTCGGCGTAGCCCGGCCGCTCCTGCGGGTCTTCCGTCCCTAGCTGGAGCATTTAGCTTTCTCTTGAAGGCGCTCGCGAGTTACGTATCCTGAACAAACGGCGCAAATGGAGCGCTATCTATGGCAATCCCTTGATTGCTGATAGGAGTGTGCCAGCGGGCCGTTTTGCAGAATAACTATTCCGCCTGTAAGCTATTCTCCATGCGCCGTGTCTCTTGGCTCCTTGCCCTCCTTTTTGCATTGTCTTTCCTGCGGTGGAACGCCAGCCCTTCGATGCCGCGCGGACTCTACCTCCTCGTCCCTTTCCCTCCCACGTTGGGGGAGATGGTGATGGCCTGTCCACCTCCTGAGGAAGCTTGTCTCGCGGTGGAGCGCCACTACCTCGCACGGGGTGGTCCTTGCGCCTGCGGCACCGCCCTTCTGGTCAAGTACATCGCGGGCGCTCCAGGAGATCGCATCACGTTCGATCGAGCCGGCATCCGAGTCAACGGCATTCCCCTACCCAGCTCCGCCCCACTCGACGCCGATTCCAGAGGACGGCCCATGACACCCGCTACGGGCTCCTTCCAACTCGCTCCCCACCACTTCTGGCTCACCGGTCTTGATGCCCGAAGCTGGGACTCCCGTTATTTCGGCCCCATTCCTGCCAGCTCCATCCATGGAGTCGTGCGCCCGCTTTGGGTTCGCCGATGAGCAGCCAGGACCTCTACCAACTCCCCGCCGGCACACCTCGGGCACCGGCCCGCCGCGCCCTGGCAGGAACCGTTCTCGTGCTCTTGGCGTGGCTGGGTTTCCTTACCCAGCGCTTCGCCTCGGCGCTCCTCTTCCATCCCCTGCTCGGTCCGCCAGCACTTCCTGCGCTTCCGAAAGCCTTCGCCCTTCCGTGCTGTGCCGCGTTGATCGGGCTTTCAGCCACGCTTTTTGCTAAAAGGACAGCTCTGCCTGCTCTCCTCATCGCTCTCTTGGCCTTCCTGTTCCTCGGTCTCGCGCAAGGCCCGGTCTACTTACCCGTACAAATCCTCGTCTGGCTCGTCCGGTTTCACTCCTCGAAAGCCGTCGCCTCCGAGGTGGCCAGTGCCGAGCGCTTGGCGGCTCTCGGCAGCATAGCGGTGATCCTCGGGGGCATCGCCGCTCAAGCCGTCATTTCCCTGCGACTGAAGCTCCCCGATCTCCACGGCTCGGCCCGTTTTGCCAACCCCGCGGAAGTCAAGAGCTCTGGGCTGCTTTTCCAACCCTCCCGTCCAGAGACTCTCGCGGGAGCTGAAGGCGTCTACCTCGGCACGATCGGGACGATCGGGAGGGTCCGGCCGGTCGGGAATTCCGGCGCCACCTCCGTTCTCGTCAACCTCGCCGACCGACACACTTTTGTGCTGGCTCCCAATCGTGCGGGCAAGGGCGTCGGCATGGTGATCCCGACGCTTCTCTCCTGGACGGGATCGACCGTGATTCACGATATGAAGGGAGAGAACTTCCACTTGACCGCAGGCTGGCGCCAGCAGGAGCTGGGCCACAAGGTCTATCTCTTCGACCCCACGGATCCGGACCATTCCGCCTGCATCAACCCCCTCGAGGAGATTCGGCTCGGTGACTCCGAGATGGGGGACATCGGAAATCTCGTACAAGTCGCCGTCGACCCCCAGGGCAAGGGGGCACAAGAAGATCTCAACCACTGGCAGAAGGGCGCCGCTCAGCTCATCACCGCGATCGTCCTTCATACCCTTTACGCCGAGGAGGTCAAGACGCTTGCGACCTGCGAGCGGCTCCTCTCTTCAACCAACACCTGCGACCTGCTCACTCGAATCCACAACACGGCCCACACACCTGAAGGCCCCCACCCCATCGTCCAAGACCTTGCCGGTTTCTTTCTCGCCTTGGACCCCGAGGAGCTCTCCGGCTATGTCTCAACCGCCGTCAATTGCCTCATGGTCTTCCGCGATCCGATGATCAGCCGAGTCACGTCCCGCTCCGACTTCCACTGGCGCGACCTGCTCGAGGATTCCGTCCCCACCTCCATCTATCTCGCCATCCCAGCCGGAGACCAGGCGCGAATCCGGCCTCTCACGCGGATGCTGGTCAACCAACTCTGCTATCGGCTGGTGCAAAGAATGAACTTTACTCAGAACCGCCATCACCCGGTGCTGATCCTTCTCGACGAATTTCGCTCGCTCGGCCGCCTGCCGGCCCTCGAAGAGTCCCTCGCCTTCTTCGCAGGCTACGGCGTGCGCGCTTGCATCGTCTGCCAGGACTTGGAGCAGCTCCACAAGCTCTACGGCGAGCGAGAAGAGATCACCGTCCATTGTCACTACAAGGTCGTGTTGACGCCAACCGGTCTTAAGACCGCCGAATACATCTCTCAATTGTGTGGCACGACGACGGTCCATCACCAGCACCTCTCGCGTCGCGTCGGTGGTCTCTTCGGCTCGCAACCTTCAACCGAAGCCCCCAACGAAATCCGCCGGCCACTGCTGACTCCGGACGAGGTCCTGCGCCTGCCCGGAGATCAAGCCCTCATCTTTCAGCATGGCGGACGCCCCATCCGCGCCACACGCATCAAGTACTACGAAGACCCCGAGTTTGCAAGGCGCGCGAGCCTGCCCCCGCCAGCCTTCACCCTACCACCTCCCCCGCAACTACCCCGGCGCCAACCCACCACCGCCTCCGGTCCGTCCCTGTCCGCCACCCTTCCGCGGCGCCCGCGCAAAAGAAATTGAGCAGACCTCTTGACTGAATAACTAACCGTCATGTAAGTTATTTGGGCCATGCCGGCTCATCGCCTCCCCGAAGCCTTTCTCCACGAGCTTCTTGAAAGAGAGCTCGGTCCGATCCTCCTAGAATCCTTGACCGATCCAGGGGTGGTCGAGATCCTGGTCAATCCCGATCGGATGATCTGGGAGGACCGCTTCGGGAAGGGCCTGGTCTGCCTCTCAGAGCAGGCAGACCCGCTGGCCCTTGAATCCCTCACCTCGACAATCGCCTCGCTGCGCGAGACGACTTTCACCGACACGAATCCCGAGCTGTCGACCTTCCTTGATGTCTCGGGCATCGGCCGCTGCCGCTTCACCGCCGCCCGGCCTCCCATTGTCGAAGGCATCGCCGTTTCAATCCGCAAGCACGAGGCCGGCCATGTCTATCGCCTGGACCCCGACTTCCGGGACAAGGGCTTCATCTCCCACGCCCATACGGGAATCCTTAAAACCGCGATCAACGATCGCAACAACATCATTGTTTGCGGCGGCCCGGGGGCCGGTAAGACCGCGCTTGCCAACGCCATCCTTCTCGAGATCGCGGACCCCACAACCCGCATCCTCCTGCTCGAGGACGTCCCTGAGCTTCACTGCCCCGGACTCCATACCGTGTCTCTGCGCAAGGCGCCCACGCACGACCTCGAAGCTCTCCTTCGCCTCACAGTGCGCTTTCGTCCCTCGCGGATCTGCCTTGGCGAGCTGCGGGGCAACGAGACCCTCACCCTGTTGAGCGCCTGGAACACCGACACGCGGGGAGGCATCGCCACCCTCCATGCCAACAGCAGCCGATCCGCCCTCGACCGACTCGAACTCTTTGTGCGGCTCGCCAGCAACTCCGTCGCCGAAGTCGCCCGCACCCTGATCGGTCAAGCCGTGCATCTCATCGTCGCTGTTCACCGCGGCCAGCAAGGCCCCCACGTGGCCGAGCTCCTCCGCGTCGAAGGTTACGACTCGCAGGCCGGTGATTACCGCCTGGCCTATGAATGAGAACAGAAAGGAGAGTTGGTCTCAATGAATCGCCCCCTGGTGGTCCTCTTCGCCCTTCTCGCCCTCCTCGCGCTCGCAGGACCGGCCGCGGCGACCGTTGCCGGGGGACCGGACCTGCCCTGGAACAGTCCCCTCAAGGACTTGACCGACAACCTTCAGGGACCGGTCGCCACCTACTCTTCGATCGCCGCCATGGTCGTCGGCGCCATCATGTGGGGCTGGGGGCAAAGCCACGGCGAGGGCACCCAACGCCTGGCCAAACTGATCTTTGCCATCCCCTGCGCCGTCTTTGCCGTCAAGATCCTGAGCAGTCTCGGCATGATGGGAGCGATCCTCTGATGGAACGGGTCGAGCGTCGCCGGGACTTGGCGGAAACCCCCGTCCATCCGTCCCTCACCCGTCCCATCCTCATGGGCGGCATCGAAAAGGACCTCGCGATGTTGGAGATCCTTTTGGGCGGCGCCATCCTCGCTCTCGCCGGTCCCACGCTCGTGACGTTCGCGATCCTCGCCGTGATCGTCGTCGCCATCAACCCCTGGCTGCTCGCTCCTCTCTCCGAGCGCGATCCGCAGGCCTTCGCCATCTACCTGCGACACATCCAGTACCTGCCGAGCTATCCAGCGGCGAGCACTCACCATACGCCCCTCTCCCACCGGTAAGCCATGCTGATTCAAGAATTCTCGCGGCGGGCTCAGAGCGTCCAGGACCTGATGCTCTGGGCAGCTCTCGTCGCTCCCGGAGTCGTCCTCAACAAAGACGGCTCTCTGACGACCGGATGGACTTTCCAGGGACCGGACCTCAACTCCGCCACGGCCGAGGAGCTCCAGGCCCTCACCCAGCAGACCAACCGCGTCTTGATGGGCCTCGACGAGTCCTGGATCCTTCACTGCGACGTGCTGCGCTCGCCGGCCTCTGCGCAGCCGGATGCCGATGCCTTCCGCCACCCGGTCGCCCAGGCGATCGACCGCGAACGCCGGTGGCAAAACGCCGCCACCCTCTATCAGACCCAATCCGTCCTACTCCTCACCTATCGGCCGGAAGGCGAGCGTGCCTCGCGCCTCAAATCTCTCTTCGTCGCCGGCAACGAGCTGACGACAGAGCGGGGGGACGACCACCTGGAGGAGCTCCACGACCGGCTCGCCGAGATCGAGCAGGGGCTCTCTCACATCCTGCGCCTCAAGCGGCTCTCCGACGAGAGGCTCCTCACCCACCTCCATTCGATCCTGACCGGGCTTGATCATCCCGTCCGGGTCCCCTCGACGCCTCTTCTCCTCGACGGCCTCCTCGCCTCCCAGGACCTCGAGGGAGTCCTCCAACCGAAGATCGGCGAGCAATACGTCGCCGTCGTCTCGTTGACGGGCCTGCCCCGCGCCACCACCCCCGGCCTTTTAGATCAGGTGGTAAACCTTCCTTTTCCCCTGCGGCTCAACACTCGCTTCATTCCCCTCAACTTCGCCGAGGCCGATCGGGTCCTCGCGGGCTATCGCCGGGCGTGGATGCGCAAACGGCGGGGGATGCGCTGGCTCTTCGCCGGCCTCTTCGGCAACCCGGCCAGCCGCGACGACCAGGACGTTTCCGTCGACCATGACAGCGCCGACATGATGGCTGACGTCGATCTCGCAACCGCCGAGCTCAACGCCCAGGCGGTGCGCTTCGGCTTTGTCACTCTCACCGTCGTCCTGCACCACCACGAACCGTCAGAGCTCGCCTCCCGCGCTCGCACCGTCGCCTCGCTCATCCAAGCCCTCGGTGTTCCCGCGCGCGTCGAAAGAGACAACACCCTGGACGCTTTTTTGGGCTCGATCGCCCCGGCCAGTGCCAACAACGTTCGCCGGCCGCTCATCCATACCGCCAATCTTGCCGACCTTCTGCCGCTGACCACGGTCTGGCAAGGTAAAACCGTCAATCCCAGCCCCTACTCCCCTCCGGGAGGCTCCCCGGCTCTGCTCTGGACCTCAACCGAGGGCTCAACCGCCTTCTGCTTCAACCTTCACGCCGCAAGCGACGTCGGACACTCCCTGATCCTCGGCCCCACGGGCAGCGGCAAGAGCACCATCGTCGCTCTGCTCATGGCGCAGTGGTTCCGCTACGAAGGCGCCCGCGTCATCGCTTTCGACAAGGGCGGCTCCTTCCTTCCCTTGACCTACGCCTTGGGCGGGGCCCACTACGACCTCGCCGCCCAAGGCTCCGAGCTTGCCCTCTGTCCGCTCGCCCGCGTCGACGATCTGCATGAACGCTCGGAGTGCCAAGAGTGGCTCGAGGACTTCTTCGAGCTCAACAAGGTCGAGATCAACCCGGGACGAAGGATCGCCATCGCCAACGCTCTGGCCCTCCTTGCCTCTCAGGACGACCGCACCCTGACCAACTTCCGCTTGAAAGTCCAGGACCAGGAGCTGCGCGACGCGCTCTTGCCCTACACCAGCGCCGGCAGCATCGGAGCGACCCTGCTCGACTCTCCGGCGGACAACCTGACAGATGCCTCCCTTCTGACCTTTGAGATGGTGCGACTGATGGAGCAGGGATCCCGCTTCGTCGTCCCCACCCTGCTCTACCTGTTCCGCAGACTGACCCAACGATTTACCTCTGGCGCGCCGACGCTCCTCGTCCTCGACGAGGGGTGGACCTTCCTCGACCACGAAAAGTTCGCCCACAGAATCCGTCTCTGGCTCAAAGAGCTTCGCAAGTACAACGTCAGTGTGCTCTTCGCGACGCAGAGCCTGGCGGACTTCGCGGCCACAGCGCTCGCCCAGGTGCTGGTCGAGAGCACGGAGACGAAAGTCTTTCTCCCCAATCCCCAAGCTGCCAACGAGGCGGTCGCACCTCTTTACCGCTCCTTGGGCCTCAATCCGCGCCAGTTGGCCTTGATCGCCGGCGCCCGCCCCAAGAGCGACTACTACGTCTCCTGCAGCGAGGGCAACCGCCTCATGCGTTTAGAGCTCGGCCCCTTGACCTTGAGCTTCTGCGGCGCCGGCTCGCGGCAGGAGCTCGCCAAGGTCCGCGAGCTCGCCGCCATCCACGGCCGGCTCTGGCCCGCCTTCTGGCTCGAGAGCCGGAGCCTTTCAACCTGGGCCGAGGCCCTTCGGCCCCAACTGGAGAACCGTCCATGACCAAGAAACGGCTGTTGCCTCTGCTGCTCATCGGCCTGCTGCTCTTCATGCCCTCGACGGCCAATGCGACCGGGATCCCCGTCGTCGACATCCTGGCTTGGATCCAGCGTTTTTCCATCATCTACAACCAGTACCAGCAGCTCGTCAACCAGTATCAGCACATCCAGGTCGCCATCACCGAAGCCCGGGCCGCCGTCAAGCAGCTCGAGGCCTACCGAGACGGTCATTACTCGGACTTAAACGGCCTCCTGGGAGCTGTCGACCAGATCTTCAACAGCTACTCCCAGATCCAAAGCAACTTGGGCTATCTGAAGATCGGCGTCGAAGACATCTACCGGCAGAACTTTCCCGGCGCCGACGTCTACGCAACCGATCCGAACGTCAATGTGCCCGACAGCTACGTCCAGAGAGTCGGCCGCGTCAATGAGACCCTCGCCCTTCTGTTCAAGGGACTCAACAGGATCACCTGGAACGACACCCACAGCCAGATCGAGCTGGCCGAATTCGCGGCCGCCTCGCAAGGGGCGGACACCGCGCTCAAAGCGGCCCAGGCCAACGCGATGCTCACCAGCCTGGGGGTGACCGAACAGCAGAAGACCCTGCAGGCGACGATGATGACGGCCAACGTCGTTGCCCTGGGGGTGGCGATGCAGGTCCAGGACCAGGCCACGGCCCAGGCGGCCCGCTCCCGCTGGCTCAACTCTCAGACGCCTCCTCCCCCGGTCGGCTTCGATCCCTCGGCCTCCGGCTACACCGGCCTGCCCTCTTCTGCGCCCACCTCGCTCTTCTTTTGAGGCCGCCGCCGATGAGCTTTCTCAAAACGCTTCTCTCGAAACCTCACTTCGTGCCGGCCTTGGCGATTCTTGCCGCCGTGGCCGCTCTTCTTCTCGTCGGCTACCAGGCCACCCATACTCGCCCACCCTCGCCGATCGAAATCCTCCACCAGGACACCCTTGACAAGACCTACGACCCTCGCTACTGGACGGCTCTCGCTCGCGAGCAGCCGGAGCTCTACCAGACCTCCCTCCTCTATTGCATCGCTCATAAGGCGAGGCCGAACTGCGATGCGCTGCGCCGGCAGGCATTCACCACCTCGCTCGAACATTCAGCCACCGCTGCACCACCACCTCTCGAGCCTGCGGCGGTGCCTGCCCAGCCCACGCCGAAGACTCCCGCCGCGAGGCCACGTTGATGGACCTCGGACTCCTGAACACCGTTCTTGACGCCTTCGACACCGCCACCGGTACCTGGGTCGCGACGCTTCAACCTCTCGCCCTGGGCCTCTTCGCGGCATTGGGCACGATGGAATTCATCTGGACCTTCGTGCGTGCCGCCATCTCGGCTCGCGTCTCTGCCGCCGACCTGTTTGAGCTCGGGTTCCGAAAGCTTCTCTACCTGGCGTTTCTCAATTGGTTGATCCTCAAGAGCCCGGCCGCGTTCGGACTGATCATCTCGACTTTCCAGAAAGCCGGCGGCCAGGCCGCCGGCATCACGGCGCTACGTCCCAGCGCCTATCTCAACACCGGCGTCAGCCTGTCGATGCACCTCTGGTCCGGATGGAACGCGGCCGGGTTCTTCTTCGACCCCTTCGGGCGCGAGCTTGCGGTCTACGGCACGCTCGCCTGCATCGTCATCTTCGGCCTCATGGCGACCTCGCTCATGGTCACGCTGATCGAGTCCTACATCATCATCAGCGGTGGCGCTCAACTGCTCCTCGGCTTCGCCGCCAGCCGTTGGACCTTCCCTTTAGCGGAGGGTGGCGTCACGGCGGTCTTCAGAATCGCCGTCAAGCTCCTGGTCACCTACCTCGTGACCGGTGTCATCGCCGGCCTGACCTTTCAATGGGCGGCGACACTTCAGACCAACTCCTTCGTCGACATCTTTCAATTCCTGACGTTTCTTGGCACCGCGTTTACGGCGGCGATTCTCCAGTGGACTCTGCCCAGCCGGCTCACCAACTACCTCGTTCCGCCGTCCTTTCACATCCGCTTGAGCCCGGTTGTCGGTGACAACTAAAAGCCCCACTCCGTCTTCTCTTCAACGCCATGCTCAAGGTCCACACCCATCACCTCGAAGGACGGTCCGCCCACGACAATCGGTGGGAGCGACTCGCCGCAAGCCGCGAGAACTACCGCATCCTCGCGGCCATCCTGCTCGCTCTCGACGTCTTCCTCGCCGTCCTCAACTGGCACCTCGCAACCCATGCCCAGATCGCCACCTATGTCGTCCAGGTGGATCGCTTCGGCCAAGCTCAGTCCGCCGGTCCGATCGATCCCAAAGCCATCGCCACGGACGCGCTGTGGCGGTGGACTCTCTCCCTTCTAATCCGTAATCTGCGCACCCTCGATCAGGACCCCAACCTTTTGAAGATGCATCTGGACGACGGTCTCTCTTTCCTTCGCGGCCACGCCGCCACCATCGTCCAGGACTATTTCCGCGAGCAAAACCCCTTCGTCCTTGCGAAATACTCCACGGTCCTCGTCCAGCAGCCCATCACCGTGCTGCGGCGGGGCAAGAACATCTGGCAAATCGAATGGACCGAAACCCACCGCGACCTTGGCGGCCGAACCGTCGAGGAGCGCTGGCAGGCTCTCGCCACCACCATGACCGATCCTCCCCAGAAGAGGGCCGGCCAAGGAGACGACCAACTCAAACGAGGAGCCTTAAATCCTCTCGGGCTCTTTGTCAGCGACCTCGATTGGACCCCCGTTGCTACCCAAAGGAGACCCTAATGATGCGATCCGTCACTCTGCTTGTCGCCGCAGTACTGCTCCCGGCCTGTCTTCTCGGACAGACCGCGGAGATCCCCTCCCCACCTCAAGTCAGCGCGAGCGTTTCATCCCCTGCGTCACCAGTTCCGGCCAACCTCAACTGTCTGCCGGCCAGCCCCTGTGACATCGAGCTCGAGCCCGCGGAGAGCGTCAACGAGGTCATGGTGGCCGGCGGCAAGGACTGGAGCACCCAGGTCATTTCAACCGGCCTCAAGCCGAAGACCAGCCACGTGATCGTCTGGCCCGACGCTGCGGCCACGCCGGGCTCAACCGTCATCATCACCACGGATCGCCGCCTCTTGAGCTTGGGGCTTTCCAACGAGCGGAGCCGGGAAGCCAATCTCCACACCCGTCTCACGACCCCCGAGGGCAATGCCCTGCGCTTCAAACGTGAGCTCGACCCCACGCCAGGCGGCACCTACCTCGGCTCGGTCGATCCAAGGACCGTCAACATCGACTACTCGATTCCCCGCGGCAGGAACGCCCCGACCCTCGTCTTCGACGACGGCAACCATACCTACATCGGTTGGGCCGACCGCCGGCCCTCCCAGGCGCCGGTGATCTTCAGCATCGACGAGCAGGGGACCAACCTCCTCTCTCCCCACATCGCTCCGAGCGGCGCGCTCTACGTGGTGGACACCGTCGCCAAAAGAATCGAGCTCAAATTCGGTCCCAAAGACAACCTGACCGTCACCAATAGGGCCTATGACCAATGAGCCCCGAAAGTCACCACCCCGCCACTTCCGCGCCCCCCGCGGTCGAAACCACCGTCGCCGGGCGCTCGAACGCTCCCCGACGCAATCTCGCTCCGCTTTATGCCGCCGGCCTCGTCGTGCTTGTCCTCTTAGTCCTGGCCATGAACTTCGGCGGCACTCAGAAGCCGAAGCCCCAGGGAGCCCCAGCGCCTGCGACGAGCTCAGCGAACGACCTCTCTGGCCTGCTCGAAGAGGAAGCCGACCGCAAGCAACACGTCCTCCCACAACACCGGCCGGCGCCAACCCCTACCGCCTCCGCCCCAGAGCTTCCAGCGAGCGAGCTGGCCGCCGCCGGCGCTCCCTCTCCAACCGCGGGGGGTGCGCCGGCCGGCGTCTACGACCCCAACCGGCCGTCCAATTTTACAGAACAGCCGCGAACGCCACTTCCGAAGACGCCACCCCAGCTCACAGGCCTCGAGGGTCTCGATCGCGCTCTGGTAGCCTCGGTTGAGAACCGTCCCGCCATCCGCTTCCGGGCCGGCTCCCCCACTCCTGCTGCTGTCAATCCACCGTCCGATCCTGCTAGTGCCGCCTTGGCCTCGCTCGCCGCGGAGCTCCCGCTGCTCGCCCAGCCTCCCCAGCCCTCCGACCACCCCTCTTCCCACGGCGACTCGCCCTCATCCCGCTACGCCACTTTTCTCGACGCCGCCGGGAAGGATCGCTCGGAAACCCTGGAGCTCGTCCGCGACCGGCAGACAGCCCGCGCCCCGTTTCTGCTCTTTCAAGGAACCCAGATCCCTGCGGTCCTTGAAACCGGCATCAACTCGGAGCTTCCCGGTCAAGCCTCGGGCTACGTCCGAAAGGACGTCTATGACACTCTGACCGGCCGCTACCTGCTGATCCCCCAAGGCAGCCGACTGCTGGGCTCCTACAACTCCGACGTCGTCTGGGGCGCCTCTCGTCTCCTCCTGGTCTGGAACCGCCTCATCCTTCCCGACGGAACCTCCTATCAGATCGTCGCCCCCTCCTCCGACCTTGAAGGTACCGCCGGTTTGCCCGGGCGCGTGAACAACCACTGGCTGAAGACCCTCGGCAGTGCCCTGATGCTCTCGGCCATCTCAGCGGGAGTCCAGATCTCCCAGAACCCCACCGCAGCCACGACTCTCGGCCGCACTCCCACCGCGGCCGAGGCCGCGGGCGCCGCGGTGGGCCAGGAGCTCGGTCAAGTCAGCGCGAACGTCATTCGCAAGAACCTCGAGATCCCACCCAACCTCTCACTTCGGCCGGGTCAGACCTACAACGTCGTCCTCACTCGTGACGTCGCCTTCCCGCATCCCTACCTTCGGAGGTCCCGGTGAGGGTCATCACCATCCAGAATAAGAAAGGCGGAGTCGGCAAGACCACCTTCCTGCTCCACCTCGCCTATCGGGCGGTCGAGCTCAAGCTTCGCACGCTCGTCATCGACCTCGACACGCAAGCCAACGCTTCCACGGGCCTGACCCATGACTACGGCCTGCTCAAGCTCCCAGGCGGAGCGGCGGCGATCTTCACCGTCCAACGGCCTGAAGACCTTCCCATTCGGCGGATAACCCCACAGATCGACCTCCTCCATGGGCACACCCGTCTCGACGAGGTCGATTCACTCTTCGACGTCTCCTACCTTCAGCAACGGTTTCTGCCGAGGCAGGTCCCCCTGCTGCGGTCGCTACCTTACGACCTCCTCCTCTTTGACACCGCTCCCTCGGCCGGTCCCCGCCAGATCGCGCCGCTGTTTCTGGCCGACCTGGTGCTGATTCCCATCATCGCCGACGATTTTGCCGTCGCGGGTCTCGCCCAGACTCGCGACGACATCGAGGCGGCCCGACGCATCAACCCCAGCATCAGGACACAGGTCCTGGTCAACATGTATCGGGCCAACAGCAGCTCCCAAGCCAAGGCCCTCGACCAGCTCAGAAACATCGCCAGCGTTCCCCTGCGGGAACCCTTCTTTCCCCTCCGAGACCACGTCCCCTCGGCGCTCAGCACCGAGGTTCCTGTCTGGGCCTTCAAGACCGCCAAGGCACCGCTGCGCGCCCTGTGGCGCAACTTCGCAACGGAGACTCTCCAATGACGCAGTCCGCCTACGACATGCTGCGAAATGTCGCGACGTCGCCCGAGCCGGACGGCGCCGCCGCCGCCCCGAGCTCTCTGCCTCTCTCCGCGCTCCAGCGCGACCCGACGCAGCCGCGACAGAAATTCGATGAGCCGGCTTTGGGCGAGCTCGCGGAGTCGATCAAGAAGAGCGGCATCATTGAGCCTCTGGTCGTCTCTCCCGATGCCGACCACCCCGGGACATGGACCATTCTGGTCGGCGAGCGCCGCTATCGTGCCGCCGAAAAGGCCGGTCTTCGGGAGGTTCCCGTCATCGTTCGCCCGGGGATCTCGGACGTCGACCGTCTGGTCCTCCAACTGACCGAGAACCTCCAACGCTCAGACCTCACCTTGCGCGAGACCGCCGAAGGCTACCTGCGCCTGCAAAACTTGATGCCGGACAAGAGGGATCGGGAGCTCGCCGAGATGCTGGGCAAGACACGCTCCAGCTTCGCCGCAACCCTTCTCGCCGCCAAAGTGACGGCGGGCCCGGCCCTGGAAGCCCTCGACGAAGACCTCATCCGAGACCCCGATGCCCTGCGGATCTATCTGAGCCTTCCCCAGGAGGATCAACGTAAGCTCCTTTCGACCGCCAGGACGAGCGGGGTGACCTTGAGTCGCCCCATGCTCAAGCGGTTCAAAGACACCAAGCAGAAACCCTCCGCGCAATCCGTTCGTACCTCCGGAGGCGGTAGAACATCTCCTGAGCCCCCCGAGCCGGATCATGATGAGCATGGGTCCGACGCTCAAGCCCACGCTTCGCCTGCCCCAGCCGCTGGTCCGTCAAGCCGGGAAGCGGGATCATCCCCAACCGAACGCCGTCCGAGTCCGCCTCCCAAAGGCGCCAACGAATACCTTGCGGCCCTGACCTGGCGGCACTGGCAGATCCTCTTCGATCAGCTCGGGATCCCGCTCCCCGAAGATCCCGACGACGCCGGCTACACCCTCCTCGAATTCCTCGAGGCCCACGCCGCGCAAGCCTGAGCTGGGCGCTCCCGGCAGACCACCCGGACCCGTCCATTTCGCGCTGAATAACTAACAATGCTGTAAGTTAACCAACCGGAGGATTGTCATGTCGAATAACTCACACGCCTGCAAGTTATTTTTGGCCGCTCTGTTCGCGGCGCAGGCTGCCTTTGCCAACCACACCTTCACACTCTCGACGCGTGACTTCGACGACGCGAATGGGAACGGACTGATCGACTGCGGCGAACAAGTCATCTTCCAAGTCGGCATCTACGACAATGAAGCCACCGTCGGGACGGTCGCCAAGGGACGGGTCATCGTCCCCACGAGCTCGATCCGCTACAGCTTTACCGACGCAGTCCAGGATTTCCTGCTCACCGGTAATTGCGGCATCGCCATCACCAACATGGCCGGCTCCACTCAGATCGACTACGACTGCTCCCCTCCCAATGCCAACTCCCGGGGATACGCCGCAGCGATCCTCCTGCGCGGCTTCTACACCGGGCCCGCGGGCGCTATCACGATCGCTGGGCAGGACACTCTCGAGCAACCGGCGACCACGCTCAACGTCTCGACGACCGAAGGCCGGGTCAACTCCTGCCTGATCGCCGATCTCTCCCTGACGAACAGCGATGGCGGCATCTCCGCCCGTCCGGGCCAGACCATCCCCTATACCTTGACCTACACCAACGGCAACACGGCCGTTGCCGCCGCTCTCTCAGAGACCGTTCCCGCCAACACGGTCTTCGCACCGGCCCAAAGCTCGCCCGGCTGGAGTTGCACGGGATCCGGCCCTGGCTCGACCTGCACCCTGAACCTCGGCTCCCTCCCGGTCAATGGCAGCGGCTCACGAATCTTCGCCGTAACCGTCTCCCCAACCACACCACCGTCCGTCCAGCAGATCACCAACACCGCGACCATCGCCACGACCGACGGCACCCCCGACATCGATTCATCGAACAACACCGCCACCGACTCGACACCCTTGATCGCCGGCACTCCTGACCTCGCCGTCACCAAGACGCTCACCGCATCCGCAGGCTCGCCGGGTACCATCGCTATCTTCACCATCACCGTCACCGACCAGGGAACAGGCGTCGCCGAAGGCGTCACCTTGAGCGAAACCGTCCCTGCCAATTCAACCTTTGCCGCAGCTCAGAGCTCTCCCGACTGGACGTGCTCCGGCTCTGGCGCCGGCTCTACCTGCACGGCGAATCTCGGCACTTTCCCCGCTGGCGGCAGCGCCAGCCGCACCTTCGCCGTCTCACTCGCGCAGCCTTTCCCGGCCGGAGCCACAGCGGTTGACAACACCTCCTGTGCCGCGACTGCGACAGCCGGCGATCCCCCAGCCAACAACTGCGCCTCCGCCTCTGCGCCCGTGACGGCCGCGGCCAAGCTGGTGGTCAAGAAGACCCTCGCCAGCGGCACCGGGACCCCCGGGGGAAGCCTCGTCTTCAACCTGGCGGTTACCAACCAGGGCAATCAAGATTCCGCGGCCACGGTCCTCACCGAGACCGTCCCCGCCAACACCACCTACGACGCCACTCTGAGCTCCTCAGGATGGAGTTGCTCCGGCTCCGCCGCAGGCTCGACCTGCACCCTCAATCTCCCCGGCATCCCCGGAGGAGGAGGGAGCCTCGCCCGCGCCTTCGCGGTGACGATTGCCAACCCCTTGCCCGCCGGCGTCACGACGGTTGCCAACACCGCTTGCGATGGCGCTGCCTGCGACTCCATCCAGATTCCCACCGATGGCAAGCCCCGGTTGTCCATCACCAAGTCGGTCGCCTCCGGAACGGCAACCCCCGGCACTACGCTCATCTTCGGCATCACGGTCAAGAATCTCGGCAATCAGGGTGCACCGGTGACGCTGACCGAGACGGTGCCCGCCCACACCACCTTCGACTCCGTCAAGAGCGCGGCCTGGAATTGCTCCGGCACCGCCGCAGGATCGATCTGCTCGCTCGACGCCGGCACGCTCGCCGGTGGCGCCACCAGCACCACCTACCTCTTCGCCGTCTCGATCGACCGACCCCTGCCGAGCGCCGTGACCCAGATCTCAAACTCCGCCTGCGCCTCCACGCCGGCGACGACACAGATCTGCGATCAGGTTCAGGTGCCCGTCAATGCAAGCCCGCGGCTCACGATCGTTAAGACCCGTACCTCTGCTCCCCCCGCGCCGGGCCAGCTCGTCACCTACGACATCGCCGTCTCCAACTCCGGCGACCAGGACGCCGCCGCCGTGACCTTGACCGAGCAGGTCCCACAAGCCACGAGCTTTGACGCCGCAAGCTCCGATCCCGCCTGGTCCTGCAGCGCCGGCACCTGTACCCTCGTCCTGCCGAGCCTCGCCGCCGGGACCACCTCGACCCGCAACTTCTCTCTGCGCGTCGCCAATCCCCTGCCGGCCGGCATCACCCAGATCGCCAACACGGTCTGCGGCGCCGACGTTTCGAGCCGCAACGTCTGCTCCACCGTCACCGACCCGCCGGGAGGCTCTCCCCAACTGACTCTGCGCAAGACCTACTCCGGTCCTCCTCTGAAGGCCGGCGCCTCGCTCTCCTTCACCATCGCCGTCACCAACACCGGCACCCAGGACGCCAAACTCGTTCACCTCAGCGAGACGATCCCGGCCCACACCAGCTTCGATGCGGCCCACTCCGACGCCGGCTGGACTTGCGTCTCTACGGCGGCCGGGCAGCCCTGCGGCTTGACCCTCGCCTCCCTCGCCGCCGGCGCCAGCTCCTCCGTCATCTTCACCGTTGCGGCCGACTCTCCTCTACCACCCAACGTCCTCCAGATCGCCAACAGCGCCTGCGCCATGGTGGGCTCTGCCACCACCTGCGATCAGACCTCGACGCCCTTGCCGGTGGCCCTCACCGCCACCCTCGACGATGCCCTCACCCAAGATGCCAACAACAACTCCTTCCTCGACAACGGCGACGTGATCACCTACACCCTCGTCCTCAAGAACCCGACCGACCAGGCCGCCCAAGCCGTCAAAGTCACCACCTCCCTCGACGGCCGCCTCGGCCTCATCGTCGGCAGCGTCACGACCGACAAAGGCACGATCACCTCAGGCAACGGCTCCGGCGACACCACCCTCGTCGTCGCCGTGCCCACTCTTGGGCCCGGCGAGACGATGACCGTCGTCTACCAGGCTCTCGCCGTCGACCTCGCCGGGGCTGGCGATCCGGCCTTCGTCTCGACGCAGAACTTCGTCGCCGGCGACAATTTCGACAACGTCGCGAGCGACGACCCCGCAACTCCCGATGTCGTGGGAGATCCCACCTCAACCCCGCTCAAGGCGACCGTCACGCCGAGCATCCCGACGCTCAGCGGGATCGGACTCGCCTCCCTCGCCGTACTTCTCGGCCTCTGTGCTCTGCCCATCCTCAAGCGGCGCCAGGTGCCGCAGCCCTGAAACCTCTCAACCGGCCGCCCGTCCCCGCTTGTGCGGGGGCGGGCGGCCGCCGTTCTCCAGGAGGATCGCCATGCGCCGCCAAGCCTTCGCCGCTCTTCTCCTTCTCGCCACAAAAGCCCAAGGGCAGAGCACCGTCCATCACACGTTCACCACCCCGGGTCTCAAGACCGTCACCCTCACCGTCTGCAATGCCAACGGGTGCGACACCAAGACGAAAACGCTCCCCGTCCTCGATCCCTATCCCATCATCCGGTCCCCCGTGGTCATTCCTCCCCTTCTGGGATCCGCGCAACTGTCGTTTCGCCTCACTGCCGATGTCGCGGGCGGGCCGCCTCTCTCGCCCGTCTGGACGATCGCGGGCAGCCCACTGCGCTCCGCCCCGCAGAGTTTTCCCTTGGCTTCGACCGACTGGACGCCCGACGCGCTCGGTCTCTATCGCATCACCTTCTCCCTCTCCAATTATCTCGGCACCGTCACCCAGCCCACGGTCTCCACTCGCGTCATCCCCACGAGCTTTGCCGACGTCTCCCCAGAAGATCCCTTCTGGCCGGCCATCGAGACGCTCCGAGCCGTTGGCATCACGGGCGGCTGCGCCGACCTGCCTCCTCGCTTCTGTCCCGGTTCGATCGTCTCCAGGGCTGAGACTGCGGTCTTCATCGATCGAGCGAAGCACCCCGAAGCAGCGCCCCCTCCGGCTGTCGGCCTCTTCGCCGATGTCCCCACCGACTTCTGGTCCGCCCGCTTCATCGAGCGCCTCTACACCGACGCCATCACCGGCGGCTGTGGCACCCACCCGTTGCGCTTCTGCCCGAACGATCCTCTCTCGCGAGCCGACGCCGCCGTCTTGCTCGAGCGCGCCCGCCGCGGGCGCGGCTACGTTCCGCCCCCCGCCGTGGGGCTCTTCCTCGACGTCCCACGCTCACTGCCCCAGGCCCCCTGGATCGAACAGCTCTTCCACGACGGCATCACCTCGGGCTGCTCCCCGCAGCGCTTCTGCCCCAATGACAGCGCCACTCGCGGCCAGATCGCCGTCTTCTTGACCCGCGCCTTCAATCTCTCTCAAACCCCGAACGCCACCGCGTTCCTGGCCCGCACCTGCTCCTCCCAGGACTGTACCTTCAGCAATCAGCCGATCCAGTTCGATCTGAACGTCTCCCGGGGCATTCCCGATCTCTACGAATACGACTGGAACGGCGACGGCTCCTTCGAGGAAGCGAGCACTCTCCCGATCACCACACACACCTACTCCGTCTCAGGCACCTACCGCCCCGTCGTCCGGATCCATCACGGCTCCTCGTCTTCAACCCTCGCCCACCCCCTCCCGATCCTCATTCGTACCGCCGATGTTTTTCGTGCGCCGAAGCCACCGTCCTCGCCTCAGGTCCTCTACCAGCGCGATCGACTCCCCACTTTCTCGGATACTCCGGGAACCCTCGCGCGCCGAGAGCTCGCCCTGCAGGCGAGCTCCGCCGGCGCGCGAGGGTTCCTCCTCTATGTCGCCTTGGACGGCGGTTCGTTCTTCTATCTCACTGCCCTGCCGGCCATCCCGGGCGCACAAACCTTCTCCGTTCCCCTTCAGACCAAAGCTCTCGCCTTGAAGATCCTCGCCTTCAACGACTACGGGCCGAGCGCCTCGTTTGCGTTGGTAAATCTCACGCTTCCCTGAAAGGACCTGACCGATGCAGCGTCCCGAATTCCCTTATCCACCTCTCCAGGCGCTCGCCGCGGTGGCCAATCCGCCCATCTATGACCATCATCGTGCCTTGCACGTCGCCCAGGACCGCTCCGCTCTCCTGGCTCTGCTCGAGGCCGAGCTCGCCGCCACGGCCCAAGCGAACCCCACCGCAATCCTGCCCGCCGTTCCCAAGGCGCTTCTCTGCTGTGCCTCGGCTTCTCGCCCACCACGGAGCCAACTTCCTTCCGGTTCCGACCACACTCACCATCTCCTATCACCACTACTACTCCCTCATGGAGACCCGAGTCCTCCAGAACCTGCATCGCACCTGGCCGCCCACCAACTCGTTTCATCACGCCGCCCGCCATCTCGACCACCTCCGAGGCACTCTGCTTCACTCCGCCTCCCATCTCGCGGTCCTGCGCGATACCAGAAACAGCCTCGCCGACCTCGGCGTCTACCTCAGTTTCGGCCTCTATTTAACCCTTGCCGGAAGCTCCCCAAGGACGGACCTTCACGCAGCGACTCCGGCGTCATGAGTGTGTTTCAGAATGCTCTCCGCCGGCCGGAAGAGAGTTGGACCTACGTTGCATCAGGCCTGGTGCAGACGGATCGGTGGGGAGACCTACGGTCGCGTGCGAAGCTTCGGCCGATCGTGGCCGGATTCCTTGCCCAGAGGGTGATTGCTTCGGTTGTGTGGAGCTTTAAGCGCTCCGTTGACGACCCTCCGAATGAGGAGGAGAGTCTTCCTGTCGGAAAATGCGAGCTGCTGCAGCGCTCGCTCGGCCTCGGCCTCGACGACCTCAGGGAGAGGCACCGTTGGAGTAAACCGCGAAGCAGGCTGCCCTCGCTGGCCGGTGGAGACCTTCTCGCGGTCAACATACCCCATCGCCTCCAACCGGCTCGCCAAAATCGCGGCACGTTCCACCGACAACGAGTGCTCGTAGGGCGTTTGCTTCAGCCGGCCGATGAGCTCGTTCAGCGTCGCTGGATAACCCTGCGACAGTGCGTGGTAAAACATGTATTCACTTCGCGATAGCGGCTGTCTCATGGTGCTTGGTTCCCTGGGCCCGACACTTCGGGCCAACCCCCGGCTAGTCTATCGCAAAGGGAAAGTCTTAGTCCATCCTCGCGCAAACACAAATATAGGTCATCGGTCCTCAGGTCCCTCGCCTGACCAGCCAGCTCGTCAACACCTCCCTGGCCAGACTCGACTTTGCCAAACCTCGAGCACTGGCAGCCTCTTCCAAGAGCTTGAACTCTTCCTCAGTAAGCGAAAGCAGAACCTTCTTGTTTCTCACGCTCGTAGAGTACGACCTTCTGCGCCTCTCACCAAAGTTCGACATCCTGTCATCGTACTCCCGCCTCCACCCCTGGGACAAACTTTCACCGCCGCGGCCGAACCCGCCGGCCGATTCGGGACCCGTCCTAGTCACGAGGATGGGGCTGCGCTTCTCGCGAATCGTGCCGCCCCTGCAACCACATCGTTCCTCAAGAGCCAGAGATCGCGACACCTCACTCCTAAGAGCGTCAAGGCGCACTTTGCTGCCAAGTTGTGATAGGTTTTCGTGGTTCTCAAGCGCCGAAATCGCCGATTTTACCCATTACCCTCCACGAACGGGAACCCTCGTCTGCGAATTTCGCGTACCTCTGGAAGCCAAAATGCTGTATAGTAGCCAGGTGAATTTTTGGCACCACACTCCACGGGTTCCACCTCTTCTATCCTCAAGGCAAGCTCATAACTCGGTTATGTCGGCACTTGGGCTTCTAGACAAGGTCATGCGCGGGGGCAACTATGCCTAATCTTGACGATATTGCCATCTCCTTTGAGGGACCAGCCCTTACACACTTCGTACTTGATACCAAGCGGCTCACCATCCACGCTTACGGCGCTGAGGCCAGTCTCCTCGCCTCCGACTTCGTTGAGTTCCTCCTCCACATCGACCAAGAAGCAACACTTCTCCCCTTTACCGCTTCCGACGGCCAGACGAGCTTCGTCATCGAAGATGAGTTCGTCTACGTGCATGCCGATGCCGAAGTGGTCTTCCCTCTCGAGGCACTCGAGGCGTTCTTGGAGCACCTCACCGCAATCGGAGAGGCCTCGACAGCCCTTAAGCGTTTGCGGCGCGTAACAGTTTCTTGCCAATGACTCCCTTAAGGCCACTGCAGCCACCACCGCACCGCGTCCGCCACCTCTAAGAACTTCTGCCAGCTCTCGGCGACGAGCACTTGAAACTCCTGCTGGCTCGCCGTCCGTCTTAGCCGGTCGATTGCCTCGCGTTCCAAGCTCCGAAGCGGCGGGCTCCTTTGCCGCTTCGCGCGCTTTCGCCTCGAATTCGTCCTTACCACTCCCGCCCAGCGCGATGCCCCCAAGACTTGGCGTCCGCGGCCCCACCGAAAGGGCCGCCGCAGCGAGGCCCTCGCAGCCTGTCGGCGCTCCGGCCTCTTCCAGCGTCGTTGATGACGCGTTTCTACCACGCCTCTGCCTCCCCGCAGAACCCGAAAAGGCGGAGTCCTCTGCCCTTCGCCGCTCCCAGCGTCCTTGCCCTCTACCATCAAACCACATCCTTTCCCAAGGTCCGGCCAGGCTCCCACCACAGTTCAGTGACGATCAGCGAAGCCCCCTAAATGCCATGGTCAGCCAGTGCTACCAAGAGCTCATGCGCGACTCTCGTCACAGCTTTCTTATTTCTTGCCCTTGCAATGACACGATCCGTCCGATCTCTTCTTAGAACTCGGCCATCCACAAGGCTCCAAGGTGCAATAAGTCTCTGGGCTATGTTCACCAATCCGGATTCTATCCGAGGTACGTTCTGCCAGGCAGGTGCAGCAACGCGCCCTCGAGGTCGCCGCCGCCGGCGGGCTCCTGCTTCCGGCCTCATGCCTCAATCCTTTCTTCAGTTACCCGAGACCTAGTCGCGAACCACCATCCTACAAGCGCACCGCCGAAGAAGGCAAATAACGCGAAACCAATTCTCAGCGACCAATCTGCAACGTCCTTTCGACGTGAAGTTCCGCCACCCTCAGCAGCCATGCGGTTCAGCTGGCGCTCCACCTCGGCAGGGGAGGGCCGCGCCGGGTTTTTCGCCGCTTCGGCTTGGAGGGCTCTCAACTCGGTCTCCATGCGCTGTACTCTCTGGCTGGCGGCGGCATCCGTGCCTGTCTGCTGCTGCTTTACCTCCAAGCAAGTCAATGCCGCTCCGGCAGGGAAGAGCGGCAATGCGCAGCCCAAGGCTAATGCAGCGGGGAGCCACAAGGTTATCAACCATCGGTTCAATGCCTGCGACATGTCAAGACTCCTTGTGTAGCCGATACGTTGTTTCAGGTCAATGCGCGCCTTCTCAGGCTGCCTCCGCTCCCGAAGCTACGCTGTCGTAGCGAACCTCTCACCCTGGTTTTATCTCTCCTCCCATCGGTTATCGAGTAGATCCCGAATCTCTGGCGCCGGTCTGGAGTATCAGAGAAGCCGCCCAACCTCACATCCTGACGGATCGATCACCACGGCCGGAACCGTTCGCCTTTCACTGCGTGGCAGCGGCGCTCGGAATCCCTGCGGCGGTCGCAGGCCTGCACCGTCCTGCCCTGATTTGTCAACTCTTCTCGCAGGACCTCGCGACCGTCAGGAGCAAGCTCTCGAAGCCAGGCGATCTCCTCACCCAAGCGGTCCACATCCTCCTCGTCTCCACTTCGCAGAAGGATCAGTGCGAGCCGCCAGGTATCCGGCTCCCCATCCACAAGACTGGCACCTTAGCCCTCTCTCTCGATAGCAAGATCCCGCCGAACCCCCCTCAGGTCGGCCGGGTAGACGTAGAGCTCAGGAAACTGGCCGCGGAAGAGCACTTGGAGAACGAGGCGATCTCCCGTTTCAAGCGGAAAGAGAGCCGCCGGGATCGGCAGTCCCCTCCCCTCCAGCACCGTCAGTGGCCGGCAGAGGAAGTGCTTGACGACCTGATTCCAGTGCTCGTCGCAAGGAACGGCATCCTCAAGAGCCCCAAGAAAGAAGCTGTACGTCTCCAGGTACAGAGTCGCCGGCCATCGCTCCATCGCCACCATCTCCCCAGGTTCCAGGCGCAGGGTGATCCTCACGCGGTGGGGGATGGGCAGGAAACCTGGCTCGATCACCACCAGGTTGAAGCGCTCATCCGGCATCAGAGCAGGCGCAGAGAGACCCATGGCTGCTTCAGGCAAATCGCAAGGGGTGATGTGAAAGCCGCAGTACCGCAGGATGCCGCGCAGGGTGGAGGCCCGGGCGAGCGCCTCGGCGCGCCGATCGCTCCGGCCGGCTTCGATGTCGTTCTGGAAGCCCCGAACCGCCAGGGCCAGCGATGTCGCCCCCGTTCTCGTCTCCAAGGACGTGCCACCAGCTCCTCAGCCACTTGGCGGGCCTCCGCGAGGAAGAGCATTGCATCGAGCGAGGCCAGACGCGCGCTGGCGGCTCGGGAACACGCGCCGCCATAGACACTCATCCGGGGCATCAGAGCAGGCGCAGAAAGACCCATGGCGGCTTCAGGCAAACGGCAAGGGATCAATGCGAAAGCCCCGGTACCGCAGGATGCGGCGCAGGGTGGAGGCCCGGGCAACCGCCTCGCCGCGCAGATCGCTGCGACCGGACTCGATGTCGCTCTGAAAGTCCCGTACGGCCGTGACGGCGACATCGCCTCCGTTCTCGCCTCCGAGTCGTGCCACCAGTTCCTCAGCCACCTGGCGAGCCTCGGATCCTCGGCCGGCCTCCGCGAGGAAAAGCATCGTATCAAGCGAGGCGAGACCCGCTTCAGGTACCAGCCGCTCCTCCAGGTAGGTTCTCCGCGCAGTGGCAAGGAGGCAGGCGGCGTCCCCCTCATCCCCCAGCCTCGCCATCACCCGGCCTTCCCACCACCGCATGCAGACCTGCTCCTGAGGAGCGGAAACATTCGGCGCCCGCCGCCACGTCTCCTGAAGCGCCGCCAGCGCGTCCTCGGACTTTCCCTGCGAGGCTACGCGGAAGGCAGCAGCTAGGGCAACCCGGACGATGAGCCAGGGCCTGCGGTCCATGGGCATCAACAACCAAGCTGCTTTGAGACCGTGCCTGCGGCTCTCCTGACCCTGCTCAAGGTCCTGGAGGCCCAGCAGAGCCAGCGTCGTACCCAACTCCTCTTTCTGGCCGGTCTCCTGAAAGCGATGGACGGCGCGTAGAAAGAGGGCCTCTGCTTCTTCGAGGCGCCCTTGCTCCCAACGCAATAGAGCCAGGGCACGGCAATAGAAGGCGCGGTCCAAGGAACTGAAAGATGAACCGAAGTAATAGGAGACGGCAGCAAAGGCGATCTCCGACTCCGCGTGATCGCCAAGCAGCCGCCAGGCATTGCCGGCCAGATAGTGGGCCCGCGCAGCGTAGACCGAGACTCTCGAGCCGTCCTCCGGAGGAAGCTGAGCGGCAAGAGTGCCGGCGAGCCGGGCCAAGTCCCTCGCCTGTCCGGGGTCTGCTTCTTGAGCCCGGAAGCTTTTTTCCAACAGGATCTCGACCAGAGCCGCGTTCCGGTACTGAGAGGTACGCACGGCCCGCTGCCGGTCCGCCTCCGCTAGAGCGAGGAGAGAGGCGCACAAGAGTTCGACCTCCGGACGCCGCTCTTCCTGGCTGATCCGCGGTGGGTCCGCCTCCCAGCCGAGCCACAAGGCGCTCCGATCGACCAAAGACGCGGGCCTGCCCCGGAGAAGGATCGCTTCTGTCACCTCGAAGTCCTCACACGAAAGGTACCGGCTGGGAATAGATGCCGCGGAGACGGTACGACAGCAGCAGGGTCGGAGGCATAAAGCGCCAAATCTCCTCCTCGACGTTCCCTGTGGCCGCCGCTTCTTTCCTCAGGCCCTGAAGCATGCTCAGCGAAAGATCGAGCCCCGGCCGGCCCGCGAAAGCTTCGGCCAGATCCGCGTCGAGGTCGCACGTCTCCTCTCCTCGTCCAAGCCGGACGAGGACCCTCGCGAGGTGGATCGAGGAAATACTGGCCTCCGGCAGATAGCCCTTCTCGATATACTTCCGCCGTACGGAGTCGAATCGTTGTTCGGCCTCGGCCAGATCTCCCAGAGCCTCGGCCACCTGCGCGTCCCGCCAGACGAACGAGACGGCCTCCGGCGGCACACTTGTGACCAGGCGCCACGCGCTCTGCCGAAGCGCAACCGCTACCGCTTTTCGCCGTGCCAGAGCCGAGCAGCGGGCCAGAGCCAAATAAGCCTCAGCCGTGAGCCAGGGGTGGCTACGATTGTCCAGCCCCGGTTTTGCGTTACGCAAAAGATGCTCGGCCCGGGAAAGCTCTTCTTCTTCACTGTAGAGGAGGCCCAGCAGAGCGAAGCACGCCGCACCCTCCTTGGCATCGCCCACCTCGTAGTAGCAGCGGCCGGCGTGATGCAGCAGGGCCTCCGCCTCATCCATCCGTCCCTGGTCCCAGCGCAGCGAAGCGCAGGCCCGGCAGAAGAAGCCCCGCGTTACTGGATTGTGGGCAAGAAACGCCGCGCTCCCCAAGAGGGCTTCGGCCCTCTCGTGTTTCCCCAGCAGCCGGCAGGCATGGCTGCCGAGACAATTGGCGCGGCAAAGCGACTCCGCCAAATCCTGATCGCTTGAAGTCTGACAGAGCAGCCCACCCAGGTTCAAAGCCACCTCAGAGACCTCGAACCCTCGGATGGGCTCCAAAGGCAACGCGCTATGGCAAACCTCCAGGAGATGCTCCAGGAGATCCGGATTTTGGTAACGCGGGTCGCCCAGCCGTCCCAGCCACAGCTCCGCGGGGCCGGCCAGAAGCTCGCCTCGCAGACGCTCGGCCGACTGCCGCCGTTCGCGCGCTCGGCGGTCATGGTCCGGCAATTGGGTCTCGAGGCTCCTCCAGACCTCGGCGTAGTTGGCGTGGCCAACACGTCTCACCTTTTCACCTCAGTCGGCAGAGAACTCCCCCGCCTGGAGAACAAAGTTGGCCGGCGACGGGGCCGCCAGCCGGAGGCAGAGGATTGGCTCTCCCCTGCGACGGGAACGCTCGTCTCGTGTGCAGTTCTCATTTCATCCTCCCGCCAAGAACAACCTCGTGGACCGTACCAAAGAGCTTAAGCAGCTCTGAGAAGACCCTCTGAAAGGCCTTACTTGTCTCCGGATGAAGAACCGACGCTCCGAGGTCAGCACTAGCTAAGAAAGGCATTGTCGGTGCCGACGTTGATTCGCTCTCACGATTGTCCAGGACCTTCATCGTATAGGAGAACTCGAAAAATCCTATGTTCAGGGCGGCAAGCACTTTCGCTAAGGAGTCCAGCCTTGGAAGCTCTTTGCCGTTCTCGTATTTTGAAAGTTGGCTTTTTCCGATTCCCGCCGCTCTGGCCACAGCCGCTTGGCTCAAGCCACGCAGCTCCCGGATTAGAACTAGGGCAGGTCCGAAATTATCCAGCATTGAGCTATTCGCTCCAGGTGGCATCCGCGTCAGGTGTGAATAGGGCACCCAAGGCAACAGTGGTGCCGGACTCTGCGGCAGCGGCCCTGATCGCTGTGACTGGGATTCGAAGCTCGTCAAGCCTGATCATAGCGGGCTCTCCAGAAGCACTCTGCTCTCGCACTGCATCGACGAGAACCGAGACTTCATGGGCCTCGTGCCGTCGAACGGTTACCAGCCGCCAGATCCCCGCAGTCTCGGTCGAGCCTTCACCATGAGCAAGTAGCCACCTGGCAACATCGAATGGCCGGCCCTTCTCAATCAAGACGGTATATGGACCGAGAACGGCAAGGACCTCTGCGGGAATGTCTTCGTCTACCACCAGAAAGAGCGTCACTTAGTCCTCCTTGGTTGTCGTCTCCCTGCCCTTGAGCCGGAGGGCAAACCAGGCCTCGTCTCCCATGTGCTCGAGCGCCTTCAGAATTGCCCGTCCCACAGCACGTTCCCGAGCCCCGGGCGGCTCGTCGATGAACCGGCCACTCAGGCGGTTGACCTCGTCCTGGAGATCTCCCAGGTCACGTTGAATCGCTCCCAGATACACGGAGAGGCTCCCAAGCGATGGGCTCGCTTTTCCTGCTTCGTATGCTGAGACCATGGCCCGGGTAAGACCGCTCCTTTCTGCCACGTCCAACTGAAGGAAACCGGGCCGACGCCTCCAAAGGGATTCGACGAGTTGAAGGAGAACTTCCCCACTATCGCTAGCCATGATGGCGAATCCGACCAAGGCGCCAAACTGCGCGGAGGACCTGTTCCAATGGCTCGCGAGCGCCTGTTGGAAGACTGCTCAGGGACAAAAAATTGGGGGGCTCGCTGGCCCCCAGGAGGGGAAGGACAGCTCGATGATCTGGATCGGTCTGCCCTCTTCTTAGCCGCCGCAGCCCTCCCAGGAGCAGACGGAGCGAGTCTCGAAGCTCCGAAGGGAAAGCGAGCTGAAGGGCCAAGGGGGCATCCGGGTTGATGCAAGGATCAGAGGACAAAGGAGAGGCGGCCGACTGCGCAACCGGAACCGGCCGCCCAGAATCGGCCGGCTGGGAGACCGACTTTCCAGAGTCGTCACCTCTCCAACCGGAGGCCTCTCGTCTCCTCACCTGTTTCTCTTGAAAAAAGGGGGGCCGGCTGCCCGGCCCCGGAGGTCGGCCACTCCGCATGGGACGCGGAGTCGTCGTGAAGCCAAGAACAAAGGCGGAACCGCCAGAGGCATGCCGCCTTGGAGACTTCCCAGCAGTCCGCTGAGAGGGAGAATCAGCCACGTGCTCCCGTAATAGGTGCCGGACCAACGTCCTGACTTCCTCTTTGGTAGCCGTTCCCAACAAGAATCTGCCAAATAGGTCTCCGTCGAGCGATTCCATGGGGTTGTCCTTTATCTAGAGGAAGCACACACTTCCACTGAAGGAGGCACCGCCGCCGGCAATCCAGCCGCAAGAGCGAAGCGCCTCCTAGAGGGAGAAGCTATGTCCTTCTTCTTGTTACTGGTCTATCTGTTCAGTGCCCCTCACTTCGCGACCTCTGTGGCTGGAGATGGCCTCGACCCGAACGCTAAAGCCCCTGTCATTGGCGCCGTTGGTCGGAGCGTCTCCAATACGCGAGCCGGAACCGATCCCAACGGTTCTTCCACTTCCGCCCCCGCCCCCGCCCCTCTTCCCTCTGGTGATGCAGGAGCTGGCGCAGATCCCGACGGCCTCCGCTAACACAGTTCGTTAACCTGTTGCGGAGAGAAGAGCCCTTTCCTCCGCAACAGGGACTTTACAGAAGCCGGATTCGTGGGATACTCTAAAGAACAAAGAAATTACCGTACTTTAGAGGATCGCGAATTGGACGACCAAATCGTTAAAAGCCACCTTACGTCGTCGCGACTGGACCGGTTGGTTTCCCGAGGTCTCTCCGCTGAGGAAGAGCGCCTCCTTAGCCGGCATCTCATGGGTTGCGAGAACTGCCGAGCACGTGCCCTCGACGCTTTAGGCTCGATACCAAGGGATCGTCGCTCACTTAGGGGAGTGGTCGCGCTGGCAGAATCCGAATTCGAGAGCCGAATTGCGAGCCTCCTCTCCGCGGCCGAATGGGAGGTTCTGCGACGGCTACCGAAAACCGCCCAAACGAACCGCCTGATCTTGAGCCGAGTCTGTCACAGCAGAGAGTTCCTCCAGTTTATCATCGGCATCCTCCAACAGACGTCGACGAAAGAGGAGGCTGAACTGGTCGCGAAACTCGCAAGCCTCGCCATCAAAGGCCTTGCAGCGGAGAAGGCTGAGACGGACCATTTGTCGTCTCAAGTCTTGATTGAATTAGCTAATTCCCGTCGCCTGGCCGCTGAATGGGAGCCTGCAGAAGCCGCCTTAGAGCGGGCCAAAAACCACCTTGGGGATGAAGCACTTCTCCAAGCTAGATGGCTCTCTATCTTCGCCTCCCTCCAAAACGATAAAGGGGATCGGACTCAAGCTCTAGAGACTCTGACTAAGTGCAGGCAGCTCTACGAGCAGGAACGCGATTGGAATAACGTGGCGAAGACCTTGGTTAAGATGGGCCACGTTCTCTCGGACCTAGACCCCTTGCGCGGTTTGAGCTTCTTGGATCAAGCTCGACCCTTAATTCCCGCAAGTGACCCCATTCTGCTTTGGTTGCTGGAGATCAACGCGGCCGAGTGCTTCATCGAAACTTCTCAAGTCGTCGAAGGTCTTCGAGCCTACTTGGCAGCGGAAGATTTGAAACGATTTCAACCACAACCGAAGGCTGACATTCGCTCCAAGTTTACCGCTGGCCGGCTGCTTGAATCGCTGGGCTATCGAGCAGAGGCGGAAAGGCTGTTCAGAATAGTCGTAAACGCGGACTTGGAGCATTCCCTTGTCAGGGATGGTTTTCTTGATCTCCTTTATCTCTTTACCTTCTATGTTAAGGGTGGTGAGCCGGACCGAGCCGCCGCCTTAGGGCGACAAGCTTTAAAACATCTTGATCTGCTCGGCTCAGTCCATGAACAGATCAAGGAAGTGTGGCAGCAACTCATCCATGCTGCCGACACAAGGACTCTCGACGTTCAGATGTTGCCGCGCATCCGGGAGTATTTGCGGGTTTGGTGGAAGAGGCCCGGCCCCGAACATCCTTTCGATACAATAGCCAACTCTGAGTTTGAAGGCCCGAAGGCAGACTGCCAGGTTGTTTTCCTCGAAGAGAGCAGGGTCCAAAGTAGCGTCGTAGGACTTCTCGCACGGGCCAAGTGGGAGGAGCTTCGAAGGCTTCCAAGAACCGTTCAAGAGGGCCGCTTGGGTGCGGATCGACTCTGTCATACCCCCGAGTTTCTAGATTTCCTCTTCACTTCTCTCAAGCAGCCTGTTTCTTCGCGCGATGCTGAGACTTTGGCAAGGCTAGCAACTCTAGCCGTCAAGGTATTTGAGAGTACGGCCGAAGGGCGTCAGCGTATGGCGCAGATTTGGATAGAGCTAGCCAACTCTCGCCGACTTTCAGCAGAATGGGAATCCGCGGAGGTCGCGCTCCAGCGCGCAAGCGAGGGCGTTGCGGAACATCGGCTCCTGAGAGCGCGATGGCTGTCGGTCTCTGCCTCTCTTCGGTTTGATAAGGGCGATCGCGCGGAGGCTCTAAGAGTATTGACTCAAAGTAGACACCTCTATGAACTTGAGGGCGACTGGTACCAGGTCGCAAGGACCTTGGTCAAACTGGGCATGTTCCTGGTGGACACAGACCCGCTGCTCGGTTTGAAGGTATTGGATCAAGCTCAGCCCTTTATGAACTTCAGCGACCCTATCCTGCTGTGGCTGCTTGAGATCAACCGAACCGAGTGTTTCATCGAAACCAATCAGACGTACCAGGCGCTCAGCGCTTTTCGGGCGGCGGAAGAGTTACGGCGCTTTCAACCTAAACCGAAGGGGGAGATTCGAAGCAAGTTCACGTCAGGTCGCCTGCTTGAGGCCTTGGGCTACCGAGGACAGGCTGAACACCTGTTCGAAGAGGTCGTCTCAGCCGACCTCGAGCATTCGTTTATCAGGGATAGCTTTCTAGATTTGCTTTATTTATTCGCCTTTTACGCAAAGGGAGGCGAGCTGGACAGAGCCGCAAGCGTAGGCCGTCGCGCTCTGAATGAGCTTGAGCTGCTTGACTCGGTTCACGAGCAGCTCGGGGACGTTTGGCGCCAGCTAATTCTGGCGGCTGAGCGACGCTCTTTGGATCTGAACATCGTGCCTGCCGTGCGAGAGTATCTACGAGTCTGGTGGAAAAGGCCCGGCCCTTCGCTACCTGTTGATTTATTGGGAAGCCTTCCTTGGCGGCGACACGAACGCTAGACTAGGTCTGTGAGCCGTCACCTCGCAACCTTTCTGCCACGGATTCCGATCCCGAGGTACTCCCGGTATGGCGGCTGCTCGACCTCCAAGCCTCGTTGCGGCGGCTGTACCCAGAGTGTGCCATCCGTGGCGAACACCACGACACCCACACCCGCTCATCCCTACCCCTTCCCCTCAGTCGATTCCACAGAAACGCCGTAACGCCCGCCGCATGACCTCGCTCTTGCTCGCCCGCAACTTCGCCGCAACAGCTTCCAGAGCTTCCTCCTCGTCCGGGCTCAGGTAGACCTGCTCGCGGATTCGCCCGCCCGCGGTAACGTGCTTTTTCCTCTCGCGGGGTGGTTCGGGTTTTGTCGCCATAGGGCAAAGCCTAGACATTGGCTCGGCGGTGCGCTACCGTCATGGGTGATGGTGTAATGCATTCGCAGCACCGTCACGAGAGAGGGGCGTCCCTCTCGCCCCAAACAAAGCAGCCCCGGGCGGGGTAAAAGCCCGCACCGGAGCCTGACCCGAGCAAGGAGCACAGTCCATGCCCGAGCTGAACGAGGACTTTACCAAACGCCTGCCGCCTGAAGCACCTCCCGAGACTGAGCCCCGCCGCGTGCCGCCGGGACGGCGTCCACCCCGCCGCCCGGCACCGCCCGCCCCTCCCCCGCCGCCGCCCGATGATGACGACCCGCCGATCTCCGCCGCACCCTCCCCGGAGATCGATCCCGCCCGATGGGAGGACTTCGCCGTCTTCCGCGAGTCGTTCCTGGTCTACGTCTCCCACGCCCGCTACAACGCCGCCCTTCGGGTGTTCGGCGAGCTGCTTTTCGAGATGGTGCTCGAAACCTGGGGCCACTGGCCCGACAACCCGGAAGGGTACCTGCGGAGCCATCTCTGCGCCGTTGTCGCGGACCTGCGGCACCTGGAAGGATGCCTCTCCACCCTGGGAGAGAACCCCTCGGAAGATGATCCGTATGAGGCGGCGCTCTGCCGGACCTCCTCCCTCATGTCGGCTGAGGTCGGCTCCGTGGCCGAGCACATCGAAAGGAAGCTTGGCACGTGGCGCGGGGAGCCGTCGTGATGGGATGGGACTCCAGGCTGATCTACCCTCCCAACGCGGACCGCCGGGTGACGATCCGGGCAACGTCCCTGCAAATCATCGCCTGGGGCGACGCCGCCCGGCGGCAGAACAAGCCGGTAGGCGCCTTCATCGGGTGGGCGGCAGACTTCACCGCCGCCTACATCTCTGAGGAAGCTCTCCAGGAGCGTCACCGCCAGCGGGACCCGATCCTCTCCCGCCTGGAGGAGAAGAAGCGGCTCCGGCGCCTCCTCGACGCCGGATGGCACGCCCTGGACTTCCTCCCGCCGCCCTCCCGGTCCCCAGTGTGCGGCAGCATCCGGGACCCGAAGAAGGATCTACGGGAAGCCCTGGAAGCCGTGGCCCGGCACCTCGACGAAGTCCAGGAGTACCTGTGAAGACGGTCGCTCTCACCGTCCGCGCCACGGAGAAGCAATCCATCCGCTGGAAGCAGGCGGCCGATGGGGAGGGCCACAGGGCGGTCGGCACGTGGCTCGCCGAAGCGGCCGACCGGTACCTGGAAGCCGTAGCCAGCGCCGGGAAGCTGATCCCCATGGGGTGGCGACGATCCGCCGTCTTCTCTGTGCGACCAGCCAGCCAGGAGATGGCGTCCGTCACCGGCGCCGTCTCCCATCCCTTCGCCTATTACCGCGGCACGAACGCCGGAGCGGACCGCTACAGCGACTTCTATACTTTGGTCTACTTCCCCTCCGGGCGGATCATCGCCACCCTGCGGTCCGCCGCGCAGTGCCGTTCCCTCGCTTCCGAGCTGGCGCGTTCTCTGGGTGCGTTGGGGAGGAAACGAGCCCATCGAGGATCCCCGGCCGGTCATTGACCGGCACCAGCGCGAAGACGTGTAGCTGCTACCTCGGGGCGGCTCCTCTTGTTGGGGGCCGTCCTCTTGTCTTCCCGGGGGCCCCAATTGGCTCCGCGCAGCATAGCCGCACGCATCGCAACCTCTTCGGCCGAGATCGCACTGCCGGAGATCGATTGGCCTCCACAAACGCTGTGGCCTACTCGGCCGAGCCTTGGAAAGACCCGCCCTCGGCGCAGGCCGCGGCTCCACGGCTGCGCCGTCGAGTCTCGCGTCCATCAGCACCTCCCCGCTCCCCTGCGCACCGAAGGCGCAGGAGAGCCCCGCCCCGTCTCAAGCGCCCTCCAGCGTCTAACAGCCATCGACGCAAAGACACCGTGTCGCGCCCATTGGGGCTTAAGCGTTCCACGAAGCGGCTTCGGACACAGGCCTCTTCGATTCCAACTCCTCTCCTGCCAGCTCTGTCGTACCCGAGGGCGGTCCCGCGGCAAGGCAACCCCTGCGGGGCACGCTACACCCGCGACCTTTCCCCTGGGCCATTCCCTCCGTATCCCTGCGCCTTAGATCTTGGCGAGTTGAGAGCCTGTCGAGCCCCGCGTAATTCCGTGGCCGTCTTTTCGATTTATTCCAGCACTGGGGCCTGACCGTGAGGCACTTGAGCTATGAGTATTCGCGCTGTTTCGCCTCGATTCCCGAATTGTCTCGACGCGAGCGGGCGGGGTCAAGGGTCGACTTCGTCGCCCGCTACGCGGCTTCGCCCTTGACCCCGCCCGCTCGCGTCTGAGGAGGCTGGGTATCGAGGTGAAGCGGGAGACTGCGGAACGGCTCATGCGTGGCGGTCTAGTCCGACTAGAAATGGCATGACGGTCACGAAAGATTCCGGGACTCGACAGAGCCACTGCGGCTGCGTTCGCCTCATCCGGACCTGGAGAAAAGCGACCGAGCCCCCTCAGTCGTTTGATTCTCTGACTCTCCGCGACTCTCAACGTGGTCTCGGTTCCGTTCACAGCCGCTCTTCTACCCGAGGGGGCGGCCGGCTGCAAGGCAACCCCTCGCGGGGCGCGCTCTCGCGCGACCTTGACAGCCGGCCTCCTCCCCCCCGGGTCTCCGCGGCCTATGAACGAAACCCAGACACCTTTGGAGAGGATTTAGCTAATGCGCCAATATCTCTATTCTCGCTTCTACGGCTCGACGATCGGCCCCCAAGGCGGATCCGCTCTGAAAACCGGCGTCAACCGGGTTGACGTCCACTTGCGACACGAGTCCTGCCCGGCTCAAGTCGAAGTTACAGGTTCGCTGGTCGCCGGCGTGCCCCGAGTTCTGATCCGAGCTTGGCAGATTGTCCCCCCAGATCAGCTGCTCGGAGAGGTGTCCATCTCCGGCGTGCGCGAGCGGGTTTTCTTCGACGCACCGTTCTCCGAGATCTTCCACGACCCGGGCGAACTGGCGCGGCTCGCGCAGGAGGTGGTGAGGGCGTATTACCAGGACGAGGATTCCCGCGCCCTAGACGATGCCGCGGAATCCCTCCGGACTTTCCTGGGCTGGGATTCCTTCGTCACTACCGGGAAAACCACCCCGTGCGAGTGCCACGGCAAAGGATGGGAAGTTTTCAACGACAACCCGGACACCGGAGAGTTAGGGGAGGTGCAACGTTGCGATAGCTGCAAAATCCTACCGGATGACACGGCGGCCCATGAGGCAGCCCAGGCGTCAGGGCTCCTGGTCGATGCAGAGGGAAACATCCTCCCGTCCGTCGCGCAGGAGCCCGCGCAATGAAACCCCAGAGACCTGTCGGGGCTTATGGACTCGATCCCCTCCAACAATCCGATTCCCCAGACACGATTGTTCGCTCGTCCTTCCTCAACCTCTGTCCCTACGCCTCTCGGACGGGCACCCGTCGCAATTTGGAAGCCCTCAGAAGCGCCGGCTGGCGTCTCATCGTCTCAGCAAAGGGGGTTCTACGCCACGAGGGTTTTCGCTATGGCCTCGACAACGGCGCGTGGACAAGTCACCAGCGGAATCAACCCTTCGATGTCACCGCCTTCGAGCAAGCCGTGGACGTCCTCGGAGCCGGCGCGGATTGGATCGTGCTGCCCGACGTCGTTCTCGATGGTCCTCGCTCGCTGGCCATGGCTCTCGACTGGCTTCCACGCCTTTCTGGCGGCGAGCTCGCCCACGTGCGGAAGTTGATCGCGGTCCAGAACGGCCTATCCCCTGAAGAGGTCCGCCCGTATCTCTCACCCCTGGTCGGCGTTTTCGTGGGGGGAGATGATGGCTGGAAGGAGAAGAACCTCGGCCGTTGGGCTGCCCTCGCGAAATCCTGCCAGACCTATGTTCACGTCGGCCGGGTCAACACTGCCCGTCGAATCCGGCTCTGCGCCGATGCCGGGGTCGACTCCTTCGATGGCTCCAGCGTCTCCCGCTACGCTCTCACGATCGGCCCGCTCAACCGCGCGGTTGAGACGGGCCGGGCGCAACTCCGCTTCAATTTTCCGTCGTAACCCTCTCAGGATCTGGTTGGGCATTCCGAGATTTTAGGACCTCTGCTTGACGACGCGTCTCGCGCGCTACGAGCGGGGCGACACGCTCTCCCGCGAGAACCTGGAACTCGCCCGAGCCCCCTCGACAATCCGGCGAAGGCTATCGACGTGCTGCTCGCCCATCGCCTCAGCTTCCACGAGATCCGGGAAGAGCCGGCCTCGACCCTTGGCCCTCACCGCCGAGGAGCGCCGTAGGATCGTCCGCGCCGTCCTTGCCGCCGGCTGGACCACCGCGGAGGTGACCTGCGACGAGCTGATCCGAAACCGCAAACCGCTGGAGAAACGGCCGCCGCCCCGGCCGGTCGTCTGGGTGGCGGCGCTCCTCGGCGCTGTGGGCTGCGGGTATTGGAGCGGCATCCTGACCGGTTCCGCGGTGGTCTGGCCTGCCCTCCTGGTGGGCGCACTTCTGGCTGTATGGGACGGGGCCAGGGGGCGCCCGCCAACTCGCGGCGCCGCCTCCAGACTGCCGGCGGCGGAATCAAGCATGGGGCCCCTTGACCGAATAACTATCTTTTGTGTAAGTTAATCCCGCCAGCTCCCGACGGTGCACCTGTCGCGCGAGTCAAACCGCTCGCGCGAGGGCCAACGAGGCGCCTTCCGGCGCCCGGAGGAGTAGACGAGATGCCTGAAGGTAGTGGACATCCCCGAGGGTCGCCCCGAGTTCGAGGGACCCAAACGGATACCTTCTCTCGGGACGGTGTCAGCACCGGGAGAATCAGGGCCGACGCAGCGGGATCTACCGCCTCGTTCCTCGGAAGGGCAGGCGGCCGACAGCACGCCAGGCTCCTGCGTTTTGAGCTTCCTCAGCCCGCATTGCTTGTAACAACAGAGCACCGCAAGACTAATGCCGCATAACGAAGCCCATCGTGCCCCACAAGTCGGTGCCGATCTCCTGGACCTAATTGCCCGATTACAAGACAGCCTTGCCGACGCGTGGCAAGAGATTCTAGATCTTCGAGAACAAGTAAAGAAACTCTCACCGGTCACCGAACCCCTCACTGTCGAGCAGATGGTAAAACGCCACCCTGCCCTCACGCCAGGAGGTCTCCGATGGATGTTGTTCCACCGGGAGACCAATGGTCTAGAGCAGTCGGGAGCGATCATTACCCGCGGCCGTCGAATCTACCTCGACGAGACACGCTTCCTGGAGTGGTTCGCCTCCCAGGGAAGGCGGTCCTTCAGACGAGACCGCGGCGATGCATGACCTCAACGGCATCGGAGCCATGTCGTTGCGCTCGCGCCGCATATCGGCGTACCATATTCGCTGACTTCCAACCGCCGAGGATCATGAGTTGGGCGAGGGTTGCCCCACTGTCGAGCAGGTTGCACGCCCACGAATGCCGCAGGTCGTGGAATCGAAGATCCGATAGCTCCGCCTTCCGCCGCCAGTAGCGCCACGCCTGAGTGGGAAAGCTCGGGACCTGCTCCGGAGGCAGGCCCTGACTGGCGAAGATGTAGCGGGACAGCGTTCGGGGCCTCAAGTCGCGAAGGAGCTCCCCGGCCTCACCGGGAAAGTAGAGCATGCGGGACGAGCCATTCTTGGTGGCCACCACCTCGACCCGCGGTACACCCGGCCGGGTCTCACGCGTAACAGGATCGAGGATGGTGGGCGAAAGCTCAGCTCGGCTCCACTCCATTCTCATCAGCTCGCCTTCCCTCGCGCCGCTGGCATAGGCGAAGACCACCAAAGCGTAGAGACGCGAATCCTCGGAAAGCCGACAGGCTGCTTTAAGCGCTTCCATCTCCTCGCGCGTCACCTCGCGATCACGCTCTACCTCTCGTTCGGCATTGGGCCGCTTTCGCCGGCGGGCTCGGTGCAAGGGGTGGCTTGCGATCCACTCCTCCTCTACGGCCACGGACAGCACAGCCGAGAGCGCGGCCCGATAGCGATTGACCGTCGCAACCTTGCGGCCTTCGAGTGCCCTGAGGGCTTCCCGCGCGTCGGCCGGACCGATCTCCTCGAGCAACTGGCTACCCAGCCGGTCTCGCCACCACCCCAGATGGCGAATGCGGTGGCGTTTCTCGGACTGGGCAAGCAACGCCAACTCGTGTTGGAGGTAATGGTCGATCGCCTCCCCGACCGTCCGGCGCAGCCCCAGAAGGCGGCCCCTGCGCAACTCGGACTCGGTGCGCTGCGCCCAGATCCGGGCGTCTGTCTTTCGCTGGAAGGTTTCCGAGACCTGCCGTCGCCCCTTGAGGCGGATCTTGACCCGGTAGGCCACCGAGCCGTCATCGTTACTTCGCTCTTCGATCGTCGCCATAACCGGCCCTCCAGTGTCCCGCCAGTGTCCCGCAGCGGCACGGAAAGGTCAAGGTCCGGCGATAGGCAACAAACTCAAACTACTGATATAATTGGATTTCGCGGTGGTGGGCCGTCAGAGACTCGAACTCTGGACCCGCGGATTAAAAGTCCGCTGCTCTACCAACTGAGCTAACGGCCCCCAAGGCGGGCAGTATAGCCCAACCCGGCGGTCTCACCGCTGTTCGAGCACCCGGCCCAGGCGGCCGGAGGTGAGGCGGTCGAGGTCGGGGTGGGCTCGCACGATCGTCTCCTCGCGACGCGGACCGGTGGAGACCAGGGTCACCGGCGCCTCGATCTCCTGCTCGAGGAAGTCGACGTAGTCCCGGGCCTCCTGCGGCAGGTCCGGCCATTCGAGCGCGCCCACGGTCGAGCGCTTCCAGCCTTTGAAGGTGCGCAGCACCGGCTCGGCGGCCTCCAGGCTGCGGCGGTCCGGCGGGAAGTCGCGCAGGGTCTCGCCGTGGAGCTTGTAGGCCACGCAGACCGGGATCTCGTCGAAGTCGTCCAGCACGTCGAGCTTGGTCAGCGCCACCGTGCTCACGCCGTTCAGGAGTTGGCCGTAGCGGGCTGCCACGGCGTCGAACCAGCCGCAACGCCGGGGCCGGCCGGTGACGGTGCCGAACTCGTTGCCACGGCGGCGCAGGAACTCGCCGGTGGCATCCGTCAGCTCGCTGGGGAACGGCCCGCCGCCCACCCGCGTGGTGTAGGCCTTGAGCACGCCGATGGCGCCGTCGATCCGCGTCGGCGGCACGCCGGTGCCCGTGCAGGCGCCGCCGGTGGTGGA
>JAJKHS010000087.1 GCA_021154885.1 Thermoanaerobaculum sp.
CCCGTACCTGATTCACGTCGAGATCGAGGCCCGGGCGAGCCCGGGGATGAAGGAGCGCCTCTGGCGTTACAAGAACCAGATCCAGGCCCGGTACGACACGCGAGTCCTGACGATTGTGGTCTACCTGAAGCGGGGACACCCTGGCGCCTGCCTGGAGATATGGGAGAGCAGCCTCGGTTCGGACTTTCCCGGGTCTTGCTACGTCTCCTTCGGCCTCGCGGGTTGCCGCGCTGCGGAGTATCTCAACCGCCCCGAGCCCCTGGCCTGGGCCTTGGCCGCCCTGATGGATCCCGGCTCCTCGAGCCGCGCCGAGCTCAAGATGGCGTGCCTGCGCCGGATCGCCGGGCTGAGGGGCCGGGTCGATCCTTTCCTGCTTGTGGACTGCGTCGAAAACTATCTACAATTGGACTCGCGGGAGGCTGCGGAATTCGAGGCGCTCCGCTCCCGCCGGGAAAACCAGGAGGTGCGAGCGATGGCGATGACATGGTCGGAGACACAGCAAGCGGTGGGACGGGAGGAGGGGCGTAGGGAAGGGCATAGGGCGGGAATGGAGAAGGGTGCTCATCAAGTGCTCTTGCATCTTCTGGGCAAGCGATTCGGGCCTCTCCCGGAGAATGTTCGGCGGAGGGTCGAGACGATCAACTCTCTGGACCGGCTGACAGAACTCGCGGAACGGGTTCTCTCCGCCCACTCCCTCGAAGAGATGGGCTTGGCCTGATCCGCTTCCCGGAGTGCGCCGGGGCGCCCCTTTTCGCCTCTCCCGGAATTTCCACCCCCTCTCCCCGGTTTCTCGTGCTTGAGAGCAACTGCTGAAGGCTAGGCGTTTTCGCCGGCTGTTTCGTATACTAGGTGGCGACTGGACGCTGACCGGAGTGGAGATACTGGCCTCGATGCATAGATCCTGGACTCTCGCGTTTTCGCCGCTGCTTGCCCTGGGAGCCTTCCTGGCCCTCGGCCACTGGGCTCCGGCCCGCGCCGAGCTGGTGATTCTGGTGGACGGCAACGTCATGAAGGCGGCCGACTTCGAGGCCGTAGGGGACCAGGCCCGCGTCACTCTCGCGTCGGGCGGGCGGATCACCCTTCCCATCGACCGGGTGGACCGGGTGCTGGACGACGAGTACACCCCGCCGCCGCCCGAGCCGCCGCCGGCCGCCGTGGCCGCATTGGAGGCCGCCAAGCCGGCCATGATGCTCCAGTTCGAAGAGTCCCAGAAGATTCCCGACGGTCCCTACGGGCCGATGATCTACGAGGCCTCCCGCCGGCACGCGCTCAATCCGCAGGTGGTGGCGGCGCTGATCCACACCGAGTCGGCCGGCAATCCCCGGGCCGTCTCCCGCAAGGGCGCCCGCGGTCTGATGCAGCTCATGCCCGCCACCGCCGAGCGCTTCGGGGTCCATCTGGAGAAGCTCAACGACCCCAAGGAGAACCTGGAAGCCGGCATCCGCTATCTGAGCTGGCTGGTGGAGCAGTTCCCCAACGACCTCTCCAAGGTCCTCGCCGCCTACAACGCCGGCGAGAACGCCGTCTGGCGCTACGGCGGCATCCCCCCCTATCGCGAGACCCGCGACTACGTGAAGCGCATCTACACGACGCTGGGCCTGACCGTCGGCCGGATGTAGCGTGGGCATGGGCGAGACGGACATCCGCGCGGAGGTCTTCCAGCGTGTGCGCAAGGTCGTTGCCGAGGTGCTGAAGATCGGCGAGGACCAGATCACCCTGGAGAGCCGCTATCAGGAGGATCTCAAGGCCGACTCCTTCGACACCCTGTCGCTCCTGGTGGCGCTGGAGGACGAGTTCGACCGCACGCTCGAGGACGAGGGGAGCCTGCAACTGGCGACGGTGGGGGAGACGGTCGACTTCATCCTCTCCCAGGGTGCCCAGGCCGCGGTCGGATGAGGCGAAGGGTCGCCGTCACCGGCCTCGGCGTCGTCAGCTCGATCGGCGCCAGCGTCGAGGAGCTCTGGCGGGCCTGCCTGGCGGGAGAGAGCCGCGTCGAGCCTATCCCGGCGAGCTGGCTCGACTACGCCGACTTCGCCTCCCGGCTCTGGTCGCCTCTGCCCGAACCCGATTGGGACGCCTGGGGCCTCGGCCGCATCGAACGGTTGCAGAACGACCGCACGGCGCTGCTGGCCATGGTGGCGGCTTTCCAGGCGCTGGACGCGGCGGGCATCGGCCGGGAATCGCGGGACGAGAAGCGCAATACCTTCGCGCTGAAGGACGTCGCACCCGAACGGACCGGCGTCTCCCTCGGCACGGGCATCGGCGGCATCAGCTCGGCGCTGCGCAGCACCCTTCATCAAGCCCTCACCCGCCCGAAGGAGTCGCTGCGCGCGTTGCGCGGCCGCCTCGGCGACACCGGGCCCGGCGCCCTGGAGCTGCTGGACTCGACCGAGCGGCGCCTGCAGGCCCCGGCGCGCGCCAACCCCTTTGCCGTGGCCATGACCATGCCGAACACGGCGACGAGCGCGCTCAGCATCAAGCTCTCAATCCTCGGCTCCCAGCGCACCCACTGCGCGGCCTGCGCCTCCGGCACGGTGGCCCTCGGTCACGGCTACCGCTCGATCGCCTCCGGAGAGACGGACCTCGTGCTCGCCGGCGGCGTGGAGTACCTGGACGACGACTACGGCGCGATCTTCCACAGCTTCGACCTCGCCCGCACGCTGGTCCGCGACGCCGATCCGGCGCGGGCGAACCGCCCCTTCGATCGCGCCCGTTCCGGCTTCCTCTTCAGCCAGGGGGGCGGCGCGGTGCTGGTGCTGGAGGAGCTGGAGCAGGCTCGGGCTCGCGGTGCGTCGTGCCTGGCGGAGGTCGCCGGGTTCGCCGAGACCTCGGACGCCTACAACCTCATGGTGATGGAGCCGGAGGGACGGCAGATCGCCCGCGCCGTCGAAGGCGCTCTCGCCGACGCCGGGCTGCGGCCGGAGGAGATCGACTACGTCAACGCGCACGGCACGGGCACCGTGGCCAACGACGAGACCGAGACCTCCGTCCTGGCGCGGATCTTCGGCTCCCGGCCGCTCGTCAATTCCACCAAGTCGCTGCTCGGCCACACCCTCGGCGCCAGCGGCGCGCTCGAAGCCGTGGTGACGGTCCTCAGCCTCCAGCACCAGACGACGCACGTCTGCCGTAACCTCGAAGAGCCCATCGCCGATCTCAACTTCGTGCGTCGGGTCGACTCCTACCCGATCCGGAACGCCCTCTCGCAGTCCTTCGCCTTCGGCGGGCACAACGCCGCTCTCGTTTTTAAGCGAATCCCTCAGGGCGGTCCCCCGTAGCGCAGCACCATGAGCGTCCGGTCGTCCCCGGCGGGATGGCCGGCGGCGTGGCGCTCGACGGCGGCGAGCAGGCGGTTGCGGATTTCCACCGCGCTCTCCCCGGGAGTGCCGGCCAGGATCCGGACCACGCTGTCGTAGCCGAAAGGCTCGTCGGAGGCGTTGGTGGCCTCGATGAGGCCGTCGGAGAGCCAGACCGCGGATTCGCCGGGGGCCAGAGTGGTGGTGGCGCTGGCGTAGGAGTGGCCGAGCCCGCCCAGGGGGGAGCTGGGGAGGAGGATCTCCTCGACCTCGGCGCCGCGCACGACGTAGGTGGGCGGATGGCCGGCGTTGGTCAGCCGCAGCACGCCGGTCTTCAGGTTGAAGAGGCCCAGGGTGGCGGTGACGAAGAAGCGGCTCTCGCCGTTCGAGCGCACGACGCCGTCCAGGCGGCGCAGGATCTCCTCCGGATCGCGGGTCTCCTCCACCAGGATGAGCAGCGCCGATTTGAGCATGGCCATGCGCAGGCCGCTCGACAGGCCGTGGCCGGAGACGTCGGCGATGATCACCGCCAGCTCGTCCTCCGCGATCCGCAGGACGTCGAAGTAGTCGCCGCCGATGGCGGCGCTGGGTTCGAACAGGGTGGCGAACTCAATGCCGCCCCCGGCCGGCAGATCGCTTGGCAGCAGGCTTTTCTGGAGGTTGCGGGCCAGCTCCAGCTCCTTCTCCAGCAGCTCCTTCTGCGCCGAGGTGGCCACCAGCGCCTCCAGGTCGCCCGCCATCTCGTTGAACGAGCGCTGCAGGTCGCCCACCTGGTCGCGCCGCCGCACGGGGATGCGCACGCTGAAGTCGCCGCGGCGCACGGCGTCCGTCGCCCGGCTCAGCCGGTTCACCGCCCGCGACAGGCCGACGATCATGAACACCGCCATCAGCGCGGCGGCGGCGTAGACGTCGAAGAGCAGGAAGGCCACCACGAACAGCATCACCCAGGCGAAAGCGTCGATCTCGGCGGCACTGGCGAACAGGGTGCGGACGACGGTGCGGGGCGTGCCGTTGAGGTTGGCGGCCAGGTACTCCGAGGCCACCTTGCCGCTGTCGAGGTCAAAGAGGGGGCCGGTGATCTCCCCCCACCAGAGGAGGGGGTCGTCCCAGAACCGCTCGCCCTGGGAAAGGCCGCGGAAGAACTTCGCGGCCTCCATGGCCTGCTGATCCTTGCGCAGGTGCTGGATAGGGATCTTGCGGCCGCGCAGTTGCAGGCTGATGAACTGGAGGTCGGGATCGTCCGAGCGGTAGGTCTCCACCCAGGCTCCGGCCCGCCGGCTGAGCTCCAGGTCGAGATCGCCGGCGTAGAGGGCGACGATCCCCAAGCCTTCCTGCGAGCTCACGGCCATCAGAGTTGGTGAGGAGCCCTTCATGGCTACGAAGCGCGGGGCGACCTCCCAGCGCGGGCCCCGGGCGAGGGGAGCGGAGCCTTGCGTCCAGGCTGGCCAGGAGGCAGGTGCCCGCGGGTCGCCGGCCACCCGCCGGCCGTCCCGGTAGTAGCCGAAGACGATCATGGAGTCTCCGGCCGGAGGGGGAGTGCGAGCGGCGGCGAAGGCGTCCAGGCGGGAGCGCGCCCGGGCGTCCAACTCGAGCTGGACGGACTGCACGGCGTCACGGTAGAGGTGGCCGAGGAAGAAGCCGGAGAGCAGGTAGGCGAGAACCCCGAGGAGCAGGAGCGTCAGGGGGATGGGCAGCACGCCCAGCAGGAAATAGGAGAAGGCCAGCCGCCGTCCCACCTTGTAGAGGAACGCGCGGTAGATCCGCCAGCCCAGCCAGAAGAGGAATAGGACGGTGATCGCCGCCAGGAAGACGCGGGCGAGGGCGCTCAGGTAGGGCACGTTCAGGAATGCCAGGACGGCCGCCAGGAGGACCGGAGGGGCGGCGAAGAGCAGGAGTCTGCGGGCGCGCTTTTTCACGAAGGACGAGGCCCCGGGATTGGACAACCGCTCCGGCTTCCATCATAGAATCGCGGGGCCTTCCCTGGCAGGCAGCTCCCACGAGGCGCCAGGGGATCTTAGCGCGAACCGAAGAGAGAAGGAGATATCGTGTCGAGGATTCCTCGCTTCCTGGAGCACCTGAAGACCGGCTTCACCGCGGAGGCCGTGAGCGCCGCCCGCTACCGCGCCAACGCCGTCAAGGCCGAGCAGGACGGCCATCCGAACCTCGCCCGCCGCTGGCGGCGCCTGGCCGAGGCCAAGGACGCTCTGGCCATCGAGTTGCTGGAGGCCGCCGGGCAGGTGCGCGGTCTCGACGCCGACCTCGGCGACGCCATCTCCGAGGAGCGGTTCGAGAACGACATCCTCTATCCCAAGATGATCCGCGACGTGGACGAGCACACCGCCAACGTCTTTCTGCGCGTGGTCAACGCCCAGAAGGAGCACCTGCGCCAGCTCGAAGCCCTGCGCGAGGAGACCAACGCCGCCCAGGGCGACGTCGCCCTGCCGGCCGGCGTCGACCGCGGCACGGCGCCCTCGGCGCCGGAGTCGTAGCCGCTTCTTTCTTATCTCATCCCCCTGGGACCGCCGGCGTCCCGCCGGCAACTTACTCCGTTTTTTCTTCTTGTAGGGGAGGGAGGAAAAGCGGAGTTAGTTGCCGGCGGGACGCCGGCGCTCCCAGGGGTTTCCTGTCTCCCCTTTTGAGACGCGGAGATGCACAACGTGGGTCCCGGCTGGTCGTTCCTGACGGGCAAGCCGGCCGACGTCGAGCTGCTGCGCAGCAAGCTCGGCTTCGTCGACCTCATTCC
>JAJKHS010000088.1 GCA_021154885.1 Thermoanaerobaculum sp.
AACCAGAGACGCTGCTGCGCGAAGGACAGGACCACCGGCTCGCCGCGCGAGACCCGTACGAGGGGAGATACCGCGCACGGTGTCGAGCGCTCGAGCCGGCCAGCCAGACCCTCGACCGTCGGCGCCTCGAAGACCGTCCGCACCGGCAGCTCCACCCCGAACACCGAGCGCACTCGCGACGCCACCTGCGTCGCCAGCAGCGAGTGGCCGCCCAGCGCGAAGAAGTCCTCCTCCACCCCCACCTGCTCCAGATGCAGAACCTCGGCGAAGATCCCCGCCACCAGCTCTTCGGTGGGCGTCCTCGGCGCCGTCTCCGCGCTCTCCGCCAGCCGGTCCGGAAGCAGCTTCGCCAGCGCCTTGCGGTCCACCTTGCCGCTCGGCGTCAACGGCAGCTTCGGTAGAGACAGGAAGAACGACGGCACCATGTAGACCGGCAGTCGCTCCCGCAGGAATTCCCGCAGCTCCGCCGCCGCCGTCTCACCCTCCCCGGCCACGTAGGCCACCAGGTGACGATCTTCGCTGCCGGCGAGCGCCACCGCGGCCTCGCGCACTGCCGGGTGGCGGAGCAGCGCCGCCTCGATCTCCCCCAGCTCGATGCGGAAGCCCCGCACCTTCACCTGCTGGTCGATCCGACCCAGGTAGTCCAGCCGCCCGTCGGGCAGATAACGCGCGAGATCGCCCGTGCGGTACAAGCGACCGCCCGGCTCGCCGCCTTCCGCTCCCGGGAAGGGATCGGGGACGAAGCGCTCCGCCGTCAGCTCCGGCCGGTCGAGGTAGCCGCGAGACAGGCCCGAACCGCCCAGGAAGAGCTCGCCCGGCACTCCGGCAGGCACCAACTCGCCGGAACGCCCGAGCAGGACCGCCCGGGTCCCCGCGATGGGACGGCCGATCGCCGGCTCCCGCCGATCGCCCCGCGGTGCCAGCGCCCAGGTCGAGTAGGTCGTGGCCTCTGAGGGACCATAGAGATCCAGCACGCGCAGAGCAGGCGAGGAGGTATGGAGTCCCTCGACCAGAGATCTCTTCAGGGGCTCGCCCGCGAGGTTGACCGTGCGCACCGACTCCGGCACCGCGCCCAGGCGCACCAGCTCCGCCATGACCGAAGGCACGGTGTTGACCAGCACCACCTCGTCAGCCGCGGCCAGGTGCGGCAGCTCCAGCGCGTCCGCCGCGAGCACCACCTTGCCGCCCCAGGCCAGCGTCACGAACAGCTCGAACACCGACAGGTCGAAGGAGACCGACGTCGCCGCGAGCACCCCCGCCAGATCCTCCGCCGCGAAGACCGTGCGTGCCCAGCGCGCGAAGGCGACGGCGCTGCGGTGCTCGATCGCCACCCCCTTGGGACGACCCGTCGAGCCCGAGGTGTAGATCAGGTAGGCCAGGTTGCCGGGCAGGACGCCGCTCGCGCGGCGCCTCGAGCGGCGTGCCGGCCGGCTCCGGGGTGGCTCCTCCACCAGGAGCTTTGCGCGGTGCGCGGGCAGCCGGCCGGCGAGGCCCGGCTCGGTGAGCAGGACCGCCGCCGCGCTGTCCTCCAGCATGAAGGCCAGCCGCTCGCCAGGGTAGTCGGGATCGAGCGGCACATAGGCGCCGCCTGCCTTCAAGACCGCCAGCAGCGAGGCGACCAGGAGGGGCGTGCGGGTGAGGCATACCCCGACCCGCACCTCCGGGCCGACCCCGAGGCCGGCCAGCCGGCGCGCCACGCCTTCGGCCCACAGGTCGAGCTCGCGGTAGGTCCAGCGCTCTCCGGACGACCCCATCACCAGGGCGACCGCTTCGGGCGTACGCGCCGCCTGCGCCTCGAACAGCTCGTGCAGCGTGAGAGCATCCGAGGGCGAGGGCGGCACCGTGCCAACGTCGTTCCACTCCACCAGGAGCTGCGACCGCTCCACCGGCGACAGCAGTGGCAGCTCTGAGAGGTGCAGACGCGGGTCCGCCACGGCCCCGGTCAGCAGGCGCACGAAGCCGCCGGCCAGGCGCTCGATCGTCGGCGCGTCGAACAGGTCGGTACGGAAGCCGAGCACGCCGGAGAGGCCCTGCCCCTCCACCCCCACCCCCACCCCAAGAGTAAGGCTGAGGTCGAACTTCTCGGTCTCCTGCCCCAGCGTCCACAGGGCCGCCGCGACGCCACCCAGCCGCAGAGACGGCGGCGGCTCGGCGTCGAGAGCGAACGAGACCTGGAAGAGCGGCGCATGGCTGAGATCGCGGCGCGGCTGCAACTCCTCTACCAGCTTCTCGAACGGCAGGTCCTGATGGGCGTAAGCCGCCAGCGCGGCCTCCCGCACCCGTGCGAGCAGCGCGGAGAACGACGGCTCGCCGGACAGGTCGGTCCGCATCACCAGCGTATTGACGAAGAAGCCGATCAGCCCCTCGGTCTGGAGCGAGCCACGGCCGGCAACCGGCGTCCCCACGCTCACGTCTTGGGAATGACTCACGCGGGAGAGCAGGGCCTGGAAGGCTCCCAGGACGGCCATGAAAAGGGTCACCCCTTGTCGCCGCGCCAGCGCCCGGAGGGGAGGCAGCAGCGCGGGCGGCAGCTCGAGCGCACGGCTTGCGCCACGATCGCTCATCACCGCGGGCCGCGGACGATCGAGCGGCAGGTCGAGCACCGGCGGCGCGTCGGCCAGGCGCGCCCGCCAGTGCGCCAGCTCGGCCGTCAGCACCTCTCCCTGGAGCCAGCGCCGTTGCCAGACCGCGTAGTCGCCGTACTGGATCTCGAGCTCCGGCAGGGGTGACGGACGGCCCTCCGAGCAGGCGCTGTAGATCTCCCCCAACTCGTGCGCCAGCAGCCGCAGCGACCAGCCGTCGCTCACGACGTGGTGCAGGGTCAGGAGGAGCAGAAACTCCTCGCCGCCCAGCCCCACCAGGCTCGCCCGCAGCAGCGGTCCATGGGTGAGGTCGAAGGGGCGCAGAGCCTCCTCGCGCGCCAGCCGGCGGGCCTCGCCCAGCCGCTGGTCCGCCGGCAGGCTCGCGAGGTCGATCGCCGGCAAGGCGACGGACGCGGAGGGCTCGACGATCTGAACCGGCCCGTCCGGCTCCGCGGCAAAACGGGTGCGCAGCGACTCGTGGCGGCGCGCCACCTCGCCAAGGGCGGCGGCGAGCACGGCGCGCTCCAGCCGCCCTTCCAGATGGACCGCGGCCGGCACGTTGTAGACCGGGCTCGCCGGCGCCAACCGGTGGAGGAACCAGAGCCGCTGCTGGGCAAAAGAGAGCGGCGGCGGCGCATGGCGCGGCACCGCGGCCAGGGGAGGGGCACCGCCCCTCGCGGCGCCCGCGCTCGCCCCGATCGCTTCGATCGCTTGGGCCAGGGCCGCCACCGTCGGGGTCTCGAAGACGCGGTGCAACGGCAGGTCGACGCCGAGGGTCTCGCGGACCCGCGCCAGCAGCCGCATGGCCGCCAGCGAGTGGCCGCCGTGCTCGAAGAAGCTGTCCTCGACCCCGATCCGCTCCACCCCCAGGACCCCGGCGAAGATGCCCGCGAGCAGCTCTTCGCGCGGCGTGCGCGGCGCGCCCACGGCGCGCGCCGTCCCGGTGGCGGGCATCCACCGCGCCAGCGCCCGGCGGTCGAGCTTGCCGTTGGGCAGGCGGTCGAGCTCGCCGCCGAAGGCGAACGCCGGCACCATGTAGGGCGGCAGACGGGGGGCCAGGAAATCGCGCAGCACCGCGGCCATCGCCGCAGTCGCCGCGCTCGGTTGAGCCTCCCGCAGCACCACGCAGGCGAGCAGCGACCGCTCGGCCCCAGTGTCCTGATGCAGCACCACGACCGCGGCTTCCCGCACCTCCGGGTGAGCCGTCAGCGCGATCTCGATCTCGCGCGGCTCGATGCGGAAGCCGCGGATCTTGACTTGGTCGTCGAGCCGCCCGAGATATTCGAGCTCGCCCCCCGGCAGATGCCGGCAGAGGTCGCCGGTGCGGTACAGGCGGGCGCCCGGCGTGCCGCCCGCCTCCGATGGGAATGGATCGGGGACGAAGAGCTCGGCTGTCAGGTCCGGGCGGCCGAGATAACCGCGGGCGACCTGCATGCCGCCGATCGCGAGCTCCCCGACCGCTCCGGCGGGCACCGGCTCGAGCCGCCGGCCCACGACGTGGACCTGCGTGTTATGGATCGGCCGTCCGATCGGCACGGGCCGCGGCCGGGCCGAGGGCTGGCAGGCCCAGGCGGTCACCTCGACGGCCGCCTCGGTCGGCCCATACAGGTTGTACAAAGGAACCGGGAGCACTTCCAGGCAGCGCTGCTCCACCTCCCAGGGCAAGGCCTCGCCGCTGACCAGCACGCGGCGCAGCGAGCCGCAGTCCGCCACCCCCTCCTCGGCCAGGAAGAAGGGCAGCATGGACGGGACGAAGTGGATCGTCGTGATCCCTTCCTGCTGGACCAGCCGGACCAGATAGGCGCTGTCCCGGTGCCCTTCCGGCCGCGCCACCACCAGCCGGCCCCCGAGGATGAGGGGCGCGAAGAGCTCCGGGACCGAGACGTCGAAGCCGAACGGGGTCTTCTGCAGGAACCTTTCGCCGGCGTCCAGGCCGAAAGTCTCCTGCATCCACAGCAGGCGGTTGAGGATGCCGCGGTGGCTGTTGATCACCCCCTTGGGCCGACCTGTCGAGCCCGAGGTGTAGATGACATACGCGGCGTTGTCGGCTGACGGCCGGGCCAGAGGGCGGGCGCTGGCGGCCTCGTCCCACGGCGGGCTGGCGGTGTCGTCGAGCCAGACGAGGCGTAGTCCGGGGACGGCGTCGAGCGGCAGCGCGCTCGCGTTGGAGCGGTGGGTGAGAAGGACGGCCGGCCTGGCATCCTCCAGAATCATCGCCAGGCGCTGTCGCGGCAGGCTCGGCTCGAGCGGCAGGTAGGCGCCGCCGGCGCCGAGCACGCCGAGAAGGCCGACCACCAATTCGACCGAGCGCTCCGCCGCCACGCCCACCAGCACCTCGGGCCCGACCCCGAGCCGCGTCAGGTGCTGGGCGAGGGCCGCGGCCCTCCCGGCCAGCTCGCGATAGGTGATCTGCTCCTCTTCGAAGACCACGGCCACCTCGTCCCGCGAACGCTCCGCCTGGGCCGCGAACAGCTCGAAGAGATTCGCCTCAGTTTCCGCGCCAGCCGCGCCACCTGCGACAGCCGCGCCGGCCGTGTCATTCCAGGCACAGAGGAGCTGGTGGCGCTCCGCCTCGGGGAGGACCGGCAACGCCGAGAGCGCCAGGCCCGGGCTCCGGACGATCGACTGCAGCAGCGTCGCAAAGCGCTCCAGCAGGCGTTCCCCGGTCGTGGCGTCGAACAGGTCGGAGTTGTACTGCAACGCGAAGCTCAGCCGGCCCTGCCGTTCGACCCCATGGAGCATCAAGTCGAAGGGAGCCGGCGGCCGTTCCAGCGAGAGCGACTCCAGCCGGAAGTCTTCCGGCCCGACTTCCACCCCCTCCTCACCCAGAGCGAAGGCGGTGAGCCCCTCGACACCCCGCGTTTCCTTCTGCATCACGAACGAGACTTGGAACAGAGGCGTCCGGCTGGCATCGCGCACGGGCTGGAGGTGCTCGGCGAGGAGCGGGAACGGATACTCCCCATGCTCGAAAGCGGCGAGCACCATCGCCTTGGTACGCTCCAGGAGCTCGGAGAAGCCCGGATCGCCGGCCAGGCCACCGCGCAGGACCACCGGGTTGACGAAGTAGCCCACCGTGCCGGCGAGCTTCGACAGGGACCGGCCGGCTCGCGGCGCACCGATCGCCAGATCCTCCTGGCCGGTGTGGCGGCTCAGGAGCGCCTGGAAGGCGGCGACCAGGGTCATGAACAGAGTGCCGTGCTGCTCTCGGCTGCGGGCGCGCAGGGCCGCCGCGAGATCGGCCGGCAGCTTGAGCCGGCAGGAGTCGCCCCGATAGGTCTGGACGGCCGGACGTGGCCGGTCGAGGGCCAGCTCCAGGGTGGGAAGCCCCGCCAGCTTCTCCTGCCAATAGGCCAGCAGGGCCTCGCCCCGTCCAGCCGCCAGGGCCTCCCGCTCCAGCCGGACGTGCTCCTCGTAGGCGAGGCTTGGAGGGAGAAGTTGCACCGGCCCCTCGCCGGCCGCGTCGCGATAGAGCACCGGCAACTCGCGGACCAGGATCGCAAGAGACCAGAAATCGGCGACGATATGGTGAACCGCAAGGAGGATCACCGGCCCGCCGGGACCGCCCGTCCACAGCGTGACGCGCAGGAGCGGCCCGTGCTCCAGGTCGAAGGGACGCCAGGCCTCCTCGGCCAGACGAGATCGCAGCTTCTCCTCGCTCCAGCCCGTGACGTCCTCGCACGCCAGCGCGAAGGCCTGGCGTCCGGCGACCCGCTGGCACGGTGTGCCGCCGACGGCCGGGAAGGTCGTCCGCAGGGCTGCGTGGCGGTCCACCAGGGCCTGAAAGGCGCGCTCCAGCGTCCCGGCGTCGACCGGGGTGCGTACGCGGGCCGCCGCCGCGATGTTGTAGGCGCCACCCACGGGCGCGAGGTGGTGCAGGAACCAGAGGGAGCGCTGGCCATAAGAGAGCGGCGCCAGATCCTCGCCGTCCATCGGCCCTGGGGCCGGACAGGCGGCAAGTTCCCCGCCGGCATCTTGCCGAGACCGTCTCATCACGCTTTCGCTCATTCCCTTGGTACCCAACCTTTGATTTGCCAGAGGCTACTGCCGAAGACCGTCCAAAGGGTCCAGGATCGCGGCGCGGCGCGCCGGAAGATAGTTCGCAGCGAGCGTCACCAGGAAGAGCGCCAGAGAGGTGCAGCTCAGGATCAGGGGATCGGTAACGCTGGTCTTGTACAACAGATCGGCCAGGTACCGGCTCAAAAGGACGACCGCCGCCAGACCCAGAGCCAGGCCGATCGCCGCCTGCACCGCACCGCGCCCCACGACCATGCGGAGGATGCTGCCGCGAGCGGCCCCGAGCGACATGCGAATCGCGATCTCGCGCGTCCGCTGCGTCACACTGTAGGAAGTGACGCCGTAGATGCCGACGGAGGCCAGGATCAGCGCCAGAGTGGCGAAGGTGCTGATCAGGATGACCTGAAACCGCGCCTTGCCCGTCTGCTTGGCGAGCCGCTCCTGCATGGTGGCCATGTCGTAGTCCGGGAGCTCGGGGTTCATCGTCATGATTTCCCGGTGCAGGGCCTGCCGCAGCCCGGCCATCGAGGCTCCCGGCGCCGGACGCACCAGGAAGTTGGCCGTCAATGGTCGCCTGACGAATTGCAGCAACGACACGTAGACCTCGGGCGTCGGCGCCGCCTTCTCCTCCAGGAGGCCCTCCTGCCGGATGGGCGCCGAGACCCCGATCACGCTGAGCCACGGAAATCCCTCCCTCACTCGGGCGCCCAGCTTGATGCGCTTACCGATCGGGTCCTTACCGGGCCAGTGCTGATCGGCCATGGCCTGGCTGACGATGACGGCGTTGGACTGCGTGTCCTGCATGTTGAAGCTGCGGCCCTTCCGGATCGGCACACCGAGGATCTCGAAATACCCCGGGCTCACCGCGTGGACGATGGCGGGATAGGTGCCGTCCGACAGGTCGCTGTCGTGAGTTTCGACCGCGATGAAGGTGCCCACCCAGTCATCGGTGGGGATCGACGGATCGGACATCGCCATCTGCTGCACTCCGGGGACCGCCGCGATCCGGGGCAGATACGTTTCGCGCAGCATCTTGGCGGCCACGGCGTCGTCAAAGTACCGCGGCTCCCGGATGTCGACGCGGAAGGTGAGCAGGTTGTCCGAGCGGAAACCGAGCTCCCTGCCCGTCAACCGGCTGAAGCTCTTCGCCATCAGGAGGGCATCGACGGAGAGGGTCAGGGCCAGGGCCACCTGGGCGATGACGACGATGTTCTGGAACCAGCGCCAACCCCGGGTGGAGGCCTCCATCTTCTCGGACCGGCCGAGGTTCTGGGTGATGTCGGCGAGAAAGCTGCTCCAGACGGGCGCCAGGCCGAACGCCAGGCCGCAGAGCACGGCCAGGCCGACGGTGGCGACGATCACGCCCGGCTCCATCTGGACCTGGATGAAGCTCGGGAATCGGGCGCCGCTGAGGACGATCAGCAAACGAACGGCCCAATGGGCGAGAAGGAGCCCCGCGGCGGCACCGATCAGGGAGAGCAGGACGCTCTCGGTCAGGAGCTGGCGAATCAGGCGCATGCGGCTGGCGCCCAGGGCGAGTTGGATGGCCCAGGCGCGCCGCTTGGCCACCGCCCGGGTCAGCAGCAGGCTGGCGATATTGATGCAGGCGATGAGGAGCAGAATGCAGGCCCCGAGGGTCAGGAACAGCAGACCGGTGCGCAGCCCGCCAAGCCAGTAGTCCTGGAACGGAGTCACGATGGCGCCAATCCCCTGATTCGTGTTGGGATACTCTTGTGCCAGGGCAGCGGTGATGCCGTTCAGCTCCTCCTGCGCCTGTCGCACCGTGACGCCGGGCTTCAGGCGTGCCGCTCCGGAAGCCCAGCGCAGGCCACGGACGGTCAGGTAGAGCGGGACCGGAGGCAGCATCGAAGGAACCCAGACGTCGGCCTGGTCCGACAGCCCGCGAAAACCCTGCGGCGCCACGCCGACGACCTCGAAGAACCTGCCGTTGAGCTGCAACTTGCGGCCCACCACCCCCGGATCGGCGCCGAAGTCGCTCCGCCAGAGGTTGTAGCCCAGCACGACGACATATTGCTCCAGAGGCTTCGCATCCTCGTCAGCCGTGAAAAAGCGACCCAGCACGGGCTTGACCCCGAGCATCGGGAAGTAGCCGTCGTTGACCAACTCGCCCCAGAGCCGCTGCGATTTCTCCTCTTGCTGGAGGTTGAAGGCGAAACTGCCCCACACCGACATCTCCGAGAAGACCGTGCTCCGCTTGCGCCAGTCGACGAAGTCCATCTGCGAGAGGGGCCAGGTATTGCCTTTGCCCTTGCTGTTCTTGACCTGGGAGCTGCCCTGGAGCATCACCAGCCGTGTGGGATCCCGGTAGGGGAGCTCTTGCAAAAGCACGGCGTTGACGACCGTGAAGATGGTCGCCGTAGCACCGATACCGAGCGTCAGCGTGAGAATCGCGGCGACGGAAAATCCCTTGTCCGTCCTCAATTGCCGCAGTCCAAGCCGTAAGTCCCGCCAGAAGCTCTCCATCGACTCCTCTCTCCAATACCTGCCTCGAGTTGTTCAGCGTCGCTGCCGCCGCGCTGTGATTTCTATCCGACCTTGCGCGACCATGCAGGATAGCGTCAAGGGAGACGGCTTGCAACAGAGAAATCGCCGCACAATCTGGATCGCCTACACGGACACGTCTTTTTCGCGAACTAAGGTTTGCGCAAAGCCGGGAGACCCGCCGGCAGCTTGACCCCGGAGATCGCCGTCGTTCATGGCGGCGCGGAGTTAGCGCGACTCCGTGGCCGGCGTGTTCGGTCGAAATAGCAAGTTTTGTCAAGCGCAAGATCATTCAAAAACGAAATGACCGGAAGTAAGGCGCATACAATGATCTTCAGAGGGGAGATTCTGATCCTATGCGCGAGGGCTCAACAAAAGGAGTATCAACGATGTGGCGTCCAAATTCGACCAGCAGCGTCAGAGCTCTGACCTTTCTCACCGGGTGGCTCCTCGCCGCCGCCGTCTCCGCGGTGACGGTGCCACCGGCCACCCAACGGTGCGCCACCTTTACCGGCAGCGCCTCCCCCATCTCTCATTGCCCCGCTACCAACTACCTTTGCTATGCCGGCGCGGTGAAGCCCCTGGTAGGAGTTTCGGACGATGCTGCCTGCCACATCCCGCTGTCCGACAACACGATCTGCAACCTTGCCAACAACCAGGACGTCCTCCAGTCGGCGATCTCCAACAGCTTGAACAAGATCCGGCTGTGGGTTGCAATCGCCGGCAACAGCCCCATCACCACCCCCTTCCACGACTACGACCACCCCTTTGCGTATGTCCGTCCAGTGGGGATGACGCCGGGTTACTGGCGCCTGGACATTCCGAACGAGACCTACTTCAGCAACCTCCAGAACGTCGTCGACTACTGCCGTCAGGGCGGCATCTTCGGCAACATCACCGTGGAAGTAACGTTCTTTGCTCCCTTTATCGGAACCTTTTCCGGCGGTCCCTGGGACGGTGCCAACGGCAAGGTCTGCGTGGACGGCGCGGGAAACTTCCAGCCGGGAGACACAACCTGCACGCAGATCGGCCACTCCCTGGTGGCGGCCGGCTTCTCCTCCCAGGACCAGTTCGTCCGCCCGGGCGCGGATCCGACCAACGGCAACCGCCCCCGCCAGGTCCAGCAGAACCTCATCCAGTGGACGGTCGATCGTCTCTATTGCTATGACAACGTCTATTGGGAGATCGCCAACGAGCCGGAATCCGGCGGCGTGGACGCGATCACCGTGTCGCAGTGGCAGGCCAACATGGTGCAGAAGGCGGTCGACGCCGAGAACGCGTACGTGGGCCATACTCCGGGCGTGACGGCGCGGCGCGCGATTGCCGTCAACCCTACGACGACAGGCTTCAACTACGTGACCGCTACGGGTTCGCTGGCCAACGTGAACGTGATCAATGGTCACTACACCGAGATCTACCCGGCGGGCACGGGCATGGGAGCCATCCAACTCATGCTCCGCTCCGGTAACGCCGCCAACAGCGCCTTCAAAGTCCTCGGTTTCAACGAGACCAAGATCTCGGCGATCACCGGCAACGCGGGCACGCTGCCCGCCGGAGCTCCGGACTCCGCGCGCGCCGAGGGGTGGGAATTCATGTTGGACCACGCCGGAGTCTACGATCACTGGGGCTACAACTACTCCTCCCCCAACGGCCAGGCCGCCCGTACGCAGATGAAGAACCTCAAAAACTTCGTCAGCGCCCTGTTCCTGCGCCAGCTCACCAAGTCCGCCGCCGACACCACGGGAAGCCCGGCGGCGCCGGCCTGGGTTTCGTCCTTGCCGGCCTGGGGCACCTACACCACCTCACCACCCATCGCTCGCCGCCAGTTCTGGGCGGCGATGGAGCCGACGAGCACGGCGACCACGAAGCAATACGTGCTCTACCTGCACAACAGCCTGCGCCGGTGCTCCAGCGGTACGGAGCCCTCCTGCACCTACCTGACCTTCAACGGCTACTCACCCGTGATCACCAATAATCTCTATCAAGAGACGCTCTCGCTCACGCTGCCGGCGGGAAACTACACGGCCGAGTGGGTGCAGCCGACAACCAACACGGACATCGCGGGATCGCCCTTCACGCTGACCGTCAACGCCAATGGCTCGTGCGTCGGCAATCCCAATCCGCCGTGCAAGATCACCTCTCCTCACTACAGCTACGATATTGCCCTGAAGCTCACCAAGCAGTAGCGCCGCGGCCGTAGAAGCATTCCTCGAGGCCCCCGGGGTTCTCCCGGGGGCCTGCTGTCCTCTCAAGACGCTCGCCCCCGCTGTCACCGCCATCCGGATCTGGGTCGCAGCCATCCCCTGGGCGGAGCCGCGGGAGCCCAGGTAGAGGCGGCGGCGGAGGGGGGAGAGGTCTCCTGGCGCGGCGCAGCCTGACATAAGGAGTGGACACAGCAGGAAACGTGCAGGCCGAGGGTTCCAGGGGAAGGCGCTCGACAGAGCATGCCGCGAGCCTCGGTTGTCCGGGTTCAGAAGGCCGGCGTGCAGACTGACTTTCAGGGCGCTCAGGAGATCGAGATGCCGGACCCGACGGCCGGTCCTCAGAATTCCCTCGCGCCCCGCGGACTTTTCCGGGCTCAGTTCCCCGGCACTCCCTCGCCGGCAGGAATCCGCGGCCCACCCCGGCTGTCGCTGCCGGTTGCAACGCCGTCTTCAAGACCGCGAGGCTCGCGCAGAAGGTGCGGGCTCCGCGTCGCGCATCGACACCCGTAGACGATTCAACGAGGCTTTCGAAAGCAGAGGACACCATGAAACAAATCGCTGGCAGCCTGCTGTTGCTCTGGCTTGGAACCAACGTGGCCCACGCGCAGATCCAGAAATTCAGCCACGTCGTCGTCGTCATTCAGGAAAATCGCACGCCGGACAACCTGTTCCGGGGCTTGTGCGTCTCTCCCTTCGGCTCGGCCACCAGTTGCAGCACGACCCCGACCTCTTCGCAATACAACATCCAGACGAGCAACTGGAAGGACAAGACCTCCCCGGGCGGCGTGATTCAGCCGACGGCCGTGGCGCTCGCCAACGCCTATGACCTCAGTCACGCCCACCCCGCTTGGGTCACCCAGTGTGACCTGACGGCGGGAGCTTGTTTGATGGACGGGGCCGACGGCGTCAACTGTTCCGGCACCTGCCCCACGAAACCCCAGTTCAAGTTCGTGGCCAACACGAACGGCATCCTGAACCCCTACCTCAAACTGGCCACCCAGTACGGGTGGGCCAATTACATGTTCCAGACCAACCAGGGGCCCAGCTTCCCCGCCCACCAATTCCTGTTCGGTGGCACGTCGGCGCCCAACGCAGCCGACGACGCGGCGGGTATCTTCGCTGCTGAGAACATGGGAGGAACAGGCGGGGCCGCGGGCTGCATCGCAGCGGCAGGGACGACCGTCAAGTTGATCCAACCCGACGGCACCGAGAACCAGACGATCTATCCGTGCTTCGAGCACCAGACCCTGCCGGATCTGTTCACCAACACCGTCTCCTGGCGGTACTACACGCCGGGCGCCGGCAGCATCTGGACGGCGCCGAATGCGATTCAACACATCTGCCAGTCGACCGGGCCGGGCGGGCAATGCGTGGGAACGGCGTGGACACAGAACGTCGACCTCACACCGTCGGACGTTTTGACCGACATCGCCAACTGCAACCTCCGGTCCGTCAGTTGGGTCGTGCCCACCGGCCAGAATTCGGATCACGCGAGGAGCAACGACGGCGGCGGCCCCTCCTGGGTGGCGTCGATCGTGAACGCCATCGGCACCAGCACGGCGTGCGACAACGGCACGGGCTATTGGCAGAACACCGCCATCTTGATCACCTGGGATGATTGGGGCGGCTGGTACGACCACGAGCCGCCGACGATCCTTCCCGCCCCGGAAGGCGGCTACCAGTACGGCTTCCGGGTGCCGCTGGTCGTCGTCTCGGCCTACACGCCCGCGGGCTACATCAACAACGCGCGCCACGACTTCGGCAGCATGCTGCGGTTCGTCGAGCACAACTTCAGCATCCACGAGGGCGCGCTGAGTTTCGCGGACGCCCGGGCCAACGGCGACCTCACCGCGTTCTTCAACCTCACCGCGACGCCCCGCCCCTTCCTCTCCGTCGCCGCCCCCAAGAATGCGACCTTCTTCCTGAAGGACAAGAGGCCGCCGATGGACCCGGACGACGACGATTGAGCCAGAAGGACGGAAGCGAACGCCGGACCCGGTGAACGAGGCTCCCGGGTCCGGCCCTAGACGAAATCCCGGGCGTCGAGGCTGGCGGAGTCTACTGGCGCGACTCAATTACCGGTCTATTGGGTGAGAATCCTGAGCGGAGGAAATGGACCGGCTGTTCCGGGCCGAAGGTCCGGGCTCCCTTAGTACAAGCCAACATAAATACGAACACACGTCCTGATGGGCTAAAATTCTTCCGTGAGGGAGGAATGTCGGACCGAGACCTCCTACCGGCCGCCTGACGAATACGTGACCGAACTTCCGTGCCAGAGCACTTAGCCCAGCCCAGCGGGCTGGGTCCGGACGGTTACCCTTGCGTGCGCCCCAACGGGGAGCGCTATCTTCGGTCCTGCTGCGACACCGCGCCTCGCAGGATCATTCCTCCCTCCTAGCGCGACCCTTCAGGCCGCATTGCCTACGCACCTCTCCAACCCAGGGCGTTGCCCTGGGCTAAGGAAGGACGACCCTTTGGGCCTCCAGAGCCGGGACGGAGAACCGGAACCAAATGAGGAACGTTGTGCTTGGAGGGGACTCAAGCCAGAGGTCCTGGTTGCCTTCGCATGCTGCGGCCCTCTGTTCGATTCATTGCGTCCCGTCAACCGTCGATGCAGAGAGCCTTTCCTGGTCCCCCACCGGCAGATCACGACCTTTACCCCCTCGGCTGGAAGCCTGCCAACCGGCTGGCGATCACTCGGCTGACAGTTTTGATCCTCTCGTCGCCGATGGCGAGCCTTCCACCGATAACCGCGACCTCTTCGCCGGCAGCGGCGCGGCTTTCGCCGGCGCCGGCGAGACGTTCGCTGATATCGGCGGGGCTTCCACCGACAGCGGCGGGATTCTCGAAGACAGCGGCAAGGCCGTCGCCGACAGGTAGGGGACTCTCGCGGACGCCGGCGAGAGGTCCGCCTGCACCGGCGGGATCTCTGCGGGTGTTCCAGGCGGCGGACAGGGCAAGGCCGGGACCTTTTCCCCTCGGAGAAGGCCGCCGCCTCACGAGTTGGCAGGTGACCCATCTTCATCACGCGGCGGCGTGCTCAGGGATCTTCTGAATCTCGTCGCGCAGCTATCTCCTAAGCTGCCGAACCTTGTTCGATTACCCCAGGTTACGATCCGTCTCCTTTGGCCTCGGTGCCACCGACGACCCAAATAGTGTCCTGCTCCGTCTTATCGATGTCAATGAGGCTCCGATGTCTCTTCTGCTCCTTCCCGCTTCGTTAGCCAGCCCGTCGATGGCCATAAGGCTTAGAGGGATCGCGCCTGGTTCGAGGGGCGGGAGTGCGATGCGGAGCGTGTCCGCACCCAAGTCGATTCCGGCGGCGGCTGGTTATCTTCTCTGGAAAGGGCGCAGGCTTGTACTCCGCTTCGCTCCCGGATCTCCCTCAGCTTCGGCCGGTAGCTCGTAGACCCGAACCCGAGCCGGTAGAGCAACCCGGAGTAGAGGTGTAGTATCTTTTTCTTCCAACGGAAAGTGGTCTCTCTCCAATTCAGAGTCGGGTCCTGTAGGTCAGCCTGGACCCGCGAAGGATCGCCAGCCTACCCAAAGTCGATTGGGTAACCGCGATTGAAAGTTACAGACCTACCCCACAAAGGGCCAAGACGGGAATAAGTTAGGTGGGTTGCTTACTTGTATGATGTATTGAGCTACTAACTGACTGGTAGCAGAAAGGATTCACGCGATGAAGAAGAAGCAGTCTCGTAGTCTGTCGCTTTCCAAGGAAACCCTCTACCCTTTGGATCCGGGCTCGCTCGTCGATGCCAAGGGTGGAACCCTCCCACTCACCGTGACGTTGGTGCCACTCGCAACAGCGCTTGCTATTGAAACCGGTATTCTTGTATATCACGCTTACAAAAACGTTACAGGCTAAACAGGGAAGTGTGGTGCCCAATCGGGATCTCCCTAGGCAAGCGGCGGTCGAGCTGGGTGCTCCTGCGGGTGCACTACACTTCTAGCCTATCGAAGTTTGTCAACGTGACCGGCTTCATCTCCCCCGCCGTTTGGCACCTTCGCGGGGACCGATGACGGCCAGCGTACTATGCCGAACGGCACCGCTACACCCTCGACTGCCTCCCGGACGGGCGGTTCTGGCCCCCGTCCGGACCTACCCGGACCTACAAAGAGTGCAGGGCGTGAGGGGTGGACGGCGGGCTCCTTTTCCGGTGAGATTAAAGGAAAACCGAGAGGAGCGGGGGCGGGGGCGGGTGTACACTCCGACACTAGCTCCGGGCATGGGTCACTCCTTGCTCGGTTAGGACCGGCTTGAGGCTCCACCCTCTTGCCGGAACCGTTGTATTTCCAGCAAGAAGCATCCTTCTTTGCAGCTTGTTCGTAAACCCTGCCTTCCCCGAGCCATCCGGCGGGACAAAGGCGATAGACGATTCCACAGGATGGAACCTGATCCTGCCGCGCCCCTGGACTAGTGCGCCCCAGGCCGCAGAGGAGCCTTCATCATCATGGCGATAGGATTGCCTAAGTGCTTGCTTTGGACGACTTACATGGTGCGCCCTAGAGGATTCGAACCTCTGACCTACAGCTCCGGAGGCTGTCGCTCTATCCAGCTGAGCTAAGGGCGCTTGCGGTGCGGGGCTGGGGTACGCCCGCGGTGAGAAAGAAACGTTGGCCTGCCTGGAGGGATTCGAACCCCCGACCCGCGGCTTAGAAGGCCGCCGCTCTGTCCAACTGAGCTACAGGCAGCCGTGTGCGCCGTCGGTATCGGGGCGCCCAGATTTGAACTGGGGACCCCCTGCGCCCAAGGCAGGTGCGCTACCAGGCTGCGCTACGCCCCGACGGAAACGCGCAGGCAGGACAATATAGGACACCCCAGGGAGGGAGTCAAATCCCTCCCGGCAGGCCGTGCCTGGAGCCGGCCTCGCGATCCCCGGACCGGGGATCGCCAGCCCAGAGCCAGGAATGGCGAGCCCAGGTCCGGGGATCGCCAGCCCGGCGCGGGGTTCCCGAGCCCCGGAGCAGGGATCGCGAGCCCCGGGCCCGGGATGGCGGGCCCTGGACCCGGGATCGCGAACCCCAGACGAGGATCGCGAGCCCAGAGCCGGGGATCGCGAGCCCCGCTGCGGAGACTCCGCTTACCAGGAGTACGCCACGTGGGCCAACGCGCGGCGCCGCAGCAGGTCGCCGCCGAACGACTCGAAGTGCTGCTTGTCCAGGAGGTTGTTCACGTCGAGGCCGATCTGCCAGTTGTTGGACAGCTTGTAGGTGACCCCCAGGTCCACCAGCGTGTACGCCGGCACGTCGCCCACGAACACGCCCGCCGCCCAGGGGAAGGCCTCCACCCAGCGCACCTTGACGGAGCTGTTCCATTTGTCGCCCCGGTAAGAGACGCCGCCCGAGGCCTTGCTTCCCGGGCCGTTGGGCAGGAGCTGGTCGCGCTCGTTCTTCGACTTCACGGTGAAGTCGAACCACGAGTAGCTGAAATCCGCCAGCACCCGGTCGGTGACGTAGTAGTTGAACGCCACGTCGATCCCCTGGGTGTCCACCACTCCGGCGTTGGCGTAGGAGAACACCAGGGCGGGCAGGCCGTTGACGTTGGCCAGGCCGACGAAATTCGGCCCCAGGCCGCCGCGCAGGGTGTTGAGCACCGTCGCGGCCACCGGCGCCGGCAGGAACGACGGCGGAGCATAGGGCGTGAACGCCGGGTTGACGCCGGGCAGGAGGTCGGTGACGAAGTTCTCCAGCCGGCTCTTGTAGTAGTCGACCGTGAGGTAGAGCTTGGCGCCGAAAATGCCGCTGTAGCCGGCCTCGTAGCTGCGGACCTTCTCGACTCCCAGGCCGTTGTTGCCGCGGGCCAGGATGGGGATGCTGGTCAGGCCGAGGGTGCGCCCGCCGAGGAGGGGAGCCAGCGCGGCTTCCAGGGGCGCGAAGGCGGTGATGGGTGCGCCCGCCGGAGCGCGCAGGAAGAACTCCGAGTAGTTGGGCACCTGGAAGGCCTTGTTGTAGGTGACGCGAAACGTCTGCGTCGGCGTCGCGGCCCACACCAGGGAGCCCTTGGGAGAGAACTGGCGGTCGTGCAGCGTGCTGTCGTCCACCCGGGCGGCCACCACCGCCTTGAGCGACGAGGTGAGGCTGTACTCGACCTGGCCGAAAACAGCCTCGGAGTGCTCGTTCTTGGGGGAGTCCATCAGCGTCTGGAAGCCGGTCTTGTCGGCCGTGTCCACCTTCTGCTTGCGGTAGGCGAGGCCGCCCACCAGGAAGCCCTTGCCCCCCAGGAAGCCGGTGTTGCCCTCGAGCTCGCCGTGCAGGTTCGAGGAGTCCTCGAAGAGCTGGGCGCCGGAGGAGAGGGCCACCTGCTTCTCCGCCTTGCGCGTGTCGTAGTAGCCCAGGAGATTCCAGTGCACGGTGTTGAAGTTGACCCGGCCCCAGGGGCGGTTGACGTCCGTCACCTGGACGCGGCCGATGCCGGTGAGGAAAGTGGGCCCTTCGAGGCCGGCGGTGCCGCCTTCGACCGTCAGCACCTGGCTGTCGCTGAAGTAGCGGTCGAGGCGCAGGCCGCCGTAACGGATCTTCACCTGGTCGAGAGCCAGCCCCTGGGCTTCCCGCCGCAGGCAGTTGGTCTGGGCGGCGGAGGCGCAGATCGTCGAGTACTCCACCTTCTGGTTGCGCGAGCGGGTGAAGTCGTCGCTCTTCTGATAGCCGCCGACCACCCGGCCAAACCAGCCGTTCCCCAGCTCGGTGGCATACCGCAGATCGCCGCGGGCCGTGCCCAGCTCGCCACCGGTCAGCCGCACCTTGCCCCCCGTGTTGCCCCGCGGCGAACGCGTCGTCATGTTGAGGACGCCGCTGAAGGCATTGGCGCCGTAGAGCGCCGAGCCCGGTCCGCGCACCAGCTCCACCGTGGCCAGCTCGTCCATGGGGAAGGAGACCGCCGCCCACTCCTGGGCGCCGAGGAACGGCACCGAGGGGTCGCGGCCGTCGATCAGCGTCAGGATGCGCCGGTTGAGGGAGCTGTTGAAGCCGCGCACGTTGAAGTTGAAGTCGTAGAGGCCGCTCTGGGTGAAGTCGACGCCCGGGGTGAACTCGAGCAGCTTGGGGACTTGGCCCGTGGGGGCTTGGAGGGCGATCTCCTCCTCCGGCACCACCGTCACCGCGGCCGGCGCCTCGGTGATCCGCTCCGCCTTGCGCGACACCGAGTACACGGTGATGGTCTCGGCGAAGCTCAGGTCCCAGTCGACCTTCTGGTCCAGGGTCCGCGCCGATCCGGCCGCCACCACGACGGCCGCCTCGGTCTTGGTGTGATCGCTCAGGACGAAGGTGACCTCGTAGGTGCCGGGCGGCACGCCATCCAGGACGTAGGCGCCCGTGGCATCGGTCTGCGTCGACAGGTCGAGGGACTGGATGCGGACCGTGACGCCCGCCAAGCCTGTGCCATCGAGCCGCGCGACCTTGCCTGCGATCTTCCCGGTTCCCTGCGCCTGCGCCAGCCCCGCGCCGAGCGGGAGGAGGGCCAGGGCGATGAGGAGACACATCCACTTGCCTTTCATGACGACCTCCGCGATCCGTGCGGCGAACGCCTCGAGCCCACCCTGCACGGATTGGCTCCAGCCGCAGATGAATTGGAACGACAGCTCAGGAACGAAAACTGATCTCGCTTCTACCCTGGTCGGACGGGAAAGTCAATCGTTGCGCTAATGCCGGCTCGAATCCGGGGAAAATGGTAGGGTACTCCGGTCGGAGAGCCGCCGGGCAGCCATGGCACAGCGCAGTGATCACCGGTTCAGAGAGCTGGACCTCTCACCCGGACAGCGACCCGTCTACAGCCGCGCCCTGCTGCTGCCGGGGCCGCTGCCGCCCCTCTCCCACTTCGGGATCACCCTGCTGCGCCACGCCGTGGGCACCGGCCTGCGCTACGCTCTCTATCACCTGGGAATGCCGATGCCGGAGGCGCCGCCGGTGAAGATCGTGCGCCTGCGGCTCTACCTGGACGCCCGGGAGCTGCGCTGCCTGCTCACCCCCGTGCCCGGCGGATCCGACGTGGTGGCCGCCCTGCTGGAGCCCGGCGACACCGGCGAGCGTCCGGCGGAGGCCCGCGCCCTGGTCGCCGCCCTGTCGTTCCACCGCGTCCGGCTCCTCCCCTTCCGGGTGCCGCCGGACCGGCCGGCCCGACTGCGCGGGGACGAGCCTCCCGCGGCGCTCTGGCGCCACTTCCGCCACCGCCTCTCCCGCGTGCTGGGGAGGACCAACGACGCCCTGCTCTCCGATCTCGTCTCGGCACTCGACCGGCGGGCCCTGCGAGCGCGAGGGGAGGAGGTCCCGCCCGCGCTCAGCAAAGGGGCCTGGACCCTGCGCACCCGCGGCCGGGGCGACCTCCGGCGTTTCGGCCTGCCCGACCTCCTGGCTCCCTCCTGGGCGGAGGAGCCGGACCTCGCCCGGGCCGCCCGCCACGCCCTGGAGCGCCACCCGCTGCCCGCACACGACCGCTATCGGGGCCGCTTCCGCGAAGCCTGGAGGGCCGGCCTCTCCCAACTGGCACCGATCTATCGCGCCCTGGCCCGCGCCGCCGCCGAGCGCGGCCATCTCGCCGAGCCCGACGACGCCTTCTTCCTCCCCCTCGACACGGCCGAGGACCTGACGGCCGCCCACAAGCCGTCCTGGATCGAGAGCGCCGTCCACAGCAACCGCGCCGAGTACGACAGCCTGCGCAAGGCCGCCGAGCCCCTGGACCTGATGACCGAGAGGCAGGAGATGGGCCCCGCCGGCGGCGAGGGCGAGCGCCCCGAGTGGGCTTGGTCGCCTTTGCTGCCGTTGCCGTAGGGAGCCGGGGAGGCGAGGCCCGACTGTGGCATCATCAGACGCCACCATGAGCGAGCCCTCGACGCCTCCCCCGGTGCCTCGGGGCCGATTCCGCCGCCGGCTGGCCGCCTGGCGTCGCCTGGTGCGCACCCATCCCCGCCTGCGCCGGACGCTCTACACGGTCGCCGCCAGCGTCGCCGTCCTCCTGGTGATCACGCTCTGGCTGCTGTTCCCCTACCTCAGGGCGTTCGGCGACATCGGCGCCGGACCCGAGAGCTCGCCGTCGCGCCTCTACGCCATGCCGGAGGAGATCCGCGTCGGACAGGAGACGGCGCCCGAGGACCTCGCCCGCGAGTTGGAGGCCCATGGCTATCGCCTGTGGGACGAGGACGTCCTGCCCGCCGGCCGCTACCACTTCGGCGACGACGTCCTGGTGGTGAGGCTCCGCCGGCACGAGACCCCGCAGGGCCCCGTGCCGGGCCAGCTCCTGCTCGTCCGGTTCCACGCCGGCCGCGTCACGGCCTTGAGCGCCGACGGACGGACGGCCGACTCGGCCGCCCTCGACCCCGAGGTCCTCGCCACCTACTACGACGAGGAGGTCCGCGAGAAGTGGCCCGTCCAGGTGAAGGAGCTCCCCGAGTACGTCGTCCAGGCCGTGCTCGCCGCCGAGGACGACGCCTTCTACTGGCACCCCGGCGTCTCCCCCACCGGCATCGCCCGCGCCCTGATGGTGGACCTGCGCAAGCGCAAGGCCGCCCAGGGCGGCAGCACCCTCACCCAGCAGCTCGTCAAGAACGTCTTCCTCACCCAGGACCGGCGCGTCGGCCGCAAGATCCGCGAGGCCGTCATCGCTCTAGCCGTCGAGGCCCAGCACTCCAAGCGGAGCATCCTTCAGGCCTACCTGAACACCATCTACCTGGGAGGCGCGGGCGGCCTCAATTACCACGGCCTCGGCAGCGCGGCCCGCGCCTACTTCGGCAAGGACGCCACCGAGCTGACCCTGCCGGAGGCCGCGACGATCGCCGGCATGATCAAGTCGCCCGCCGTCTACTCGCCGGTGGCCAGCCCCGAGCGCTCCCGCCGGCGGCGCGACGAGGTGCTCCGCCGGATGGCCGAGCTGAAGTGGATCGACGCCGGCGCCCTGGAGCGGGCTCTGGCGACTCCCATGGTGACCTCCCCTCAGCGCCTCGGCGGCCGGCCAGCCCCCCACTTCGCCGACGCCATGGCCAATGAGGCCCGCGACCGCTTCGGGCTCCAGCGCCTGGGCAACCGCGGCTACAACCTCTTCGCCACCCTCTCCACCCGCGAGCAGGGCCTGGCCCAGAAGGCCGCCGGCGAAGTCCTCGCCGAGCTTGACGGCCCGCGCCGCAGGGGCGTCGACCCTCTGGAAGCCGCTTTGATCTCCGTCGATCCCCACACCGGGGCCATCCTCGCCTACGTCGGCGGCCGGGACTTCGGCCGCAGCGAGTTCGACCGCGTCTCCCAGGCCCACCGCCAGGCGGGGAGCTCCTTCAAGCCCATCGTCCTGGTGGCGGCTCTGGAAAGCGGCAGGATCTCTCAGTCCACCCTGGTCAAGGACGAGCCGCTGACGCTGAGGACGGGCGCCGGGATCTGGACCCCCAAGAACGCCGACGGCGCGTTCCTCGGGCCGGTCACCGTCCGCAAGGCCGTCGAGCAGAGCCGCAACGTGCCCCTGATCCGCCTCGCCCTGGACGTCGGGATCGCCAAGGTGGCCGCCACCGCCCACCGCATGGGCATCGACTCCGCCCTGGTGGAGCTTCCCGCCCTCGCCCTGGGCGCCGCCGAGGTGACGCCGCGCGAGATGGCGACCGTCTACTCCACGCTGGCCAACGGCGGCCTCCGCCCCGTCCTCCACGGCCTCACCGCGGTCCTCGGTCCCGACGGCAAGCCGGTGCGCGACCTCCAGCCGAAGAAGGCGGAGCGGGTCGTGTCGCCCCAGATCGCCTTCATCACCACTTCGGTCCTGGAGGGAGTGGTGGAGCGGGGCACGGCGCGGGGCGTCCTGCGCTACGGCGTCCCCGGTCCCCTGGCCGGCAAGACGGGGACGACCAACGAAGCCCGTGACGCCTGGTTCGCCGGCTACCGTCCGGACCGCGTCACCGTCGTCTGGGTGGGTCTGGACAACCCCGGCGCCACCTCTCTTTCCGGCGCGCGCGCCGCCCTGCCCATCTGGGGCCGCTACATGAAAGCGTCCTTCCGTGGTGCCCAGGGCTCCGGCTTCCCCGAGCCTCCGGGCCTGGAGCACGCCACCGTCTGCCGGGACAGCGGCATGCTTGCCCGCCCCATCTGCCCCTGGCAGATCGCCGACGTCTTCCTGCCGGGCGAGAAGCCCACCCAGGCCTGCACCTGGAAGCACGAGCCGCGCTATGAAGAGAAGCAGAAGCAGTTCGGCCTGCGCTTCTCCGACTGGCTGAAGAAGAAGCTGGGGAGGATCTTCGGGAAGGGGTAGGGGCTAGGGGGGCTGCACGGCGCAGCAAGCCAAGACAGGGACAACAGGGACAGCAGGGACGAAAAACTCCGGTCTTAATTTTCGTGTCCCTGCCGTCCTTGCAGTCCCTGTTGTCCTGCACCAACGCTGCCTACGGACACGTCGCGAACGCCGACGTGTCCTGGATCGGCTGGAAGGCCGTCCCCTGCGGATTCGAGTAGGTCTTCACCAGCCCGGTGCTCGAATCCGTCACCGTGATCGTGGTCTGCACGTTGGTCAGGCCGCCGGCGAACACCCAGAACTTCTGGTTGAAGGTACAGGCGTTCAGCACCTTGATCACCGCCTCGACGTTGGTGTCCGAGAAGAACCAGAAGTAGCCGGTCTCGTCCGTCAGCTTCACGACATGGGCCTGTCCGTGCTGCGTGCCGGTGTCGAACGTGCCCTCCACCTTGAAGCGGCCGCCGTTGAGGCACAGGGTGGTGGGGCCGGGTACGCACGGGCTGGGGGCGACCTGTGGTTGCGCGATCAGCGTCGCGGTCACCTGGACCGCGCCCCCCGGGCCTGACAGGCGCTTCGCCAGGATGTTCCAGGTGCCGGCCGCGGGGCTCAGAACGCTGCAGAACTGCTGCCCGGCCGGCGCGTCCCCCTTACAGTCGAACGCCGTGGTCGAGGCCGCCGCCCCATGCCGGATGTAGAGGGCATCGCTATTCTGGAACCAATTGGCCACGTTGAGAGCGACGCGGAGCTCGGCCGTCCCTGCCGGCACCTCGACCGTGCTCGCCACCTGGGTCTGGCTCCTGCTGAGAGTGGCGGTGCTGCCGAAGACCGCGGTGCCCGTACCGCCGATCTGGAGTCCCGCGCCGCAGGAGGTGGCGGCCAGATCGGCGCCACCCTCGGCCTGGATCCAGGCGAGGTCGCTGAACACGTCGTCGTCGAAGGAGTTGTCCACCGGCGCGCACTCCGGGTTGGTGCCGCTGGAGGTCACGCCGGCCACCACCGTCTGCCCCCCGAGCAACAGGAAGAGCGGCCCGCCCGAGTCGCCGAAGCAGGTGTCCGAGTTCGAGCCCGGAGCCCCCAAGGGGTTCTTGAAGTTCCAGCACACGGCCCCAGCCGCGGGCGGATTGCAGGCCGCGGTCGTCACCACGCCGCGCCGCTTGATGCCATCGTCCGTGGAGGTGGTCTCGGTGCTGCCGAAGCCCACGATTTCGCCGGGGAGCCCGAGCGGCGGCGAGGACACCCGGTTGAGCGGGCTCGGCGCGATGTTCGTCACCGGTGCCGCCAAGTGGAGGATCGCCACGTCGGACACCCCGCTGTGGGCATTGTAGGCCGGGTCCACGGCGATGCGCGACAATGCGAACAGTCCGGCATGCTGAAAGAAGACGAACTTCCCGGCGGGGCCCACGAGGTCCGGCCGGGCGGCGCATGCGGCGCCGTCGACACCGCTCCCGTTGGCCTCCTCGCAGAGGCAGTGGGCCGCCGTGAGCACCGTCTGGCAGCCGATCAGCGTCGCCGAGCACTCACCATTGACGATGAAGAGCCCCACGGTGGGATGGAGATTGTCGACCACGCCATTGGTGATCTTCCCGGCGCCTGGCAGCGGCGCCTGAGCGTTGAGAGAGAGGGGCAGGAAGAGCAACAGGACGGGCAGAGCTGAACGGCTACGCATGATCTTGCCTCCTTGGCCTGGGAATTGTACCTGAGCGCGTGCCGTTCACTCCCGGCGTCCGCAGGTTGTCACTCCCCGCTCTGCTTCGAACCGCACCGGCTCCGCGCTTCGGGGGAGGCGGACGACGTGGATCGGCCGCGCGGAGAAGATGCAGACACAGTTGGGGGCCGGCGGCGCTTCGAGGAGGTCGACCACCAACTCGCCGGGCCTGTGGGCGACCCCCCGGATGGTCACCCTGGAGACACAGCCTTGAGTGGGCAGGCCGGCGGCGATCACCATGTCCTTCTTGAAGTCGACCGCCGGGGGCTCCGCCGGCAGAACGCCGCCGTCGCTCTCCCGCAGACGGGCCCAGAGAGCCTTCCAGGAGGTCTCGTCGCGGGCCACCTCCCGGAGCTGGTCTCCTGTCTGGCCGGGGATGGACCGCTGGACGAGGGTCGCGAAGCCGATGGGGCCCCCGCCGTGCCCGGAAGTCGAGGAGGCGCCGAGGCAGGCCAGGGTCAGCAGGCCTGCCGTGGCCATGGCGAGGGGAAGACCGGCTTTCACAGCGCTCCGGCCAGGACCGCCTCCTCGACCCGCTCGTGTCCCTGAATGAGGATGCGGTTGCGGGCGTCCACGAAGACGAGCGACGGCTGATGGGCGCGGCAGTCGGCGTCCTCGTAGTCGGCGTAGGTGGCGAGGATGACGACGTCGCCCGTCCCGGCCTTGTGGGCGGCGGCGCCGTTGATCACGATCTCACCCTTTCCCGGAGTGCCGGGGATGGCGTAGGTCGCGAAGCGCTCGCCGTTGGTGCAGTTGTAGATCTCCACCCGTTCATGGGGCACCAGGTCCGCCGCCTTCATGAGCACGGGATCGATGGTGACCGACCCCTGGTAATGGAGGTTGGCGTCCGTCACGGTGGCGCGGTGGATCTTCGACTTCAAAAGTGTCCGTTTCATATCCGTATCACCCTCCGGCGGCCACATCTTCGACCGCCAGCCGAATGTTATCGAGCAGTCTCGTCCCCCCGATCCGCACGGCCAGGGGGAGCACCAGTTTTCCCTGCAAGGCGTCGACAGGCGCGAAGGTCTCCGCGTCCACGATCTCCGCGTACTCGACCTGCGCGAGGGGCTCCGACGCCAGCACCTCCCGCAGGCACCGCCGGACCTCGTCGCCCCGGCGCTCGCCCACCCCCGCGGTGATGAGCTCCGCCGCCGCCCGCAGGGCGCGGTAAAGCACCGTCGCGGCCTGGCGCTCCTGCGGCGAGAGGTAGGCGTTGCGAGAGGACAGGGCGAGGCCGTCCGCCTCCCGGATCGTCGGCGCCGGAACGATCTCGACGGGCAGATGGAGGTCGCGCACCATCTGCCGGATCACCGCGACCTGCTGGGCATCCTTCTCGCCGAACACGGCGACGTCGGCCTGCACCAGGTTGAACAGCGCCAGGACCACGGTCGCCACCCCTCGGAAGTGCCCGGGCCGGCAGGCCCCTTCGAGGCCGAGCGCGGCCCCGGCGGGCTCCACGAAGGTGGCATTGCCGGGCGGATAGATCGTGTCCACACCGGGGAGGAACAGGAGGTCGCAGCCGGCGGCCTCCAGCATCGTGGCGTCCTTCTCCGGCTGGCGGGGGTAGCGGCCGAAGTCCTCGTGCGGCCCGAACTGGGTCGGGTTCACGAACACCGAGGCCACCACCCGGTCCGCGCGCTCGCGGGCGAGCCGCACCAGGGACAGGTGTCCCTCGTGCAGCGCACCCATGGTGGGCACGAACCCGATCCTCGCCCCCTCCCGCCGCCAAGCCTCCAGCCGGCGGCGCAGCTCGTCCTTCGTCCGTGCCGTGCGCATCAGCCGTAGAGCTTCGCCGGCTCTTCCGCCGGTCGTGGGGCGGCGGCCCCGCCGTAGCTCTCCTCCGGTGCGGGGAAGCGCCCGGCGCGAACGTCGTCGGCAAAGCGGGCGATCCCCTCGCGGGAGAGCTTGCCCAGCTCGGCGTAGCGCCGCACGAAGCGGGGCGCGATCCGCTCCTCCAGTCCCAGGAGGTCGTGGTAGACCAGCACCTGCCCCGTGCACCCCGCGCCGGCGCCGATGCCGATGGTGGGGATGGACAGCCGCCGGGTCACCTCGGCCGCGAGGTCCGTGGGCACGCATTCGAGCACGAGGGAGAAGGCGCCTGCCGCCTCCACCTGCTCGGCGGCGTCGAGGATGAAGCGGCGCGCCGCCTCGTCCCGCCCCTGGACCTTGAAGCCGCCGAAGCGGTGGACCGACTGCGGGGTGAGGCCCAGGTGGGCCATCACCGGCACCTCGGCCGCCGTCATGGCGGCGACCAGCTCGGGCCGGGCGCCCTCGATCTTCACCGCCTGCGCCCCGGCCTCCTTGACGAAGCGGATGGCGTTGGCGACCGCCTGGTCCGGCCCGAGGTGGAACGAGCCGTAGGGCATGTCGGCCACCAGCAGGGCGCGCTTGACGCCCCGCCGGACCGCCCGGGTGTGGTGGATCATCTCGTCCATGGTCACCGACAGCGTGTCGGGGTGGCCCAGCACCACCATGGCGAGCGAGTCGCCCACCAGGATGACGTCCACTCCGGCCGCGTCGGCTGTGCGCCCCTGCGGAAAATCGTAGGCGGTGACCATCACGAGGTGGTCGCCGCGCTCGGGTGCCCCTGCCACCCAGGGAACCGTAACGCTCTTCGGTTCTCCAGCCATTGCCAACTCTCCTTTCTGAGCCCAGAAAAGACAAAGCCCTTCCGCGCGCTTCAGACGGAAGGGCCGTTGGCAGGCCCGCGGGTTCACGGCTTGTCGTGCGCTGGTGCGAGGTGGCTGTCCCCGCCGGGGGATCAGGCCCTCGCGCGCCGGGCCGCGCCGCAGGGGGCGTTGAGCATCCGTCTCGGTCCCGCTTCAGCGGGATCCAAGCGGTTGGAAGTACTCGGTCCCCTTGATGGGCTTCGACAGGCGGTGCATCAGCTCGTCGAAGTCCTCGGGCCGCTGGGGGAAGTTGAGATGCCTCGTGTCCACCACCAGCAGCGGAGACCGGCTGTAGTAATGATAGTAGTGATTGTACG
>JAJKHS010000089.1 GCA_021154885.1 Thermoanaerobaculum sp.
CGGGGCTTGACGGCCGCCAGGCGGGCCAGCCCGTTCCTCGCCTGCTGGGCGTAACCCGAAAACTCCTGGCCGAGGCGCACCGGCACCGCGTCCTGGAGGTGGGTGCGGCCGATCTTCACCACCCGGTCGAATTCCTCGGCCTTGCGGTGGAGGGCCTCGGCCAGACGCTCCAGGCCCGGCTCCAGCTCCCGGACGATGGCGAGGTAGGCCGCGACGTGGATGGCGGTGGGGATGACGTCGTTGCTCGACTGGCCGTTGTTGACGTGGTCATTGGGGTGGACCGGCTGCTTGCTGCCGAGGACGCCGCCGAGGATCTCGATGCCGCGGTTGGAGATCACCTCGTTGACGTTCATGTTGGTCGAGGTGGCCGAGCCGGTCTGGAAGACGTCGAGGGGGAACTGGCCGTCGAGCTTGCCCTCGACGATCTCCTCCGCCGCCTGGCGGATGGCTTTGGCGATCTCCGGGGATATGATCCCCAGCTCCTCGTTGACGGCCGCGGCCTCGCCCTTGATCATCGCTACGGCGGCGATGAAGCCTTGCGGCAGGGTCAGGCCGGAGACCGGGAAATTGCGCCGCGCCCGCTCCGTCTGGGCACCGTAGTAAGCCCCGGCCGGCACTTCGATCTCGCCGAGGCTGTCCTTCTCGATTCGCGTATCCGCCATTGGAAATATCTCCTGGTTCAAGAGACAGGGGTCATCGTCTGATCGTGCTCAGCGCCCGGGCGTCCGCCGCGTCGGTCGTCAGGCAGTAGCGGCCCAGGCTGACGACGCTCGATACCACGGTCGCGGCCAGGAAGAGCGCGAGCAGAGCGCCGGCGAGCAGACGCAGCGGCCGGGAGAACCGCCGGGGAGAGGCGGCGAAGTCTTTGGAGGTCTCCAGGAGGCCGACGGGATTGATGCGGGGCGGTTCCATGGCGCCATCCTACTCCGTTCGGGTATCGTGTCGGAGCACGGCAGACGGCGGAAAGGGGGGACGAATGCCCGAGATCGATGAGGACCACGAGGCCAACCACACACGCTTCGTCGCCAGGGCCGTCGAGGGGGAGCACGTCTGGGGCCTGTCCACGCCGGACGGCTTCCTGGCCTGCGAGTCGGACGACGAGGAGGACCGCGCCGTCCTCCCCTTCTGGTCCGACGCGGACGACGCCCGGGAAGCTCAGTCCGAAGTCGAAAACTCGGACGTCGACTCCATCGAGCTCTTCGACTTCCTCTTCCGCTGGCTCCCCGGCATGGCGGACGACGAGGTCCTGGTGGGGACCAACTGGACGCCGGCCCTGGAGGGCAAGGAGGTCGAAGCCCTGACTCTCCAGGACGAGATCCTCGACGCCATGTCCGACGACATGAGGATCTCCTATCTCGACCGGCTGGCCCGAGAGGTGCGGGAGGCGGGCGGGGAGTGATTCTGTTTTCCGAGGCTGATGGCCAGCCCCGATCGGCCATCGCTCAGATTCTGACGTTCCTCCAGCCTGCGCGGCAGAAAGCCAAGGCAGGGACAACAAGGACAGCAAGGACAACAAGGACAACAAGGACGAGGAAAGGTCTCGTCTCGGCGATTTTCTTCGTGTCCCTGATGTCCTTGGTGTCCTTGATGTTCCAGAGCTTTCTGCGGCGCAGGTTCCCAGGAGCTCGCCGAAAAGGCCAAGATCCTGATCACGGACTACGCCATCGCCTCCGACCCCAGCTCCGGGTGCACCTTCATGAACGACACCAGCGTCGGCAGGTACGACCGTAAAGGCGGCACCTGGAGGTCCGTGCCCGCGAGGTCGGCCTGGGTGTTCGTGGTGTCGTAGAAGGTGGGATGCACGAAGTAGTCGATGCTGCTCGATGGGATCTGCATCACGCGGTAGACGAGGGGGACCCAGTCGATGACCTTCTTCGCCACCCCCACCGGCAGGGGGACCTTCACCAGCATCCGGTGGCTCGCCTTGGCCACGGCGGTGAGGACCTCGTCGATGGTCAGCGGGTCGGGGTCGGCGAGCTGGTAAACCTTGCCCACCGCCTTTTCCTCGCCAGACAGCCAGGCGATGGCGCCGATGACGAAGTCGCGCGGCACCACGTTCAGCCGGGTGCGGGTCGTGTCCCCCACCACCGGCATGAGGGCGACCCCCGGCTGGCGCAGCAGCCAGCGGATGGCGAAGTAGGGGCCGTCGTATTTCTGCGTCGAGCCGGTGTGGCTGTCCCCCACCACGATGGCCGGCCGGTAGATGGTGGCCGGCAGGCCCTTCCTCATCCGCGCCTGGACCTCCACCTCGGCCAGGAACTTGGTCTCTTCATAAGCGTTGTTGAACTTCTGCCCCTTGGCGAGGTCGGTCTCGCGGAAGATGCCGGCGTAGGCGCCGCTGACGTAGCAGGTGCTGACGTACTGGAAACGGCGCAGGCCGGAGCACCCCTCGGCGAAGTCGAGGACGTTGCGGGTGCCGTCGACGTTGACCTTCATTCCCACCCGGCGGGGGACGGAGAGGTCGTAGACCGCCGCCAGATGGTAGACCTCGGCCACCTCGCGCTGCAAGGCCGCGGCCTTCGCCAATCCCAGGCCGGGGATGGTGATGTCCCCCTCCACGAGGCGGATGCGACCCTGGAGGCGCGGCTCGCGGACCATGATCTCCTCGGCCCGCTGGCGGGCGAGAGGGGCGAACTTGGACTGCACGAGACAGACGGCTTCGTCGGATGCCGAGCGGGCCAGCACGCGCGGCACGAGCTCCGAGCCCAGGAAGCCGGGAAAACCGGTGAAGAAATGAATGGCCATGATGTCTCTCCTCCCGGCCCTCTGTGACTAGCGCAGGCCGGGCACCCGCCGCAGCACCTTGAGCGTCAGGCTCATGGCGCGGCTGAAGATCTCGTCGGTGACGCCCGCCGGGGCTGCCAGCGGCAGGCCGCGCTGGATGGCGATGGTCTGGGAGTTGGTGTACTTGAGGATGCCCTCGGCGCCGTGGCGGCGGCCGAGGCCGGAGTCCTTGAAGCCGCCCATGGGCGCGTCCACCGAGGCCCAGGCCGCGGCGTAGGCCTCGTTGACGTTGACCGTACCGCACTGGAGGCGGGCCGCCACCCGGTGGCCGAGCTCCAGGTCGCGCGTCCAGACGCTGGCGTTCAGGCCATAGCGGCTGGCGTTCGCCCGCTCGATGGCGTCGTGGACAGAGTCGAAGGAGTAGACCGCCACCACCGGGCCGAAGGTCTCCTCGGCGAACAGCTTCATCCCGGGGGTGACGCCGGTGAGGATCGTGGGCTCGTAGAAGGTGGGGCCGAGGTCGGGCCGCGGCCGGCCGCCGGCGAGCACCTCAGCCCCCTTGGTCACGGCGTCCCGCACGTGCTCCTCGACCTTGGCGAGGTGCGCTTCCGAGATCAGGCAGCCCATGTCCACGTCGTACTCGAAGCTGGCGCCCAGCCGCAGGGCCCTGGTCTCGCGCACGAAGCGGTCGAGGAAGGCGTGGTAGAGCGACTCGTGGAGGAAGAGGCGCTCGATGGAGATGCAGAGCTGGCCGGCGCTGGAGAAGCAGCCGCGCACCGCCCCCTCGATCGCCGCGCCGGCGTCGGCATCGGCGAGGACGAGCATGGGGTTCTTCCCCCCCAGCTCCAGGGTGTGGCCGATCAGCCGCTCCCCCGCCTGCCGGCCCACGATCCGCCCGGTCTCGGTGCTGCCGGTGAAGGTCAGGAAGTCGCAGCTCTCGATCAGCGGCGTACCCAGCTCCGCGCCCTCGCCGGGGATCACCTGGAAGAGTCCCGGCGGCAGGCCGGCCTCCGCCAGCAGCTCGGCCACCCAGAGGGCCGTGAACGGAGTCTGCCGGTCCGGCTTCAGGATCACGGCGTTGCCGGCCATCAGGGCCGGGATGGCGTCCGTGGCGGCCAGCGACAGCGGGTAGTTCCAGGGCGAGATGATCGCCACGACCCCGCGCGGGTGATGGTGCTCCCAGGCCACGGTCAGCCCGGGCAGGGCCCCCTTGCGCCGCTTCGGCGCCAGGTGGCGCCCGGCATTCTCGGCATAATAAACCGCGACGATGGCCGTGTCGGCCACCTCCTCGAAGGCGTGCTTGCGGGCCTTGCCGCTCTCGAGCTGGATCAGGTCGAGGACCTCGTCCTGGCGGTCGAGCAGCAGGTCGTGGAAGCGGATGAAGATCTCGGCGCGCTCGGTCAAGGTGCGGTGCGCCCACGCTTCCTGAGCCTTGCGCCCCCGGCCCACGGCCTCGCGGACGTCCGCCGCCGAGCCGCGGGAGACCTGGCCCACGAGCTGGCCGGTGGCCGGCGCCCGCACGGCGAGAGGCGGGAGGGAGGGGTCCAGATAATAGAGACGCGATGCCAGAGGGGCGATCCGCCCGCGGCCGAGGCGGGGGCTCAGATCGCCGGCAGCGTGGGCGCCGGGTGGGATTTCCAGGGTGTCGAGCATCGTCGTAGCGTGCCACAGGAAGGGCTCTACGTCAAGCTGCGGCAATGCGATTAACGCGGTGCGGCAACCACCCCGGGAGCGGCAAAACCTTGGGACCGGCAAGGCCCCCTGGGACCGCCGGCGTCCCGCCGGCTACTAACTTCTGCTTTTTAAAAAAGAAGCGGAGTTAGCAGCCGGCGGGACGCCGGCGGTCCCAGGGGGGGCTACCCCGCCACTGCCCTTTCGAGCGCCGCCCCATCTCCCCGTTCCATGGCCAGCTCGGCCTCCAGGCTCTCCTTGTCGCGCCAGACCGTGGCCACGGCGGCGATGCGGCCTTTGTCGCGGAAGGCGACGACGGCGCTGCGGTCCTGGAGGGAGCCGTGGACCTCGACGGCGTCCCACTTCGTGGCATGACCGACGTAGTTGATGCTCACGTCGTAATGCTGACTCCAGAAGAAAGGAGCGTCGGCGAAGCGCGAGCCGTGGCCAAGGACGTTGCGCGCCGCCGTCTGCCCCTGGCGCTCGGCCACCACCCAGTGCTCGACGCGGATGCGCTCGCCCGACCAGGGATCGGGCCAGCGGGCGATGTCGCCCACGGCGTAGACGCCCGGAGCGCTGGTCGCGAGGAATTCGTTCACCAGGACGCCATTGTCCAGAGCGAGCCCGGCCTTCTCGGCCAGGGCGACGCGGGGCCGCACGCCCACGCCGAGGACCACGAAGTCGGCCGGGACGCGCTCGCCGCTCTCCAGCTCGACCTCGCCTTCGTGGATGGCCTGCGGCTTCGTGCCCAGCTTGAAGACCACGCCGTGCTCCTCGTGGAGGCCGCGGATGAAGTCGCCGATCTCCGGCCCCAGAACCTTCTCCAGCGGGCGCGCATCGGGAGCCACGACCGTCACCTCCAGGTTGCGGACCCGCAGCGAAGCGGCCACTTCCAGGCCGATGAAGCTCGCCCCCACGATCACGGCGCGCCGGCTCTCTTTGGCCTTCTCGACCAGGGCCCGGCTGTCCGCCAGCGAGCGCAGGACGTGGACGTGGGGCCGGTCCGCCCCGGGAATGGGCAGGCGGATCGGCTCGGCGCCGGTGGCCAGGATCAGGACGCCGTAGCCGAGCGTGCGGCCGTCGTCCAGGGTCACCGTCTTCGCCCGAGGATCGATCGCCGTCGCTCCGGCCTTCACCAGCTCGACGTGCCGCTCGGCATAGAAGTCCGGCGGATGGAGGGGGATCCACTCCTCGGGAGCGTTGCCGGCGAGGTAGTCCTTGGAGAGGTTGGGCCGGTCGTAGGGCACCTCGCCCTCGGGGCCGACGAGGAGGATGCGTCCGCCATAACCCTGGCGCCGCAGCTCCTCGGCGGCGGCGTTGCCCGCCGCGCCGGCCCCCACGATGATCACCGGGTCCGGCCCCGTGGCCTGACGCTTCGGCGGCTCGAGTTTCTGCCGGATGTCACGAACTGTGATCCGGTCCCCCTGGCGCTCCACCTTGTAGCAGGCCACCGGGTTGAGGGCCGGCGCCTTCACAGCCTCGCCGGTGCGCAGGCTGAAGCAGGCGTGGTGCCACGGGCAGCGCACCGTGTCGCCCACCACGATCCCCTCGGCCAGCGGGCCGCCATAGTGGGTGCAGGTGGCGCCAATGGCGAAGACCTCCTCCCCCCGCCGCACCACCAGCACCGCCTCGCCGCCAGTATGTCCGCCGATATGCCCGAGAAGCTGACCGCCATCGGCCAGGTCCGAAAGAGGAATCCCCTGCGCCAGGTCGGGTCCCGAAAGTTGCTGCTCTTCGCTCATCGTAGCCCCCCTCCTCTTCGACAACACGCCTATCCTAAACCTCGCGGACCTGGATTCGGCTACCCGTCCTCGAAAGGGCGTTATACTCCCCCCGCGATTACGCGGGGAGAGGAGGTCTCATGCTCACCACTGGGGTATGCGCCTCGAGAGTCCATCGGAAGGGAGAGCTGTCCCGCTCGCCTCCGGCCTCAACGCCCGGTCCGGAGAGCCATCCTCTGTCAAACAACCGCCCGGCTTGCGGGCACGGATGAGAAAGGATCTCGCAATGAGTGAGCGCAGCAAGCGTCTGGCTTGGACGGCCCTCCTGCTGGCGGCCCTCCTGCCCCTGGTCGTCTCCCTTCCCGCCGCAGCCCAGCTCCAGTTCACCTCGCCGGACGGCAAGATGAACGCCAAGTTCGGGCTCCTCAGTCAGATTCAGTTGGAGAAGCTCGACAACACGGACGGCAAGACCACCGCGGACAACATCTTCTTCCGCCGCCTCCGCTTCGTGGGCGGCGTGAAGTACTCGGACAAGATCTCCATCTTCTTCGACACCGACGTCCCCAACCTCGGCAAGGGGAACGCCGACGGCACGAAGAACAACGCCGACCTCTTCGTCCAGGACTTCACGGTCACCTACACCTTCGCCAAGGCCTTCCAGCTCGACGGCGGCCTGATGCTGCTCCCCGCCGACTACAACCACACCCAGTCGGCGGCCAGCCTGATGGCGGTGGACTTCGGCCCCTACAGCTTCGTCGAGTCGGTGCCGCTCACGGCGCGCACCGGCCGGGACTATGGCATCCAGGCCCGCGGCTACCTCGCCGACGACCACGTGGAGTATCGCGGCGGCGTCTTCCAGGGCTTCCGCGGCAAGGGCAACACCAACGAGTTCCGCTATGCCGGGCGGCTCTCTTTCTGGGTCTATGGCGCCCAGACGGGTTTCTTCTACCGCGGCACCTCGCTCGGCAAGAACAAGAGCCTGGAGATCGGCGGCAGCTTCGATAAGCAGGAGCAGTACAAGGCCACCTCCGTCGACCTCTTCTGGGACCAGCCTGTGGCGGGCGGCGACGGCATTACGGTGCAGGGCGACTACAACAAGATCGACGGCGACATCTTCCTTCCCACGCTGCCCAAGCAGACGACCAAGCTGGTCGAGGCGGGCTACTATTTCCACACCGTCAAGCTGCAGCCCTACGTCCAGTTGGCCTGGGAGGACTTCGACGCCGTCACCCGGCCGGACGAAAAGCGGGCGCAGGGCGGCCTCAACTGGTTCATCGACGGCCACAACTCGACCCTCAAACTCGCCCTCACGCACATCGACCTCGATCGCGCCAAGCGACGGAATCAAGTCCAGCTCCAATACCAGTTCTTCGTCTTCTAACCTGGAGGGTGAACCATGACGACTGCCTCGCCCGCTGTCACTGCTGACGGACGCCTGGTTTCACCGTCCGAAGAGCGCAAAGTCATCTTCGCCTCCTCGCTCGGCACGGTTTTCGAATGGTATGACTTCTATCTCTACGCCACGCTGGCGCCGTTCTTCGCCGCCCTGTTCTTCCCCAAGGGGAACGACACGGCGGCGCTGCTCGCGGCCTTCGCCACCTATGCCGCCGGCTTCCTGGTGCGCCCCTTCGGCGCCATCTTCTTCGGGCGCCTGGGCGACCTGGTGGGCCGCAAGCACACGTTCATGATCACCATCGTGGTCATGGGCGCTTCGACCTGCGCCGTCGGGCTCATGCCCAAGTACGAAACGATCGGCATTCTCGCCCCGATCATCCTGGTCACCCTGCGTTTGCTCCAGGGTCTGGCGCTCGGCGGTGAGTACGGCGGCGCCGCAACTTACGTCGCCGAGCACGCCCCCAACAACCAGCGGGGGTACGCGACGAGCTGGATTCAGACGACGGCAACGATCGGCTTCTTCCTGTCGCTGTTCGTCATCGGCGCCTGCCGTTACCTTATGACGCCCGAGACGTTCACCGACTGGGGCTGGCGCCTGCCGTTCCTCGTCTCCATCGTGTTGCTGATCTTCTCCATCTACATCCGGCTCAAGCTCGAAGAGTCGCCGGTGTTCGTGCGGATGAAGGCGCAGGGCAAGGGCTCGAAGTCACCGCTTCGCGACAGCTTCCTGCGCTATCCGAACAACAAGCTCGTGCTCCTCGCGCTGCTCGGTGCGACGGCAGGCCAGGGGGTCGTCTGGTACACGGGCCAGTTCTACGCCCTGTTCTTCCTCACCATCTTCCTCAAGCTCGGCTACCTCCCCGCCTATGCTCTGGTCGGCATCTCGCTCCTCGCGGCCACGCCGTTTTTCGTCATCTTCGGCAAGCTCTCGGATCGCATCGGGCGGCTCAAGATCATCCTCGCCGGCTGTCTGCTCGCGGCCCTCACGTACTTCCCGCTGTTCCATGGGCTCACCCACTTCATCAATCCGGCGCTCGAGGAGTACAACGCCAAGACCCCGATCACGGTCGCCGCGACCGACTGCAACTTCCACGTTTTCATCATCGCCGGGAAGACCCACAACTCGGACTGCGACAAGGTGAAGGACTTCCTCACCACCAAGTCGGGTCTGTCGTTCCAGTCGCTGCCGGCGGTCGCCGGCCAGACGGTCGTCACCCGCATCGGCTCGCTCGAGCTCAACGGCTGGGACGAAGCCAAGTACAAAGACGCCCTGAAGCAGACCGGCTACCCTGCAACCATCGACAACACCCGGATCAACTATTTCATGGCCTTTGTGATCCTGTTCGTCATGGTCCTCTACGTGACCATGGTCTACGGACCGATCGCCGCCTTCCTGGTGGAGCTGTTCCCGACCCAGATCCGCTACACCTCGATGTCGCTGCCCTATCACCTCGGCAACGGCTGGTTCGGCGGCATGCTGCCATTGCTCGCCACCGCCATGGTGGCGAAGGCCGGGAACATCTACTACGGTCTGTGGTATCCGATCGTCGTGGCGCTGTTGACCGTGGTCGTCGGCATCATCTTCCTCCGCGAGACGAAGGACCACTCGATCGAGGCCTGAAGCAGGCCGTTCCAAGGCGGTCGAGACCCCTCGTCTCGACCGCCCCCCTCACTCCAGTCGCCGCAACGCCTCTTCCAGCCGCGGCAGGGCGGCTTCGACGTCGGCCTCGGAGACGGCGCCCACGCTCAGGCGGAACCACCCCTCGTCCACGGTCGAGCCGAAGGCCCCGAAGGGGACGATGCCGATGCCGGCGGCCTCCAGCACGTAACGGCGCACGTCGCGATTGGTGCGCAGTGGCGTGCCGTCGGGTGTCCGCCGGCCGAAGGGGTGGATGCGCGCGGTGAGATAGATGGCACCCATGGGCGGGATGCTCTCCACCGGCAGGCCCCGGCCTTTCATGGCCTGGAAGCCCTGGTGGAGGAGGTCGAGGCGCACCGCGAGCCGGCGCTTGAAGCTGGCCTGGTAGCGCCGGATCCCCGCCGCGTCGTCGAGCAGGGCGGCGGTCGCCACCTGCTCGGCCCGTGGCGCCCAGGCGCCGACGTGGCCCAGCACGGCCGACATGCGGGAGATGACGTCCACCGGTCCCACCCCCCACCCCACCCGCAGCCCGGTGGCGGCGAAGGCCTTGCTGATGCCGTCCACGAACAGGGTATAGCGCGCCATCTCCGGCAGCAGCTCCGGCGGCGTCACGTGGGCGGTGTCGCCGAAGCAGAGCATCCAGTAGATCTGGTCGTACATGACGTAGAGGGGCCGTTCGCCGCGGCGGGCGCGGGCCTCGTTCTCCGCCAGCACCGCCTCGCAGATGCCCAGCAGCGTGCCGCGCTCGAAGGCCGTGCCGGTGGGATTGAGGGGCGAGTTGAGGCAGAGCAGGCGGGCGCCGGGCAGCAGCGGCAGCAGCTCGTCGCGGGTGGGCAGGAACCGGCTCTCCGGACCGCACACCAGTGGCACGCCCGTCGCTCCCGCCAGGTGCACGTAGTGGTTGCTGTTCCAGCTCGGGATGGTGTAGATCACCCGGTCGCCCGGATCGCAGAGGGTGAGGAAGATGCAGTAGATGACCGGCCGGGCGCCGGCGACGATGAGCACCGAATCCACCGGATAGCGCAGCCCCAGGTCGCGCTCATAGAACCGCGCCACCGCCTGCCGCAGGTCCGGCATGCCGTTCGCCGGCGGGTAGTTGGTCTCGCCCTCGTCCAGGGCCTTGCGGACCCCCTCCAGCAGGACCTCCGGGATGGGGAAGTAGCGCGGGTCGAAGTCCCCCACCGTGAGGTTGCAGACGGGCCGGCCCGCGGCCACCACGGCCCGGATCTCCCCGGCGATGCGCAGGATCTCCGAGCCGACAAGGCCGGCCGCCATGGTGGAGACCCGGCGATTGGGGTCGGGACCCACGTCCCGGGCAAGCTCGGCGAGGTCGAGGCAGGTCTGTTCGATGTCCATGCCGAGAACTATATGGCAGGAACCGAGCCGGTGGGCCAAGGGGAATTTGCCGGGCGATCAATCGAGGTTAGCGCCCTCGGGTCAGCCCGTCCGGAGGGAAGAGGGAGCCTACCTGGATCGCCAAGTCCGACAGGAGGGCCGAGCGGATCGTCTCGCCGCGACCGAAGCAGCCCAGCTCCACGTACCGGCTGCGATCCTCGCTCAAGGCCAGGACCGTCACCGTACGGGTGCGCAGGTTCACCCGCCAGTATTCCGGGATTCCCGCCGCGAGGTATGCATCCTGCTTGACGGTGCGGTCCCGTTTGTACGTCGAAGGCGATCCGACCTCCATGACGAGGTCCGGCACTCCCTGGAAATTCGGGTCCTCGAAGCGAGGCAGGTTCTCCGTGCGGATGAACACGACGTCCGGCTCGACCGGTGAGGCGATGCCGTCAGGCAACAGGACGTCGAAAGGAGCTGAATACATAGCGCCAAGCTGGTTCTCATCCACGTACCGGCCAAAGGTCTGGCCCAGGCGCCAGAGCACGAACTGGTGGCCTGTAGTAGGCGCGGGCGTCACGTAGAGGTGTCCCCGGATGACCTCGTACCGGCGGCCGTCGTCGGGGAGGCGCAGATAGTCCGCATAGGTCCACTGTCCCTGGGCCGGCCAAGCCCGGTCGTCGTCGTGCCACGGAAACGTCAGAGGTCTTGCAGGTTCGCCCATTGGATACCTCCTCGATACCGAAATCGAGGTTAGCCCCTCCCGGGAAGCCCGTCAAGCCATCCGCGAGTTGCGAGAAGATGGTAAATCACGTCGCGTCCGGAAATCAAGGGAAAATTCGTCCCTCCTCGTGCCGGCGGTCTCCAAACAGGTCCCGGGCGGGAAAAACTCGCCCCGGAGCGCAATTCCAGCCTCAAAACCCGAGAACCAATAGGATGAGACGCCGGAACAATGCGTAAACCGCTGGAACAATGCGCGAACCGCTGAGCACATTGTCCGGACGATCTTTTCAATGTCCTCAGGGTCTCGCCCAATGCCCCAGCCGTTCTCGCATTGTGCAGGACAGTTTTTCCAACGCGTGCAGACGTTTTCCCATTGGGGAAATTGTCCCAGCAATGTGGGAGGCGTCCGAGCCAATGGGATCGCAGTTTTTTGGCTGGAAAAACTTCTCCAGCCATGAGACAGCCTCCCGCAAGGAGCTCCAGGAGGTTTTCGCAATGCGATCGGCGTCAATCCAATCGTCGCAGCCCTGCGGAGAGGTTTCTCAGCCCCGCCGCCACGTCCTCCGGCTTGAGGGCGAAGCCTAGCCGGAAATGCCGCGGGGACTCGAAGTATTGGCCTGGCACGATGGAGGTGTCGAGGGTGCGCAGCCAGTCGTGGAGGGGCTGGCTGTCCTCTTCCTTCTTCAGGCGGGGGAAGACGGTCACCGAGCGCTCGGGCACGACGCAGTCGAGCCACTCGGCGTGCCCGGCCAGGAAGGCGTGCACCTGCTCGAGGTTGGGGTCGACGATGGCGCGGCTGCGGGCGATCAGCCGCGGGAGCTGCCGCAACGCCGCCACGGCGAGGGAGGCGCTCGGCATCGAGCCCGCCGCGTCCAGGAAGTCGTACGTCCGCCGCAGCCGGCCCGTGAGATGAGGGTCGCCGGCGAGGATCCAGCCGCAGCGCAGCCCCGAGAGGCCGTAGCTCTTGGTCAGGCTGCTGGTGGCCACGAGGTTGGGACCGAGATGGACGTGGCTCGGCGGCGCCGCCTCGAACCAGACGTCGCGATAGACCTCGTCCACCAGCAGCCAGGTGCCCCTGCGCTCGGCGATCCGGCCCAGCTCGCCGACCTCCCGGGGCGGCAGCATCACGCCGCTGGGATTATGCGGATTGGTGATCACCATCAGGCGGACCCGCTCGGAGAAGAGCGCGCGGACCTCATCCAGGTCCAGGTGGTAGCCGTTCTCGAAGCGCCGGGAGAAGCGGCGCACCCGGGCTCCCAGGAACTCGAGGATCGCCAGGATCGGCTCGTACGTCGGCTGCTCCACGAGCACCAGGTCCCCCGCCTCGACAAGGGTGGCGAGGGCGAGGAAGTTGGCCCCCGAGGTCCCGCCCGCCGTCACCACCCGCTCGGGAGCCACCCCGTACAGGGAAGCGATGGCTTCCAGGAGCGGCGGATAGCCCTCCCGGTTGTCGCCGTTGACCTGGACGTCCCCCGGCTCCAGGACGAGGTCCTCCGTGCTGCAACCCAGCAGGCCGCTGTTGGCCAGGTTGTACCGCGCCGCCGCGTGCTCCTTGGCCCAGCGCATGTAGACGCTGCCTTTCATTCCTTGCTCCTCCTTTGCCCCTGCCCAAGACCCTCATCACCCCGGCCCTCTTCTCCCGCCCCCTCGCCACCCCTCCCCGGGAGAAGAGGGAGACCAGCAAGAGCGCTCCAACCGGGTTGGCGCCTATGTCCTCCACCCTGCCCGCCGCCAGTAATAGTAGACCGGCACTCCCAGGGCAAAGATGGCCGTGCCGATCAACGCGTTTCTCGTATCCGTGAAAAAAATGTTGAGCACGATCCCCCCGCCGGCGAGGATGAAGAGGAGCGGCACCCAGGGGTAGGCCGGCACGGGGAACGGCCGCGGCGCGTCCGCCAGGGTCCGCCGAAAGACGATTAGCGAGGCCCCGGCGAGGGCGAAGAAGATCCAGTCCGCGAACACCGCGTAGCTCAACAGGCGGTCGTAGGTGTTCGCCAGCGCATAGACCGCGGCGATGCCCCCTTGGAGCAGGATAGACGCCGTGGGCGCCCGGAACCGGGGCGACAGCCGCGCCAGCGCACGGAAGAAGAGGCCGTCCGCCGCCATGGCGTAGTAGACGCGGGGCGCCGAGAGGAGCGCCAGGTTCATGAAGCCGAAGGTCGAGATCACGATCAGCAGGCTGATGACCTTGGCGCCCGTCTCCCCGACGAGGCGCGACGCCATGTCCGCGGCCGGCGTCCTGGTCGCGGCCAGGGCCGGCGCGCCCAGCACGTGCACGTAGGCCACGTTGGCGGAGACGTAGACCGCGATGACGCAGAAGACGCCGATCAGGATGGCTCGCGGCAGGTTCCGTTGCGGCTCCTTCACCTCCTCGGCGACGTAGTTGAGGTTCTGCCAGCCGCCGTAGGCGAACATGGCCGGCACCAGCCCGGCAAAGAAGGCGGAGAGCAGGGAGACGCCGCCCAACTCCGGCGGCACCAGGGGCTTCCAGGTGAGCCCCGACTCCTTGGTGAGGACGAAGGCGCCCACGATCAGCGCTCCGATCGCCAGCGTCTTGCTGAAGGTGATCAGGTTGATGACCACCGCTCCCGGCTTGATGCCCAGGGCGTGGAAGGCCGCCAGCGTCAGCAGGATGGCGGCGGCGAGCCAGGGCGTCGAGCCGGCCGGCAGGGCCACCAGCCGCGCCACGTACTGGGCGAAGGCCACCGCCACCGCCGCCGTGGCCCCGGACTGGACGATCAGCAGCAGCCCCCAGCCGTAGAGGAAGGCGACGAGGGGCGAGAACGCCTCGCGGAAGAAGGCGTACTGCCCGCCCACCCTGGGCATCACCGTGCTCAGCTCGGCGAAGACGAAGGCGCCGAACAGGGCGATGACGCCGCCGGCGATCCACACGCAGAGGATGAGGAACGGCGTGTGGACCTTCTGGGCCACGACATAGGGATTGATGAAGATGCCCGAGCCGATGATCCCGCTGACGACGATCATCGTGGCGTCGAACAGCGTCAGACGCCGGGCGAACCCCGGGCTCGATGCCGTGCTCATGGCGGCTGGCTCCTGAATGGCTCCCAAAGGCGCCGCGAGTCTATCTCCATCCGGCTCCATCCGAAAAAACGGAGTAAGTGGCCGGCGAGACGCCGGCGGTCCCAGGAGGTCTTGCTTCTGCTGGTTTCTGACTAACCACTCCCTCTTCTCCCGGCGGAAGGGGGGGAGGCCGGGAGAAGAGGGCCGGGGTGATGAGGGTCCCCGACGCCCCGAACTGGCAGACACCTTGCTACACATTCCACCAGCGCCGCCTGCAGGAGGCGCGGCGAGGCATTATGGCGAATCCAGCGGCAAAACCAGCAAGAATCCCACGCGAGAACCAGGAGCCGCCCGAGCCCGAGACGGCCCGGCCGGAGCGGCCCCTCAAATCGAGGCCTACCATCGGCCGGCGCGGTCTCCTCTGGCTGGCGGCCGCCGGCGCCGTGGCCCTGATCCTCGTCCTGGTGGCCAGCCACTTCGACGAGTACCTGCGGCGCAACCTGGAAGCCAAGATGAACCAGCACCTCAAGGGCTACACCGTGAGCGTCGGCCACGCCCACCTGAATCCCTTCACCTTCTCTCTGACCCTTCAGCAACTGGTCATCCGCCAGCAGGCCAACCCCGAGCCGCCGGTGGCGGACGTCCCCCGCCTCAAGACGAGCGTCGAGTGGCGGGAGCTGCTCACCTTCCACCTGGTGGCCGACGCCGTGTTCGACCAGCCGCGCGTCCACGTCGACCTGCCCCAGCTCCTGGCGGAGAACCGGGACCCCACGAAGATCAGGGACCGCGGCTGGCAGCAGGCCCTGGAGTCGATCTACCCCCTGAAGTTCAACCTCGTGGCGGTGAACGACGGCGACGTCGTCTACGTGGACACGGACCCGCAGCACCCGCTCCACATCTCGCACTGGAACCTCAACGCCTCCAACATCCGCAACATCCACTCCCGGGAGCGGACCTATCCCTCGCCGATCCACAGCGACGGAGTAATCTTCGACACCGGCCGGGGCGTCCTGGACGGCAACGCCGACTTCCTGGCCGAGCCGTTCCCCGGCGTCCACGCCGTCTACAAGGTGTCGAACGTTCCTCTCGAGCAACTGCGCCCGTTGAGCGCCAAGGCGAACCTGTCGCTCAAGGGGGGCATCCTCGCCTCCCACGGCGAATTCGAATACGGCCCGCGGCACAAGGAGGTGCACATCGCCGACGTCACCGTCCGCGGCCTCGACCTCGACTACATCCACTCGGCGGCCACCGCGCCCGCCGAGAAGGCGCGCGGAAAGCAGGTGGCCGCGGCCGCCCGCAACCAGAGCCCGCCCGTGCCGGTGCTGATCGACCGTCTCCGGCTCACCGGCAGCAAGGTGGGGCTCGTCAACCGCTCGGCCGACCACTCCTTCCGCTTCTTCGTCGACGGCGCCGAGCTCGACGTGACCAACGTCTCCACCGGCTTCCGCAACGGGCCGACCCGGGCGCGGCTCACCGGCCGCTTCATGGGCAGCGGCACCGCCCACGCCAACGCCACCTTCCGCGACGACCGCAACGGCCCGGACTTCAACTTCCTGATCGCCGTCGAGAACGCGAACCTCCCCGCGCTCAACGACCTCTTCCGCTCCTACGGCAAGCTCGACGTCGCCGGCGGCACCTTCTCCGTCTACTCCGAGGTCAAGGTCCACAACGGCCGCATCGAAGGCTACGTCAAGCCGCTGTTCAAGGACGTGAAGGTCTACGATCCGCAGCAGGACAAGGACAAGCCCGTCCTCAAGAAGCTCTACGAGAAGGTCGTGGGGGGCGTCGCCCACGTCCTGGAGAACCACCGCGGCGAGGATGCCACCGTCGCCGACCTCTCCGGCCCTTTGAGCCAGCCCCACACCAGCACCTGGGACATCGTCGTCCACCTGGTGTCGAACGCCTTCGTGAAGGCCATCCTGCCGGGATTCGAGAAGGAGATCGAGGCGGCCCGCAAGCGGCGGTGAAGGGCTATCTCACCCCGTCCGCCTCCGCAGCCAAGGCGAAGTCCTTCTCCGACAAGCCGCCCACGGAGTGGGTCCAGAGGGTGACCTTCACCCGGCCCCAGGTGAGGAAGATGTCCGGATGGTGTCCCTCCCGCTCGGCCACCTCGCCGAGGCGATTGACGTAGGCGAGGGCCTCGCGGAAGTCCGGGAAGCGGTACTCCTTCTCCAGATGATGCTCGTTGACCATGGTCCAGCCCTGGAGCTGGCCGTACAGCTTGCGCAGCTCCTCGCCCTTCAGCGCCGAAGCGCCCTGATCGCTCATGCTCTGACCTCTCTTTCCGCCGCCATCCGCAATTGATTCGCCGCTCTCCCATCCTACCCCTCTCGTCCACCTCCGGGGCTGCAACCCCTGTGCCGTGAACGAGTGGCACATGCATTGCCTTACAGGAAGGCATGCAGAGCTTCACCTACGTGGCCCCACGACAGACCTTCCCGGAGATGAGCCCGGCCCGGCGGCGGCTGGTGATCGCCGGCCTGGCGACGGCGTGCCTGCTCTTCCTCGGCGGCTTCGTCCTCACGGGCTATCTCTGGAGCCTGTCGCGGCGCTTCCCGGTGGCGCCCTTCGCACAGCCGTCGCGCCTCTACGGCAGCGCCACCCCGCTGGCGCCCGGCATGGCCCTCTCCGCCGACGAGATGACGGCCGAGCTCGCGGCGACCGGCTATCGCGAGGTCGGTGCCCCCCCTGGGACCGGGTCGGACGCGAACGCCCCCCTCCCTCGCGGCACCTACCGCCGCACCGGGGACCGCGTGGCCGTCCAGCTCCGGCGCTTCCCCACGCCCGACGGGCCGGCCGGCGGCGACACCCTGGAGGTGAGCTTCAAGGGGGACCGCATCGCCGCCGTGCAGGCGGCGGGCAAGCCGGTCCGCGCCGCCACGCTGGAGCCGCCGCTCCTCGCCTCGTACTACGGCCGCAAGAAGGTGGAGGAGCGCCGGCCGGTCGCCCTCGACGAGCTGCCGGACCCGGTGGTGAAGGCCGTGCTGGCCGCCGAGGACTCGGGCTTCTGGCTCCACCCCGGCGTCTCTCCCACCGGCATCGCCCGCGCCCTGTGGAAGGACGCGAAGGGGGGCGAGATCGAGCAGGGGGGCAGCACCATCACCCAGCAGCTCGTCAAGAACGTCTACCTCTCCAATCGCCGGACCCTCTCCCGCAAGGCCAAGGAGGCGGTCATCGCCATGGCCCTGGAGCTGCGCTTCGGCAAACGGGCCATCCTGGAGGCGTACCTCAACGAGATCTACCTCGGCCAGAGCGGGCCGGCCAACCTGATCGGCCTCGGCGCCGCCGCCCGCGCCTGGTTCGGCAAGGACGCGACGGAGCTGACCCTGGCCGAGGCCGCCACCCTGGCCGGCATGATCCACGCGCCGGCCGACACCTCGCCCGTCGCGCACCCGGACAAGGCGCGGGAGCGCCGCGACTGGGTGCTGAAGCGCATGGGCGAGCTGGGGTGGATCAAGCCGGAGCCGATGCAACAGGCGCTGGCCGAGCCGCTCGCGCCGCAGCCGCAGACCGTGCAGGCCCGTCCCCTGGCTCCCTACTTCGCCGGTGCCGCGGAGGCCGAGGCGCAGGAGCGGTTCGGCCTCCAAGAGCTGGGGAACAAGGGCTACCTCCTCTTCTCCACCCTGAGCTGGCGCGACCAGCGGCAGGCCGAGACGGCCGTGGCCCAGGGGATGGCAGGATTGGAAAAGGGATGGGAGAAGAACCGGCGGCACCACAAGTCGCTCCAGGCGGCCCTGATCTCGGTGGACCCGCGGGACGGCGCCGTGCGCGCCTGGGTGGGCGGCCGCTCCTACTCCCACAGCCAGTTCGACCGCGTGTCCCAGGCGCGGCGGCAGGCCGGCAGCGCCTTCAAGCCGGTGATCTACGCCGCGGCCTTCGGTGGCGGCGTTGCGATGCCGGCCACGCTGTTCAAGGACTCGCCGATCACCGTCCGCATGGGAACCGCGAGCTGGAGCCCGCAGAACTACGACCGGACCTATCACGGCTGGGTGACGGCACGCACGGCCCTGGAGCAGAGCCTGAACGTCCCCACCGTGCGCCTGGCCCTGCAGGTGGGCATGAGCCACGTGGTCGAGCTGGCCCGCAGCCTGGGGATCACCGGCAAGCTCGATCCCGTGCCGGCCGCGGCGCTGGGGACCTTCGAGGTCAGTCCCCTGGAGATGGCCCAGGTCTATTCGACGTTCGCCGCCGGCGGGCTGAAGCCGCCGGTCCACGTCCTCGCCGCCGTGCTCGACCTCAAAGGCGAGCCCGTCGGCGGGGACGAGCTGCCCGGGTCCCGGCGGGTGATGCCGCCCGAGGCGGCCTACCTGGTGACCAACATCCTCCAGGGCGTGCTCGACCACGGCACGGCCGCCGGCGCCCGGGGGATGGGAGTCACCGGTCCGCTGGCCGGCAAGACGGGGACGACCAATGACCAGAGGGACTCCTGGTTCGCCGGCTACTCGCCGGACCGGGCGACCGTGGTCTGGGTGGGGTACGACGACAACTCCTCCACCCAGCTCACCGGGGCGCGCGGCGCCCTCCCCCTCTGGGCCCGCTTCACCGCCGCCGTGCGGCCGGCGGCGGGCTTTCCCGATTTCCCCATGCCGACGGGGATGGTGCGGGTGACGGTGGACCCGGTGACGGGTCAGCTCGCCACTCCCTACTGCCCCACCCAGGTGACCGATTTGTTTCCCGAATGGAAGGCGCCGACCGTCCCCTGCGAACGGCACTCGCCGGGCTACAACGGCGATGCCCTGGCGGACGTGACATTGAGCCAGCCGCCGATCGATCCGGCGGCCACCGAGGAGCCGGGCACCACCGTGACCGCGGACGGCCTGGAGATCGTGCGGCCGGTGGGAGCGGCCGCGACCACGACGCCCGGCGGCGGCTCGATCGTCATCCGGCCCACCAGCCGCCCGCGGCCGGACGCGCCGGCCGGCGCCACGGGCGGTCCGGCGGGGATGGAGCCGTCGGTCGGAGTGGTGCCCGTGGGGAGCGGACCGGTCGGCGCGAAGGCGGCGCCTACGCCCCCGCCGCCCGCCGAGCCGACGGCGGAGCCGGAGGAGACGCCGCCGGGGGGCCGTTTAGTTCGCTCCAGCTCTTCTGTGACGCTGCGAAGCGGGAGGCCGCCACGGTCGAGCTGACGCGGCGGGTGGGTGAACTTCCTGTACCGCGCCCAGCATGACCCGGAGCTGCGGTTCGAGGCTGAGGGAGACTAGACCCGTTTCGTTTACGGGTTCACCGAGGGTCTGAAGGGCTTGCAGTACGAAATTCTGCCGTCGGGCGACTCTGAGCATTGGACGTCGGCACCGCCAGCGTAGCTGTACTCACACTCGTAACACGTCTCGTCCTGAGTAAACAGACATCTGCCACCGGGCGCGGGCACAGCATCGCTAACGGCGCTGCAGCCGATCGCGTCGGCCAACGCCGGGGAGGAGGGCACGAGGAGAGTGGAAGAGACGGCGAAGGCGAGCAGCGCCAACAGCGCGAAGCGTAAGACCCATCGGCCTTTAGGCATGAAAAGTCCTCCCGTGCGTTGAGGCCCATTGAATGCTGTCACCGAGTGGGCAGCTCCATGACGAGCAGCTCCGCTGGTGTGAACTCGTCCTCGAAGCTGAGGAGCTGGGCTGTCCTGAGGAGGACGATGCTGCCGCCGCGAGCGTCCGCCATGAGGCGGTCGTTGGGTCCGACGTTCGGCACGGGAATCGCGAAAGTCAGGATTCCGTGCGAGCCGAGCACCTTCAGTTGCCACGATGGTCTGCCGTCGACCATCGTGCGGACGATGACTGCCGGCCCCTGGGGCAGGGGGAGGACGGCGTCCACGAGCCGGTGAGAGCTCCTCCAGGCGCGGCTCTTCAAGGCGCTTCTAAAGAAGGTCCTGGAAACCTCCTTGGTGACGCCTGAGCAGAGATCGTCCACCCCCAGGTCGGCGTTGGTCCAGGAGCGCAGCAAGGTGCCCTCGTCGTCGTAGAGAAAGGCTCCCGGCTCAACAGCCGGCACGAGGAACATGGAGCCGTCCTGGAGAAAGCGGGTCCCGCCGGCTTCCAGGATGCCGCAGCGCGAGTAATGCGGCGCTCCCCTCCCTTCCGAGTCGAGCCGCAGGGGTTTCAGATCCCGGAAGTCCGAGTTGAGCTTGCCAAACCCGGCGAGCCCCCCCTGGCGATCGTAACTGTCCTCCAAGCCCTCCTCGACCCCGATTCCCAGGAGAAGCAGGCGGTCGCCGCGCAGGTCCAGCCCTTCCGTGAGCGCCACGTGCTTCATCGTGAACAGGACCTTCCCATCGGGCGATGCCTGGATGGGGCGCCAGCCCAGTCTCCTCTCCCAGTCTGCATAGGCCAAGACTCCCTCGGAGGCCGCGACATGCGAGAATAATCTGGACAGGTTGCCCATAGCCCGGTTCGGCACCAGGGTGCGAACCACGGGCAGGCCCGGGGCGAGCTTCACCTCGGCAACGCCGTGCTCATTGCGCACGAGGTAGACCGAATTCTCGCTGGCCCAGCGGACGTCCGTAGGCGAGCTCGGCGCGCCGGGCACGGCGTAGCGCGCGACCACGCGCAGTGTGGCCGGGGCTGGCGCGGCGAACAGCGCCAGGGTGCCTGCGAGGGCGACCACGCCGAGAGCTGCGCCCAAGGGGACCCGGGTGACGAGGAGCTTTACCCGCCACGAAATGCCGTTCATTACGTCCCTTCCATTCATCTGTGAGAGAGAGTCTACGTATTCGTAGTAGAAGTCAAGGTGTAAACGAGCCGGCTCACCGGCCGGAGGAGGCCGTACGGAGAGGCTGAGGCTAAACTGGCACGAGTCTTGAAGTAAGGAAACGGCAGGGCGGGTCGGCGGCGCGAGGTTGACTGGTTGGAGCTCTCTCTGGACGCCGCCGATCCGGTCTCTTTCCTACGAAAACCTACAACCTACTCTACCTTCAGCCGGGGCCGGCCGTGTCGAGCCGGACGTCGAGCTTGACGTCCTCGCCGGCCTTGACGGTGAAGTCCTTCTCCTGGGACCGGCGGCCGGGACGGACGATGGCCAGCTTGTGGTCGCCGGCGGCCAGGGGCAGGCCCGCACGCATCATGGAGAGGTCGGTGCCGGTGCCGACGAAACGGCCGTCGACGTAGACCGAGGCGTCCTCGGGCTGGACGTCGAGGACCAGACGGCCCCGTTCGCCCCTGGCCGAGCCGCGGTCGTCAGCCCGGTCGCGGCCACGGTAGTCGTCGCGCCGGGAGCCGCGGTCGCGGCGCACCCGGTCGTGCCAGCCCTCGTCCTCGCCCTGGTCTCCATACTGCCCGTGGCGCTCGGCCTCGTCGCGCCACCGCTCGTCACGGCGTTCGTGAGTCTTGGTGGCGAGGTCCTCGGGCCGCGTGGACGATCCCGGCTCCATCTTGTCGTCGACGTCGATGACGTTGCCGGGGTAGACGGTGATCTGGCGGGAGAGGGTCTTGTAGCCGTCGAGGTAGAAGACCACGTCGTAGGTCCCTCGGGGCAGCCAGAGGTAGTCCGGCCAGCCGTCGAAGGAGTCGACGATGCCGAGGCGTTCGCCGTCGACCCAGACCTCCGTCCGCCCGGGGCTGACGTCGAGGTCCAGAGCGCCCATCTCGTCACGCTCGGAGTAGCGGGAGCGGGGCCGGGCGGCGTAATACGGGTCGTAATCCGGGCCCCACCACGCGCCGCCCCAGCCCCAGTAGCCGTAGGGGTAGTAGAAGTTGTAGTAGAACGGATCGTAGAAGAGGCCGCCGCCGAAGAAGACGCGGTGGCCGCCGTGGAAGTGGCCGCCGCCGTGGCTGCGGTCGAACGACGGCTGCCGCTCGGCGCCTGGAGTCGAGGGGACGGGATGGGCGGTGCGCGGGGTGCTGGTCGAGCTCCCGCGGCTACCGCGGCTGGAGCTGGACGTTCCGTGCGAGCCGGTCGCATGGGCCGACCGGCCGCCGCCGCCGTGGCCGCCACCGGAGCGGCCGCCACCGCCGCCGTGGCCACCGCGGGCCTCGACGGGCAGGCTCACGGCCAGCAGCGCCGCGAGCGCGAGGGGAAACGCCTCAGCCCGGAACCGTCTGCCGGCTGGTCTGGGTGTGTTCATGGGTGCTCTCCTTTTCCTGCTCCGCGCCCAACTCGGACCAGGCGCGGTGAAGACCTTGGATGTAATGATACCTGAGGACATCTTCCCATAGTTTCGGTGTCCTGAGTGGCCAATTTTGCAAAGCGCGGACCAGGCCCTCCCGCCGCTTCTGAGGCCCCTCCGGAGGCAGCGGCGGCGGCCCGTCCGGACCGATCCCCAGGAAAGCTCCCAGCTCGGGATGAAGGCGGTAGAAGACCACGGCGCCATAGCCGGCCCTCTCCTGCCGCGCCGCGAAACGGTCGATGTCCGTGGGATGGTCGTGGGCCACCGTGGCCGCCGGCTCGTAGACGAGGCGCATGCCCCGCCGCTTCAGCCGGTAACCGAGCTCGATGTCTTCCCACGCTGCATAGGGAAAACGCAGGTCGAAAGGTTCCGCCAGCAGCAGATCGCGCGGCATCGAGAGATTGGAGGTGTACAGGAAATTGAACGGTACGTCTTCTTTTCTGTCCCCGATCAAGGCATAGCCGAACTGGAGACCGTGCTCGTTGACGTAGCGCAGGAACGGATTGAGCCGCATCCGACGGTGCCAGCCGGTGTAGCCGATCACCGCCAGATGAGGGTCGTCCCCCCGCCGGCGATGGGCCTCCCGGTGGGTCGCCAACCATCCTGGAGAGGGGACGGTATCGTCCCCCAGAAAGGCCACCCAGCGACCCGAGGCGGCGGCCACTCCCGTGTTGCGCGCCGCCGCCGGTCCGTGGTTCTCCTGCAGCAGCACGCGCAGCGAAATGCGGAAGGAGCGGCTGCGCAGCCAGTCGGCGGTGCCGTCGGTGGAGCCGTCGTCCACCACGACCACCTCGAACGAGGGAGGCCCGTGCTGGAACTCCAGCGCCTGGAGAACCTCGGCGAGGACCTCCAGGCGGTTGTGGGTGGGAATGACGACGGAGACATCAGGCCCCATGAGGAAAGATTACTCCAGACGGGCCCGGTGGGAGCGCGCCGCTAGGGCCCGTGCCCGTTGCGGTTGCGGACGATCAGGTAGTTGGCGGGCACCCGCCCCTCCTCGCCATGGTGAAGGGTGACGGTGTTGATGGTGACGTCGTCCCCCTCGGCCAGCACCTGGAACCGGCTCTCCGGATAGAGAGTGAACCGCTCCTTGGGGTCGAAGCCCACGGAGGTGGCGCCGGTGCGGATCACGTTGTGGACGTGCGACGGCAGCCCGGAGGGGCTGTTGCCGGGCAGCGTCCGGAAGTAGTCGAGGGCGCAGAGCGACAGCTCGATCTGATACAGCGTGCCCCGCTTGCCGATCAGGGTCGAGAGGGTCTCCACGAACTTCGGCCGGTCCCCCTTCTGCACGACGTGCATCACCGTGCGCATGTAGACGTTGACGTCGCCGAACTCGTCGTGAAAGGCCCGGGCCTGGTCCGGCTTGAGGGCGTCGAGCACCCGGTAGTCGATCTTCAGCTCCGCCGGCGTCTCTTCCCGCGCTTTGGCGATGGCCGTCGGCGAGACGTCCGTGGCGATCACCCGGTCGAAATGCCTGGCCAGGTAGCGCGACTGGCGGCCGTTGCCGCAGCCGAAGTCGAGCAGCGGCAGCGATGGATCCATGTGCGGGCTGAATCGCGGCAGGTCCTCCGCCGAGGCCCGCTCCGGCTCGTTGTCCCAGAGCACCTCGCCACCCTGCCCGGTCTTGCCGATGTGGCGCCAGTAGTTCTCCCAATGACGGTCGACCTCGCCGGGGTGGCCATACTTGAACCGGTAAAACAGCACGTTGGACAGCAGACGTACGGATTTGAGCAACTCCATCGGAAACCCTCCTGGCGGCTCTAAGCGTCGCCGCCTATCTTCGGAGAAAGACACAGTCGCCTCTCTCCAAAATGGCATGGAAAGCTATGTGCAATGCTCTAAGTAATGCTCTTGCAGAAGTAGTGCGGCCGGGAGGCGGGAGCGGGACAAGGGAGGGAGAAAAGCTAACCGCTCTTGACCGCCCCCCGGTCCTCGGTCTACGGTCCGCCCATCCCTTTCCCGTCCTGGAGACCTGACATGAGCGATCACACTCCCGATCCATCCACCCGGCGGGTGGTGGTGACCGGCCTGGGGGCGGTGACTCCCCTGGGCCTTTCCGTGGAGGCGTTCTGGAACGCCCTGCTGCGGGGCGAGAGCGGCGCCCGGCCCATCGCGAGCTTCGACGCCTCGGCCTTCCCCACCCGGTTCGCCTGCGAGGTCCAGGGCTTCGATCCCCTCGTCTACTTCGACCGCAAGCAGGCGCGCCACCTGGACCCCTTCTGCCACTACGCCGTGGCCGCGTCGGACGAGGCCCTGCGCGACGCGGCGCTGAACCCGGAGGCGATGGAGCCGGGCGAACGGGAGCGGGCCGGCATCATCTTCGGCAGCGGCATCGGCGGCTTCCACACCTTGCAGACCCAGGCTCGGGAGTACTTCGAGCACGGTGCCCGCCGCATCTCGCCGTTCTTCATCCCGATGATCATCCCCAACATGGCCGGCGGGGTGCTCTCGATCCGCTACGGCTTCCAGGGCCCCAACCACGCCGTGGTCTCCGCCTGTGCCACGGGCAACCACGCCTTGGCGGAGGGCCTCTCCCTGATCCGCGAGGGGCAGGCCGACCTGATCCTCTGCGGCGGCAGCGAGGCGTCCGTCTCCGAGATGGGGATCGGCGGCTTCAACGCCATGAAGGCCCTGTCGACGCGCAACGACTCGCCCGAGACGGCGAGCCGCCCCTTCGACGTCGAGCGGGACGGCTTCGTGCTGGGCGACGGCGCCGGCGCACTGGTGCTGGAGGAGGCCGGCCATGCGTTGCGCCGGGGCGCGCGCATCTACGCCGAGTTGCGGGCGGTGGGCGCCTCGGCGGACGCCTACCACATGAGCGCTCCGCACCCGGAGGGGCGCGGCATCGTCCTCGCCCTGGGCAAGGCGCTCACCGAGGCGGGGCTGGCGCCGGAGACGGTGGACAGCATCAACATGCACGCCACCTCGACGCCGCTGGGGGACGAATCCGAGGCCAAGGCCGTGCGCACCTTCTTCGGCGCCCACGCGGACCGGTTGACGGCCACCTCCACGAAGAGCATGACCGGTCACCTGTTGGGCGCGGCGGGCGCCGTCGAGGCCATCGCCACCGTCCTCAGCATCGTCCACGGCGTGGTGCCCCCGACCATCAACCTCACCCAACAGGACCCGGCCTGCGACGTCAACGTCGCCGCCAACGAGGCCGTCCGCCGGCCCGTGCGCGTGGCCCTCAACGACGCCTTCGGCTTCGGGGGGCACAATACGTGCGCGGTGTTCGTAGCGTGGGAGTGAGGTCTCAAGCTACACCTTGCGATGCGCGTCCCGCCGGAAGAATTCGAAGCCTTGGTGGAGCAGGCCCTGGAGGGTCTGCCCGAGGAGCTCGCGGAGCTGTTGGAGAACGTGGCCGTGATGGTGGAGGAAGAGCCCGACCCCGAGGATCTGGAGGCCCTGGAGATGGCGCCGGATGAGGAGCTGTTCGGCCTCTACCAGGGCGTCCCCCTCGCGGAGCGGGACTCCTTCTACCAGGCCGCCATGCCGGACCGGGTGATCATCTACCGCGGCCCCATCCTGCGGTACTGCGACAACCGCCGCCAGGTGATCCGCGAGGTCCGGGACACGGTCGTCCACGAGTTGGGCCACCATTTCGGGCTGGACGAGGACGACATGCCGTACTAGAGGCCCCGGCATACAATCCCCTCGTGCGTCGCTCCCGAGCCCGTCTTCTTTACCTCCTGCTGGGCCTTATCCTCATGGTCCTGGTCTCGGCCCTCCTCTACATGTGGGGCATGGCCGCTCTGGAGGGGAAGCCGCGCAGCTTCTGGGACAGCCTGGAATGGGCCTCCGAGTCCCTGAGCACCACGGGCTATGGCGCCGACTCCCACTGGAATCATCCGCTGATGGTTCTGCTGGTGGTCGTGGTCCAGTTCGCAGGCGTCTTCCTGGTCTTTCTGATCTTCCCCATCTTCCTCATCCCCTTCCTGGAGGAGCGCTTCGAGACCCGGTTGCCGCAGCGGGCCGAGGCGGGCCTCTCGGATCACGCGATCCTGTTCCGATATGGCCCGGCCGTCGAGACCCTGCTGGACGAGCTCGCCGGGGCCGGCGTGCCCTCGCTGGTGCTGGAGGGCGACGAGGCCCTGGCCCGCCGCCTTCTCGACCGCGGCCGGCGGGTGGTCCTCGGCGGGCTGACCGACGACGGCCTGGAGGCGGTGAACCTCTCGCGAGCCCGGGCGCTGATCGCCAACGGCACGGACGACGAGAACGCCGCCGTGGTCCTCTCCGCTCGCCAGCTCGGCTTCCGCGGCCCCGTCCTGGCGCTGGTGGAGGAGCCCTTCCACCGCCGGCCGATGATGCTCGCCGGCGCCACCGCCGTCTTCACCCCCCGGCACATCCTGGGCGCCGCCCTGGCCGCCCGCGCCTCGGTGCGGATCAACCCGCGGGTGAGCGGCATCCAGCAGCTCGGGCGCAACCTGGAGGTGGCGGAGATCCGGGTTCACCCCCGCAGCCCCCTCGCCGGCCACACCCTGAACGAAACGGCCATCGGCTCGCGCACCGGAGCCATCGTGATCGGCGAGTGGATCGGCGGCGAGCTCAAGATGCCGGACGGCTCCGGCCTGCGCCTGGAGCCGGATGGCATCCTGGTGGTGGTGGGGAGCCACGCCAGCATCGACCGGCTGCGGGAGCTGGCCGGCGGCGCCGTGACCCTGCGGCGCGAAGGACCGTTCGTGATCGGCGGCGGCGGCGAGGTGGGACGCAAAGTGGCCGAGCTGCTGCGCGTCGTGGGTGAGGAGGTGCGGCTGATCGATCGCCGGCCGGGCCCCGAGGTGGACCAGGTGGGGGACGTGCTCGACGCGCGGCTGCTGGAGGCGGCCGGCGTCAAAGATGCCCAGGCGGTGATCCTGGCGCTGGACACCGACTCCGCCACGCTCTTCGCTACCGTGATCCTCAAAGACCTGGCGCCCGAGGTGCCGGTCATCGCGCGAGTCAACCAGGCGGAGAACGTGGAGCGCATCCACCGCGCCGGCGCCGACTTCGCCCTCTCCATCAGCCAGGTCTCCGGCCAGATGCTGGCGCAGAAGCTCCTGGGCGAGGAGGCGGTGTCGGTCGATCCGCAGCTCAAAGTGTTGAAAGTAGCAGCCGCCGGGCTCGCCGGCCGCCGCCCCGCCGAGCTGGGGGTCCGCGAGCGCACCGGCTGCTCGATCGTGGCGGTCGAGCGCGGCGAGGAGGTGCTGGTCGGGTTCGGACCGGATTTCCACTTCCAGCCCGAGGACGCCGTCTACGTCTGCGGCAGCAGCCGGGGCGTGCGGCGATTCCAGGAGGTGTTCGGGCGGGGGTAGGAGCCTGCGCGGCAGAAGCCGAATACAAGGACAGCAAGGACACCAAGGACGTCAAGGACGAGGAAAGCTCCCGTCGCGGCGATCGTCTTCGTGTCCCTGCTGTCCTTGTTGTCCTTGCTGTCCTTGCTGTTGCCACATCCGCCGGGCGGAGATGGAGGGTGGCGCCCCGCCCCGAGGAGCGTCACCCTCGTTCCAGACAGTGCGTGCGCAGGGGACGGCCCGCCTCCGTCCCCCTGGCGAGGATTCCCCGGCCGCCCCGGAACCGGCCGGAGAATCGGTTTGCATCAATTGTCAAAGAGCACCGCCCACCGGCCGGAGCCGAAACAAGAGATCCGCCGGTCAGCGCTTGGTCCTGCAAGGTATTTCTACGAGCCGACCCCCTCCAACGTCTAGGCAACCTCGCTTGCGGCACTGCTCGCAGACGAAACACTTCGTGGAAAGCGAGGGTAGAAAGAAATGACAACACAGACAGATGTCAAAGCCTCAGGGCGGAGTATCAGCGCGGAGACCGTGATAGGTTGCGCCATTCTGGGCTGTCTGGTCGCGGGTATTGTTGGAATTATCAAAGCGATCACCATGGACAGCGGGAGCGGAGCGGCGCTTTGCTTGTTGGCGTCGGTTGCCGCATTTGGTACGGTTTGCTTCGTCTATCTGCGAAAGGGTTGAGCCTTTCAGGTGGTACCATGAGCACCATGGATCTCGACACAGCCGTCAAGCTGAACATCTACCAGACCCTCGCCGAGAAGGCTCAGGCTCCGTCTGCGGCGCAGGTGGCGAGGGCGCTCGGAGTGGCCGTCGAGGAGGTCGAGGCGGCTTTCCAAAGTCTTCACAGGAAGCGGCTTCTGGTTCCTGAGCCGGGAGACCCCTCCAGGATCCGGATGGCCCCGCCGTTCTCGGGCGTGGAGACGCCTTTCCGCGTCAAGGTGCGAGACAAAATCTACTCTGCCAACTGCGTCTGGGATGCCCTCGGCGTGCCGGCGGCCCTGCACGCGGACGGCGTCGTCGAGGCTGCCGACGGCCACACCGGCGAGCCCATGACTCTGGAGGTGAGGGGCGGGAAGCCGGTGCCGCAGCCGTGCGCCATCCACTTCGCCGTGCCGGCGGCGCGGTGGTGGGACGACATCGTCTACACCTGAGCCACCATGCTGCTCTTCCGGTCGGAAGAGACGGTGCGCCAGTGGTGCCGGGCGAACGGCGTTCCACGACGCCCCGTTCTCGACCTGGATCAGTTGTGGTATCTCGCGACGACCTGGTACGAGAACCGATTGACCGTCGAGTCCCGCCGTCCCGGTCCGGACGAGATGGTGGAGATCTTCGCGCGGATTGGATTGGAGGGGCCGTTCTGGGATCCGAAAGCGGATCGCTGGTAGTCCTCAGCGCCAGCGGATTCCGATTCCCCTATTTTCGCACGCCGGCTGCATGGAGGAGAGGGACCTCCTTTGTCGGATTCTCTTGGCGTCTGAATTGCAGGGAAAGACACGGCCGGCGGGCATTTCCCTTCGTCTGGACCGCCGGCTTGACCAGATCCTTGGCTGTAGCGCTGGCGGGCGCGACGGGGCTGTCCTGCGTGGGCGAAGCGAGAGCGGCGCGATCCTTTATAGAAGATTCGCCGGAGGCGAGGGTGCCAGGGGTGCGGCTCGGCCGCGCCGTCTGGGTCGCGCTCTTCGGGATCGCGATGCTCCTGCGCCTGTCGCTGCTCGACCGCCAGGGGCTCTGGGTGGACGAGGTCTTCTCGCTGGCCATGGCGACGGGTCACAGCATCGAGCAGGATCCAGCGATCTCCCGCCCCGAGCTGGGCGACTTCGTCGAGCCCCGGGCCGCCGTGCCGCCGGCCGAGCTGCGCCGCTATCTCCAGCACGACAGCCCGCCGGCGGGGCCGTACCGGGTGCTGCGCGGCGTCTTCATTTCCGATACCAGCCCTCCCCTTTATTACCTCCTCCTCTGGGCCTGGACCCTCGCCCTGGGGACGAGCGACGCCGCCCTGCGCCTTTTCTCCGCGGCCTGCAGTCTCGCCGCCTTCCCGCTCCTGCGCTCGATGGCCCGCGAGATCGCGGGGGAGCGGGCGGCGCTCGCGGCCTGTGCCTTCTACGCCGTGGTGCCGGTCGGGCTGGAAGCGGGCATCGAGGGGCGGATGTACGGCCTGACGATCTTTCTCGGCACCCTCCTCGCCTGGACCTCCCTGGCCCTCGCCCGCCGGGGATTCCAGCCGTGGCTGACGCTGCTGTGGATCGCGACCGCCGGCGGCGGCTTCCTCACTCACTATTTCTTCGCCTTCGTCTGGTTCGCCTGCGCGCTCTGGCTCCTGCTCGCACCGGGCCGGCTGGACCGGCGGACGATGCCGTGGATGTCCGCGGCCATGGCTCTGCTCATCGCGCCGTGGTTCCTGCGCATGCCCGAGATCCTGGCGCACTGGCGGGTGGCCAAGGGATGGCTCGACGGTCTCCCGCCCCTGCCCCGGTTTTTCGTCGCGTCGCTCGATCTCGCGGCGGGTCTCTTTTCGATCTCGGAGACGCTGGGCGAGAGGCTGGTCAAGAAGGAGCCGCTGCTGGCCATCCTGGTGGGGCTGGGGGTGGCGGCCTTCGCCGCCGTCCGGCTCCTGCGCCGCGGCCGCCGCGGGGACTGGGGGCCGCGCGCCCTGCCCGGCCTGTGGATCGCCGCCTCCTGTCTCGGCCCGCTCGCCTTCGACCTGCTCTGCCGCTCGCGGTCCGAGATGATCTCTCGCTACGCCTGGCCGGCGCTGCCGGCCGCCGCCCTCCTGGCGGGGATGCTCGGCGCGCGGCTCGCGGCCCGTCCGTTCCGCATCCTCGCCGCCCTGGTCCTCCTCGCCTGGCTCCCCGGCTACTGGCGGTTGTTCCTCCCCGTCTCGCGGCATGGCGACTCCTTCCGCGAGACCGGGAACGTCCTGCGGCAGTGGGCCCGGCCGGGGGATGTGGTCATCGTGCATTCGATCCCCTCCGGCGTGCTCGGCCTGGCCCGCTATCTGGGCGAGGGTCCGGCGGTGGCCTCCTGGGTGGGGCAGCTCGGGCATCGCCGGGTGCCCGCGGATGCCGAAGCCATCACCACGGGCGAGCGGCGGGTGGCGCTCGTCGAGGTCCACGAGCTCCGGGCCCCGGCCCCCGAGGAGGACTGGCTGCGGGCGAACGCCCGCCTCGTCGATGCCCGGGAGCTGCGGGACGCACGCCTGTTCCTCTTCGATCTCGATGCCGGACGCGCCGGCTCATCCCGGATGGCGAAGAGGCCCGACGCCGAGCTGGAGAGAGCGCCCCTCTTGCCGGTTACGACCGGTCGTGCTATTTTATCCCGGTGAGCAAGGGTGAGCAGACACGCCAGGAGATCGTCGAGCGAGCGCTGGCCCTGGCCGGCGAGGTCGGCCTCGAGGGGGTGTCGCTCGGCGTTCTGGCGGCGAGCCTGAACCTGTCGAAGAGCGGCCTCTTCGCCCACTTCCGGTCGAAGGAGGCGCTGCAGGTCGAGGTGCTGCAGCGGGCCATCGACGACTTCATCCAGGACGTGGTGGTGCCGGCGATCCGGCTGCCGCGCGGCGAGCCGCGGCTGCGGCGGCTGTTCGACCTCCATCTGGCCTGGGTCTACGGCAACGCGCGCAGCGGGAGCTGCTTCTTCATGGCGCTCACCCACGAGTACGACGACCGCCCCGGGCCCGTTCGCGATCTCCTCGTGCAGTCGCAGCGCGACTGGTACGACACCATCGCCCGCACCGCCCGCACGGCCGTCGAAGAAGGACACCTCCGCGCCGATCTCGACCTCGAGCAGTTCGCCTACGAGTTCGTCGGCATCGGCATGGTCTTCCAGCAGTCCGCCAAGCTGCTCGAGAACCCGCGGGCCGAAGAGCGGGCGCGCGCCGCCTTCGAGGCGCTCCTCGCGCGCAGCCGTCCCTGACCGAACTTCCGCAAAAGGAGATCCCATGCAGCCCATGGACGCAGCCGTTGTCTACCCGAAAGGAAATAGCACGACCGGTCGTTTGCGGCCTGTGCCGGTTCCGCCCTGGCTCCGCACGGGAATGCGGGTGGCGAGCACGCTCGCTCCGGGCGCCGCGGCGCGGCTGGCGCGCAAGCTGTTCTTCACGCCGATGCGGGCGCGCGTTCGCGACGAGGAGCGGGCGGTGCTGGCGCGCGGCGAGCTCTTCTCGCTCGCGGTCGGCGGCCAGCGGGTGGTCGGCCGCGCCTGGGGCGAGGGGCCCACCGTGCTCCTCGTGCATGGCTGGGGCGGCCACTCCGGGCAGATGACCTCGCTCGTCGACCCCGCCATGGCAGCGGGCTTTCGTGCCGTGGCGCTCGACCTGCCCGGTCACGGCGAGTCGGCGGGGAGCGTCTCTTCGCTGATCCATTTCGCCTCGGCGCTCGTCCGTGCCGCAGCTCTCTTCCGGCCCGTGCGCGGGGTGGTGGCCCACTCCTTCGGCGCCGCGGCCAGCACCTACGCGATCTCGTCCGGGCTGGCGGTGGAGCGCGCCGTCTTCTTCGCTCCGCCCGCGGGGTTCGAGTCGTTCTGGGCGCGGTTCCGGGCGGGCGTCGGCGTGTCGCAGGAGATCATGGACCGCATGCTTCACGAGGCGGAGGAGTGGCTCAACGTGCGCTTCGACGGCATCGGCCCCGTCGACCTCGCGCCGCGGATGACAGCGCCGCTCCTCGTCCTTCACGATCCGGAGGATCGCGAGGTGCCGTACGAGGAGGGGGCCGAGCTCGCCCGCCGCTGGCCGGGCGCGGAGCTGCGGCCGGCCGTCGGGCTGGGGCATCTGCGCATACTGCGCGACGAGCGGTGCGTGGCGGAGGCCGTGGGCTTCATCGCTCGCTGAAGGGCCTCGAAAGGATAGAGCAACTGATTGAAGACCTGCGTCAGCCAGGCCAGCCGGCCGTCGCCTTCGTGCTGGCACGGATAGGATTCGTCGTCAATTCCCGTGGCCGGGTACTCGTCGTAGCCCCGGTACTGTGTCCCGAAGAGGTGGTCCCAGAGACAGAAGGTCAGGCCGAAATTGCAGTCCCGGTGCCGCAGCTCGATCGAGTGATGGACGCGGTGAGATTGAGGTGTCACCAGGAGGTACCGTAGCCATCCGAGATTGGTGCGGATATTCGAGTGGTAGAAACGGGTCTGCCAGGCGCGGACCCAGGTGACCGCCACGATCGTGATGAACGAGCTCTGGACCATGAACAAGGGGATGAAGCCGAGGGTGTAGAGGAAGACGTCGTCGAGCGGGTGGACGTGATAATCCGTAAAAAAATTCAGCTCCCGTTGTGAGTGATGGATGGCGTGGAAATACCACAGGACCTTCACCTTATGCCGGACGTAGTGGCTGGCCCAGAACAGGAAGTCGCTGGCGAACAGCCCCAGGATCACGCGCGGCAGCCAGGGCCAGGACTCCAGGGAGTGAAGGGTGAGAAAGCCGAGATAGCGGTTGTAGACGAAGCTCAGGAGAGCGATGTGCAAAGGCAGCAGGTAGGAGTGCATGGTCAGGGTGAAAGGGGCCCAGACCAGGTCCTGAAAGAAGCCGCGTGAAAAAACCGGCTGCCCCGACACCGCGGGGATCAGTCGTTCGAGCCCCAGGACCGCCGCCACCACCAGGTAGAACAGAGGATTGAGGACGATGTCCTGGAGAAAGGAGGCGGCGAACGCGGACTCGCCGGCCCTGAGGACCGGGACCAACTGCGTTTTGAGACCCGTCCCGCGGCCGGCATACAGCAGTGCCGCAGTGCTGAGGACCGCCAATCCGAAGAGCATGCCGGCGGTGACGCGAGCTTTGGCGATGTCCAATCTTGGCAAACCAGATCCCCCGGGAGCACGCAGCGCAAGACCGAGCGCCGCGCCCCGTCTCCCCGCGTTCCAAACCCGGCCCAGGATAGCCGGGAGGTCGGGATCAGTCGTTATGGCAATGTAAGAATACTGCAAAAAATGTAAGCGCCGGGTCAGCGCCTTCCCGCGACAGGACTCGCCGAGGATCGAGAACGGGTGTACCATGCTGCTCGCCCATGAACAACCCGTCGATCCGCGACGACAGCGCCACGGCGGCCAGGAGGTATCGGCCTCAGGCTCAGGCACGCGACCTTTGGTGAAGAGGCTCGCTTTTGGTCACTTCCTGCACCTACTCTTATAGGCCCTAAGGGGAACTGGCAGCTCAGTCGGTCCCAAAGAGCTCTTTAACGCGATGCTACTAATTTCGCGCACCTCCTTCCATCCGGTTGTTCAAGAGACGGCGAACGCTCGCCGTCTGATCACCATTGCCTCCAGGATCTCAGATCCCATCCGAAGAGCCTGTCCTACCTGGGGGCGCCACTTTAGGTTTCTGGAGGATGCAAGTAATGAAGAGCAGAGGTTTGAAATTTGGGTTGGCCCTGTCTTGCGGGCTGCTGGCCGTCGCCGCGAATGCCGCGCCCGGAGCGCACGTGGTGAAGGGTCCCTTCGCGGACGCTGACCACGTCATTTACACCCCGACCCGTGATGCCGTCGTTCCCAAGGCCAGGGTCTCCAACTTGACGGACCATGGCGCCGGTGTGGTCGTCTCGGCCAAGGTGGTCTTCATCTTCTGGGGCGCGAGCTTCGCGAACGCCTCGTCTCCCGATCACACCTACGCCACGACGCTGCAGGCCTTCCGCAACCAGTTCGGCACGACCCCCGAGTACAACGTCATCACGCAGTACGGCGGGATCCAGTTGGCCAACCTAGGTTCGGGAACCGCTGACTGGTTCGACACCTCGGCGCCGCCGACCAACGTCACCGACGCCACGGTTCAAGCCGAGGTCAACCGGTATCTGGCGGGCCATGGCGCCTTCAACGCCAGCACGATCTACGAGGTCGTCCTCCCGAGCTCCTCGTACTCTTCGAGCGGCACGAGCACCTCGTGCGGCGGACCGAGACTCTCCTACTGCGCCTATCACGGCGCGTTCACCGGCGCTTCCGGGACGGTCCTGTACTCCATCGAGCCCTATCCGAGCTGCAGCGGCTGCAAGGTCTCGGGCTGGTCGGACGTGCAGAACCAGGAGCACTTCGTCTGTCACGAGACCCGCGAGGCCGTGACCGACCCCGTGAACGGCTGGTGGGACGGCAGAACCGGTGCAGAGGCCGACGACAAGTGCGCCTGGTCGCCCTCGCCGTTCATCGGTACCAATGGTTTTGCCTATCAGTATGAGTGGTCGAACCTGGTGAGCGGCTGCGTCAAGACGAGATAACGGCCGCAGAGCCAGAGTTGTTGCCTGGAGGACCCCGGCGTACGCGCCGGGGTTCTTTTTTCCGATCACGAAACGCTGCCAGCGCTCATGGCCGCCTGCTCCAGCAGCGGCACCGTTCGCTCCAACTCGCGTTCGAGCTCGGCGAGGAGGTTGGCGGCATCGCCGAGGTCGGCGTCCTTGCCCTTCTGCTCCAACTCGTCGCTGAGGGCGGCGACCCGCACGGCGCCGATCTGGGCGCTGCTCCCTTTCAGGCTGTGGGCCACGAAAGTCAGGGCCTCCGCGTCGGCCCGGAGCAGGGCGTCGCGCAACCGCTCCAGCCGGCGGGGCGTCTCGGCGAGATATCGGGCCACGATCTCTTGTACCAGGGGCCGGCCGGTCAGCTCTCCCAGCCGGCGCAGGCTGTCGAGGTAGGCCGGATCGAGCGGGGAGGCGCCATCCGGCAGGGGCGCGGCCGGCTCTGCGGCGTCGGGCTCCCGGCCGCCGCAGCGCTCGAGCGCCGCCCGCAGGTCCGCGAACCCGACCGGCTTTTGCACGAAGTCGTCCATGCCGGCGACGAGGCACGCCTCCCGCTGCTCGCGCAGGACGTTCGCGGTCATGGCGACGATGCGCGGTTGCCAGTCGCGGGGGAACTCGGCGCGGATGCGTTTCGTCGCCTCCAGGCCGTCCATGCCCGGCATCTGGACGTCCATCAGGATGAGGTCGTACGGCTGGCGGCGCAGCGCTTCCAGCACCTCGATCCCATTGCCGGCCACGTCCGCCAGGTAACCCATCCGTTCGAGCATCAGCAATCCCACTCGCAAGTTGACGGAGTTGTCCTCCGCGAGCAGGATGCGCAGCGGGAGATGCTCGGCCAGCCGCGGGCCCGCGAGGGCGCCAGCCTCCTCGGCATCGGCAGCTCCGGCGGCCCCGGCGGCCCGCCGGGAGGGAGCCTTCTCCACGGGCCGGCAGCGCAGGGTGAAGAAGAACGTCGAACCGCGGCCCGGCTCGCTCTCCGCCCACATCCGCCCGCCGAGACGCTCGGCGAGGCGGCGGCTGATCACCAGCCCCAGACCGGTGCCGCCGTAGAGGCGCGACATGGACGAATCGGCCTGGCTGAAGGGCTTGAACAGGCGATCCATCCGATCGGCCGGGATGCCGATCCCCGTGTCGCGCACGGCGAAGCGCACCTCGGCGAGACCGTCCTTCTCCGCCCCGGCTTCGACCTCCAGGCGCACCTCTCCCTGGGGTGTGAACTTGATGGCGTTGTCCAGCAGGTTGACGAGGATCTGACGCAGGCGGGCAGCGTCGCTCTCGACGGCCGCGGGAACGCCGTCCGCCACCCGGCAGTGGAGGGCCAGCCCCCGGGTCTCCGCCTTGGGCGTCAGGATCCCCATCGCCTCGTCCAGGCATTCGCGCAGAAGGAACGGGGCGATCTCGACGTCGAGCCGGCCGGCCTCGATCTTCGAGACGTCGAGGATGTCGTTGATGACCTCCAGCAGCGCCGCGCCGCTGCTGCGGGCCGTGGCCACGTACTCCCGTTGCACCGGCGACAGGGGGGAGTCGAGGAGCAGGCTCATCATCCCCAGCACCGCGTTGAGAGGCGTGCGGATCTCGTGGCTCATGTTGGCCAGGAACTCGCTCTTGGCCTGGCTCGCCTCCTCAGCCCGGTCCCGTTGCTGCCGCAAGCCGCGGCTCTGGTGGACGACCGCGACGTTGATGGCGGTGGCGAGGGCGAGGGTGACCAGGCGCGCGATCTGGTTGTCCCAGCGGAACGATCCATACGTATGGCTGGAGAGGGGGATGCCCGTGGCCGCGCTGCGCATCACAACCCAGGCGACGAGGGCGCCATACTGAAGCATGGCGGTGAGCCCGGCGACGATGCACATCCGCACATCCTGTCGCAGACAGGCGAAGGCGAGGGCCAGGAAGTAGAAGAGGAAAAGCACCCGGCCGCCGACCACCGCCATGGGCTGACCGCCGACGATCAGGGCCAGGTTCGCCGCGCTCACGATGCTGACGTCGAGGATGCAGGTGAAGAACCCCAGCCAGGGGGGCGGTGACGCCCGGCGGGCGAAACGCTTCACGGCGAGACCCAGGAACAGGGTCGACAGCACACCCGCCAGGCCCACCCAGGGTTCGAGATCGGGGGGCTGGAAGAGGATGTTGCCCAGCGGCAGCAGGATCGCGAACGCAGCGGCCCAGATGCGGACGCTCGCCGCGAGCAACTCGCCTTCACGGCCGACCCGGGCCGATGCCGGGTCGGGACGCGCCCAGGCGCGGAGGCCTCTTGCCAGATGGACGATGATCGCGCTCGCTCTCTCGAAAAAGTCGCAGTCATTGTGCCACGGTCTGGACGTCCATCCCAGGCCCGTCGCATGCGATAAGATCTGGATACCAAGGGGGTAGGACCACATGCCGATGACGCGGGAGAAGAAGAGGCGCCTGGAGGCGATCGGGGAGCTCATCGCGGAGAAGAGGTCGATCGGCTCGCAGGCGGAGCTGGTGGAGCTGCTGGCGGCGATGGGGATCAAGGCGAACCAGTCGAGCGTCAGCCGCGACCTCCACGACCTGGGGGTCAAGCGGGTGAAGGGACGCTACGTGCTGAAACCCTGGCGGGAGGTGAGCGCTGGGGATTTCGAGGGCCTCCTCGGCTTCGTGCAGGGAGTCCATAAGACCGGTCCCCACCTGTCGGTGATGCTGACCCGCCCCAACGCGGCCAGGATGGTGGCCGAGGCCCTCATCGCCGCCGGGTGGCCCGAGGTGGCGGGCGTCCTGGCCGGGGACGACACGATCTTCATCGCCACGGTCACGGAGGAACGCCAGGCCGAGCTCTTCAATCGTCTCAAGCAGTACCTGAAGCGGGGCAGCCTGGGCGAAAAGCCGGATTAGCGACCCTGCCACTCCGCTAGAATCAAGCACCTTCAAGGGTCTGACGGAGGAGCGAGATGGAACCGGTCAACGTCTTCGAGCTGGAAGCGATCGCCCGCGAGAGGCTCTCCCGGGAGGCCTACGACTACTACGCGGGCGGCGCGCACGACGAGGTCACGCTGCGCGAGAACCGCGCCGCCTACGATCGCATCCCTCTCGCCTATCGGGTGCTGGTGGACGTCTCCCGCCGCGATCTGACGACCACGGTCCTCGGCCAGCCGGTGGCGATGCCGATCCTCGTCGCCCCCACCGCTTTCCATGGCCTCGCCACCCCGGAGGGCGAACGCGCCACGGCCCGGGCCGCCGGCGCGGCGGGGACGGTGATGATCCTCTCCACCCTCTCCAATACCCGCGTCGAGGAGGTGGTGGCCGCCGCCTCCGGACCGGTGTGGTTCCAGCTCTACGTCTACCGCGACCGCAAGGCCACGGAGGGGTTGGTGCGGCGGGCCGAGGCCGCCGGCTGCCAGGCCCTGGTGCTCACCGTCGACGCGCCTCTGCTCGGGCGGCGGGAGCGGGACGTCCGCAACCGGTTCCGCCTGCCGCTGGGCCTAGTGGTGGCCAACATGCTGCCGGAGGGCTACGGCGAGATCCCGGGGGTGGCCGCCGATTCGGGCCTCGCCGCCTACGTCGCCGCCCTGCTCGACCCGTCGCTGACCTGGCGGGACGTGGCCTGGCTGCGGTCGATCACCCGGCTGCCGGTGCTGGTCAAGGGGATCGTCCGGCCCGACGACGCCCTGCGCGCGGCGGAGGCGGGCGCCGCCGGCGTGGTGGTGTCGAACCACGGCGGCCGCCAGCTCGACACCTCGCCGGCCACGATCGACGTCCTGCCGGAGATCGCCGATGCCCTGGCCGCCCACGGCCACCGGATCGAGGTGCTGATGGACGGCGGTATCCGGCGGGGCACGGACGTGGTGAAAGCCCTCGCCCTGGGCGCCAGGGCGGTCCTCGTCGGCCGGCCGGTTCTCTGGGGCCTCGCCGCCGACGGCGAAGCGGGCGCCGCCCACGCCCTGCGCCTCCTCCGCGACGAGCTCGATTTGGCCATGACCCTGGCCGGCGCGCCGACGGTGGGGGAGATTACGCGGGACCTGGTGGGGCGGGGGGCGGCCGGCTAAGAAGCATTTGAGGCCCCTCTCCAGTGGGTGAAATGAAATGTAAATTGGCGCCACCTGATGGTGGATCAGGCTTGAACCTTCAGGAAAGGAGCCAGAAATGAGAAAGCGTATCGGAAAGCTTGAGCTGAACCGCGAGACCCTCCGTCGGCTTGGCTCTTCGGATCTCCGGAGAGCGGGAGGCGCAGCAACGGGCACCGGCCCTCACCAGGTCAGCGAGAACTACAGCGCCTGTCCTCTCGACTGTGGGACAGACACGGGCCCCATCCCTTCTGGACCGTTCTACCCGGGTTGTGCAGGTTACACATCCTCTTGCACTGCCGATTGCTGATTATTTCGGCGTGCCTCCCGACTCAGGACCGCTTCGTCAGAGGCGGTCCTGGTTTGTGATGGTCCGGGATGGCAAGCGACTGGGAGCCCCGCTCGGGCGCGCCGCGGCTTGCCTGGCGCACCCTTCAAAGTGAGGACCATCCGCAGAAGGGAGAGAAAACCATGCCGCGCTTCACCTCGGCGTTCCTGCTCCTCTTGCTCACTGCCAGCGCTCCGGCCGCCCGGGCGGCCCTGCCGGCCGGCACGGTGGTCAACGTGCAGGGCATCCCGTGCCCCACGACCAGCCCCAACGGCGGGGACCCGACGCCGCCCGTGCCTGCCGGGGGGCGGCTCTCCTGTGGCCGCGTCCTGGTCACGAATTGCCCCGGCGCGCCGGACCTGAACGCCACCGTCTGGATCGTCACCCTGGCCCCCGGCACGACTCTCAAGGGCACGATCTTCCTCCACTCCGGAGGCGGCGGAACGGCGAACTTCACCTCCTCCGGCGCCAGCCATCACACCCTGGAGACGAATTACGAGAACGCAGGCTTCCAACTGCTCGACATCGCCTGGGACAGCGACTGGGAGAAGACCGACACCCCGAGCATCCTGGGCGGCGCCTGCCGGCCCGCCGCCGTGGCCCGCTGGGCCTTCTCCGACCCCCATATCCACGGCGGGCGGCGTGACATCGGCTTCTGCGGCCAGGGGCACAGCGGCGGCTCGGCGGCCATGTCTTATCTGATGGCCGAGTACGGCCTGGAGGACACCTTCGACTACGTGATGCTCTCCGCCGGCCCGGTCTTCGCCCGCGTTGACTGCGGCTGCGACACGGCGCTCTCGACCTGCACCCTGACCTCGCTATGCCCCGAGTTGCCGCTCGCCACCATGCAGGCCGCCCTCGGTTATGCGAGCGGCGGCCAGCAGGCTTGGCTCGACAATCTGACGGGGACCTCGACCTGCGGCCAGAACACCGGCTCGAACCCCGGCGATCCGATCTGGCGGGCCGACAGCTCCGTCACCGCCAGCGGCGCCGACCTCGCCTATCCGAAGACGGGAATGAGCGCCTGGTACTGCGTCGACCCGGCGACGCTCAACACCTCGTCCCCCGAGGGCTCGTACTACGTCCACACCGTCTCCCAGCTCCTGCCCGGCCAGCGCCCGGACGTCTTCTGCACCAAGACCGGGTGCACCGGCGAGGGGGTCTACAACGGGACGATCGGCGGGGTGCCGGTTACCACTCTGATGGCCCAGAAAATGGCGGCCGGCTGCATTCCCAGGCATGCGCCGTAGCGGCTCAGGCCAGGACGGCATGTCTGGCTCTGACTCCCGGGATTCGCCCGCCGCCGGCTGCGGCAACGGGCGGTCCTGACGTGCGCTCCGCGCAAGTTGCCGTGTCAGCGCCGGTGTCTTTGGCTGCGCAGGACTGAAATTTGCAGATATTTTTATATATGAGTCGTTCGAAGTGGGACGGCTCCGAGATCTGGCGTTCCCCGCCGGCCGGCTTCGAACGCAGCATTATGCTCCAAGACGGACTCTTGACAGGAGGCCTGCCATGACTCCACGCAATGTCCTCATGGTCTCCGCGTTGCTCGTGCTCCCCTGGCCGGTCCACGCGCAGACTGCCACCACGCTCAGTGCCGAGACGAGCAATAACACGAGTGTCGGCACGTTTCCTCAACACGACAACGGTAACGACGCGGCCGGTAACGTCAGCAAACTCGACACCCGCTCGCTGCTCTACCCCGGTGCGACAACCCGGATCTACGCTCACGTGATGCCCTGGTTCTGCACACCGGGCTCGGCCAACTGCAACTGCTCGACGACCAGCGGCCTCACCCGTTGCAATAGCCATATTCTGACCGGCTATAACTCGAACGATGCCGCACAGGTCAAGAAGCAGGTGGACGACATGATCTCGCGCGGCATCCAAGGCGTGATCATCCCCTGGTACGGCGCGACGAAGCCGGTGCAGAGCGGCGCGACTCTCAAGTTCCTGCAGGAAGCCCAATCGCGGAGCCCGCTCTTCGAGTTCGCTGCCATGGAGACCACGGGCTCCGGTTGCGCGGGCAATACCCAGTGCGTGATCGACGACCTCACCTATTTTGCCAACAACTTCTTCGGCTCGCCCGTCTACATGCGCCGTAACGGCCGCCCGGTGGTGTTCGTCTTTTTGAGCGGCTTGGGCACCATCGACTGGAACCAGGTCCGCGCCAGCGCCCCGGGCGACCCGCTCTTCATTTTCGAGAGCCAAGCCACCAACGATAATCCCTTCGCACGTTCGCAGTCGGACGGCGGATTCGCCTGGGTGCATCCGGCCCAGCAGACCTCCACCTGGACGCAGCCGGACTTTCAGGGATATCTCGACAATTTTTATGCGTTCGCCCAAAGATCCTCTGGCGAGATCCCCGTCGGCGCAGGCTTCAAGGGCTTCTACGACCTCTACGCGAGCTGGGGCTTTCACCCGCCCCGCTACATGGATCAGGTATGCGGGCAGACATGGTTGCAGTCGATCGCCACGATCAACTCGAGCTGGAGCTCGAGCGACCAGCTCGACAGTCTTCAACTCGTCACCTGGAACGACTACGACGAGGGGACCGAGATCGAGAGCGGGATCGACAACTGCCTTGCGATCTCGGCCGCGCTCGGCGTCGATGGCAAGACCCTCTCCTGGGGCTTGAGCGGCAGCGGCCAGGAGAGCACGCTCGACCGCTACCGCATCTGGAGCACGCCGGCCTCCGACGGCCAGAACCTCACCCTCCAGGCTCAGGTGACCGCCGGCGGCGCCCACTCCTACGACCTCTCCACCCTGCCGCTCACCCCCGGCAGGCAGTACACTCTCTACGTCGAGGCCATGGGCAAGCCGTCGATCACGAACCACATGTCGGGCGGGGTGAGCTACACCCCGACCGGGTTCAGGGCGGCAAACGTCGACGACGCCACCGGCTGGCAAAGCTGCACCGACACTGTCTGCTGCGGTGGGCGGGGCGGCGCGACGACCTCGCTCACCGCCGACGCCGCGACCTCACGCGACGGCAGAGCCGCGCGCTTCGACCTTGGCGGCACCACCCTCTACTCGAACGCGCTCTGGTGGAACCAGGTCGGCGGCACTTGGAGCACCACCCATTTCGCGCTCGACTTCTGGGCCTACGTCTCGGCGCCGGGCGCTGCCCAAGCCTACGAGTTCGGGTTCACCCAGGTCCTGGGCGGGCGGAAGTACCGATTCAACCACCAGTGCGACTTCAAGGACAGTGGCGTATGGCGCGTGCAAGCGAACGGCGGTTGGACCGCCACCAGCCACACGTGCGCGCCTTTCACGGCCAACAGTTGGAACCACTTCATCTTCCACGGCGAGCGCACGGCCGACGGGCGCGTCCATTACCAGGACATGGTGATCAATAATGTGACCTATCCCTTCGACGTCTACTCGACGCCGAGCACGGGGAGCACCGACAGCGTCACCGTGTCCCTTCAGCTCGATGGCGACAGCCACCAGGATACCTACTCTCTCTGGATCGATCAATTGACTTTGACTTCCTGGTAACCGGCCGGCCAGCTCAAGCCAGGACGGCATGTCTGGGTTCTGACTCCCGGGATTCGACCGCCGCCGGCAGCGGCAGCCGGACCACGAATTCGCTGCCGCATCCCGGGCCGTCGCTCAGGGCCTCGATGCTGCCGCCGTGCAGATCGACGAGGGTGCGGACCAGCGTCAAGCCGATGCCGAGGCCGCCCCGCGCCTGCTCCAGCGAGCCCGGCGCCTGGACGAAAGGCTCGAACACCTGCTCGTGCAGCTCCGGGGTCAGTCCCATGCCGTCGTCGCGAACGGCAAGCCGCACGTCCGTCCCATCCTTTTGCACGCTCAGCGAAATGTTGCCGCCGGGCCCGGTGTATTTGGCCGCGTTGTGCAGCAGGTTGGAGACGACCTGCACGAGGCGCGTGGCATCGCCGAACAGGGAGACGGGCTCGGCGGGCAGGTCGACGGTCAAGCGGTGGCGCCGCTCGTCGAGCAGCGGGCGTACGAGCTCGACCGCCTGGTCGACGATCGTGCCGAGCAGGACCGTTGCGGTCCTGAGCTCGATCTTGCCCCGGCTGATGCGCGAAATGTCGAGGAGGTCGTCGACGAGTCGCGACATCCTCGCCGCCTGCCTCGCCACGATGTCGCGCGCACGGGCGAGGATCGCGAGGTCGTCGCTGCGCAGACGCATGAGCTCCGACGCGGTCACGATCGCCGCCAGGGGATTGCGCAGCTCATGCCCGAGCATCGCCAGGAACTCGTCCTTGCGCCGGTCGATCTCGGCGAGTTGCTCGAGCTGCCGCTGGAGCTCCATTTCGAGCCGCACCCGCTCGGTGACGTTCCGCGTGAAGCAACGGGTGTGGACCAGCTCGCCGTTCTCGAACAGCGCGTTGGAATGAATCAGCACGTGCTTGATCGAACCGTCCCGGCTGCGCAGCCTCGCCGGTTGGTCGTACAGCGTTTCGCCGCGCTGCAGCTTGCTCAGGATGTCGTCGATGACGTCGCGGTCGAGGTGGAACTCGGCGATGTGATGGCCGATATATTGATCGGGTTCGTAGCCGAGCATGTCGAGCTCGGCCTGGTTCGCCCACAGGATCGTGCCGTCCGCGCCGACCTGGTGCAGACCCTCCACCGCGTTCTCCAGAAAATCGGAGAGCTCTCTTTCCCGGCGGCGCAGGAGCTCTTCGGTCTGCTGGCGTTTCGCGACTTCGCTTTCCAGCGCGGCGGCCTTCTGTTGCAGCAGGACGACCTGGCAGCGCAGCGCGTCCGGAGTGGCGGTCTCGACGAAGCTCTCCGCGGGACGCACCTGCGAATGCTCATTGCAGATGTGCTGAAACAGGCGGCCGTGCTCTTCGCGGCTGAACCCCTGCATCGGGTAGGCGCACAGCAGGGAGAAGGACTCGGTCCTGGCGAGGTCGTTCCACAGCTCCTCCAGGCGGAGGGCGGCTTCGTGCCTGCCCTCCGCCCACAGCAGGGCGACCATCTCGCCGAACGCGAGCACCTGCCGGTTGCCGTCTCGCGCCATCCGCCGGAGGAGCTCCTTCATTTCGTCGGCGAACCGCCGCTCGTCGGGCCAGCCGTCGACCATGAACTTCGAGAGCGTTTCGGCCGCATCCAGGGCGATGTACCGGTCCGCGTGCAACGAGACGTCCAGGGACGCGCCGCGCGCCTTCAGCCGCTGGGCCAGGTCGGCCCGGTGCGTCGAGGTCGCGATGATGATGCCGGCCTGTCCGGCTTCCAGGCCCGCGCCGATGAAGTCGCTCAGCCTGTCGATGAGGAAGGCGTCTTTTTCGTAGAACTGAACCGAGTGGTCATGCATGATGGCACCTCCCTGCCTTGGACCAGTCTAGAGGACGGAAACTGATACCGCAAGAAGCATGCCGGAAGCAGCGGCGGGGAGACAGGGCGGGGGAACCCCCCTGGGACCGCCGGCGTCCCGCCGGCTTCTAACCAAAAAACGGAGTTAGCTGCCGGCGGGACGCCGGCGGTCCCAGGGGCGTGTTCTCAGTCGTGGTACAAATCGAGGTTCGTCAGCCGCAGGCCCTTGCCCGTGTCGTCCAGCCAGCGCTTGACGAAGGTGGCCACGTCGGCGTCCAGCAGCACCTCGCCAGGCGCCCCCATGCCGCTGCGGACGATGCCGTCGTAGTAGCGTTTGCCGCTTTCCTTGTAGGTCACCACCTCGACCATCTGCAGCCCTTTGGCGCTCCCTGCCTTCCACTTCGCCTCGAAGGCCGCCTTGTCGTTGTTGGTCCAGAGATCGTAATTTCCCGAGGTGGCACGGAAGGTGCCGACGTACGAGGTCTTGGCGGGCCCGACGTAAACCACCACGTCGATCAGTTGCTGCCCCTGAGCCGCCAGATCCTTGACCTTGTCCACGAAGTTTTTCCGCACGTCGGTCCACATCATCGGCCGGTTGCGGTCACTGAAGTCGCGGTAGAGGCCGGCGTACAGGGGCTTCGTATCGTAGACCTCCACGTCCACCAGGCGCGCCAGGCCGCCGGTCAACCGCATCCAGTCCGCCTGGAACTCCTTCCACTCCTGGTTGGACCGCAGCACGACGCGGTCCGGGACGTTCTTGAAGATGCCGGCCCAGAGCCGCTTGCCGCCCTGGTCGAACACCTTGATCGCCACCAGCTTCATCCCCAGGGCGCCCATCTTGTCCACCTTGTCCTTGAACGCCGGCCATTCGAGGCCGATCACCACCGCTTGCCCCTCCTTGGCGGGATTGAACGCGGCGGCCACCTTGAGCGGCGCGCCGGCCTTCGCCGGGGCGGCCTTCTTGCCCGTGGCTGGCGCCGCCGGAGGCGGTCCGGCGGGCAGGAAGTTCTCCAGGCTGTCGGCGGCCAGCAGCACGCGCACGGAGGTATCGGCACTGTCGATGTCGAGCTTGTAGTCGCCGCCCGAGGGGATGGTCACGGAGCCGGAGCCGATCGGCGTCCAGGTGGTGCCGATCCAGCCGGTGTCCCTGGAGGCGGTGCACTTCACCTCGGCCGGGAACGTCGGCACCTCGAGCGACTTGCCGATGTCGATCAGGTCCTTGGTCCGTCCCTGCTGGCCCTTCACGAGCTCGGAGGCCGGCTTGCCCGCCACGCCGCAGCTCAGCTTCAAGGTGCAGGTGCCCTTGCAACGCTCGATGGACAACTGGTTGAAGGTGACCCGGCCCTGGGCCCGCGCCGGGGCGGGACCGCCCAGCAGCGCGCCGCCGACCAGGAGGGACAGCAGGAAGGCGCCCGAAGCCCGGGTGCGCACCCACGCCAAAACCGCTTGCGTTCTCATGTGCCGGCTCCTTTCAAACAAAACTCGATGTCGTATCTTAGGTCAACTGGCCTGCTTGACGAAGAACGTCACCGTTCCCGTCCCGGTGTTGCCGGTGCTGCGCTGCACGGCGGTGACCACCGCCTGGTAGAAGCCGGAAGACTTGGCGGCGAGCGTCCACGAGCCGGTGAAGAGGCTGGGAGCGGTCCCCGGGAAGCAGAGCTTCACCGTCTCCGTCGCGGGCTGTCCCACCGGGCCGATGACGGCCGTCACCGTGAAGTCGCAAGGGATCCACGGCTCGCCGTCGGCGATCTGGCAGCCGCACATCATGGTCACGTTGACTTGGAAGGGGACGGTGTAGGGGAGGTCGGTGGACAGGATCGACAGGTGGGTCGCGGGCTCCATGACCTGCACCAGCAGCCCCGGCAGCTCCACCACGAACCCCGGCCCTTCATTCAGGGTCTGACCCGGGACGATCCACTGGCTGGTCGTGACCTGGTGGGCCGACTGCAGACCGCCCAGCGGACCGCAGGCGGTGATCGCGAGGAGCGTGGGGCGGGAGATGGGGAGGTCCACCGTCAACCCCGAGGTGTCCGCGTCCGGCGACAGCCACTGGATCGTGGGCTCGGTGGCGGGAGGCACCGCTGGCGTAACGATGGCGCTCAGCGAGGCGTCGGCCGTATACGTGCTCGACAGGTTGCCCGAGTCCGTACCCAGGGCGAGTCCGCCCGCGAGCCGCTCGCCGGTCTGCGCGTTCCGGATGATCACCTCCGAGCCGCCGATGTCGTCCGCCAGGAACTTCCCGCCCTTCGCTTGAACCCGCACGGTGATCGAGGTGGAAACCGTAGCCGCCATGGGACCCTCCCTTCGTCTTTTCGCGGAGTGTATCAGGGAGTCATGAGAGGGAAGGCAGGGACAACAAGGACAGCAGGGACTCCAGGGACGTTCACGATCCTTGTCCCTGAAGTCCCTGCTGTCCTTGTTGTCCCTGCTGCTGTCTCTCACGCCTGTTCCGGCCCCCCTCCGGCTTCAGGATCACCCCCTCCCCCTTCCGCCCATTCATCTTGATCAGGAGGGGCGTCGCCAGCCGCAGATGGCGGACGTGTGCGGCAACGCTCTCGGCAGGCTGGGCGTCGAGCCAGTCCCAGTCCAGGCGGCCGTCGCGGTCCTCGGCGTTGACGGTGAAGTAGCCGACGTTGAAAGAGGTCAGGTTCTGGAAGAAATGGCTCCCCTGTGAGGGGGTCACCTTGAGGTCGCGCAGGCCCGCCTCGACGATGACCTTGGCGCCCGCTACCTGGTCCCAGCTCACGGGGATCCCCAGCCACGGATCGCGCGAGCCCCAGCGGCCAACGCCGATCAGCACGTAGGGGACGCCCTCGGCCAGCAGCCGGCCGTTGAGGCGCCCGATCTCCTTCGCAGCCTCGCGGCTCTGGGCCCGCTCGAAGCGCTGGAAGTCCACCACCACCAAGTCGCGGAGGCCCTCGATCCGGCCGTTGCCCAGCACCCGCGAGCTGCGGCAGAGGACGGCTCCGGAGTCCACCTCGCCCACCTCGATGGCCTCGGTCTCGCGGGCGAGGGCCAGGGGGCGCACCTGGAGGAAGCCGAATTCCGCCGGCTTGTCCGGCGACACGGAGAGGTTCACCGCGAACTCGATCTCGACCGGCGATCCCACCCCCTCCTCCCCGGCCGCCATCAGCGTCCGCAGGATCTCCGGCAGGGGGAAGAGGCCGTGCTTCAGGAGGGGGGCGAAGGTGACCAGGCGCGTGCCGCGGCGGGAGAGGCCGTCGTAGACGACGTCGTTCTCCTTCGAGTAGGTGGAGGCCACCCGGCCCAGGGTGCCGTCCTCCTCCGCCGTGGCGAGGCCGAAGAGCTCTTCGCGCATGGCGAGACCGGCGTCGGTGGCTCCTTCCAGGCGCAGGGCCCAGAAGTCGCGCTGGGTGGTCTCCAGGGCTTCCGGCACCGACGAGAGCTGGGACACGTGTTGCGGGTAGAGGGGGCAGAAGCGCAGGCAGGCGCCGCCTTCGACGATCGCCCGGCCCAGCCCGAGGGCCACGGCGGCGATGCCGTCCGCCGCCTTGGCGGGTGCCAGGGGGTAGAAGTTGTAAGAGCGGGCGACCCCCGAGATCTCGGGGTAGAAGCGGGGGCCGTGGACGGCGCCCACGATGCACTGGAGCATCACCGCCATCTTCTCCGCCTCCAGCCGGAACGCCGTGGCCTGGAGATAGGCCTTGGCGTGCTGGGAGAAGGCGGAGGCCCAGACGCGCTTGACCGCCAGCACCGCCTGCCGCACCCGCTCGGCAACGCTCCAGTCGTTGTTGCGCACCATCAGCGTGTCGTAGACGCCGGTGAAGGGTTGGTTCTGAGAGTCCTCCAGCAGGCTGGAGGAGCGCACGGCGAGCGGCTGGCGGACCTTCTCCAGGAAGGCCGTCAGGTCGCGCTCGGCCTCGGCCGGGAAGGGAGCGCGCTCGAAGCGGCGCCAGAGCTCGGCGTCGTCCTGGCAGTCGATGGCGAAGGAGCGCAGGTCGTTGTCGTCCAGGAACCGGTCGGAGACGTCGGTGCCCAGGACCGCGGTGGTCGGGATGCAGATGCGCACGCCCGGAAATTGGTTGCGCAGACCATGGAGCGAGATCAGCCGGCGCACGAAGGCGAGCCCCCGGGCCTTGCCGCCCAGCGAGCCGCCGCCGATACGATAGAAGTCGCTCCCCAGGTCGAAGGTGGCGCGGTCGAAGTCCGCCACCACCGTCTGGCTGCGCTCGAAGCGGTAGTCGGCGAGGGCCTGGATGAGGTCCGCCCGCAGCGCCTCGGGGTCGCCGCCGTAGTCCTCCAGCTTGCGGGGGCGCAGGGCATGGGCGAGGGCGAACTCGGTACGCGCCTTGAGCCAGCGGGAGAAGTGGTTGCCCTTGCCGTGGTAGAGGAGGGAGCCGGCGGGGAGCGTCTTCAGCTTCTCCTCCAGGCTCCGCAGGTCGTCGGCGCGATCCACCTCCGTCTCCTCGCCCTCGCGGCGGCCCCCCCGGCGAAAAATGAAGGGGCCGAAGCTGAAGTCCTGGATCATCACCTTGTGCAGGTCCTCCAGCAGGTGGGGTGAGCCCTTGAGGAGGAAGCGGGCGCGGGCCTGCTTGGCCAGCTTCTCGTTCTCGGGCTTCGAGGAGTGGAGGACGATGGGGATGTCCTGGTAGTGGGTGCGCACGAGCTCGGTGAAGCGCAGCCCCGCCTCCGTGGACACCTCCTGGCCGGGCGCCAGAGGGAACTCGACGTCGGAGATGACCCCCAGCACCTCGCCGGCATAGGCGTCGAAGGCGCGCCGGGCCTCCTCGAAAGTGGTGCAGAGGAGGACCTTGGGCCGCGCTCGCATGCGCAGGATCTTCTGTGACAGGTTGAGCCCCTCGGCGATCACCCGTTGCGAGTGCTCCAGCAGCTCCGAGTACATGAGGGGGAGGAACGAGGAGTAGTGGCGCACGTTGTCCTCCACCAGGAGGATCACCTGCACGCCCACCAGCCGCGAGTCGTGCTCGACGTTGCGCCAGTCCTCCACCGACTTGACGATCGCCTGCAGGATGCGGGCGTCCCCCTGCCAGAGGAACGCCCGGTCGACGGGGGAGCCCCCCTGGCTGCCGAAGCCGTTGAGCTCGGAGGGGTCCCAGGCGAGGAGGACGACCGGGATGTCGCGCACCGCCTTGACCTCGGCGGCGAGCCGGCCCGGGTCCATGTCCGCCACGCGGGGAGTGGTGATGATGAGGTTGATGCGCTCCTCGCGGACCACGAGGTCCAGGGCCTCGGCGCCGGTGGAGACGCCGGTGAGCCCCGGAGCGTAGTGGACGTCGAGGTTGCGGAACTCCCCCAGCATCCGCTCGGAGAGCTCGCCCGCCTCCTCCAGCAGGAAGCGGTCGTAGGGCGTCGCCACCAGCAGGACGTGCATGATGCGGTGACGCATCAGGTCCTGATAGGGGACGCGGATCTGAGCCGCGCGGTCGGCGGGGACAGGCATCAGACCTAGACGAGCCCCTGATCCAGCATCGCGTCGGCCACCTTGAGGAAGCCGGCGATGTTGGCGCCGTTGACGTAGTTGCCCGGCGTGCCGAAACGCTCGGCCGTCTCCACGCAGGCCTTGTGGATGCTCTTCATGATGAGATGGAGGCGGTTGTCCACCTCCTCCCGTGTCCAACCATAGCGCATGCTGTTCTGGGCCATCTCCAGCCCCGAGGTGGCGACGCCGCCGGCGTTGGCCGCCTTGCCCGGTCCGTAGAGGATTTTCGCGTCGAGGAACTGGTTGACGCCGTCGATCGTGGTGGGCATGTTCGCCCCTTCGCCCACGACGTAGACGCCATTGCGCAGGAGGTTCGCGGCGTCCTTGCCGTTGATCTCGTTCTGCGTCGCGCTGGGAAAGGCACAGTCGGCCTTATGGTCCCAGAGCGGGTTGTGATCCCCTTTGGGATCGATCGGCGTGTAGGTCGCCGTCTTGAACTTGTCGGCGTACTCCTGGATACGTCCGCGGCGGACGTTCTTGAGCTCCATCACGAAGGCCAGCCGCTCGGCGTCGACGCCGTGCTCGTCGTAGACGTAGCCGTTGGAATCGGAGAGGGTGACGGGCTTGGCTCCGAAATGGAGGAGCTTCTCGACGGTGTACTGGGCGACGTTGCCGGACCCGGAGACCAGGCAGACCTTCCCCTCCAGGGTCTGGCCGCGGGTGGCGAGCATCTCCTGGGCGAAGTAGACGCAGCCGTAGCCGGTGGCCTCGGGGCGGATCAGCGAGCCCCCCCAGTTGAGCCCCTTGCCGGTGAGCACGCCCGTGAACTCATTGCGCAGGCGTTTGTACTGACCGAAGAGGAAGCCGATCTCACGGCCGCCGACGCCGATGTCGCCGGCTGGGACGTCGGTGTTGGGGCCGATGTGGCGGAACAGCTCGCTCATGAAGCTCTGACAGAAGCGCATCACCTCGTTGTCGCTCTTCCCCTTGGGATCGAAGTCCGAGCCCCCCTTGCCGCCGCCCATGGGCAGAGTGGTGAGGGAATTCTTGAACACCTGCTCGAAGGCAAGGAACTTGAGGATGCCGAGGTTGACCGAGGGGTGGAGGCGCAGCCCCCCCTTGTAGGGGCCGATGGCGCTGTTCATCTCGATGCGGAAGCCGCGGTTGACGTGGACCTCCCCGCGGTCGTCCTGCCAGGGGACGCGGAACATCAGGACCCGTTCCGGCTCGATGATCCGCTCGAGGATCTTTGCGTGCCGGTACTCCGGATGCCGGTCGAGGACGAGGGCCAGGGACTCGGCGACCTCCTGGACAGCCTGATGGAACTCGGGCTCGACCGGATTCTTGGCCTTCACCTCCGCCAGCAGCGACGCAACGTAGTCAGTCATGTTCTCTCCTCGCGAGGTCGTCATGGACCCAGGTCGTCTGAGCAGGACCCCGGCGAATTCCGGGCGGTATTGTGCAACGGAAACGGCTGAAATGGATCGCCCCGAGGGGGTGGGGAGATTCCAGCTCGGGAGGTGCTAGGATTCAGGCGGGCTCCGAGTCGGGCTCGGAGAGTGAAGTTCCTTGCAGAGAGAAATTTTGGTATAATTCCGTGACGGGGGGCGAGGAGCACTGTCATGACGATTTCTGAGGTGGAGATCCGGAGGACACCGGCTGAGGAAGTCGGAGTCCATCGCTTCACGCGGGAGGAGTATGAGCAGATGGACTTCGGTCCGGACCGCCGCGTCGAGCTGCTGGATGGGGTGATCTACGACATGAGCCCGCACCGAGGCCCCCATGCCAAGGGGATCGCCAAAGCCAACCAGGCTCTGATCGCCGCGTTCGGTCCCGAGCACCACGTCAGGCCGCAGTTACCCCTGGCCCTCGGGTCCCATTCGCTGCCGGAGCCCGACCTCGCGGTGATCGCGGGCAAGCCGGACGACTACGAGGATCATCCCTCCGCGGCCGTCCTGATCGTCGAGGTCACCGATACGTCCCAGCACCACGACCGGAAACGGAAGGCAAGGATCTACGCGCGGGCGGGCATCGCGGACTACTGGATCCTGAACCTGCGCCTCGACGTGGTCGAGGTCCTACGCGATCCCAACGGCGGGCTCTACCGCACCCGGCTCGTCTTCTACCGCGGCGAGACGATCCCGCCGCTGGCTCGGCCCGAGGTTTCCATCGCGGTGGACGACCTGCTTCCGCGCAAGGAAGCGGCGGTTGCGTGACGGCCCGTGGCGGCTGAGCGCGCCTGCCCGGCGCCAGCCAGCCAACAAGCTCTCCGCCATGCTCGACAAGATCGCCGCCGAGTTCCACGACGCGCCTGCGTTGTCCGATGACGCGGTTTCGCGCGCCGGGATCTACGCAGACCACCCCTGAAGACCGTGGACAGCCCCTCCCTCTTCTCCTGGCGGCTGGGCTTGGAGAAGGGGAGGGCTCCGGGTCAGTGCGCGATCAGGAAAAAGACGTCCCAGGTCAGGATCGGGTGCAGGGCTCCGTTCGGGCCCTTCTTCCAGGCCCTGCCGACGAACCGGAACTGGTTGCCGTAACGGTCCGTGCGCGGGCTCCGTCTGTACTCCAGCCCGATCCGCCCGATGCCCGCCTGGGCGAGCGTCAGCAACTCCTCCGGTTGAGAGATTCCGTCATGATTTCGATCGACCCACAGTCGTAAGGAGCTGAATGCCGCATCGGCGGAGTCGATGTGACCATCGCCGTTGCCGCCGAAAATCGGGGAATCGAGCTCGGCCAGAGCCTGATATCCGTTCGTAGCGCGGGTGCCGTTGGCGAGTCGTGTCGCGTTGCCGAAGAGCTCGCTGCCGTCGTCGATTTTGCTGTTGCCATTGCGGTCGAGCGCCAGCAGTCCCTCGCTCCGGTCTGTCCATGAAATGAGATCCAGCTTGCCGTCGGCGGTGATGTCGAACCACACGGGATCATCGAGGCCCGTCAAATGGACGCCGTCATTTTCCAAGTCTATGAGGATAGGGGAAGGGTGATCCCGACAGACGTTGTCGACGCAGTAGGTATTGCAGTAGGCATCGCAATAGGGATCGGGCTGCGGTTGGGACTCATTCGTGGTCATCCATTTGTCGTCGGCTACTTGGCAGTCGTCTGGCTGGACGGAGCGTGTAAAACCTATACCGCGGCCGCCCATGATATGGCCAAGGCACTGACCAAAGGGGTCCGGAGCGTTATCCAATCCCAAGATATGCCCGAACTCATGAGCGAGCGTATCTGTCAGCGGTTCGCATGAAGTCCCATCTTTTTGGTTCGTCCAGACCTCGATCTGCGCACTTTCAAGGTGTCCATTTACGATGTCGGGATTCGTTCGCCCGCAACCTCCCCCATCCGCTGTCGAGTTTCCTGTCAGTTTTACAACACGCACCGGCACGTCGCCGGAGTCGATCTGAAAAGAAGGCATAAAGCCAGTGCGATCTGGGCAATTCCAATAGCCGGCTGCCGTCTGGATCTCGGAGACGGTAAAACCAGCTGTGGTGATGTCGAAGACATTGCCCAGCGAAACACCGAAACTGGTATCTGGCACGGAGCACTTTACAGCCGCCGCCGGACTCTGTGCGGAGAATGCCAAGGCTATCATTGCTCCAAAGAAGGCAGCCGCGGAATTCCGACGCTTGGATGTCATCGCGCACCTCCCCGAAGCCGATCGACGACATCGGCCAGGCTGCGAGCGGCCTGCAGGTCCGGCGTGCTCTTGAGCCGGGTCGGCAGGATAAGGGTGCCACTCTGGTTCTGGAAGAAGAGCTGATCCATCCGGGGTGCGTACAAAACGTTATCCCTATCCTCGGGTCCGATGGCGTCGAATAGGAGAACCTCGTCTCCAGGGCTTGGTTCGAAGCCTTTGGTCGTATTGCAGAAGTAATAGAAACCGATTTTGAAGTGAGCGACGGGGTAGACTATATAGGTCAGGGACCTTGGCTTGGAGCCTTTAATCACCTCCGAGACCTCTATGCCGAGCAAGGAAGCTGGGACACCCCCATCGAAGCCCGGATCGATCGTGCGAATCGTGCCTCGGAAGATTGCCTTAGAGCTGGCTGCCAAAGCTGACAAAGATTCGGAAGAACCAGTCCCTCCTCGATCGTCCATCGTATGCTGCGTCCGCTTGCATTCGGAAAGAGGAATGGTGGTGATGGAGGGAGTCTTGTCGCCTAGCTTGGACTGCTCTGTGGATAGACGGTCCCCAAGCTCCCGCTGCTGCTTCTCAACATATCCACGCAGCGTGGAGCTATCGACTAGATCGAGGTCGATGACCTTGCCTTTGCTCGCAATCGCTGCCGCCGAGATCCAGAGTGGTGGACCTTGATGTCGCTCGACTTTGGACTCCAGAATGGAGGGCGTTTGGGGCTCCAGAGCCCTTCCGGGAAACGAAGTAATGGCGCAGAGGAGGACGAGACTGCTGGTGAACTTCATGAGAGCTCCTTTCTTAGATGGTTTCCCGTCGTTTCCGCGATTTTCACTGATGGTCGCTTGAAGCCGCCGGTACGGCGAGTCGGCCGACGACATCGTCCAGGGTGTGGACTTTTTCCAGGCCTGGAGTGTTCTTGAGTTTGGACGGCAGGAAGAGGACACCATCCTTGCTCTGGAAGAAGACTTGCTCTAAGAGAGGAGCGTAAAGGACCTCATCCCGGTCCGCCGGGCCTCTGTAGTCGAACAGGAGGATCTCGTCTCCCGAGAGAGGTTCGAATCCCTTTTCCCCATTGCAGAAGGAGATGGGGCCAATCCTGAAACGAGCGACGGGATAGTAGACATAGAAAAGTGATGCCGGAGCGGGTCCTTTGATCACCTCCGACGCTTCCACGCCCAATAAGGAGGCCGGCATTCCGAAGCCAAATCCCAGGTCGACGGTGCGAATCGTGCCGCGGACGATCGCCAACGAGTAGGTTGTCAGATCTGCGAGAGTTGCGTAAGGGTTCTCGCCTTCATGGCATGAGGAAAGGACCTGCGATGCGCACTCGGAAACGGAGATGCGCGACACGGCGGGCTTCTCTCCTTTCTGGAACCGATAGCCGCTGGCATGGAGAGCCCGAAGCTGTCGCTCGACGGGCCTGAGGAGCCCGAGACTATCGAACAAATCCAGATTCACGATCTTCTCTTCATCAGCTACCGATGCCGCAGAGATCCAAAGCGGCGGACCGTCGAAGGGAAAATGCAGGATCGAAGGAGCCCAAGTTTCCAGAGCCCGACCTGGAACTGGAACCACGGCACAGAGGACTATGAACCAGCCGGTGAGCTTCATGGGCCTCCCTTCTCGCAGCGGCTCTCGCCTCCGCGGTTTCGCGTTCGCGATGATACACCACGCTTCCCAGGAGCCGCGGGCTTTGCGGTACACTTACCCGTCTTCAAACCGGCCGGCCAAGCAGGAGGATGGATGGACGCACCCGATACCAGGTCCCTCCCGGAGAACGCCTATCAGCCCCTCGCCCCAGGCGAGACGTACGTGCCGATCGTCCCCGCGACGACTCAGGTCGAGGAGGCGACGGTCCGCTCCGTGGGCTGGGGACTTTTCCTCTGTATCGTCTTCACCGTCGCCTCGGCCTATTCAGGTCTCAAGGTGGGGCAGGTGATGGAGGCGTCGATCCCCATCTCCATCCTGGCCATCGGCCTCGCCCGGACGTTCCGGCGGCGGTCGACGCTGCTCGAGAACGTCATCCTCACCAACATCGGCGGCACCTCGGGCGGCATCGTCGCGGGGGCGATCTTCACCCTGCCGGCGCTCTACATCCTCCACCTCGACCCCCACCCGGTGCAGACCACCTTCATCCTGCTCGCCGGCGGCTGCCTGGGCGTCCTCTTCCTCATCCCGCTGCGGCGCTACTTCGTGCGCGAGACGCACGGCCAGTTCCCCTACCCGGAGGCGACGGCCATCACCGAGGTCCTGGTCACCGGTGAGAAGGGAGGCTCGCAGGCCAAGCTCCTGCTCCAGGCCACCGCCATCGCCGGCGTCTACGACTTCTTCGTCACCACCTTCCAGGTGTGGCAGGAGACGCTCGACTTCCAGTTCCTGCCGTTCATGCGGACCCTCAACGACCGTGCCCGCATGGTGTTCCGCTTCGACGCCATCTCCTTCATCCTCGGTCTCGGCTACGTCATGGGCCTGCGCTCGTCGATGATCCTCTGCGCCGGCGGCTTCTTCTCGAACTTCGTGCTGGTGCCGCTGATCTGGATGATCGGCCAGCACCTGCCCGCCGGGCTGGCCGTCTACCCGGCGACGGCGCCCATCGCCGGCATGGCCGCCGCGGCGATCTTCCGCAACTACGTCCGCTTCGTCGGCGTCGGGGCCATCGCCACGGCGGGCATCTTCGGCATAATCAAGTCGCTGCGCATCGTCGTCGGCTCCTTCTCGATCGCGGCCAAGGCCTTCCGGCACGGCGAGGACGAGGGCCAGGAGCGCACCGACCGCGACCTGCCGATCATGGCCATCCTGATCGGCGTCGTGCTCTCCACGGTGGCCGCCGGAGTGTTTTTCTCCACTCTGGAGGGCTCGCTGCTGGCGGCGCTGGTGGGGCTGGTGCTGACGCTCGTCTTCTCCTTCTTCTTCGCCTCGGTGGCCGCCAATGCCATCGCCACCACGGCTCGCAACCCGGTGTCGGGCATGACGATGCTGACCATCATCGTCTCCTCCGTGGTGCTGCTGCGCTTCGGTCTCTCGGGCACCACGGGGATGTTCTTCGTCATGGCGGTGGCCGGCATGGTGTGCACGGCGCTGTCGGTCTCCGGGCAGACGATCACCGACCTCAAAACCGGCTACTGGCTGGGCTCGACGCCAGCCGTGCAGGAGCGGGTGAAATTCCTGGGCATCCTGGCCTCGGCCGTGGCGGCGGCGTTGACCATCGTGCTGCTGGCCAAGACCTTCCAGTTCGGCGAATCGGCTCCGGGCGACGCGCGGGTGGTGCTGGCCTCTCCTCAGGCCTCGATCATGAAGGCGCTGGTACAGGGCTTCATGAGCCACCAACCGGTGGCCTACATCCTCTTCGGCGCCGGGGCGATCGTGGCGCTGGTGATGGAGATGCTGGGCGTGCCCGCCCTCATTTTCGCGCTGGGTATGTACCTCCCGCTGGAGTTGAACACGCCAGCGCTGGTGGGCGGATTCCTCTCCCACTGGCTGAGCCGGCGCGCCGAGCGGGTGGGAGGCGAAGAGGGACGGACGATCCTCGAGCGCGGCGTCATCATCGCCTCCGGGCTGATGGCCGGCGGCGCGCTGGGCGGCGTCTTCGGCGCCGGCCTGCGCCTCTTCCCCTGGTACCGGGAAGACCTCGTCAAGACGCCGTTTTTCGACAACGCGCCCGTCTCCCAGATCGTCTCGCTCGTCCTCTTCCTGGGGCTGTGCGCCTACATGTGGTACGGATCGCTGAAGAAGCAACGAACGTAGTTGGCATTTCCGGCCGGCTCGCATCACTATCCTCCTTGAGGCTTCAGACGAAAGGAGGGAGTGATGTCCGAGTCGAACGGAGGTTGGACGCGCCGGCGTTTTCTCGAGCTCGTGGGGCGGGCCGGGGGCACGGCCGCGGTCTACGAGACCATGGTCGCCCTGGGTCTGCTCAACGTCCCCGTGGCCTGGGCCGGTCCACCGCAGCTTCCCCAGGGCGCCGGCGCCGGCAAGAGAGTCCTGGTGCTGGGCGCCGGGATCGGCGGGCTCACCGCCGCCGACATGCTCCAGAAGGCGGGGTTCTCCTGCCTCATCCTCGAGGCTCAGGAACGGGCCGGCGGACGCAACTTCACGGCCCGTCATGGCACGAAAGTCGTCGAAGACATCCCGAAGCAAGGCAGGCACGTCCAGGACTGTCGCTTCGATCCCGGCCTCTATCTCAACCTCGGGCCCGGACGCATCCCCTACCATCACCGCCGCGTGCTCCACTATTGCAAGGATTTGAAGGTGCCCCTCGAGGTCTACGTCATGGAGACTACGGCCAACCTCTTCTTCCGAGAGATGGCTTTCGGCGACCAGCCCATGGTCAACCGCCGCATCGCCAACGACACCCGGGGCCATATCGCCGAGCTGCTGGCCAAGGCGGTGCGTCAGGGCGCCCTCGAGGAGGAGCTGAAGGACGTCAACCGCAACCAGCTCGTGGAGCTGCTCAAGAAGTTCGGTGACCTGGGGGTCGGCTTCAAGAGCCCCAAGTGCCCGAGCGAGATCGACTACTGTGGCTCCACCCGCTCCGGCTGTGCCGCTCCCATCACCGTCGAGAAGCCGTGCACGCCCCCGCCCAAGCTCGGCCTGCAGCAGCTCCTCTCCTCCGAGTTCTGGAAGTTCAACTTCTACCAGCCCGTCGACTATCTCTGGCAGCCGACCCTCTTCCAGCCGGTGCACGGCATGGATCAGCTCGTCGAGGGCTTCAAGAGACGGCTCGGGAACCTCATCCGCTATCACTCGGAAGTGACGCGGATCACGATCCAAGGGGACGGCGTCGAGATCGAATACCGGGATCTCGTGCATCGCACGGTCCACATCGAGAAGGCCCACTACTGCGTCAGCAACATCCCCTTGAGCGTATTGAAAAAGATTCCGGTCAATTTCCAGTCCCACTTCGGCGAGGCGGTGAAGGAGTCAAAGTACGCGCCCTCCTGCAAGGTGGGCTGGCAGGCCAACGAGCGGTTCTGGGAGTCCGATTCGAACCAGATCTACGGCGGCATCAGTTGGACCAACCAGGACATCACGCAGATCTGGTATCCGTCGAACGACTACCAATCGGCCAAGGGCACGCTGACCGGCGCCTACAACTTCCGCGACAGCGCCGAGAAGTTCGGCCACATGCTCCCCGAGCCACGGCTGATCGAGGCGCGCAAGCAGGGCGCTCGGCTGCACAGGGAGCTTAACGATCCGCGGATCGTCCCGCTCGACCGCGGCATTTCGATCGCCTGGCAGAACGTGCCGTTCCAAGAGGGGGCCTGGGCGACCTGGGACGACAGCAACAAGAGCTACTACGGCCGGCTCCTGGTTCCCGATCGCACCTTCTACGTCGTGGGCGATCAGGTTTCGCAACTGCCGGGCTGGCAGGAGGGAGCGATGATGTCGGCCGAGCACGTCGCGAAACAGATCACGGGCGTGCTCCCGGCGACCCTGGAGAAGCTCGGGGAGGTGACGGCGCCCGACACGCGGGCCCTGGTGGAAGGCAACCCCTGAGTTAGGCGGCTGAGAAGAACCGGGGACAGGATGTCGAGAGCTGCGACCGCCTGTCCCTGGGCCGCCGGCGAGGGGCACCCTATAGATGAGGAAGAGGTGGCTCTTCCGAATCGAGAAAGGAGCCCTGTATGTCGTCCAAGCTCTATCGCACGATCCTCCTGTCCGTCGTGGTGCTCGCCCTCACGGCGGCCGTGCCCGCCTTCGCCGGCCAGGAGCCGACTCAGGCGCCCGCGCTCCAGGCCCCGGCCGGATGCCCGCCGGCCGCAAACCTCTTCTTTACCCAAGATCAGGCCGCCCAACTCTGCAAAGCGAACGACGCGGTGGCCGTGCCCGCGCAGCCGGAGTTCATGACCACCCCCGTCACCACGAACAAGTATCGCGGCTACTGCCAGTGCGGCTGCCGGTTCGTCAAGGATTGCAATACGGACGCCGACTGCAACGGCGGCCGCTGCCTGTCCGGCGTCTCCTGCTGTTGACGGCGGGCGGTCCGCCGTCACTGTTGAAGCCCGCCGCGTTCGAGTAGCGAGGCACCGGACTCGCAAGTCCGGTCATCCGCAACTCGGATGAGGTGACCTGCAACTCGGATGAGATGACCTGTAACTCGGGGCAAGTCATTCGCCCCGCGAATGAGGTGACTCCATCCGCGGATTAGGTCGCTCCATCCGCGAATGAGGTGGCCTGCAACTCGGATGAGCTCACCTGCAACTCGAATCAGATCTTCCGCGACGCGGGATGTCCTCTGCGAGTTTCTGTATGCGCAATTCCCATGGGTCCGGGAGGCCTGCCTTGCAAGCTACTTCCCCCAGTCCCGCCCCCCATCTGCTAGGACATGATCTTGCATAGAGCCGGGAAATGTCAAGAGACCTCTTGACGGCCGGACCGACCCCGTGCTATAGGTATCTGCATACCTGAGCACGGAGCCGCGGAAAGCGCGGCAGGCCCGAAGCGGGGGTCTGGCCGGAGCTTGCCGATCCCCGAGATCAGGTGGCAGCTCTTTGACAACTGAATCCACCGGGGGACTGGGAGCTCAACCACTCCCCCGGCACAGCACTGGCCGGCGGCTTTGCCGCGGGCCCCGGGCAGGGTGTGCGCCCCGGGGCCCGCGGTTTTTTTCTGAGACGTGCCGGACACGAGGTCCCGCTCTTGCCATCAAGCAGCCTGTCTGACGACGATTGGCGGGACGCGACCGCCTAGTGTGCCCCGCAGGGGCTCAGGCGCGTAGCCCGGGGTCAGAGCGCCGAAGGCGCGGCGACCCCGGGAAGGGAGAACCCCGCAATCCCCAAAGCCCTGAAAGGGCGACGGCGGCATTCCAGGCGAGGGAACTGCCGCCGCCCCTCCGGGGCTTGGGAAGACTGTGGGATCATTCTCCCGGGGTCGCCGCGCCTTCGGCGCTCTGCCCCCGGGCTACATGCCTGAGCCCCTTCGGGGCACAAACGGCAGGAGATTGAAAATGGCTAAGAAACGTCCTCGTGACATCGGCACTGAAATCCTTGAAGGCATCCGCGAGATCAAGCGGGGTGAGGTCGGCCGCGTCGTGACGTTCCCACCCGTTGCTGAGACAAGGGCTCGGGTAGGCCTCTCGCGGGCGGATTTTGCGCGGTTGCTCGGGGTCTCAGTCCGCACGCTGCAAGAATGGGAGCAGGGTCGCCGTGCACCGTCTGGTCCGGCCGCATGCTCCTCGCGATTGCACACAAGAACCCTCGGGCGCTCTTGGAGGCCGCGAGTTGACCGCGAGTAGGGACGGCGGGGAGCCAAACGTCGCCATGATCTGTTCTATCTGCGGTCACGATGAAGCCCGGGCTCGCTACATGACCCGTAGCTATGGGAAAGGGGCGACGCTCCTGATCATCGAGAATGTCCGGTAGTGGTCTGTCTCCATTGCGGAGAGAGCTATCTGACCACCGAAACCCTGCATGAGATCGAGCGGATCAAGCTGCATCGGCGCACCTTTGCGAAGCCCAGGAATGTGCCTGTGGCCAGCTTCGCGTAGGGTGACGGAGCAAACGTCTTTGTGGTCAGCCGGCGTGGCCAGGTGGCCTGATTTCCCTGGTCTTGGTACAGTCACACTACTCAGCCTCCTCCGTGTATTCGTCGAGGACAGAGTCTGAGAAGTGCTCCAAGTGTTTCAACTGGGCCAATTCCTTCACGGCTTCATATGGGATATAGGTACACCTCCCGGAAAGAGGACCTCTTTCTAAGAGAGAGAATACTGGCCGCGTGATTTCCTGGAAGACTTTGTCGCGACGACTCGAGGGCGCAACTATATGGAGCTTGATGTCCATATTGGGCTGAAGCGCGAGTAGGTCCGCCATTCGGAGGATGCCAGAATAAATCGACGTTGTATGCTCCACCTCGAAGGCGCGAATTATAGAGCGTCTTTTAAGCCAAAGGACGTCGATCTGCTCGATAGTACGAAGCGTCGTTTCGTCGTAGTTTAATGGCAGGCTATCCAGAAACGCTTCGCCTCCAAGCTTCCATTCTCTTCCCACCGCAGCACGGTCACCCTTGGGTAGCCATATCCGCATTCCGATGCTCGCTCCAATTTTTGCAATCAGGGCCTGCATCTTGATGGATTCGCGGGACTCTGTATCAGTCTTGCTCTTCTCCTCGTCGGTGTCTGCTTCCCCCGGGATCGACACTGTAACGACGCCTTCAGGGGTGCGAACACGATGCCGAATAAGCCTGCGGTAAACCTGCTCATTCAGCTCGAAAACTCGCTTCGAATGAATCTGATCTGCTAGTTTAGAATCTAGCAGCTTTCCATCTGCGTCAGTAATCCGGCTGAGGCTGCCCCTCAGCTTCCCGGTCCAACTCGAGAATGCCCACCCATCGTGATAACTTAGTCATGTAGCATAGCAGCTTATCGCCACGCTTTAATTTCTGAGCAGCGGTACGCTGACGGGTTCGAAAGCCTGACACTTGTCGATCGGAGTTACTGAAGGCTTCATACGTCTCTGGCGAGAAAAGATCGAGATAGAATGCCATTTTCATTCCTTGTAATAGTTGTCGATCCCAAGTAGATTATTAATCCACGTCAATGCGCGGGAGAAGTAGGTGGCAGTTTCCAGAGCTGCTTGGCTCAGAACGCCGAGGTCACGATCCATAGACCGGGGTGGCCTCGTTCAGGATGTGATGCCGCCGATAGAGGTTGCGGCTCTGTTCCACAAGCCGGCGCTCCAGGAGGTCCACCTTGCGACCGACGAGTTGGGCCAGTTCCTCCTGGATCTGGAACCAGTCGAAACTTTCGGGGTGCCCTCCTGGCTCGAAGCTGACCAGGAGGTCCACGTCGCTTTCCGCGCGAAAGTCTTCGCGCACGATCGAGCCGAAGGCTTCGAGCCTGGCGATGTGCCATGTCCGGCAGAAGGTTGCCAGGGCCTCGGGGGCGACTTGGAGTCGCTCGTTGATCAGGGCTTGCGGATTCATACAAGAATTGTAGCCGTTCTCAGATTAAGCCGCCCCTTGTATTCTACCCTCCGTAGGAAGTAGTGGCTGCCAGCGACAACCGTCGCTGTGGCGGCTGGGGAGCTGAGGCAAGCGCCGGAGGGGGAGGAGGC
>JAJKHS010000090.1 GCA_021154885.1 Thermoanaerobaculum sp.
CTTTGAGCCCAAGTGGCGGAATTGGTAGACGCGCACGTTTGAGGGGCGTGTGGGGCAACCCGTGCCGGTTCGAGTCCGGCCTTGGGCACCATCCTTTCTGAATTGGATTTTCCGGCCATGACCGAACCCACTGAAGTCAGCTTCAAGCCGGAGGCGCCGCCCGAGCCGTCCCGGCCCGACAAGTCTCCCGGCAAACCCGCTCCGCCCGCGGCCGCGGCGGCCCGCGCGCTGCCGTCGCCCGAGGAGATCGGCGACTGGATCCACGGCGCGGACCTGCCGACCCTCGGCGCCCTCTTCGAGGGGCTGCCGGTGGCCAAGTTCGACGTCCTGGTGATGCAGGTGCGCAAGGAGGAGCTGGTCCCCCAGCATTGGCAGGCCCTCTCCGACCACACGCCGCCGGACGATCTCACCTTCGAGCGCCTGCCGGAAGTGGGCCGGCTGCGGGTGCGCTACAAAAATCAGGAGCTGTCACGCCGCCGGCTGGAGCAGCTCCGCTACGGCTGGCGGGAGCTGGGGGGCCTGCGGCCGGCGATGTGGACGGTCGCCGACCTGCTCGCCGCCATGCGCCGGGTGATCGAGAAGAAGCACCCCGTGAGCTGGAACGATTTCCTCACCGCCCAGCGGGACGTCTGGCGGGACCTCGACCTGCCCCACGGCAGGGAGCAGCTCGAGGTCCTCTGGAACTGTCTGGTGCAGATGCGCAAGAGCACCAAGAAGTAACGACTCTCTACTTCTTGGCGTGGACGATCGTCGCCTTCTTGATGACGACCGCCTGGGAGGGAACGTTCTCGTAGCTCCCCTTGCGGCTGGTCGGCACCTGAGCGATGGCGTCCACCACGTCCAAGCCCTCCACCACTTTGCCGAACACCGTGTAACCCCAGCCCGAGGCCGTCTTGCCCGTGAAGTTGAGGAAGCCGTTGTTCTTCAGGTTGACGAAGAACTGGGCCGTGGCGCTGTTCGGATCGCCGGTGCGCGCCATGGCGACGGTGCCCCGCTCGTTGAGGACGCGGTTGTCCGCCTCGTTCTGGATGGGCGCCTTGGTCGGCTTCTGGGTCATTTCGGACGTGAAGCCGCCGCCCTGGATCATGAAGTCGGGGATCACGCGATGGAAGATGGTGCCGTCATAGAAGCCCGATTTGACGTACTGGAGGAAGTTCTCCACCGTCTTGGGAGCCTTGTCGGGATAGAGCTCGAGGACGATGTTCCCCTTGCTGGTCTCCAGCAGGACCTGGGGGTGGGCGGGAGCTGCCGGAGCCTTCTCCGGCTCGGCTCCGGAGGCGGACCCCACGATGGCGAGCAGACAGGCGAGGCAAACGAGACTCAAGTTCATACCGGATTCTCCTTCGGGTTGACTTCAGGCCGGGATGGTAGCACGGAGTCGGCGGGATGACGGGGCGCGGCGCCGGGTCGCCCTGGCTCGGAGGGGTCGGTCTGGTCCTCGCGGGCGGCGAGTCGCGCCGCCTGGGGCGCGACAAGGCCCGTCTGGACGGCGCGGCTCTGCCGCGGCTGGCGGCGGAGCGGCTGGCGGCCGTCTGCTCCGAGGTGGCAGTGGCGGACCGCGGCCGGGAGCTGGTACCTGGCCACCCCTCGCTCCCGGACGCCGCCGGGCGGGGTCCCGCCGCCGGCATCCTGGCAGGGGCGGCGGCCTACCCCGGCCGGCCGCTGCTGGTGCTGGCCTGCGACCTCCCGGGGGTGCCGGCCGGTCTGCTCGCGGAGCTGGCCCGGTCCGCCGGCTGCGACTGGGCGGTCCCCCGCTGGGCGGGCGGTCTCGAGCCCCTCTGCGCCCTCTACGGACCGGCGGCCCTGGAGGCTCTGGCGGCGCGGGTGGCGGCCGGCCGGTTCGCTCTCCACGGACTGGCTGGCGAAGGCGGGCTGGCGATCCGGTACCTGGAGGGAGAGGAGCTCCGCCGCTTCGGCGACCCCGGGGAGATCTTCCGCAACCTCAACACCCCGGAAGACCTGGAGAGCTGGCGGCGGCAGCCCTAGCCGTCCAACTCGGCCGGCGTCTCGCCGTGACGGCCGCAGGGGCAGATCTCGCGCAGGAACTCGAAGCGGTAGATGCCGGTGCCGTGGCCATCGGAGAAGCCGATGGAGATGGCATAGTTGCCCACCGGCTTGATGGACTCGGCGGTCACCGGCCGGGCCGGCGGCAGGTAGCGGACCTTGAAGCCGGAGTGCCCCTGGCAGCCGGCACAGGGGCACCACCCGCGCAGGTAGTCGTAGTCGTACTCGGCGACGTGACCGTCGCTCCAGGTCAGCCGCAGGCGCCGCTCTTCGGACAGCCGGCGGACTTCGGTGAGGACAGGGGCCATGACACCCGGATGGTAGCACCTGCGAGCTCTGCGATAGGATCTCGGGCTGCCATGCCACGCCACCCCGGCTTCTCCCCTGCGGTCCATGACATCGCGGGCGCCGTCTACTCGGCCCTCGCGCACCGGCTCGCCACCCACCGTGGCGAGGTCTATCCACTCCACGTCGGCGATACCTGGATGGAGCCCGCCGCGGGCTGCCGCATGGAGGACCTGACGGTGGCCGAGCACCCCGGGATGCACCGCTACGCGGCGCCTCAGGGGATGCCGGCGCTGATCGACGCCGTCGTCGAGCGGGTCCGGCAGCGCACGGGCGTGCCCACCGAGCGGGAGAACGTCCTGGTGGCCACCGGGGCCACCGGCGCCCTGGGGGCGGTGGCGGGGGCGATCGTGGCACCGGGCGACGAGGTGCTGCTCCTGGCGCCCCACTGGCCGCTGATCACGGGCATCGTCCAGTCGTTCAACGGCGTGCCGGTGGACGTCCCCTTCTTCGGCGTGGCCGACTCTCCGGAGACCGCCGTCGAGGTCGTGCGCGAGCGGCGGACGGCGCGCACCATCGCCCTCTATCTCAACACGCCGAGCAATCCCACCGGGCAGGTGATCCCGCGCTCCTGGATCGAGGCGCTGGCCGAGTGGGCGCGGCGCGAGGACCTGTGGCTCATCGCCGACGAGGTCTACGAGGACTACGTCTACGCGGGGGAGCACACCTACACCCGGCCGCTGGCCCCGGAGCGCACCTTCGCGGCCCACTCCTTCTCCAAGGCCTACGGCATGGCCGGCAACCGGTGCGGCTACGTGATCGGCCCCGCCGCCGCCGTCGCCGAGCTGCGCAAGATCGGCATGCACAGCTTCTACAGCACGCCCACAGCGGCGCAACTCGCCGCCCTGCGTGCGCTGGGCCCGGCGGGCGACGCCTGGGTGGCGCGGGCCCGGGAGCTCTACCAAGCGGCTGGAGAGCGGACGGCGGCGCGCCTGGGCCTCCCGGTACCCCAGGGGAGCGCCTTCCTCTTTTTCGATGTCGCCCCCCACCTGGACGCGACCGGCCTCGCCGGATTCCTCGAGCGCTGCGTCGACCGCGGGCTCTTCCTGGCGCCGGGAGCGAGCTTCGGCCCCTATCCCACCCACGTCCGTCTCTGCTTCACGGCCGCTGCGCCGGACGTCGTCGAGCGCGGCGTCGAAGCCCTGGCGCCTCTGCTGGGCCGGTAGTCCCCTAGTTGCAGTACCGCGCCAGCTCCCGCTGGTTGTGGACGTGGATGCGGTGACCGGGATCCACCGAGATCAGGCCGCGCTGCTTGAAGCCCACGATCACCTGATTGACCCGTTCCCGCGACGCTCCCACGATCTCTCCGAGGTCGCTCTGGGTGAGGCGAAGGGGGATCCGCACTTCGCCGCCGGCCTCCGGGCTGCCATAGCGGTCGGCCATGGCCAGGATCTGGCGGGCCACCCGGCCGGGGACGTCCAGGGTGCAGAGGGCCTGGATCTGCTCGTTGGCGAACCGCAGGCGGTGGGAGAGGAGGCGCACCAGGTTGTTGGCCAGGGGGGTGAAGGTGCGCACGCAGGTCGAGAAGGTCGGCCGGTCCATCCACAGCAGGCGCGACCGCTCGGTGGTGACCACGTTGGCGGAGCGGCCGGCGCTGTCCACCAGGCTCATCTCGCCCACCGTGTCACCGCGGCCGAGGAAGGCGAGGATGACCTCCCGGCCGTCGGAGAGGGTGACGTAGATCTTCACCGTCCCCTCGAGCAGCACGTAGACGACCTCGCCGGGCTGCTCGGCGGTGATGAAGTGGGTGCCGGCCTGCACCGTCGAGCCCCGCAGCAGGCCGTTGAGCGTCGCGAGCTCCGCCGGCGCGAGACCCTGGAACAGCTCCAGCTCGCCCAGCAGGCTCGGATCGTTTACGGCGCCCATAGATATATTTCATTTTATCTCTTTCTCCGCCACGCGGCTTGCGGCCGGAGAGAAGGAGGAAGAGGAAGGCCGCCAGGGAGAGCCCGAAACCCCCGCAGCCGGCCACGAAACCCGGGGGCAGGAAACGCAGCTCGACGCGGGAGACCCCGGCCGGGAGGCGTACCCCGAGGAAGGCGCCGTCGACATGGAGCGTGGGGAGCGCCCGGCCGCCGGCGCGGGCCGACCAGCCGGCCGAGAAGGGGACGGAGGAAGCCAGCAGCGCCTCGCCTCCCCGGCGCACCGCCAGGACGACGCGGCCGGGGACTGCGGACACAACCCTTGGGTCGGGGGCCGCCGGGCCTTCCGGGACCGCCCGCCAGGGCCCTGCCTCGTCCCGGAAGACGGCCACCCGGCGGGCCTCGGTCATCGCCGCGATCCAGCGCTCCAGGTCGCCGCGGCCGATGGCCGCCACCCCCCGCGGGAAGAACCAGCGCGGCAGGGCGTCCGGGTTGCGCATCAGGGTGAACGGCATGAACCGGCCCTCGTCGATCCGCGTCAAAGTGCGAGAGGGGGGCACGGCGGGGCTCCCCACCACGGCTCGAACGCCCAGGAAGTCGAGGAGCGGGTGGTCGACGTTGGCGACTGGGGAGAAGTACTGCTCCATCGAGGGGCTGAACCCGAACGCCACGTGCAGCACCCGCAGGTAGTCCGCGGGAGCCAGCGGGTTGTGCGGCCGGAAGTCGGCCATGCCATAGACCGCGAGGAGGCCCGGATAGACGAGGTAGTCGGCGCCGGTGGCGCGGCCGGCCGCCGGGTCTCCCGCCTCCTGAGCGAGACGGTCCAGGAGCGCGGTGCGCGGATAGAAGAGCGCCGGGTGTCCCGACGGCAGGAGACTGCGGGACCAGGGGACCAGATCGAGAAGGAGCACCGCGGCGAGGGCCACGGCGCCCCAGCGCGGTCGCCAGCGGGCCACCGCGGCAGCGGCCGCCAGCAGGACCCAGAGCGCGATCGTCCACCCGTCCGCCGCCACCGCCAGGCTGCTCAGGGCCGCCAGGGCGAGGGCGCCCCAGATCGCGGCCCCCCTCCTGTCGAGGTCGCGTCCCCGGCGCAGCAGGAGGTCGGTGCCGAAGGCCCCCGCCACGCAGAGCGCCACCGTGACCACCGGCAGCAGGCGGGCGTAGGCGGGGATGCGCAGCGGCGGCACCGCATACAGCAGGTGGGCGAGAGGGAGGAACCGCGCGACCACGAGGAGCCCGACGCCGGCGAACCCCAGGAACGGCCAGGCGCGGCGGTCGCGGGCGGCGAGCAGGGCCAGCCAGGCGCCGGCGAACGCCACCAAGCCGGTATAGCCGGCCTCGCTCTCCGCCCAGTTGAAGGGACCCCGGAACGGCTCCCGGTAGGGACGGCCGAAGGCGTGCGGGCTGGCCGGAGCCAGCAGGAAACCGCCGTAGCCCGTCTGGAACCAGGAGAGCGGGTGGAGAGGGCTCATCTTGCCGTCCGGCCGCGCCCGGTCGAGGGTGTCGTGGGCGCGCTGCGACTCCGGCACGCTCGCCAGGAACGGCAGGAGCAGAGGGGCGGCGAGGCCGAAACCCAGGGTCGCGGCCAGGGCCGCCGCCGCGAGGCCCCGTCCGAACCCGGTCGCTCGCCGCCGCAGGCCGAAGCCGCAGGCGCCGGCGAACAGTCCGCCGAAGGCGGCGGTCTCGGGGTGGCCGGAGAGCAGGATGGCGGCGGTGATCGCCGCCACGGTGGCGACCGCTCGCCGGCTGGGGTGGCGGAAGAGGTGGACCGTGCCGGCCGCGAGCCACGGCACCCAGGCCGCCGTGGCTGTCACCGGGAACAGGGCCCAGGAGAAGAGGCCGCCCCCCAGGGCGAAGCCGGCTGCCGCCAGCAGCGACGAGGCGCGGCTGCGGCCGGCGAGGCGGGCGAGCAGCCACGTCCCCTGAAAGCCCACCAGCAGCTTGAGGATCAGGGCTCCCAGCAGGTGGTACTGGAGGGGCAGGGGGCGCACGGCCATCTGCAGCGGGGAGAGGGCCCCGGCCTGGGGATTGGACCAGGGCGAGCTGCCGCCGCCGAGGTCGTCCGACCAGAGGGGGAGCCGCCCGTGCGCGAGCGCATGCCGCACTTCCAGCTCCCAGGGCAGGATCTGATAGACGACGTCGTTCAGCAGGTCGTAGCGGCGGTCGGCCGCGAGATACGGCGCGCCGGGCGCCCCTTCCTGCAGCAGATTGCAGGGCACCAGCAGGGAGTGACCGGCCAGCCAGGGGGCCAGCACCACCAGGGGCGCGATCCAGCCGCCGAGCACGACTCTCCTCTCCAGTCGCAGCCCCAGCCCCCGGACGAGCAGCCAGCAGAGGGCCTGCGTTGCCAGCATGGCCGCCAACAGCGGCACCACGACCTGGAGATTGAGGAAACGCATTCACGAAGCTTCCGACCGGCATTCTAATTTACGTGCCGGCGGGCGCTTCTGTCATGGTAACGTCAAGGCGGAACCTTGGACCTCGATATTTTCCTGACGGGTGTCCCTATTTCTCCGTTTAACGATACATATTAGAGACAGATGCGGGTTTCTGGCGTCAATCCTGCCGCCGTGTACCCGTTTCTCGGAAAAAGGAGGGATGCGTGTTCTCGAAAAAAGTGTCTCGCGGCGTGATGGCAGCCCTGTTCGCGGCTCTCTTCCTGATTCCTGCCGTGGTTCAGGCAGGCGGCCGGGGCATCTCCAGGGAGGGGTCGAAACCCGCGGTCTCCCGTGTCCAGGAGCGGGGAGGTGTGTTCCAGGCCCTCTGGCATGGACTGATGGGGCTGTTCGAGAAGAACGGGGCTTCGATCGATCCCAATGGGAAACCTCCGGCAGATACCGAGACTGGTAACGCGGGGACCGATAACGGAGCCTCGATCGATCCTTCTGGCTCTCATTAGGTTACCCAGGGCCATCCTCGGAAATGAGAGGACCATGGGCCGGGCGACCGGCCCCAGATTTTTCTTTTCCGCCTGTGCCACGATTTCCCGGCTTTCTGATACTTATCTTGATGGGGGCGGTCTCCATCTGAGATAGTTCCGTGTCCCCGTATCCCATTGGGGGAAGGGAGAGAGCTTGGAAAATCACCTGTCACTCGAAACGATGGCGAGGCTGTTGGCGGGCGACCTGAGTCACGACGAGCTCGTGACTCAGGTGATCCCCCACTTCCTCGATCGCTGCCCGGAATGTCGCCAGCGGTACGGGGAGGTCCGGGATCTCCAGCAAGAGGTCGGCCACTGGGATGAGAGGGTGGCCGTCTTTGAAGGGCGGGAGGCAAGGGAGCTCTTTGCCGCCCTTAAGGATCTTCCGTTCGACGAGCAGCTCGCCCTCGTGCTGGACGACGAGGGCTTCCAGACCTGGGGCCTCTGCCAGCTCCTGCTGAGGCAGAGCCTGGAGGCGGGCTTCGAGGACGCCGCCAAGGCCATCAATTACGCCGAGCTGGCGGTGAAGATCTCCCTGCACCTCGAGGAGACCTACGACCCGCATTGGGTGCTGGACCTCCGGGCCCGGGCTCAGGCCCATCTCGGGAATGCGCGGCGGGTGCTCGGCGAGTTCCGGAGCGCCGAGAAGGCGTTCCGCGAGGCCGAGCGGTTCCTGTCCAAGAGCATGACAGGCAACGAGATCGTCCGCGCCGAGGTCCTTCACCTCAAAGCATCCTTTAGATCGGCACAGCGTCTCTTTCCGGAGGCCCTGGCTCTGGTCGATCAGGCCTTGGCGATCTACCGCGATCACGACGATTCCCATGGCTCCAGCGTCTCCCTCCTAAAGGCCAAGATCCTGGAGGACGGCGAAGACCTCGAGGGCGCCATTCGAATCCTCAAGGGCCTGCTGGGAGAGTTGGACCCGGAGCGGGAACCTTTGTTGTCGGCCTATGCCTGGCACAACCTGGTGCTCTGTCTGGCCGCGGCCGGACGGTATCAAGAGGCCGAGCCCCTGCTGCCGGAGGTCCGCGAGCAGCTCACCGCCCAGGGAAAGGCGCTGAACCTCGTCCGGCTCCGCTGGACGGAGGGCAGGATCGCCCTTGGCTTGGGCCGGACCGCCGCGGCCGAGGAGATGTTCCGGGAGGTGCAGCGGGATTTCCTGGGGCGGGGCATGGGCTACGACGGGGCCCTCGTCTCCCTGGACTTGGCGATTCTCTACGCTCGCGAGCACCGCACCTCCGAGCTGAAGCGGCTGGCCGCCGGCATGGCGCCCATCTTCGAGTCCCGCGACGTTCATCGCGAGGCCTTGGCCGCCCTGCTCATGTTCCGCAACGCCTGCGAGGAGGAGCGGGTGACCGTCGAGCTGGCGACGGAGCTCGCCTTTCAGCTCCGCCGCTATCGCCAGTCTCTCCCGTAAGGGGCTGCCGCCGGCTGAGGAGGGAGACCTCAAGGACGGTCGAGATGCGCGCGTAGCCAGCCGACCACCGTGTCGGCATAGCCGGGAGCCCGCTTGGCCCAGACCCAGTAGCCCTCGGGCCAGCTCCAGGTGCCGGTGCGCAGGTCGCCGAACCATTCGAGGTTGTGGCTCGCCCGGGGGAAGATGCGGATGGTGACGTCCCGGTTCCCCGCCTCTTCCAGGTAGCGGCGCATCAGGTCAGCGTTCTCGGCAGGAGGCACCAGGGTGTCTCTGGCGCCGTAGACGGCGAGGACGGGGATGGTGGTCCGGCGCAGGACGGCGGCAGGATCGTAGCGCTGCCGCCGCCACCCCTCCAGGTCGGCCGGGGCGGTGACGAGCTGCACCTGCCCGGCCCATTTCGTACCCTTCGCCTTTTCCGTGGCCGCGGCGAGCCCGGCCCAGTCCGCCCCCCGGTAGGCGGCGTCGAACACCTTCCGGGTGTAGGCGGCGGCATGGGCGACGTCCTCTTCGGAGAACCCGTCCGCGGCCAGCCCAAAGCGCACGTGCTGAAGCTCCTGCTCCTCGACGCTCACCGCGGGCGCCACGTGGAGGACGAGGAAGGCGACGCCGTCCAAGCGGCTCGCGGCGAGGGGCGCAAGCCAGCCGCCCTGGCTGTAGCCGGCCAGTCCGAGATGGCGGGCGTCCATGTCCTTGCGGGTCTTCAGGTAGCGCACGGCCGCCGCCGCGTCGTCCGCGAGGTCGCCAAAGGTGGCGTTCTCGAAGCCGGACCGCTTGTCGTAGATCAGCGCCGCGAAGCCGTGGCGGGCGAAGAAGATGGCCTGGGAATGGTATCGGGGCTCGGTCCGCGTATTCCAGGCCGAGCCTTGGACGAGCACCAGGGCCGGATGGGGTCCCTGCGCCAGCGGCTGGACCAGGGTGCCGGCGAGCGACAGGGAGCCGCTGGGGAACTGGACCTCCTCCTCCCGGAAATCCGGTGCCGGGGTCTCGGCCCGCTTGAGGTGGACCCGCACCTCGGGCTGCCAGGCCGGGATGACACCGGTCATCTCCTCCGTCTCGGTGTCCACCCGCAGGGCGGCGTCGCCATAGAGGAACTTCAGCCGCAGGGTGGGCGGAGTGTACTCGACGATCTCGGCCGGCATGCCGACGAGGCCTCGCTCCGGAACGTCCACCGTCGCGCCGAGCTTCCCCTCCTGCTCGCGGAAGTCGACCTGGAAAGGCTGGATGGCCCCGAGCCGAGCCACGGCGCCTTCCCAGTGCCCGGCGAGCGGATAGGGCGCCGCGGCCGAGGTCCGCGGAAGCCCGAGGAGCAGCGCGAGAAGCAACATCTTCTTCATGGGATTTCCCTCCTCCGAAAGCGACCGGCTCAGCCCTGGGGTACGGCGGTGAGGAGGACCACGAGAGCCTCGTCCGAGCCGTCGATCTTGGAGGTGCCGACCACGATGGTTTCTCCCTTCTTGAGCGAGAAGGTGGTGGAGATCAGGTCGCGCAGCGCGCGCGGGGCGACCCCCTCGTCTCCCTTCTTCGCTTCGGACGCCGGCCGTGGCGTGGAGCGCTCCTCGCTCAAGTTGAAGAAGTCCACGAAGAGGTCCCCGTTGCCGGTGGTGCGAAACCGCAGCCGCAGCCTGTAGCTGGCTCCGTCCCTGCCCACCACTCGTCCCTCGGTGGGGTTGTCCTGCGTGGTGCGCAGCCAGGCCGAGTCGAGGAGCTGGTAGCTCTTGAAGGGCAGGAAGCCGCGCAGGTCCGCGAGGGCCTTCTGCGCGTTGGCGGGCACCTCGGCGCCGCCGGAGCCGGCACGGGCGCTGGCGGCCAGGAGGAGGAGCTGGAAGCTCTGGGTGCGCGGGGCGGCGTCCTCGCGGGCCAGGGCCCGGGAGACCTTCTGCTGGGTCTCCGGATCGGCCCCCACGTCCATGATGCCTTTGACCGCGCCGGCGACCTGGCTGGCGACGGCGATCCGGCAGCGGTCTTTCGTGGTGCACTGCTCCCAGGCGAGTTGCTCGGCCGCGTGCAGGTCCATGTAGCGGATCTCGTAGCGGATGGTCTGAGTGGGAGTGGGCTGGGGCGTGCCCTCGGCCTTCTCCTGCTGCGGCCGGGCGGCGGCCAGGGGTACCGCCGCGAGCACGAGCAGGCTGGCGAAGGCGATCCTGTGGATGCTGCGGATACACGAAGTCTTCATAGGCGTCATCTCCTTGTCAGGCCGCCCGAAGGCGGCGTTTCTACAGCGAGCTCGAAGAGCTGACCCAGATGATCCGGGTCCCCCCCGGGGTCGAGAACTGGACCTCGCGCACGGCCGGTCCCGAAGCGGCGAGGGCAGGCTGCTTGGAAACCGAGGCCACCGCCATGGATGCGGCATGGTGCCGGACATGGAGCCGGCGCGCGGGCCGGGAGCTCTTCACAGGCTCCTGATGCGGGGCCGCCGGCGCGAGAGGCGGGGGAGGTGCGATCGCAGGGGCGGGGGCGGCGGCCACCCGGACCGGCGGCGCAGGAGGAGCCGGCGTCCGATGCCAGGGCCCGTGAGAGACGGCGAGGGCCAGGACGAGCAGCGCTGCCGCTCCCGTTGCGAGGGCGGGGAGCCAGACCAGCCGGCGCCGCGGCTCCGGGATCGCCGTCAGCACCATACGGCGCATGGCATGGGCTTCGTCCTCGGACAACGCGGTGTCCTGGGCGGCGGGATCTCCCTCTCGCAGAATCTGGCGCAGGCGATCGTCGTTCATTTCGGGTCCTCCTTGAGCAACAGGCTCGCGAGATCGCGCCGGGCGGCCAGCAGGTGCCAGCGCACCGTCACCTCGGCGACTCCCAGCAGGCGGGCCACCTCGCGCACGGCGACTCCTTCGAGCTCGTGCAGCACCACCACGGCACGCCGCCGGGGAGAGAGGCGGGCCAGGGCGGCTTGCACCGTGGCCCGGGCCACGGCCGCCTCTTCGGGATGTCGAGGGACGGTCTCGCGCTCTTCCCGCCGGATCTCAACGGCCGCCCGCGACCTCACACCGAGCCGGCGGTAACGGTCGCGGCAGAGGTTGACGAGCGTCCGCACCAGCCAGGCCTCCTCCGGCTTCTCCCCCCCCGGCACCGCCCCCGGCTGGCGGGCGGCGCGGAGGAAGGCCTCCTGCACCAGGTCCCTGGCCTCCTCGCGGTCGGACGACAGCCGCCGGGCGAGCCGGAACAGGCGCTCGTGATGGGCGTCGAAGAGGCGGGCCAGGCGGTCCGTGGCGGTCTGGGGTTGGGGCCTGTCCAAGATCGCGCTCGTGGTCATGGGCATGTTCACAACCAGGTAGACGCACGGCGGGGAGAAAGTGTTGGGGGCCCAGCGCAGGGTTCGTCGATCCTGTGTAGAGATTCGGGAATCCTGTGTAAGGCCTCGCGAAGCCCGGACCGGGGCTCGCCAGGCCCGGACGAGGCCTCGCGAGATCTCGTGAAAAACTGGCGAGCCCGCTACGAGAATTCGCCAGGCCCGGAGCAGGCCTCGCGAGGCCCGGACGAGGCTTCGCGAATTCTCGTGAGGCTTCGCGAGGCCCTACACAGGCTTCGCGGATTTCTACACCGGGCTCGCCGGGAGAACCGGTCGTTTACTGAAGAGCGGAGATGGAGGCCGGCTCTCTCTTCCCTGCCACGGCCATCGCCTCGCGGGCCTCGTCGAGCAGCGCCCGGGCCGAGATGGGCCGCCCGACGGCGCCGCGCACCCAGGCCTCCGGGGTGATACGCCCCTGGCGGGCGATGCGCTCGATCTCGGCGCCGAAGTCCCGTCCGCGGAGCTCGCGCGCGATCTGGAAGGCGATGACGTGGCCGAGGGCGTAGTCCGGAAGGTAGAGGCCGTAGACGATCATATGGGAATAGATCGCCAGGATCTCCGAGTCGCGCACTCCAAAGACGGGGGCGAAGTAGCGGTTCCAGACGTCGCGGGCGATCTCCAGTGTCGCCTCCCGCAACTCGGCCGGGGTGGCTCCGGGGTGCTGGTACATCCAGTTCCACACCCCCATGTCCACCAGGGAGACGCCGGCGATCTCGTAGGTGTTCCAGAGGCCGGCCAGGGTCTCGTTGTGCCAGGCGTCTTCGATGTCCGCGCCGTGGGGCTGCAGCCCCAGCATCTCCAGGTCGCGGTGCTGGAAGATGAAGGCGAACGCCTCGGTGCAGGCGTTGTTGGGAACGCTCGCCAGCGGCCAGCGATCGATGCCGTTCAAGGAAAAAACCTGCTCGACGTTGTGACCGAGCTCGTGCATGGCCACGTTGTATCCCTTGTAATCCATGCCGCCCTGGGGGACCCGCGTCCGCAGATGCGCCTTGTCCTCCCGCCGCAGAGCCTGCACGGCGTGGCCGGCTCCCCGCGCCGGGTCGACCACGATGCGTTCGGCGAGCCAGCGCGCCCGGTCCGGCGAGAAGCCCAGCCGCTCCAGCAGGTCGGGCAGAGTGGCCGCGAAGGCGGCGAGGTCGGGGTAGCGCGCCCGCACGGCGCGGTCGAGCTCCGCCTCGGGGAGGCCGGCCCGCGACTTGAAGCCGGAGTACCAGATGTCGAACGGCTCCAGGGGGCGGCCGAGCCGGCTCGAAATGAACCGCGCCAGCTCCGCCACCTCGGACGCCGCGAGCACGGAGGCGAGGAGCGCCTCGACCTCGCGCTCGGGGATCTGGCGGTCGCGCTCGAAGCGGCGGGCGATGAAGGTCGGTTCGTTGGGGCTGTAGGGATCTATTTTGGAGACCGCCTGGAAGACCCCGAGGAGGGTGGCGTAGCGGGTGTCCGGCTCGCGCGCGGCGAGGTCCCGGCCTCCGTCCTCCCCGGCCGCCGCACCCTCCGCCGGCCGCACCTCGTTCGTCTCCGGGTCCCAGAGGAGGCCGGGGTTGTCGATCGCCGCCGCCGGGATCTCCTGGCGCACGATGCGCTCCATGACCTTCAGGATGAGCCGCTGCTTCGCGAGGCCTGCCGGGCTCGGGTCCGCGTAGTGGGAGGCCAGCTCGTCCCGCAGCCCCCAGTGGGAGATGAGCCGCAGGCCCTCAGGGAACGGCCGCTCGCCCGCCGGCGTGATCAGCCGGTCGAGGCGGAGGTTGTAAGCGGCGATGTACTGGTCCGCCGCGGTGAAGGTCCGCGTCGTCTCCTGCTGCACCACCGCCGGCACCCGGACGGCGAAGCGGTCCATCAGCCGCGATCGCGCCCAGGTCTCCCGGTCCCACGACGGGCCCTGCTCCAGGCGCTCTTTCAGAGTATGCACGGGGAAGTTGAGGAGGGCCAGGAAGGCCACCCGGGTGCGGAAGAGGTCCTCCTCCACGTGGGCGGCCAGGTCGAGATCGGCGAGCAGGCGGTCGACGGTGGTGATCGGCCCGGTGTCGAGCTCCAGCGGCGTGGTGAGCTCGCGGCGCACCTCGTGCAGATGCCCGTCCACCTGCTCCATCACCCGCTCCAGGCGGCGGAAGGTGGCGGCGAGATCGCCGGGATCGACGAGGAAGTTGGCTTCGCAGAAGGCGGCGAGCGCCGCGGCGTCCCCATCCTCCGGCCACCAGTGCCGGGCGACCTGCATCACCCCGCGGCGGATGCGGCCGGCGTGCTCGGCACCGTGGCGGGCGATGAGTCGTTCGACGGTCTGCTCGGCGGTCTCCTGCATGGGCTCTCTCCCTCTCTGCGGGTTTAGACCGCCGGCCGCAGGGCCTCGGTCACCAGCTTGTCGTCGATGACCAGGCGGTGGGGACCGCCGCCGCCATTGACCGGCACCACCTCCTCGCGGGAGAAGGGGTCGAACTCGAACGGCTTGATGATCCTGCCGTAGACGGACTTCAAGGCCCGGGCGCCGATGCGGCTGCTCTTGGCGGCCTCCTCGGCGATCTTGTGCACGGCGTCGTCCGTGATGTCCAGCTCGATGTCGTACTTGCGGAAGAAGTTCTGCGACGTCTGGAGCACCCCCTCCCGCGGCTCCTTGAAGATGCGGGCCAGGGTCTGCGAGGACAGGTCCTCGAGGATCACGGCGTTGTCGAAGCGCGACAGGAACTGCGGCTGCATGCCGTACTCGAAGAGGTCCTCCGGCCGGAAGTGGTGGCGGAGGGTGAAGTACTCGCGGATGGTGATCTTGCCGTTGACGTAGGTCGTGGTGGTGGGGAGCTTGATGCCGCTCTTGGGCGAGGTGACGCGGTGGAAGACCTGGTCGTAGAGGGTCTCGAAGGCGCCGGCGCAGAGGAAGAGCATCTTGCCAGTATCTACCCACACCGTGCTGGAATCGAGGAGGCCATCCTTGGGCGCGGTGATGCGCAGGGGCACCCGCTCGCCCTCGATCAGGGTCAGCACGGCCTGCTGGATGTTGATGCCGGTGACATAGGGCTTGCCGCCGATCATCCCCGACACCTTGTCGATCTCGTCCAGGCAGACGGTGGCCCGCTCCATGGCGCGCCCGATCTGCTCGGCCGTGGCCCCCTCGCCCAGCACCTGGCGGGTGCGCTCCTCCAGGCGGGCGAAGAGCCGGCTGGTATCGACCGCGCCCTCCTCGGTGGCCAGGGTGTTGGCGTTCATGATGAGCACCACCCGGTACTCCGCGAACTCCTCGTGGGCGTTGTAGAGCCCCTCGATCCCGCGCATGATGGTGGTCTTGCCCGTCCCCGAGTTGCCGATCAGCAGGAGGTTGCCGTACTTCTCCCCCTGGAGGTGCTTGAAGATGGCGACGGAGACGTAGCGCAGCGACTCGTCCTGGCCGATGACGCTCTGCGACAGGACGTCGTGGATCTCGACGGGCTTCATGGACACGGTGTGGTTCCTTTCTTCGCACAGCCGTCGCAGCCATCGTGGCGGCCGGCACTCCTTCTACGGACAAGGTGCTCCTGGCGCCTCGATCCGTCCCTCCTATCCTAAGCCGATCCTGGAGTCCGGGCATTCCCGGAAAACCCGGTGTCAGCCAGGGCCCGACAAGGATATGCTCGGTACATGATACTTTTGCCACCTGAATAGGGATGAATTGCAGCAACTTTTATCCGCAAGGGCGAGCGATGCGCTCGCTGGGTTAGAATAGAGCCTGGACGGAGGAACCCGATGATGGAGCCAACCCTACGAGCCGTCGTCTTCAAGGAAGGCGACTGGTGGATCATCCAACTCCTGGAGTACGACCTCGCGACTCAGGTCCGGCGCCTTGAGGACGTGCCCGGCGAGTTCCGGCGGCTACTGCTCGGCCAGATGGCAGCTAACGCTTCACTAGGCGTAGAGCCCTTTTATGGGTTCTCCAAGGCTCCACGAAGGTTCTGGACCATGTACGAGCAGGCTCGGGCGCTCGTGACGCCTACTCCCCTGGAAGAGGTGGAGAACGAAGTGGCTCCCCGATACGAGGCGCGGTTGGCCGCCTGAGACTCAGTCCTCCTCCGGTTCGGGATGGAGCCCAAAGTCCTCCGGAGGAATCCCATAGAACCGGCAAAGGCTGCGGAGCACGCTGATCGAGAGAGTCTCGTCCTCATCAATGAGAAGGAAAAAGGCCCTTCCATCCTTCCTCAGGAACCGGCTTGCGACCCTCGCGGCGAGGGAGTACTCGATCTCGATTCCGTAGTTCCTCCACACGATCTCGATGAACTCCCGCAATGTCATTTCCCAGGGGTGTCTGGCCAAAGGTCGGATCTCCGGAAGTTTTTCCTTATAGGGCGGATCGGGCTCTGTCCTGTAGCGAGCAAGCATGTCATGGCGGGCCGCTAAAGCCAAGTCTTCTCTTCATTTACGCGATCTCGTCGCGTCCTCGCGTGTGGCCGGCCGAGTCCGTCGCTTGCCATCCCCCCTCCCCCTCGGACAAACTCCCCCCGTGAAGAAAGCCGTCGTCCAGGAGATCGAACGCCAGCTCAACCCCGAGCAGGTCGCCGCCGTCACCCACGGCGAGGGGCCGCAGCTCGTCCTCGCCGGCGCCGGGTCGGGCAAGACCCGGGTCATCACCTACCGCATCTACTGGCTCATTGAAGAGATGGGCGTCGACCCAGGGCACATCGCCGCCATGACCTTCACCAACAAGGCGGCGGGCGAGATGCGCGAGCGGGTCGAGGAGCTGATCGGCATCCACCCCCTTCCCACCTCGGTGGGAACGTTCCATCGCTACGGCCTTCTCCTGCTGCGGCGCTACGGCGAACGGGTGGGGCTGCGGCGCGACTTCCACATCCTCGACTCCGCGGACCAGCTCGGGCTCGTCAAGGAGGCTCTCGGCGCCGAGGGGCTCTCCGAGACCGCCTTCTCTCCCCGCTCGGTGTTGAGCCAGATCAGCGCCGCCAAGAACCGACTGATCGACGCCGCGGCCTACGAAGCGCAGGCCCAGAACTTCTTCGAGAAAAAGATCGCCGCCCTCTACCGTCGCTACCAGGGACTCTTGGGCCAGGCCTCGGGGGTGGACTTCGATGACCTCATCGGCCTCGCCGTCAAGCTTCTCTCGACCGATGCCGAGCTGCGCGAGCGGATCCGCCGCCGCACCCGGTTCCTGCTGGTGGACGAGTACCAGGACACCAACCACGCCCAGCTCCGGCTCGTCCAGGAGCTCAACGGGCCGGACGGCAACCTGACCGCCGTGGGCGACGAGGACCATGGCATCTACCGCTGGCGGGGCGCCGACCTCAACAACATCCTGGAGTTCGAGAAGACCTTCCCCAACGCCGTGGTGCGCAAGCTGGAGCGCAACTACCGCTCGACCCAGACCATCCTCGACGTCTCCGGCGCCCTCATCGCCCACAACGTCAACCGGCGGGGCAAGCGCCTGTGGACGGACAGCGGCGCCGGCGTCAAGGCGGAGCTCTACAAAGCGAGCGACGAGGGGGATGAGGCGGCCTGGATCATTCGCACGCTGCAGCGCCTGCGGGCCAACTACAAGCTGTCCGAGATGGCCGTGCTGGTGCGCACCAACGCCCAGACCCGGGCCATCGAGGACGAGTTGCTCGCCCAGGAGATCCCCTACTCGCTGGTGGGCGGGGTACGTTTCTACGAGCGCGCCGAGATCAAGGACCTGGTGGCCTACCTGCGGGTGCTGCGCAATCCGCGGGACAACTTCTCGCTGATGCGGATCGTCAATCAGCCCCCCCGTGGGATCGGCAAGTCCACCCTGGAGCTGCTGCGCGACCGCGCCGTCCAGCTCGGCCAGCCGCTCTGGGACGTGCTCTACCTGGACGACCTCGGCACGCTCCCGGCCAGGAGCGCCGCGGCCTTGCGCAAGTTCCGGGACCTGATCGTGGGTCTCCAGCACACCGCCTCGGAGCTGCCGCTGCCGTCCCTCCTCGACCGCCTGCTGGAGGCCACTGCCTATACCAGCCTGTTCAACGAGGACGACTCCGAGGACTTGGCGCGCTTGGAGAACATCCGGGAGTTCCTCTCCGCGGCCCAGGAATTCACCGAGGCGAACAGCTACAACAACGCCAGCGATCAGGATCTCCTGACGTCCTTCCTCGACCACATCGCCCTGGTGTCCGACCTGGACTCCTTACAGTCCGAGAAGGGCGTGTCGCTGATGACGCTCCACAGCGCCAAGGGGCTGGAGTTCCGGGCCGTGGTGGTGGCGGGTCTGGAGAACGGGATCCTTCCCCACTTCAACTCCCAGGGCGCGCGGGAGGACGTGGAAGAGGAGCGCCGGCTGCTCTACGTCGGCATGACGCGCGCCCGGGAGCGGCTCTTCCTCACCTGCTGCCGGCGCCGGCGGATCGCCGGCCGCTATCAGGATCAGGCCGAGTCCCCCTTCCTCGCCGAGCTGCCGGGCGACCTGCTGAACGCCACTGCGAGCCCGGACCTCTTCTACTCCGAGCGGCCCGACCCGCGGGCCCAGGGCGTCTACTCCTTCTTCAACCAGGGCCGCCCCGCCTCCAGTCCGGCTCCAGGGGCGCCGCCGCCCCGTCCCGCCCCTTCCTTGCCGCAGCCGCGGCAGTCATCCGCTGGCTTCGGACGCCCCGCGGCTGCCTCGCCGGGCGGGCGGCAGGTAATCCCCGACTCCGAGCACGCCGCGCCTCGACGGGCCATCCGGCGCGGCAGCCGCGTCCGCCATCCCACGCTGGGCCCCGGCGTGGTGCTGGAATTCGAGGGCGAGGGCGACGAGGCCCGCCTCACCGTCTTCTTCGAAAAGTCCGGCAAGCGGAAGCTGGTGGCGAAGTTTGCGAACCTGGAGATGCTGTAGGGCGCTTAGGGATCAGGATCAAGGTAAGAGATCCTGTGGCTTGGGGATCGACTCACGCTCCATGCTCTCAGGGTCTCCGGCGGGGAGGCGCATGGCGGTCAACTCTCGCACGGCGGCCAACCGGGCCTCGATCGAGATCAGTCCATATTGGATCTTGCAGGCCTTCCGCACGAGCTCCCCTGGATTTCCATAAGTTTCCTCGCGACGACGGCCTGGGACAATCCCTATTCAGGGTGATGTCCCAGGCCAGGCTGTTGCTTCCTGCCTGCTCAACACCGGCAAACGTTGTTCACACAGGAGCCGCGGATCGCGCCGAAGGTGCATTGACCGTTGCTGTTGCAGAACCTTTGCATCGGGCAGCCGCCTCCGGTTCCAATGGAAAGCAACGGTGTCGCGAAGACGGCGAGAAGGACAGCGAGGGCAAACAGGATACGCGTTCTCATCGGTAGATCCTCCTTTGGGGTCAAAGCCAGCGGTTTGCTAAAGACTGTTGCGCTCTTTACTTTCCTACCATGCCCCCAAAGCCTGCCGCACACTGACGATCTGCCCGAGGTGGTAAGCGTTGTGGTCCGCCACCAGCAGGGCTTCGCGGAGGATCGTCTGGCCGTCTCCCCAGGGGATCTTCGCGTAGAGGTCGGTCTTGGGATCGGCGACCAAGTCCTCCATGGCCTTCAGATCCCGGTGGAGGGCCTCGACGCTCCGGTCCCAGGCGGCATCGTCCGCTGGCGCGGCGGTGTCGGGCCAATAATCGTCGGGCCATTTGGGGGCGGTGTAGTCCCGGTTGCGGCTGAACTCCAGGATGTCCCACTGGGCGATGCGGAGGTGCTCCAGGAGCTGCCAGACGGTGTGAGGCAGGCTCGGTGCCTTGGCGCCGCGGAGCTCCTTCGGCAGCTCGCCGATCGCCTGATCCAGGCCGAGATGGGCGTTGCCGCCCCGCAGCAGCTTGACGAGCTGGTCGCGCAGCGATCGATCCTTGTCTTCCGTGCTCATGGTTCCCCCACCAAGCCGTCCACCAGGGCCTTGCTCCCCTGCACGGCCACTCTTTGAAGATAGAGCTTGACGCCCACCAGCCCGCCCAGCTCCTCGCCGCCGCCAGCCCGCCCCGGACCGCCGTGGAGGGTCTGCGGCAGGGCCGCGCCGGAGCCGGGGGCGTCCGCGGCGGAGCCCTCGGAGCCGAGGTAGATCCGCCCCGTGCCGCCGCCCCCCCGGGCCACGAAGTCGCCCGCCCAGCCAGCATCGTCCGTGTAGGCCGAGGTCACCAGGGTGCCGCCTCCCAAGGCCACGATCTCGGCAGCGTCGGCCGCCGTGCCGTCGTAGGGGAGGAGGGTCGCCACCGGCGCGAAGACCTCCCGGCTGTGGACGGGGCCGGCGCTGCGAGCGTCGTCGCTGCGCAGCAGGGTGGGCTGGACGAAGAAGCCCTTGCCCGCGGGCGCGCCCACACCGTCCGCCCGCTGGCCCGTGCCATGGACGATCCGCGCCGTCTTGCCGAGCTCCCCGATCCCCGCGAGGGTGTCCCGGAGCTGCTGGGCGGTCGCCACCGGTCCCATCCTCACGGCGGGATCGGCAGGATTGCCCACCACCACCGCGGAGAGCTTGGCGATCAGAGCGTCCTGGACGCCGCCCAGGCGATCCGCCGGCACCAGGATGCGGCGCACGGCCGTGCACTTCTGCCCTGTCTTCTGGGTCATCTCCCGTACCACGTCCTTGAGGAACAGTCCGAAGGTCGCCGAGCCGTCCTGGACGTCGGGGGCCAGCACGGCGGCGTTCAGGCTGTCGGCCTCCACGTTCACCCGCGTGTTGGCGGCGAGGAGGTTGCCCCGCGAGCGCAGGGTGAGGGCCGTGTCGGCCGAGCCCGTGAAGGCGAGCACGTCCTCGGGACCCAGGCGGTCCAGGAGATCGCCTGTGGAGCCGACGATGAGCTGGAGAGCGCCGTCGGGGAGGAAACCCGCTTCGACGATCAGCTCGATGCAGCGCTCGGTCACCAGGGCTGTGGCGGTCGCCGGCTTGGTGATCACCGGCATGCCGGCGAGCAGGGCGCAGGCCGCCTTCTCGGCGAAGCCCCAGGCAGGGAAGTTGAAGGCGTTGACATGGACGGCCACCCCGGGCCGCGGCACCAGGATGTGCCGGCCGTAGAACCCCTCCGTCTTCGCAAGCTGCACGCCCTCGCCCTCGGTCAGGAAGGTGCGGTCGCCCAGCCGCCAGCCGAGGCTCGCGTAGTAGGCGAGAGTCCCCGAGGCGCCGTCGACGTCGAAGGAGCCGTCCGGCCTGGTGGTCCCCGTGTTGCGGGCCGAGAGGTCCAGGAGCTCGTCCCGGTGGTCGCGCAGGGCCTTCGACATCTCCTTGAGGAGCGCTGCCCGCTGGCCGAAGGTCATCGCCCGCAGAGCCGGACCGCCGCGCTCGCGGGCATGGGCCAGCACGGCGCCGAAATCGATCCCCTCGCTCGACGCGCGGGCGATCTCCTCCTCGGTCGAGGGGTCGACCAGCGTCACGAAGCTGAGGTTTCCCTCCTTGCCCTCCTGCCAGCTCCCAAGGACATAGCTCTTCAGCGTCTTCATCGCTCTCCTCTCCGGATCGGCTGCGTACAGTCCGCAGCGGGGAGATCCTACAACGCCTCGTCCGGCCTCTCCGCTTTTCCCTCGTCGAGGCTGCGCTTGAGGAGGAGGGCGCGGCGCTTCTCGACGGCTTCGATCCACAGGGGGACGAAGGCCACGAGGTCGCGCAGCACGGTGTCGATCTCCTCCAGGCGGGCGGCGATCCGCCGGCCGAAGGCGGCGTGGCAGTGGATGAGGTCCCGCACGCCCTGCTCCTTCTCCGGCGGGGAGGCGCCCACCGACGCCTTGATCCCCTCCACCGCCTCCAGCGACGTCTCATGCAGGTCGAGGACCAGCCGGCAGCGGTGGGGGATCTCGAAGGCGTGGCGGTCGAGGATCTCCATCTCGTAGAAGCGGATCCCCCGCAGTGCCAGGATCTCCTTCAGCTTCGGGGTGAGCCCGGTCAGCAGCGCCTTCAGGAAGTCGGCGGTGGGCTCCCACTCCTCGCGCGCGGGGACGGCCTCGTCCCGCCGGATGCGCTCGGCGGGCCCCGACAGCCGGAGACGCCGGGCGCTCTCCATCGCCTCCAGGTACTGGCTCAGCCGGACCAGGGTGGAATGGAGCCACTCGGCCTCCTCGATGTCCCGCGGGAAGCGCCGGGAGAGGAAGTAGTCGGCGTCGTGGAGGCTCCGCGGATCGGCCGCCATGACGGCGCCGAAAGTGTCGTGGAGGAAGGAGTGGATCTGGCCGATGGAGACGCAGAGCAGCTTCCGCACCTCCATGAGCTGGCCGGGCGCCACCTCGTCCGGGAAGCGGTCGAGCCCCCGCAGCACGTGGGTCTCGAGCATGGAGAGGGCGAGGCCGGCGCCTTTGCGCGCGTCCTCCAGCCGCGCGATGCGGGAGGGGGCGTCGAGCAAGGGGGCGAGCTGGTTGCGGATCAGGAAGGCGACCTGCCGCACCTTGCCCCAGATGTCCAGCAGGCGCTCCGGCGAGCAGTGGAGGAGGGCATAGTTGCTCTCCAGCACCCCCTCGATGAGCCGGATGCAGCCCAGGAAGGAGCGGATCCGGGGGTTCTGGGAGTTGACCCGCTCCAGGGCCCAGTCGAGGGCCGTCACCCCGTCGGGCAGGGAGACCGGCTGGTTGCCGACCAGGATGACGTGCCGGGGCTTCGAGCTCATGCGACCGCTCCGCGGAAGGGAAAACCCTACCACCACGAACGGCCGGGGAGAAAGATGTCGCAAATAAAAAAGAGCCCCCAGGGGAGGACCCGAAAAGGAGGAGGGGCTTCGTGAGGTGAGTGACGGCCGGGGGAAAAACGTTTCACGCCGGCTTTCACCCGCCTGATCAGGGCTTCCCCACCTCCGCGTCGAACACTCCTGTCCGCACCTGCCCGCCGCTCTTCACCTGCACCCAGATCCGGTAGCGGCCGGGCTGAGGGAACTCGTAGGGGAAGGAGACAGTGCTCGCGGGAGCCTGCCCGGCGTGGTCCATTCCCGGCATCCCCGGCATGCCGGCCATTCCCGCCTTCGCCGCGAAGGACTCCTGGGCGGCCATGTTGATGGTACCCATGGGGTGGAGGTGGACGAAGACCTGGCCGTCGTTGCGGGTGATGACGGCGTGGCTCAGCATGCCCATGTAGGGCTCCAGGGGGAGGGGACGCCCCTCCGGATCCCTGGCCTCGAAGCGCAGAGTGACCTCGCGGTTGACTGCCAGCGGCTCCTGGTGCCAGAGCAGGGTGCCACCACCCGCGAGCATCGCGACCTTCGGCCCGAGGACCGCTCGCGGCGCCAGGGGCTCGACGGCACGCCAGGAGTCGTCCGGGTCCGGCGGGACCTCGGTCGCGGCCTGGGCTCCGGCCACTGGGGCCGCGGGGAGCGTCACCTTGTCCACCAGGGTCTGGGCGAAGCCGCTCTCGTGGACCACGTCGGCGTAGAGGCGGTAGGTGCCCGCCGGCAACGGCGGCAACGCGGCCACGAAGCGGTTTGGGTCCTGCCGCACGGGATGGAGGTGGGCGAAGGCGTCGAGGCCCGGCTCGCGGAGCAGGAAGAGGTGCATCAGCTTGCCGTGGTCCGGCATCAGGGGCGACCAGTCGCGGGTGCGCTCGTCTTCGATGGTGAGGGCTAGGATCGGTTTCCCCGCCGCGAGCCTCGCCGCGGAGGTGACATGGAACGGTTTGTAGAGATTTTCCCGCGCCCGGGCCTTGACGCTGTCCCACCAGGACCTGCCGCCCCACAGGGCAAGGGCGAAGAGCACCGCCGCCACGATTCCCGCCATCCGCGCCCGGGTGCGCTGGCGCTCGTCCGGAACCTCGCCGGGCGGCAGCGCGCTCTCGCGCACGCCGGAGACCACCAGAGTGACCGCTCCCGCGAACAGGAAGAGGCCCAGGGCCGCGAGCACGACCCCCAGCCCCTGCTTCATCTCCAGCACCCGGCTCGGCACGGCGGTGACGGGCACCAGGACCTCCCCCACGCCGGCCGGTCCTTTCACGTGCACCCGCACACCATAGGAGGAACCGATCATCAGCCAGAGCTGCGCGCTCCACACCCCCGGGGCCCCGGGCACCGGCGCCGCCACGTCCGGCGGCGGCGCGCCTTTCGTCCCCGCCTGCCACTGGATCGGCTGAACGGTCACTTCGTCGGCTTTCGCATCCCCCAGCTTCACCGTGATCTCCGCCAACCCCGGAATCACCACCGGTGGCCGGACGATGACCCGCACGGGGTAGGGGCCGGCGCTGCCGTCGTAGAAGACATTCGGGCTGCCCACGTGCGCCCCGGCGGGGAGCGCCGCCGCCAGGAGCATGGCCACGGCGACGAGCGGTCGCAGGAGCCGGTCGCTCATCGCTGCACCTTCGACAGACCCGAGCCCCGCCAGAGGCCGGTGCCGGAGGAGACTGTCGCCAGCGCCAGGGCGATCCCCAGCGAGCGGAGGGTCAGCGGGTCCGTATCGGGATGCCAGAACTGGTGGCGGTAGGGGCCGGGCGTGGAGGAGTACTCCCAATGCCGGTCGCTGGCAAAGAACCAGTTGTGCGCCGCCGGGGAGATGAGGAGTTCCGAGAAGAACCACTGCACGGCCAGGAACAGGACGAGGAAGGCCACGGCGATCAGCAGCGCGTCCCGCCAGCCGGCGCGTTTCCCCTCCCGGCGCTGGACGAGGAAGTCGACGGCCAGGGCCGGGACGATCAGCAGCAGCGGGAACAGCGGCGCCACCATGTGGTCCACCGGCGTGTTGATGGGCCCGAGCTTCGGGTGCGCCGGAAACAGCGGCAGGATCCACACCATCGAGCAGGCGAGGAGCATGTAGAAGGCGCAGGCGGTGGTGGCCGCCCAGCGCCGGCGCGACGAGCGGGCCACGGAGACCAGGGTGAGGGGGAATACGCCGCAGGCGATCTCGTAGAACAGTCCGCCGTGGTGATGGTTGGGATAGCTGTACTCGGTGATCAGCGTCGCCGCCATCAGCAGCACGATTCCGGTGGCGTAGAGATGGGCCAGCCCGAGCGCCCTCCCCTCTCCTGCCGGCGCCCGGTTCTGGAGGGCGAGCGCCATCAGCATGGCGCCGATCTGGATGGTGATCATGCCGGCTCCGAGCAGGCTGTGGGGCGGCGAGAGGATCTCCACGTCCAGCCCGTAGGCGTTGTGCCACCAGTCGTCGAGCGGCGCCGAGGTGAGCATGGCGAAAGCGCCCCAGATGACCACCCAAGCGCCCAGCGGCGCCCGGAACCCCCAGAAGCTCACGGACGCACCCCGCTCCGCCGCGGTGCCGGCGAAGGTGGTCTTGAGGGCGAGTGCGCCGCACGACACCCCCGCCAGCACGCCGCCGAGATAGATGGCCATGTGAGCCGGGGTCCAGAAGGTGTCGCGGCCGATCGTCATATGCCAGGAGATGTCCCACAGCAGACCGATGACGATGCTGGTCGAACCCGCCAGCATGGCGGTGAGGTACCAGGGCAGAGCGGCGGCCGTCTCTACTCGGGGACGGGCGGCTACGGTCTCGACGACGGATTCCATGGATTCTCCTTGAACGTGCCTTTCGGAGAGTAATACGGATTCCGCGGCTGTATGGTTACTTTCATGAGTCGCCCCTTCCGCGTCCCCACCCGCGTCGTCATGGCTCCCGGCTGCATCGGCCGCCTCCCGGAGGTGATCGCTGGCTATGCCCCCGAGCGGGTACTGATGGTCACCGACCCCGGCATCGAGGAGACGGGCTGGCCGGAGCGGATCTGGAAGGCCCTGGCGGAGCGGGAGATCGAGACCATCACCTTCGACGACGTCGAGCCCAATCCTCGCGCCTCGACAGTCGACCGCCTGGCCGGCTGGGGACGGGAGGAGGGGATCTCGCTGGTCCTGGGGATCGGCGGCGGCAGCGTGCTCGACGCCGCCAAGGCCGCCGCCATGCTGATCCCGAATGGCGGCTCCACCGTCCAGTACGAGGGGCGGAACCGCTACGAGACCGAGCCGCTCCCCTTCATCGCCGTCCCCACCACCTGCGGCACCGGCTCGGAGGTGACCTGGGTCTCCGTCCTCACCGACGAAGAGCGGCAGGCCAAGATCAGCGTCAAGGGCGAGACGATGTACCCCGCCTGGGCGCTCGTGGACTGCGAGGTCCTGCGCACCCTCCCCGGCCATCTCGTAGCCTGGACGGGCGCCGACGCCCTCACCCACGCCGTCGAGGCCTTCACCTGCCGGCTGGCCAACCCGATCTCGGACGCTCTGGCGTCGACCGCCGTCTCCCTCCTCTTCCGCTATCTCCGCCGGGCTGCGGCCGACGTCGCCGGCGACGCCGAGGCCCGCGAGGCCGTGATGCGCGCCTCCACCCTTGCCGGCCTCGCCTTCGGCAACGCCGACGTGGCCGCCGTCCACTGCCTCTCGGAGACCCTGGGCGGTCGCTGGGACGTCCCCCATGGCTTGGCCAACGCCGTGCTCCTCGCGCCCGTCACCCGCTTCAACCTCCCGGCGAGCGCCCGCAAGCTCGCCCACCTCGAATCCGTCCTGCCGCCGGGCAGCCGATCCGGGGCCGACGGCGTCCTCCAGGCGATCGAGGAGTTGGTGCGGGACCTGGGCGTCCCCGCGTTCCGCGAGTTGGGGATCTCCCCGGAAGACTACCCGTGGATCGCCGAGCGGGCGGTGCAGAACGGATCGAATCCGTCCAATGTGCGGGAGATGGGGGTGGGGGAGTATTTGGAGGTGCTGGGGTCGCTGTAGTAACTCTACAATATCGCCCCAGCTCTGCCGCCCATCATCGCCCGCCGCACCAGGGGTATGGGCGGCCCGCCGTACGAGAGGAGACGGTCGTGGAACTCCCGCCAGGCCGTCCGCCCTCCGCGGGGGCCGGTCCAGTCCTCCCGCAGCTTGCGGATCATCAGCTTGCCCAGGGTGTAGTTGAGGAAGCCAGGATCGAAGGTCCCGCGCGCCGCCTGCTGCCGGGCGTTGGCAGGGTCCTGGAAGCCCTGCTCGCGGAACATGTGCTCGGCCTCTTCCACCGTCAGGTCGCCGGTGTGCAGGCCGAGAGCCACGAGGTAGCGGATGTTGCGCAAGAGGGCGTTCTGGAGCTGGCCGATGTGCAGGCAGGGGTCGCCGCCGCCGAAGCCCGCCTCCCACATCAGCTCCTCGGAGTAGTGCGCCCACCCCTCGGCAAAGCCGTAGCCCACGAAGAGCTGGCTTAAGGGAGAGGCGGCGCGGTTGCTGTGGAGGAACTGGAGGAAGTGCCCCGGCCACACCTCGTGGGCGGAGACGAACAGCAGGTCGGCCTCGCCCGGGACGTACTCGGCCTGCTCCTCCGGCGACCACGAGGGGTCCGGCGGGGCAATGTAATAGATGGAGGGCAGGTGCCGGTCGTACGGCCCGGGGATGTCGATGTAGGCCGAGTTCCACCGCTGGTATGGCGGCGCCTCCTCGACGCGGGCCTCCTCGCAGCCGGGGATGGAGACCAGACCGTTCTCCTCGATGAAGCGGTGCAGCCGCGCAAGCTGCCGGCGGGCCGCCTCCACCGGACCCTCGGGCGGCTTGCGCGCCATCACCCGGGCGAGGCACTCGGCGACCGAAAGGCTGGGATCGCAGGCCGCGCAGGCCTCCCGCAGCGCGGCGAGGTTGCGCGCCAGCTCCCGCCGGCCCGCCGCCTCCAGCTCGGCCAAGGGGACGTCCACCCGCTCGGTGGCCGCCAGCATGCGGCCATAGAGATCCGCGCCCAGGCGGAACTCCCCCCCGGCCTCCCCGGCGGGGGGGATCTGGTCGTGGAACCAGGCGCCCAGCTTGCGCATGGCCTGCGCGGCCTCGGCATTGGCCTCGCGCATCTGGCGTTGGAGATCCGGATCGTCCACGGCCGCGAACACCCCGGGCACGTCGGTCTCATAGTAGCCGGCGAGGCCGCCGAAGGACATCTCCCCCAGCTCGGCATAGGTGCGCGGCAGGGGCGTGCGCAGGTTGGCGCGCACCTGCTCCGCTGCCCGCGGCACCTGCCGGGCATAGGCGACGTAGGACCGCAGCCGCTGCTCCAGGGGAGCGTAGTCGCGGGAGAGATAGAGGTTGGGGTCCAGCGGGCCGGAGTAGAAGAGGGGGTTGCGCCGGTGCCACTCCGCCTCTTCGAGCCAGAAGAGATCGGCGTCGGTTACCGCCACCAGCAGCTCGCGCTCGAAGCGACGCGGCTCGTCGAGGGCCGCGGGGTCGAAGGCGAGCGCCCGCCGGCGGTCCTCCCGAAGCTGCGCCACCTCGTGCTCGAACGACCCCGGGCTCCAGTCGGGCAGGCGGCCGTCGAACTCGTGCCGGCCCGACCCGGCGCCGAAGGTGGGATGGGCCTCGAAGTACCTCTCGACAAACGACTTGACGAGGCTATCCCATTGCGCCGCCGCCGCAGTGGCCACAGCCGGCAGCGCCTTCCCTGGCGTCTCCATGCGCGGAGTCTACCGCAAGGTATCCGCATCCCGTAATGCGCTCCGTAACTTCTCCGGTGTAGGGTATTCTCCTCTCGCACGCATCCGGCCGCCCTGCCTCCACCCGGTTCGCGGCTCTCGTCGTCCTGAAAGGAGATTCAATGTCCATCGTAGATATTCTGAGCTCGCAGCTCGGCACGGAGGGCGTCGAGACGATCGGCCGTCAGCTCGGCCTCGACCCGTCGAGCACCCAGCAGGCCGTCTCGGCCGCCATCCCCGTGCTCACCGGAGCCCTCGCCCACAACGTCTCCCAGCCCGGCGGGGCCGACGCTCTGCACCAGGCCCTGAACGCCCACGACGGCGGCATCCTCGACCAGGTCGGCGGCTATCTCGGCAACAGCGGGGCCGCCACCGGAATCGGCGGCGCCATCCTCGGCCACATCCTGGGCCGCCATCAGGACAACGCCACCACCGGCCTGGCCAACGCCACGGGCATCGGCGCGGGGCAGGCCGGCCAGCTCCTCGCCGTCCTGGCCCCCCTGGTGATGGGCGCCCTGGGCCGGATGAAGCAGCAGCAGGGCCTCGACCCGGGCAGTCTCCCCGGCGTGCTGCAGGACGAGCACGCCCAGGCGCAGGCCGCCGCCCCCTCCGGCCTCGGTGGCCTCGCCAGCAGCATCCTGGGCGGTCTTTTCGGCGGCGGGAGGTAGGTCGCCGCGGCGCTGCTCGCCAGGGCGGAGTACCATAGTCCCCACGCATCCAACCTCCTGGAGGGACCCATGGCTGATCAGACGTTAGCGACGCACCGGAAGTTCGTTCCCGGTTTCCACTTCGTTACCCTGGGAATCCTCGTCATCAACATCATCTGGTCGCTGGTGCGGGTGGTCTTCCCGATTCCCTTCGTGCCAGTTCAGGACCGCCTGCTGAACCTCGCCGTGGCGGTCGCCCTGGGGCTGCTCGCCTGGTACACCCGGAGCTTCCCGGTGCGGGCGCAGGACCGGGTCATCCGCCTGGAGGAGAGGCTGCGGCTGGAGAGGCTCCTGCCGCCGGACCTGAGAAGCCGGATCGGAGAGCTCTCGACCGGCCAGCTCATCGCCCTGCGCTTCGCCAGCGACGCCGAGGTGCCGGAGCTGACGCGCGTCGTGCTCGACCAGAACATCGGGAGCCAGAACGACATCAAGAAGAAGATCCGCGACTGGCGGGCGGATCATCTGCGGATGTGACCCGGTGACTCGGAAATGAAAATCCCGGAGGGTCTCGCGATCCTCCGGGATATCGAATCGGGCAAGCGTCGAAGCTATTTGAGGGCGACCTTCTTTGCCAGCTTGCCCCCCTTCAGGCTGTCGTAGTGGACGGTGACGTCGCCGTCGCCCTGCACGAGGAAGAAGAGGATGCGCGTCGAGAGCCCCTCGACGCCGGGCACCATCAGGCGCTCGGGCCGGTGCGCCTGGACGTCGATCTTGTCGAGATATTGATCGTTCACGATGCCGCTTGAGATCACCTTGCCGCCGGTGACGGTGGCGACGTCCTGGCGGTGGAGCTTGTTGTTCAGCGCCATGGCGGTCATCGTCGGGATACCCCGGTCGTTGAGCACCGGCACCTCGACCTTCCACAGGTGATCCCCCACTTTCTTCACCACCGCCTCGCCGATCGAGAGACGCGGCAGGTGATAGGCGTTGAGCAGCACGAAGGCGTTGTTGCGGTGCGTCTCGTCCTCCAGGGCCCAGCCTTCGGGCACGCGGCCGACGTCGCGCTTGAAACCGCCGATCTCGATGGGACCGTACTGCGGATGATTGAACGGATGCCAGTCCACGAACTGCCGGCCGAGGGTGAGGAGGTCGTTGAACTTCATCAGCTCTTCCTGCGTGACCTCGCCGTTCTTGTCGAAGTCGGCCGGCGGATTGTACATTTCGTTGGTGAAGGCCAGCACGCCCATGATGCCGTAAAAGTGATCGGTCGTGGCGCCGTGGACGGTGTAGAGGTCCTTCCACGAAATGTAATAGTGATAGCCCGGCAGCAGCTTCTCGCCCTCTTTGCCGATCAGGTCGTAGACCTTGAGGTCCTGCGGCGGGTAGGGCGGATCGGCCTTGGCACCGGGACCGCGAAGGATCATCTGGCCGTTGTTGTGGTAGCTCTCCACGGCCGCGATGTTGGGGTGCTGCAGGGCCCAGTTGGCGATCGATCGCGTTTCGGGAATCGAGAATGGATACTTGCCGGCGCCCGACTGCACGTACTCAGGCTCCCAGGAGTAGCCCCAGGTGCGGTTGGGATCGACGTAACCCACCGGATCCTCGTTGACGCGGCCGTCGCCGTCGTTGTCGAAGCCCTCCTTGCCCAGGAAGAGGTAGTCGCCCAATTCGCCGGGCTGGACGGGCACCAGCAGGCGCGGGTCCTTGGGATCGAGCCTGTGGGTGCCCTGACCCAGCGGCACCTTCTTGCGCATGGTGGTGATGTAGCCGTCGCCGTCCATGTCGTCATAGCCGTCCTCGTCCAGCTTGCCGTCGCGGTCGTCGTCGACCGGCATCATGACGGTGCGGGGGAAGTCGGCGTCGGAAGGCCCCTTGAACCAGAGAGCGCGGCCGTCGGGGTTGACCATGGGGAGGACGTAGAAGACCGAGCGGTCCATCATCTCGGTCACCCGCGGCAGCGAGCCGTAGCTCTTCAGCAGGTAGTCGACGGTGTAGAGCGCCGTCTCGGCCCCCTGCACCTCGTTGGCGTGGATGTTGCCGTCGATGTACATCGCCGGCTTGGACAGATCCGGGCCGGTGGCCTGATTGTTGATGGTGAGCATCCAGAGGTCGCGCCCCTGGATGCTCTTGCCGACGCTTTCGAGCTTCGTCCACTTCGGATAGGCCGCGGCGTAGGCCTTGAGCAGATCGCTGATCTCCTCGTAGGTGTGGAGGCGGTTGAACGTCGCCTCGGGCGGCTTGCCCACGGGCTGGAGAGGGGCGGCGGCGGACGGGACGGTCGCCAGTAACAGGATGAGGACTGCGATGTGCGATCTCATGCTCAGGCTCCCTTCCCCGCGGTCCCGGCAGTTATGGACTTCTGGTCGTGGCCGGCGTTGTCGGTCATCAGGTCGACGACGATCTTCGTGCCGGGCGCGGCCTTGACGAGCCATTCGCCCGCCAGCGTCCCGGTGGTGCCTTCGAGGCGCTCGGCGGTGACGGCCGGATAGCCGGTCACCAGCTCGATTCCCTTGCCCAGCTCGAGGACGAGACGGACGGGGATGTGGGCGTGGGCGCGGGCCGCCTGCTTCGTATGGCTGGCGAGGTAGCCGCGATTGCCGGCCACGGCCTTGACGCGGTAGACGCCACCGCCGAGGTCGGTGACCTTGAGCGAGAGGATCTCCACCCGGGCGAGCTTGCCGGCGAGGTCGAGCACCGTCTCCGTATGGGCCGCCACCGCAGGCTTGAGGATCGCCAGGGGTGGATTGAGCTCGACGAAGGGATCGAGCCCGCCCACCTCGACCCTGGTGCCGTCGGGCAGGGTGACCGGGGCCCAGGGCGTGAAGGCGCCGGGCGTGTTGGCGTCAACCCAGGCCAGCACCTCGCGCTCGCGGGCACCGGCCTCGCCCGGCTTGCCGCCGACGGCCGCGGCGCCAGTACCGCCGGCACCGCCGCCCATCTGCTTCATGCGGTCGATCATCGCCTTGGGCGTGATCTGGCCGCCCTTCATCGCGCCGATCACCATGTCGGCGCTGAACTGGGGCGGCACCTTGTTCTCCTTGAGGAAGGCTTCGATCTTCTCCTTGCCCAGAGCGACGAACTGGTCGCTGGTCATCGCCGCCACCTTGTCCGGGGTGAGAGGCTCCTCGCCCGCCTTGGCCTCGCTCTTCTTCTCGGCCTTGGGGATGCCCCAGACGTCGAGCTCCAGGGCCATGGCCCCGTACTGGTAGTAGAGCCACGGGGTGAAGCCGCCCCGGCCGTACTGGGCGCCGGGCCGGTCGGCGGAGAGGCCGGCCTTCTTCAGGCGCTCCTTGTAGCCCTCGGCAAATTTGTCGAGGAAGGCCTGGTCGTCGGCGTCCACCTTGGTGGCGGGACCGGCGCCGAGGAACTGCGTGAGCTGCTCCTTGGTGATCCCGTTCTGCCGCACGAAGGGGAGGTTCTGAGCGACATCCCAGATCTGATCGATGGTGTACTCCTGCTCGGGGTCGAAGCCCAGGGCCTTGGCCGCCTGCGGCGGCACCTTGAACTTCTGCGTTCCCAGGTCGCCGCCGCCGCCCAGGCTCTGGGGCGCGGCAAGGAGGTTGTTCGCCGGGCCGTAGACCACCGCCAGCGCGACGTTCCTGCGCTCGAAGAGGAAGTCGAGCAACGCCCGGGCCTCCGGAGCATAGCCGGCCCACGGCCCACTCTCGGGAGTGTAAGGGAAGACGTGGGGGAAGCTCCGGTCGGGCCACACGCCGTCGGCGGCGTCCTCGTTGTAGTCGCCGTCGCCGTCGTCGTCCTTCCCCTCGGTCTCCACGCGGTAGGCGCCGGCCTTCTGGGCCAGCGAGTCGGCCTTCACCAGCACCCGCGGGTCGGTGGCATCCGGCAGCCAGCCGCCGGTGGCGTCGGGGATCCGCATGCGGGTGATGACGCCGTCGCCGTCGAGGTCGTCCGGCCCGTCCTCGCCGGTCAGGCCGTCCACGTCGTGGTCCACCTTCTGGGCGTTGCCGCCGCGGCGGACGCGGGGAGTGGCGAAGATGCCGTCGTGAGCGTCCGGGTTCAGCGCCGGGCCGACGTAGAAGGTGGTGGTGGCGAGGAGCTTCGCGGCCGGGCTGCCGGCCGGCGCCGTGGCCAGCGTCTGGATGAGGTCGAGGGCGGCCTCGGTGCCGGCGTTGTGGTAGCCGGCGACGTTGGCGCCCACGAAGACCGCCGGCCGGCCGTCGGGGTCCGGGCCGGGGCCGGCGATGCGGACGACGTAGAGGGGCCGGCCGCCGGCCGACCTGCCGACGGTGAGCAGCTTCAGCTCCTGCGGGTGGTCCTTGCTCCAGGCCTGGAGCTGCTGCTCGACTCTGGCGAACGAGTGATAGTCCTGATAGCTCACGGCAGCCACGGCGGTTCCACCCCAGACCAACAGGCCCAGGGCGGCCGCCGCCGCGGCAGTCCGCAAGCCGGAGAGCGTCCTGTTCACGAGCACCTCCTCGAATTCAAGTAAAAGCGAACGGGTACACGGGTTCCGTCGCAGTCTATACGGGGAGACCGCGACGGAGTTTCGCCTCTCTCGGGAAGGACCGCCGGTGCTGGTGAAAAGATTTCGCCTTCGTCCGCGATCGACCGGCTCGCGTTTTACCGCGGCGGGGTGACGGAGACCTCGGGGACCTTGATGTCCTTCTTCTTGGTCTTCACGGTCACGTCGGTGGGAACTTCGATCTGCTTCGTTTCCGTCTTCACGTCGACCTTCGGTCCCTTGACGTCGTACTTGGGAACCTGGCCGCCCTTGACATCCACTTCGGGCATCTTACCGTCCTGCGTCTTGGTGACCTTGCAACCGGTCGCGGAGACCGTCAGCAGGGCCGCGCTCAACAGAAACGGCAGGGCCGCTTTCTTTCGGTTGATACGGACCATGAGGAACCTCCTCCTTTTCGTTGAACTATGCTCCATTCGGCTCGTGCTTTGACTGCCAGACGAAGAGGAGGAAATGCAAGGTCCATTCCATGATCGATCCCCGAGGAGGCTTTCGCTCGCGGGTCAAGACCGGGCCCGGCGGCGCGGCGCGTCGAGGGTGACGTAGTCGAGCTCCCGCCCCTCCCGGGCCGCCCGCAGCATCATGGCGCCGCGCTGCATGTCGCCCGCGCCAGCAAAGTCGCGGGGGAAGAGGAGACGGTCCCCGAAGACCGGCGCCAGGAGGTCCAGGTACTTGCCCGTCGCCACGCTGCCGAGGAGGACTACCCGGGCCGGCTCCGGCATCACCTCCCGGAGCTGCCGGGCGTGGGCGCTCAGGGGCTCGCAGTAGTCGGGGTTCTTGAGGTCGACCGGCGTGCGAAGGGTCGCCAGGCGCTCGCGGGTGAGCCGCCAGTCGGGCGGCACCAGCCCGACGCCAGGGGCGATCACCAGGATGCCGTCGTCCTCCGTGCCGGCCGCGAGGGCCGGCGGCGGCGTCGCGAAACGGCGGGCATAGGCCATCTTGCCGCGGAAATAGAGGGAGCTCATGAAGCTGAAGGCGTCCGCGATGGGCACCCCTTCGGCGCTGCGGTAGCGTACGGCAGCCTCGAAGCCGGCCCGCGGCGAGGTGAGCTGCCCGGCCCGCACCCCCGTCAAGCTCGCGGGGGAGAGGAGGAACACCGTGGGCGCGCGGTTCTCGATTCCCATACCGTATACTCACAACGGCGGGCCGGCGTCGCGCATTCCCGGAATCTCCCGGGTTGAGGCCCCTCACCGGAGGAAATCGAGCAGCAGCCGGTTCACCCTCTCCGGCTCCTCGTGCTGCACCCAGTGGGTGGCCTCGGGGATCAGCTCCAGGCGGCCGTGGTCGCAGAGGGCGAGGCTGGGCATGGCCATCTCCTGACCGAGAAAACGGTCCTGCGTCCCCCAGATCAGCAGAGTGGGGACGGCGACGCGGGGGCTCTCCGGCCGCCGGGGCCGGGCGCGCAGGCCGGCGCGGTACCAGTGGATCATGGAGCGCATGGCGTGGGCTTGAGCCCAGGCCTCTTTGTAGCGGGCGACGTCCTCGTCGCTGAAGGTGTCCGGCCGGCTGGAGCTTCGCAGACTCTTCTCGGCGTATGCGAAATCGTTCCGGGAGAAGACGTGCTCGGGGAGCCAGGGGAGCTGGAACCAGAACATGTAGCGGCTCTTCTTCCGCTGCACGGAGCTGTGCCACAGGGTCTGCTGCATCACCAGCGGATGGGGGATGTTGAGCACCGCCAGACGCTCGAGCCGCTGCGGATACCGGATCCCCAGCCACCACCCGACCACGCCGCCCCAGTCGTGGCCCACGACGCGGGCCTTCTCGACGCCCGCCCCGTCGATCATTGCCACCACGTCGCGGGCCAGGAGGTCGAGGTTGTAGGAGGAGACGCGCCGCGGCTTGCCGCTGAGGTTGTAGCCCCGCTGGTCGGGCACCAGGACGCGGTAGCCCGCGGCGGCCAGCGGACCGATCTGATGACGCCAGCCGTACCAGAACTCCGGGAAGCCGTGGAGGAGGACGAGGAGGGGGCCGTCCTCGGGTCCGGCCTCGACGGCGTGCAGGCGGACGCCGTTGGCGGCGAGGGTGCGGTGGCGGATCTCGGGTTCCAGGTCCATGTCCCCCCTCCCTGCCGGGCGTCCGGGCGCTCAGCGATCGACCGTCCGGACCGAGAGGGTCAGGATGCGGTCCCAGGCGGGCTCGACGTTGGAGAGGGCGCCGAGGAGGGCGAGGCCGACCCCAGCGGTCCCCTCCAGGAAGCCCGAATCGTCCCGCCAGCCGAGCTCGTCGGGCCCGCCGATCACGCCCCAGGCGCGGTAGCCGCCGATCCCCTGGCCCGGCTCCCGGAAGGCGAGGGTGCGCTCGAACCAGAAGCGGGCGGCCTCCCCGAGCCGCTCCTCGCCGGTGGTGTGGTACATGCGGTTGAAGAGGTGGCCGAGCCCCGCGGCGCCGTGGCAGATGCCGGCGTCACGGATGCCGGAGGTCGGCCCCGTGCGTTCGGCGGCGGCGAGGGCGACCTCCAGGGCCGCTCGTTCCCAGGCGGGCTCGCCGGCGGCGCGGGCGGCGGCGAGCAGGGCCGCGGCCACACCGGGATCGCCGTAGCACCAGGCGAGGCGGGAGGCGGAGGGCGGCTCCCAGGGCGCATAGGCGGTGCTGAAGCAGGAGCCCACGGACGGCTCCTGGCGGCGGGCCAGCAGGAAGCGCACGGAATCGTGGAGCAGCGGCCCCGCCTTCTCGACCCCTGCGGCGGCGGCGCCGGCGAGCACGGCGACGACCGCGGGCAGGCCGTGGGCCACGCCGAGGTTGTAGTTGCCGCGCGGGTGGTACTCGCGCTGCCAATCCGGCAGCTCCTCGGGGCGGGTGAACCAGGCGGCCCCCTCTTCGCTGATGTCGGCCCTCTCGGACAGGCGGTCGACGATGCTCGTGAGCAGGCTCACCGCCGCCGGCCGGGGGAGGCGCTCCAGGGCGTAGACGGCCAGGCCCACCAGGCCGGTGATCAGGTCGTAGTCGCCCGGCCAGGGGGAGCGCTGGAGAGGGATGGCGAGCGCCTCGTCGATCTCCTCGACCGGGTCGTCCTCGTCCCCCTCGTCCTCGAACAGGCGGCCGCGGAGGTGCTCCATGGTCCAGGCCACGCCGGCGAAGCCGGTGTAGAGGTTGGGCGGCAGGGGCTGCACCGCCAGCGTCTCCGCCGCCTGCTCGACGAGCTGCGCCGCCCGCTCGGCGGCGGCCTCATCGCCGGTATCGAGGGCGAGGTAGGTGTAGAACAGCGCCTCGCCGGACTGGCCGCCGGCGATCGAGGACGACCGGGCGCCCTCAGGGGAGACGGTGGACTCCAGTGCGGCGGCGATCTCCTGGATACTCTGGCGGGCCTGCGTCGCGAGGTCTCCTTGCAACAGGGGCTTCCATTCAGTGCTCATGGCAGGGGATTCTGCCTCAAGTCGGGGCCGGGTGTCCCGCTTTGTTGTCCCGCTATAATCATCCCGATGTCCTTCGAGTCTTTCCGGCGCGCTCTCCCGTCCCTCGTCCTTCTCCTCCTGGCCGGCGCCGGTCTGGCGGCGGCGCCGAAGCCCGCCGCGCCGCTGCCGGAGGGGGTGGTCCCCCTGCCCGCCGCGGGCGCGCAGCACATGCAGACCCTGCTGGCGGCGGCGGAGAAGTACCGGGGGCTCCACGCCCGCGCGCCCATCCCCGCCGGCAGCCTGGACGAGGTGGAGCTGAAAAAGAAGCTGCTGGAGACGATGCGGCAGCATCTGAAGCCGGAGTCGCTGCGGGCGGCCGAGGAGAGCCTGAAGGCGTTCGGCCTCATCCCCGAGACCCTGGACCTGGGCAAGTACCTTCCCGAACTGCTGACCAGCCAGGTGGCCGGCTACTACGATACCGAGCGCAAATACCTCGCCATGGTGCGGCGGGGCGGCGGCGTTGCGGGGAAAGAGGGGGATGGGGATGGCAACGACGACATGGTGCTCGTCCACGAGCTGACCCACGCCCTCCAGGACCAGAGCTTCGACCTGGAGAAGCTGGAGAAGGACGACGATCCGCTCTCCGACGCCGGCACCGCCGTGACCGCCCTCGTGGAGGGGGATGCCACCCTGACCATGATCGACGTTCAGGCGCAGGCGAGCCTCGAAAACGCGCCCGGCGCAGACCAACTGATCTCCTCGCTGCTGGGCGACCCCGAAAAGCTCGCGCAGGCGATGCCCGACCTGCCGGGCGCCGACCAGTTCGCGCGGGCGCCGGAGTGGCTGCGGGACAATTTGCTCTTCGGCTATCTCCAGGGCATGACCTTCTGCATGAGCGTCCGCAGCCGGGGCGGCCAGAAGCTCCTGGACTATGCCTTCAGGACCGATCCGCCCCGCTCGACCGAGCAGATCCTGCACCCCGGGAAGTGGCACACCCGCCGCGACGATCCCGTCGTCGTCCGTCTCCCCGACCTCGCGGCGGACCTCCCGGGGTATCGCAAGGCGGCCGAGGGAGTGATGGGCGAGCTGAGCATCCGCAGCCTGCTGCACGGGGGAGGCGCAGACCGGGCGCGTGCCGTCGTGGCGGCGGAGGGTTGGGGCGGCGACCGCTTCGCCGTCTACGAGAAGAAGGAAGGCGGGCGGTTGCTGGTGTGGGTCAGCGAGTGGGACACCGAGGCGGACGCGCAGGAGTTCCAGGCGACCCTCGCGAGTCCGGGGAGCGGCTGGCAGGTGGCGGGCGTGGCGCCCCGGCGCGTGGTGGCGATCCGTGGCGACCTCGCGAACGAGCGGCGGGAGGCGGTCCGCGCCAGGCTGGCGGCCGCCCCCGCGGAGCGGCCTGCCAACCGCGACGTGGACCTGGTGGCGATCGGGGCGAAGCCCGCGTCGCGCTAGGCCTGGGAGATCAGCCGGTCGAGGACCGGGACGTGCTGGCGCTGCTTCTCGATCAGACCGCGGATGAGGGTCTGGCAGTCGGCCGGCAGGTTCTTGTCCTCCAGGGCGTCCTGGTAGTCCTTGAGGCCGTGCTCCTCCCCCTCCTTGAGGGCCTTCAGGGCGGCGGCGTTGCCGAGCAGCTTCGCCGTGCCCTGCACGAGCTTGGCCCAGGCGCCCCAGGGGCCGGAGCCCTCGGAGGGCTTGCCGCCGTGCTGCTCGATGTGGTGCCACAGCTTGTCGGCGGCGTCGCGGTGGTCGAGCTGGAAGCGCTCCAGATCGGCGGCTCCCGGCTCGCCCGGAGCAACCTTCTCGCGCGCCTGGCGGTAGGTCTCGATAGCGGACATCTCACCGCGCAGCAGGCTGTTGAGGGCGCTCACGTCGGTGGTGGGGGTTGTGGTGGTGGTCGTCGTCGCCATGGTTGAATTCTCCTCTGAAGTATTTACGAAGTGCCGGGGGCCTTGGACAGCCCGCATCCTCCCATGGTGCAAGGCATGTGCCGCATCGGGGGGGTTGGCCCGGAGCTTCAGCCGGGGTTAAACTCATGCCGTTACACACATCCTTGCCAGTCTATGCGGCCCTGCCCTTCGAAGCCTCACCCCCGGCCCCTCCCCTGTCCCCCCTCCCGCCCCCTCGCCACCCCCCTCCCCGGGAGAGGGGAACCCGGTTGGAGCGACCTTGCTGGTCTCCCTCTTCTCCCGGTGAGGGGGGTTGGGAGGGGGC
>JAJKHS010000091.1 GCA_021154885.1 Thermoanaerobaculum sp.
CACCACGCCGTCGAAGGCGGGGCAGAGGAGATCGACGATCTTCCCCTTGCCCTCGTCCCCCCACTGCATCCCCACGATGACGACGTTGGCCATGCGTCCCGCCTTGTCCAGAGAAATAGAGTCCCAGCCCTGCGAAAGCGCAGAGCGCAAGGGACACTAGCAGAGGACCGGGGGACGGGCAAGGAGCGTACTCTAGCTCCGCCGACGCCCCCGGCGGACGGTGCGGCGGCGCCAGAAGGTGCTAGCATTCAAGCTGACTTCCGAGGACGAGCCTTGCAGACCTTTCTCGATACCGCCGTCATCCTCCTGCCGCTGGCGTATCTGCTGGTGGCGGTCGACTACGGCTTCCTCTTCTTCTCGTCGCACCCGGTCGCCGAGCGCACGGCGACGCCGGCCCTGCGCGGCGCCGTGCTGCTCCACCTGGCCTATCTCGTCGCCCTCACCATCCATCGCCACCAGTTCCCAGCCGCCACGGTGGCGCAGGCGCTGGCGATGGTGGCCTTCTTCGTGGCCGTGGTCTACGTCTTCGTCGAGTGGCATGGCCGGGCGCGCTCCACCGGCTTCTGGCTGGTGTCGCTGGTCTTCTTCTTCCAGCTCCTGTCGTCGGTGCTGACGCGGCCGAACCCGCCGGACCGCGCCATCTTCCACGATCCGTTCTTCTCCGTGCACGTGCTGCTCGCCCTCCTGGGCTACACCGCCTTCGTGGTGGCCGCCGGCTACGGCTTCCTCTTCCTCCAGCTCTATCGCGACCTGAAGAGCGGGCGCTTCGCCACCTTCTACGGCAAGCTGCCGCCGCTCGAAGTGCTGGAGCGGATGATGACGGGCGCGCTGCTGATCGGCTTCGCCGCTCTCACCGGCGCGGTCGTCACCGGCGCCTTGTGGGCCAATCGCCTGTACCACGACCAGTGGCTGCACGATCCCAAGATCGTCTTCACCCTGGCGACCTGGGTGCTCTACGCCGCGGCCCTGCTGCTGCGCCGGCTGCGCCGCTGGCAGGGGCGGCAGACGGCGCTGGCGAGCCTCGCCGGCTTCGGCGCCATCCTCTTCTCGCTGATGGTCGTCAATTTCTTCTTCACCGGCGGCTTCCACGGATTCCTCTGAGGCGCCATGACCGCTCCCCTGCTCGAACCCGCCAGCGGCAGCCGCCAGGAGCCTCCCCTGCTCTTGGTCGGCACCGACTATCGTTGCTCGCCCATCGAGCTGCGGGAGAAGGTGGCCTACGGCAAGGAGGAGACGGAGGAGATGCTGGTCCATCTCCTCGCCCGCACCGAGGTGGCCGAGGCGTTCCTCCTCTCCACCTGCAACCGCACGGAGGTCTACCTCCAGCCGCGCGACGAGGAGGGGGCCTACCATGCCATCCTCGACATGGTGTTCCTGCACCGCGTGCCGGAGCTGGAGCGGCCGGGCCGGCTCTACGTCAAGCGCAACGGCGAGGCGGCCCGCCACCTCCTGGGAGTCGCGAGCGGCCTCGAATCCATGGTGCTGGGCGAGCCCGAGATCCTCGGCCAGGTGAAGCAGGCCTCGGCCCTGGCCGAGGCGGTGGGCGCCGAGGGCCCCGTCCTGCGCCGGCTGCTGCGCAGCGCCGCCGCGGCCGGCAAGCGGGCGCGGCAGGAGACGGCCATCACCTCCGGCGCGGTCTCGCTCGGCTATGCCGTGGTCGAGCTGGCGCGCAACATCTTCCGCGGCCTCGAGGAGTGCCAGGTGCTGCTCATCGGCGCCGGCGAGATCGCCCGCTCGGTGGCGCGGCCGGTGGTGGAGCGCGGCGCCCGCGAGCTCCGGGTGGCCAACCGCAGCCTGGAGCGGGCGCAACAATTCAAGGCGGAGTTCCCCAACGCCGAGATCCTCGCCTTCGACGACCGCCTGACGGCGCTGCAGACGGCCGACCTGGTGATCGCCTCGACCGGCGCCGACGAGCCGGTGCTCACCCGCGCTCACCTCAAGGCGGCCATGAAGCACCGCCCGTCGCGGCCGCTGCTGGTGGTGGACCTCGGGGTGCCGCGCAACGTCGAGCCCCGGGCCGGGCGCCTGGAGAACGTCTTCCTCCACGCCATCGACTCGCTCGACACCCTGATCCAGCGCAACCTCAAGCGGCGCAAAGAGGAGGTGCCGAAGGTCGAGGAGATCATCGAGCAGGAGCTCACCCTCTTCCGCGGCTGGGTGCGCGGGCTGGAGGCCGAGCCGCTCATCGCCCGGCTCCAGAAGCAGGCGGAGAAGATCCGCCGCAACGAGATGGAGGCCGCCCTCGCCCGCTTCCCCCAGGAGACCCACGAGGAGCTGGAGCGGCTCACCCGCTCGCTCGTGCGCAAGATCCTCCACCACCCCAGCACCCGGCTGCGGACCCGCGACGGCGGCGCCGGAGACCTCTCCCGGCTCGACATGGTGCGCGAGCTCTTCCACCTGGATGACGACGAGACCGCCGACTGACGGCCTCCGCCTGCGCCTGGGGACCCGCCGCAGCGCCCTGGCTCTGGCGCAGTCCGGGATGATAGCCCGCGCCCTGGAGGCGGCGAACCCCGGCCTCACCGTCGAGATGGTGCCCATGGTCACCACCGGCGACGTGGTGACGGGCGACCTCGCCTTGGTGGGCGGCAAGGGGCTGTTCACCCAGGAGCTGGAGCGCGGCCTGCTCGACGGCGCGCTCGACCTCGCCGTCCACAGCCTCAAGGACCTGCCGGTGACCCTGCCCGCAGGCCTCGTCGTGGCCGCCTACCCCGAGCGGGCCGATCCGCGCGACGTGCTGGTGAGCGAGCTGGCTTCAGACCTCGACGGCCTCCCCGAAGGCGCGGTGGTGCTGACCGGCGCCCTGCGCCGCCGGGCCCAGATCCTCATGCGCCGGCCGGACCTACGCGTCGAGCCCATCCGTGGCAACGTCGACACGCGGCTGCGCAAATGGCGCGAGCAGGGGGCCGGCGGTGTCATCCTCGCCGGTGCCGGCCTCGCCCGGCTCGGCCTGCGCGACCTGCCGGCCCATCCGATCCCGACCAGCGTGCTGATTCCTGCTCCCGGCCAGGGCATCCTCGCCCTGGAGGTTTGCGAGGGCAGCCCCGCCGTGGCGCTCTGCCGCACCCTGGACCACGCCCCCTCGGCCCGCGCCGCCGACGCCGAGCGCCGGGTGGTGGCCGCCTTCGGCGGCGACTGCACCCTCCCCCTCGCCGCCTGGGCGCGGCCGGACGACGGCGGCAATGGCCGTCTACGCCTCACCGCCCTCCTCGCCACTCCCGACGGCGCCCACTCCGCCCGCGGCGAGGCCGTGGGGGATGACCCGGCGCGGGTCGCCGAGGATTGCGTGGCGGCGATGCGCGAGGACGGGGCGGAGGAAGTTTTGACGAGGATGCGGGGGTGAGGCCCCTCGCCCGGGGCCCTCACCCCTGTCCCCTCTCCCGCCCCCTCCCACCCCCCTCACCGGGAGAGGGGAACCCGGTTGGAGCGCTCTTGCTGGTCTCCCTCGTCCTTTTTGTCCTTGCTGTCCTTGTCGTCCTTTCTTGCTTTTCTCCCTCTTCTCCCGGGGAGGGGGGTGGCGGGGGGGCGGGAGAAGAGGGCCGGGGTGATGAGGGTCTTGGGAGGGGGAAGGAAGGGGACGGGAGAGGAGGGCCGGCGTGAATCAGCCCCTTGCCGGCCTGCGCGTCGTCATCACCCGGGCCGAGCACCAGTCGGACGGCCTCGTCGCCGCTTTTACCGAGGCGGACGCGCGGGTCGAGCTCCTCCCCCTGCTGGAGGTCGTGCCTCCCGCTGATCCGCGCCCCCTGGAGCGGGCCGCCACCGAGCTTGCCCTCTACGACTGGCTGGTCTTCACCTCCGCGAACGCCGTCGAAGCCTTTCTCCCCCTGACGGGCGGCGCCCTCCCCGCCCGCGTCCGCGTGGCCGTGGTCGGTCCTGCCACGGCCGAGGCCCTCCGCAGCTTCGAGGTCGAGCCCCACCTGGAGGCCCGGAAGGCTGACGCCGAAGGACTGGTGGCCGACCTCGCCCCCCACGTCGCCCGGCGCCGCCGCGTCCTCCTCCCTCAGGCCTCTGACGCCCGGCCCGCCCTGGCCGAAGGGCTGGCCGCGGCCGGCGCCGAGGCCGTGGCCATCGTGGCCTATGACAAGCGCCTGCCGCCGGAGGCGCCCCGGCGCGCGGCCGAGCTGTTCGCGAACGAGCCTCTCGGCTGGGTGACCTTCACCAGCCCGCGCATCGTCCGCCACTTCGTGGAGTTGCTCGGAGGATTCGGAGGTGGTTGGGAGCGGCGGCGGGGCGAGCTCCTGGCCGCCTCCATCGGACCCGTCACCAGTGCCGAGCTGCGCCGCCAGGGAGCCGAGCCGGCCGCCGAAGCGGCGCGGCCCGGGGATGAGGAGATGGTCGCGGCGGTGGCCGGGGCGGTGCGACGCGACCGGCGTTGAGGCTACGGGGTGCGATCGATGCGGCGGACCACCGGGTCGGGCGTGACGGCGCAGGCGCCGTCACTGCTGAAAAAGACGAAGGAGTCCGCCAGGAAGACGTTCACGCCGTGCAGATAGCTGCACTCGACGTAGGCGTCGAGGACGCCGCCGCCGGCGACGTAGTTGTAGGCTCGTCCCGGTACGCCGAAGACGCCCGCAGGACCCGGGGCCGTCGTGACCCCGGTGTTGGGGTTGTTATCCCAGGCCTTCCCCTTGAGTTGCCAGTGGTCGCCGGGGATGCAGCAGTCGGCGATGTGGAAGTCGAGGAACGTCGACATGGGGCACTGCACCCGGAATCCTACCACCTCGGCAGGACCGGCGGCCCGGCAGACCCACATATCCTTCCAGGCCACCTTGGGGTCAAAGAGGGGTGGCGGGGGGAACGGGAATCCGGTCGCCGACGGCCGGAAGCCGCTGCCCGTCGCCGGCCCGAAGCCGGGATTGGTGTTGGGCGGCGGCGTCTGAGCCCCCGCCGGCAGGGCGACCACCGACGCCACCAGGAAGATCAGACTGAGAACCTGCAGGCAACGCTTCATTTTCTTATCCTCCTTTCTAAGCCTTCTATATGTGATGGTGCTTAAGGAAGGAGGAAGCGCGCCGGATTTCGGCGTGTTTCGCTTTTGCTACGGGATCGTCGTTTCGACGTGACCGGCCGCGCCGAGCCACCGCACGGCCGCCTCCAGCACCACGTCCCTCCCCTGCCCGTACGCGGCCTCGAACGCCGCCTCGTCGAGCGGCACCCGGTGATCCGGCACGATGCCGCCGCGGCCGGAGGCGTCGCCGTCCACCTGGATTCGTCCCTGGGCATCGAGCGACCGCGCCTGAGGGAAGACCAGGTCGAGCTTGCCGGGAGGTGGATGGTCTTCTGATTGATACCGAAAGAGCCCTGGGTACCGTGCCAGCCAAAGATGGCGACGCCGGGCAGGCCGCGCAGGGCGAGCGGGATGCCCTCGCCGGAGCTGAGGGTGTCGGCGTCGACCAGCACCGCGACCTTCCCTTCCCAGCGCGGCTCCCGGGGGACGAGCCGCAAGAGGGTCTCCGGCCGGGGGACGAAGCCTTGAGTGGATAAATCGTACACGGCGGCCATCTCATATGTCCTTTCAGTCCGTTGGAAGAAGGCCGCGAGGCGGGCGATCATGGCGTCCTGGCCGCCGGCGTTGCCGCGCACGTCGAGGATCAGACCGGGGATCTTGGCGTCGTGGAAACGCTCGAGGGCGCGCGCCACGTCGCGCTCGGGGTGGAGGTCGAGGAGGGCCGGCAGCTCGAACTTGATGCGGATGTAGCCGGGACCCGCGGCGAGACGCCGTACCTCGACCGGGCTGCCGAAGAGGACGTCGGCGATGACGTTGAACGGCTTCGGCTCCTCCGGCTCCTCTACCGCCGTGAGCTGGACGGTGCGGGGAGAGGTCTCGCCGCCGTTGCGGACATCGCGGACATTGCGGACATTGCGGAAGGTGACCGGGGCTTTGCTGCCCGCGGCGCCGCGCACCAGGAAGCGGCCTGCTGCAATCGCCGTCCCTCGGCCGTGGCCGGCGGCTCCTCGCTCCATAGGACCTGGACGGCGCCAAGGGCGTCGCGGATGGACACGCCGTTCCAGGCCAGGATCTGGGCTCCGAAGCGCATGCCCGCCCCAGCCGCCGGTCCCCCGGGTGTCACCCGCTTCGCGAGGACGCGGCCATCGTCGAGCTCCACGATCTGGAAGCCGTAGCCGCCGCCCGCCTCGTCGCGCCGCAGGCCGTGGTCGTCCCCCTCGTTCCCCACGTGGCCGTCCGGCACGCTCCAGGCGAGCTCCCGCAGAGCGCGGTACCAGGCCCGCTCGTCCCGGCTCGCCTCCGCCGCCGCCACCTGGGGGGCGATCTCGGCGTGGAGCACGGCCCAGTCGATCCCCTTCCAGCGGGTGAAGGGGTACTCGGCCTGCATCTTGTCCCGCAGCGCCGCGAACGCCCCTGTCCACGACAGCGGCGTCAGGTCCGTCACCGTCTTCTCGTTGAGCAGGGCCGCGAAGCGATGCCGCCCCTCCAGGAGTCCCCGCATCTCCAGGAGCCGGTCCGCCCCGAACACCACCAGCGCCAGCCCCACCCCCGCCGCCACCCGCTTCCCCCACCGCCATCGCACCCCGGGCACCGTGCGCCGGCGAGAGAAGACCCGCGGCAGCATGAAAAGGAACAGCAGGCCTGCGGTCATATATAGAGGAAAGGAGACCAGGACCACGAACGCAGAAGTCTCCAGCGCCGCCCACGCCTGGCCGGCCACCAGCAGCAGATTGGCCGCCGGAAGGAAGTCCGCCCAGTGCGGCAGCGGGCGATCGATCCAGATGGCGTAGCGCAGGAGGAGCGCGGCCGTGAGGGCGATGAGGAAGACGCTCAGGAGGGGGAGCATGGGGATCGGCTCATTTTAAGCCCGATACCCACCGCGGGCCGCCCACGCTTTGCAACTCGCGGATGCGGTCAGCGCAGAGCCAGACCGGGGAGCGTCAGGAACAGGAGCACGTAGACGAAAAGGAAGGCGCGCATCGCGCCACAGAGCCGGACCAGGCCGCGATCGTCGAGGAACCGATAGCGCCCACCGAGCAGGAAGCGCAGCAGGGCCACGTCCCCCCGCAGACCGGTCGCCGCGAGGAGCGCCGGCCGGCCCAGGGCAGCGTAGACCAGGGGATGGCGCTCGCTCAACGCGCCGCACAGCCGCGCCGCGAGCAGCGACCAGACGAGGACGGACAGCCAGTAGACGGCGAACAACGCGGGCAGCAGGCGCACGGCGTCGGGGCCTCCCAGGGATTTGCTGAATTGAAACGGCGACTGAGGATACTACGGAAAGCCGGAGGACTCAACTCCCCGGAGCTGCGGCGCCGCCGGGCGGGGACGAGCCCCGCCCGGCGCAGGGCAGGAGCCCTGAGCTGAGGAATGCGCAGGCGCCCACTCCTCCGCTGCCCGGCCGGCGCCCGGCCCCGGGGTGCAGCGCCTGCGCGTCCGCTTACGGGCAGTTCATCTCGCAGGGACGGCCGCAGAAAGTGCAGCAGCGGGTGGGCAGGTCGGGGCAGCAGACTTTGAAGCAGCCGGTCGCGGCCTCGACCCGAGGCGCAGAGAGGGAGGCGCCGGCAGCGGTCGCGAGGGCCAGGAGGAGGAAAATGAGCCTCTTACGCATGGCGGATCTCCTTTGCAGTTACCGCTAGTCTGGGCAGGCGAAGTTGAGACAGGGGCCGTAGAGGCAGCAGGTGTAGCAGAGGCTCGGCTCGTTGTCACAGCAGGTCGTGAAGCACTGGTTCGCCGCCGCGGGTCTCGCGGCGCTGGCGCCGGCGGCCAGTGCCAGGGCGGCGGTCAGCAGCAGGAGCTTCTTTCGCATAATGGGACTCCTTTCGTGGCGGGGAATCGCGGATGCGTCCCTTGATCCTCGGTGCCCCCGGGCTCTGGAAGGGTGACAGGCGGGTTTGAGCTTCCTCCCCCGCCGCGCTACACTTCGGCCCTCTAAGCCAAGGGGCGAGGTGACGCCATGAAGATACCGGGTCTCATCCTGAAGCAGATGTACACTCTGGGCAGCCTGGAAAACGTCGAGGACGGCGTCCAGTTCAGTCTCAAGAACCGGCTGAGCAACGCCACGGTCACCGGGCTGTCCGAGGTGCGGATCGACGGCAGGCCGGTGCCGCTCGACCAGCTGACGCTGGAGATGGGCGGCGACCGGGTGGCCGCCTCCGCGGTCAGCTCCGCCTCGGCCATCGCCTTCCCGCTCGCCCGGGTGGTGAACATCCACGCCCGCGGCGACCAGCTCGAGAAAGGTCAGCACGAGATCTCGATCGCCTTCGATTCGACGCCCTTCGGTGCCCTGTCCTTCAAGGTCAAGGACGCGATCTCGGAGAAGGTCAAGCGCACTTCCGTCCCCCACGACAAGGAGAACGACTACAGCCCGGAGATCGTCCGCGCCCGGCAGAATTTCGTGGAGGAGTACGCGGGCGTCAAGCTCCAGCACATCGACAAGTTCTCTTTCGATCCGTCGGTCGTCAAGGGGAATATCGAGAACTTCACCGGCGTGGCCCAGGTCCCCATCGGCTTCGCCGGGCCGATCAAGGTCAACGGCGAGCATGCCCAGGGCGAGTTCCTCATCCCGCTGGCCACGGCGGAGGGGACGCTGGTGGCCTCCTACAACCGGGGGATCAAGGTGCTCAACCTCGCGGGCGGCGTCACCTGCACGGTGGTGGGCGACAGCATGCAGCGGGCGCCCGTCTTCGTCTTCGACAACGCCCGCGACGGCCGCGACTTCGTGGCCTGGGTCGACGAGCACATCGGCCAGATCCGCGAGGAGGCGGAAGCGACGTCGAGCGTCGCCAAGCTGACGTACATCGACCGCTATCTGTCGAACAGGCTGGTCTTCCTGCGCTTCAACTACACCACCGGCGACGCCGCCGGCCAGAACATGGTCGGCCGGGCGACTTTCGCGGCGTGCAGTTGGATCCTGGAGAACCACGACAAGATCCGCCACTTCTACCTGGAATCGAACTTCGCCACCGACAAGAAGTCATCGCAGATCAACGTCATGCGCACCCGCGGCAAGCGGGTGACGGCGGAGGCGACGATCCCGCGGGACATTCTCATCCAGCACATGCGGGTCGATCCCGAGACGCTCCACTACCACTCGGGGATCGCCAACGTCGGGGCGTTCATCTCCGGCGCCAACAACAACGGCGCCCACTCGCCCAACGGCATCACGGCCATGTTCATCGCCACCGGCCAGGACGTGGCCAACGTCTCCGAGTCGTCGGCGGGCATCGTCTACACCGAGCTGACGCCGGAGAAGGACCTGTACATCTCCTTCACCATCCCGTCGCTGATCGTCGCCACCCATGGCGGCGGCACGAACCTCGCCACCCAGCGCGAGTGCCTGGAGATCCTCGGCTGCGCCGGCAAGGGCAAGGTGAAGAAGCTCGCCGAGATCATCGCCGGCGTGGTGCTGGCGGGCGAGCTGTCGCTGGCTTCCGCCATCTCTTCCCTCGACTGGGTGTCGAGCCATGAGCAGTACGGGAGGAACCGGTAGGAGAAGAGGTAGACTCTGGAGGCGATGCGGGCCGAACCCCAGGCGACCGAGGTCGCCGCTCCCTCGACCGCGGCTCTGGCGCCCGTGCCCGCGCCGCCCCCCTCGTCGGCCGCGATTCCCGGTTTCGAGATGCTTTCGGACGCCCCCCCGCAGGGGCTGGTCCGCCGCTTCATCACCACCCAGCGCCACCTGATCGCCCTGTTCCTCGGCGGCCTGGTGGCGCACGCGCGGCAGGGGCAGGCGCTCGGCCAGGGGCGGCGCTTCCGCCTGCTGTTCAGCCTCGAGCGCCTCCTCGCCTGGCTGGTGCGGCCGTTCCTCGACAAGTCGATCGTCGGCCGGCCGTTCCCCGTGCAGCTCCGGCGCCGGCTGGAGATCCTCGGACCCACCTACATCAAGCTGGGCCAGGTGCTCGCCCTGCGCCAGGACATCCTTCCGGAATCGATCACCGACGAGCTCAAGAACCTGCTGGACCGGCTGCCGGTGGTCCCCTTCGAGCGCTACCTGGGGCTGATCGAAAAGGACGTCAAGCGGCCCATCGCGGAGATGTATTCGTGGGTGGACCCCATCCCCACCGGCTCGGCGTCCATCGCCCAGATCCACCGCGCCACCACCTGCGAGGGGGACTCGGTGATCATCAAGGTGGTCAAGCCGGGGATCCGCGAAACGCTGAACCGCGACGCCGTCCTGCTGCGGCTGCTCGGGGCGATCCTCCAGACCCTGATCCCCCGCTACCGTCCCAAGCAGATGATCCGCGAGTTCGTGGAGTACACCCGCCGCGAGGTGGACCTGCGGCGAGAGGCGGACAACGCCGAGACCTTCACCGCCAATTTCCACGACCTGCCGGGCGTGGTCTTCCCCCGCATCTACCGCCAGTACAGCAGCAGCGGGGTGCTGTGCATGGAGTTCCTCAAGGGGTTCAAGCCCGGCTCGCCGGAGACCCTCGCCCTCTCGGACGAGGACCGCGACCGGCTGGTGGACCTCGGCGCCGCCAGCATCATCCGCATGCTCTTCCAGGATGGCTTCTTCCACGCCGACCTCCACCCGGGCAACCTGCTCATCCTGCCCGGGCCGCGGCTGGGGTTCATCGACCTCGGCATGGTGGGACGCTTCGACAGCGACCTGCGGCGCACCTTCCTCTACTACTACTACACGCTGGTGATGGGGGACGCCGAGGGGGCGGCCCGCTACCTCGGCGCCATCGCCCAGCCGGGGCCGGGGGCCGACCCCGCCGGGTTCCGCCGCGAGGTCACCGAGGTCCTCCTGCGCTGGAACCGCAGCTCGAGCTTCCGCGAGTTCTCGCTCGCCCAGCTCATCATGCGCAGCGTCAACCTCGGGGCCCAGCACAACCTTTTCTTCCCGGTGGAGATGGTGCTGATGGTCAAGGCCCTGGTCACCTTCGAGGGGGTGGGGCAGATCCTCAAGCCGGGGCTCGACGTGGCCGCGGTGTCACAGGCCCACGCCAACGCCATCTTCCGCAACCAGTTCACCCCTCAGCATCTGTTCAAAGAGGTGCTGCGCGCCGGTCCCGAGGTGCTGGAGGCGCTGGCCAAGGCCCCGAGCCTCATCACCGAGGGGCTGCGCCTGCTGGAGCAGGCCACCCGGCGCTCGACGGAGAACCCGCTCGCCGGCATCCGCGGCACGCTCTTCGGCGGCTTCTGCATGGTGGCCGGCGCCGTGCTGGCCGGGGCGCGGGGGCCGTGGCCGGTGTGGGCCGTGCTCTTCGCGGTGGGCATCGGGGCGGCGCTGCACCGGGATCGGCGGTAGGGGAACGACCGGCGAGCCCGGCGCCCTAGGCCCGTGCCGCCTCCGCGAGCTCCCCTTTCACGCAGGAGGAGCGCGCCCGGTCCGAGCGGAAGGCGCCCGGCGTCAGGCCCACGAAACGCTTGAACTCGCGGGTGAAGTGGCTCTGGTCGGCGAAACCGGTATCCGCCGCCACCGCCCGCAGGGGCCGGCCTTGGTGGAGGAGAATCTTCGCCCGCGCGATGCGCACCTGCGTCTGGAAGGCGTGGGGGGACATGCCCACCTCGCGGGTGAACACCCGGTGGAGGTGGAAGGGGCTCAGGTTCGCCACCCGCGAGAGGTCCTCCAGCGCCACGTTCTCGGCGTAGCGCTGGATCAGGTACTCCCGGACCCGGCGGATGCCCAGGCGCTCCTCGCGGCCGTAGCCCTCGTGACAGCGCGTCTCGGAGGTCCGCCGGAACATCTCCTCCAGCAACCGCAGCAGCAGCGCGTCCCCCGTCAGCCGCGACGGCAGTTCCTCCAGCCGCGCATGGGTCGCCACGAACAGCCGGAACAGCTCCCGGTCCCGCACCACCGGCTCGCGCAGCGAGAAAGCCCGCTCGCCGCGGCCGCACACGCGGGCGACCAGCTCCGGCGCCACGTTCAGCGTCCGGTAGGTGCAGCCGGCGGGCGTGGCATGGCGGTTCGTATGCACCTCCCCCGGCGGTACGAAGAGGAGCGAGCCCTCCGGCGTCGGGTGCTCGCGGCCGCGGAAGGCCAGATACCCGGGCCCCTCCTCCAGGGCCGAGACCTGGATCTCCTCGTGCCAGTGCCAGGGATAGACGTGGGTCACCCCGATCCCCCGCGACATCTCGACCCTGCCGCCCAACTGGGAGGTGTACCAGAATTTGATGAAGTTTTCTGCTTGCGGCGCCATGGATGTCAGACCCTCTGCAGATTCTCTGCACATCTCGTTTATGCCATAACAGCGTAGCCCTACACCCACGGCCTGTCTTGCACAGTCTTGCTATCTTGCGGGGAACCCCCCAATCAAGTGTACTGTTGCCGTGATACACTAGGCAAAGCAGGAACCCAAGAGGACCCGCGAGGGTCTGAAGTAGCAGGACGAACCGAGAGAGCTCGAGGAGGAGACGATGAGCCCTATGAAGAGGTGCATGCTGTTCGTGAGTCTGCTGGTGGTCTTTTGTACAGGGGGCGCGGTCGCCGGGTGGGCGCAGCCGGCGGCGATGGTGGCGGACATCAACACCACCCAGGAAGATGTCGTCAACTGGTTCTTCACCTATCCGGGGTTCGTCCAGGTGGGGACGAACGTCCTCTTCATTCACGACGACGGCATCCACGGCCTGGAGCTGTGGCGCACGGACGGCACCGCCGCCGGCACCGCCCTGGTGAAGGACATCTGTCCGGGCGCCTGCTGGGCGATGATCCATACCTTCGCGGTCTGGAACGGCGTCCTCTACTTCGGCGCCGACGACGGCGTCCACGGCCAGGAGCTGTGGAAGAGCGACGGCACGGCCGCGGGCACGACCCTGGTGGCGGATGTCAACCCCGGTCTCCCGAGCGGTTTCAGAAATGTCCTCGTGGCCGGCGGCAAGCTCTACCTGACCGCCGACGACGGCGTCCACGGTGTCGAGCTGTGGACGACGGACGGCACGGCCGCCGGCACCGTCCTCGTCAAGGACATCAACCCCGGGCCGGCGGGCTCGCTGCCGCGCCTCTGGCTGGACACGGGCGGCAGGCTGCTGCTCAACGCCGACGACGGCGTCCACGGCCAGGAGCCCTGGATGTCCGACGGCACGGCGGCGGGCACGACGCTGCTCGCGGACGTCAACCCGGGGGCCGGCTCCTCGAGCCCGCCCTTCTCCTCGGCCTGGGAGGATGCCGCCGTCCTGCCGGGTGGCCGCTTCGTGTTCCAGGCCGACGACGGCAGCCACGGCGCAGAGCTGTGGATCTCCGACGGCACTCCGGCGGGCACCGCTCTGGTCCAGGACGTCAATCCGGGTCCGGACGCCTCCGCCCCCTTTAACCTGCTGCCCTTCGCCGGCCGCGTCCTGTTCCGCGCCTGCGATGCCACGCACGGTTTCGAGCTGTGGGCCACGGACGGCACCGCGGCCGGCACCGTCCTCGTCAAGGACATTGCGCCGGGGCCGTTCGGCTCCGCCCCCTTGCAGCTCACGCCCTTCGGCGGCCAGGTCTACTTCGAGGCCGACGACAGCACCTCCGGCCGGGAGCTCTGGCGCACCGACGGTACGGCCGCCGGCACCGTCCTCGTCAAGGACATCAACCCCGGACCCGCGGGAGGGTTCACGTTCGTTTTCCGCTACCCGATCACGGCCCTGGACAGCGCCCTGTATTTCTTCGCCGACGACGGCGTGCACGGCGCCGAGTTGTGGAAAAGCGACGGCACCGCGGCCGGCACGACGCTGGTAAAGGACATCTACCCCGGGAACGTCGGCGGCTTCGCTCTGGGCTTTGCCGGCATGGCCACCCTGGACGGACGGCTGTTCTTCGAAGCCATCGCCGCCGACGGTATCGAGCCCTGGGTGAGCGACGGCACGGACGCGGGCACGGTCGAGGTCAAGAACGTCTCCGCCGTGGCTTCGGGCCTGCCGGTCTTCAACGGCTTCCTGAACGGATCGATCCAGGACCTCGGCAACGGGCGGCTGGTGTTCCCGGGGCCCTTCGGCCTCACCGCGCCCGTACCCTGGGGAACCGACGGCACGGCCGCAGGGACCCAGCCGCTCTCGCCGGGGGACGACTTCGGCTGGTATCTTCCCTTCCGCTTCGGCGCCCAGACGCTCCTGGGGGGCAACGGGCTGTGGACCACGGACGGCACGCCCGGCGGCACGGCGCGCGTCGTGCCGCAGACGACGCTCGGCAGCGCCTCGGGCTTCGTCGCGGCTCTGGGCGCCGTCTACTTCTCCGGCGGCAACTCCTTGTGGATGACCGATGGCACGGCCGCCGGCACCGCCATGATCCAGAATCTGGGTCCCAACGCCAACGCCACGGTGCTCGGCGCGCTCGGCTCGTCCGTCTTCTTCAGCGCCTCTTCCAGCACCTTCGGCCAGGAGCTGTACCGGTCCACGGGCGTCAACTCGGTCTTCTTCCTGGGCGACCTCAATCCCGGCACCGGAAGCTCCTACCCGGCTTCCTTCACCCCTCTCGGCTCCGTCGCCGTGTTCACCGCCGACGGCGGCACCGCGACCGGGCAGGAGCTCTTCGTGACCGACGGCACTCAGGGCGGCACCGGCCTGCTCAAGGACGTTCAGCCGGGAGCCGGCTCGTCCCATCCCACCTCGCTGCTGCGGCTCGGCGGCTCCGTCCTCTTCGTGGCCGACGACGGCGCCACGGGCCTCGAGCTGTGGCGCACGGACGGCACCACGGCCGGCACCGTCCAGGTGAAGGACGTCAATCCCGGCCCCGGCGCCGGCATCCAATTCATTCCGAGCTCCGGCCTGGCGCTGACGCCGATGGGCAACGCCGTCTACTTCGTGGCCGACGACGGCACTTCCGGCCGCGAGTTGTGGAAGAGCGATGGCACGGCGGCCGGCACCGTGCGGGTCAAGGACATCCGACCGGGATCAGCCTCCTCGGACGTCGACCTCCTCACCGTGGCGGGCAACCGCCTCTTCTTCGTCGCCGACGACGGCGTCCACGGCCGCGAGCTGTGGGTGAGCGACGGCACCGGCGCGGGGACCCGGATGACGCGGGACGCCGCGCCGGGCCCGGGCTCGCCCGCCATCCAGGGTCTCACCGCTCTCGGCTTCCACGTCCTCTTCTCCGCCGACGACGGCGTGCACGGCCGCGAGCTGTGGCGCAGCAACGGCGGCCCGGCCGGCACCTTCCAGGTACAGGACATCGCCCCCGGCGCCGCGCCTTCGACCCCCACCGGCTTCGCGGCCTCCGGCGATGGCGTCTACTTCGCGGCCAATGACAACCTGGCGGGCTTCGAGCTGTGGCGGGCGCCGCGGGCGGCCCTGATGACCACCTTCTCCGACGTGCCGCTCACGCACTGGGCCTGGCAGTTCATCGAAGCGGTGGCCGGCGCCGGCCTCACCCAGGGGTGCGGTGCCGGGCAATACTGCCCGTCCCAGACGGTGAGCCGGGCGGAGACGGCCGTCTTCCTGACCCGGGGTCTCCACGGTTCCGGCTTCACCCCGCCGCCGGCCACCGGCACCCGCTTCCAGGACGTCCCGGCGAGCTACTGGGCGGCGGATTTCATTGAACAGCTCGCGGCCGACGGCATCACCAACGGCTGCGGCGCTTCGCGGTTCTGCCCCGACTCCCTGCTCGATCGGGCCGAGGCGGCCATCTTCCTCCTGCGCTCGCGGCACGGCGCGAGCTACGCACCACCGCCAGCCACCGGCACCCGGTTCCAGGACGTCCCTCCCGGCTACTGGGCCGGCGACTGGATCGAGCAGCTCGCCGCCGAGGGGATCTCCAACGGCTGCGCCGCCAACCGCTTCTGCCCGGAGGACCCCGTCAGCCGCGACCAGATGGCCGTCTTCCTGGCGCGGACTTTCAATCTGCCGTTGCCATGAGTGTCAGTGAACGTCAGTGAACCGTGAAAGGCTCCCCGAGCGGCGCGACCGCGGAGGGAGCCACCACCGGGCCGTCCTCCTCCTTCTCCTTCTGAGCCAGCAACCGTTCCAGCCGGTTGAGGGCATCGTCCAGCCGGCGGACCGTGGGGTTGGCCGAGGTGGCCACCTTCACCCGGTCGCGGTCGAGCTTCACCTGCTCCCAGAGGTTCCGCTTCTCCGTGAGCACGTCCCGCCGCAGGGTGACGCCGTGGCGGGCGAGGACCGGTGCGAGCTGGTCGTAGCGCTCCAACAGGTCGCGGCGGGTGGCCTCGTAAGCGTACTCGCAGACCGCCTGGCGCTCGGCGAAGCCGAAGATGTTGGTGAAGAACATCAGGTAATCGTCGCGCCTGGGCTCGATCAGCACCACGTCCGAGTCCTTGAACCGGGTGTCGTAGGCCGCCATGCCCACCTCCAGCCGCGAGTGGACCATGGTGCGGAAGGTCTGTGACAGCACGGTCGGCAGCCCCAGGTCGAAGAGTTTCGACTTCTTCATCATCCTCGCCTCGACGGCGTGGACGGTGTCCACGGGGACGATCGGGTTGACGCAGATCAACAGATCGGCTCCCGCTTCCAGTGCCACCGAGGCGTGGAGGGTCTTGAGCAGCACGCCGTCGACGTAATGGCGGCCGTCGATCTCCACCGGCGAGTACAGCCCGGGGAGAGCGCCGCTCGCCTGCACGGCCTTCGAGATGGGGACATGGTCCAGCCCCGGCTCGCCGAAGCGGGCCGCCTGCCCCGAATCGAGGTCCGTCGCCACCACCACCAGGCGCTTGCCAAGCTTGCGGAAGTCGTCGGTGCGGCCCTTGAGGTTGTAGATCTTCTGCAGATAGGCGCGGATCGGCTCGTTGTCGAAGATCCCTACGGGCAGGGCCCGCGACAGCCGCAGGAGCGATTCGAGCAGGCTGCGGTCACCGAGGCGGGAGAGCCAGTCCCACAGCGCCTCGGCCACCAGCCGGGGCACCTTGCCGGTATTGCGCAGGTAGGACTTCCAGTGCGGAGTGAAAAAGGTTTCGGGGATGAACGGGTGCTCGCCGGGCTCGGGGGAGACGATGGCGCGGCACATCTGCGCCGTCGTCAGGTCGTTGGCGAGGTTGGCGCAGAGGAAGGCTCCCGCGCTCACCCCCACGTAGATGAACAGGTTGTTGAAGTCGACGCCGTCCAAGGCTTCGTCGAGGGCCCGGAGGGCGCCGATCTCGTAGATGGCGCCCTCCGGCGCTCCCGTGGCGAGCGCCAGTCCGATCCTGGGGGAGCGGACCTGGGTGTGGGTACCTGTGCCGCTGCGCTCCACCCGAATCCTCCCGTTAGACGACGATCTTGGACGGGTCCGTGGCCTCCGGTGAGCCGGGGGTCACGATCGGCGACGCCGGAGTCACCCGCGGCTTCAGCGTCTCGATCTTGGCGTTCAGCTCCTCGACCCGCAGCGTCAGGTTGCGGATCTCGTCGCGGGTGGGCACGCCCAGGCGATTGAGGGCGGAGCTCAGCTTCTCGTCGAGCTTGTCACCCCAGTTCTCGAAGGCGGACTCGGCCTTGGCCTTGGCCTTGTCGACCTCGACCCGGACCTTCTCGTTCACCTTGTCCACCTCGACCTTGCCCTTGGCCTCCACGTCGCGGCCACGATCCACCAGCCGGCTGAAGAGCTTCGAGCCCTCCTCCTCGGCCGCGGCCAGGGCGCCGAGCCCGGCCAGCCAGATGCGGTGCACAGAATCCTTGAGCTCGTCCTGCACGTTCTTCTCGGTACCGGTCGTTGTTTCCATGGCTTACCCCTTTTTGGTGCCGCGCGCTTTCGCGGTGGCGGCCTTCACGGTTTTCACGGTTTGAGTCTCGCTCACTTGACGTCACCTTCCTTGACAATCACCACGTGCGGGCGCTCCGCGGACCGGCCGTTCTTCGGCTCCACGGTCGCCACCGCAAGGTCTTCCCTCTCGAGCTCCGCGAGCGACGACTCGAGCTGCTCGAGCCGCGCCCTGAGGCTCGACATCTCCTCACGCGCCTTGCGTACCGGCCCCAGGCGGTCGATGAGCCGGTCGACACCGTGCTGCACCTGCTCCATGCCGTTGGAAACCGCGCGCTCGCCCAGGCGGACCAGGTCGTGCAGCAGCTCGCTCGGCAGGAAGGAGGTGCCCTTGCGCCCCTCCTCGAGGATGATCTGGGTCAAGGTCTGAGAGGTGACGTCGTTGTTGGTCGCGTTGTCCACCACCCGCACCTCCTGGCCCTGCCGGATCCAGGCGGAGATCTCGTCCAGCGAGACGTACCGGCTCTCCTCGGTGTCATACAGTTTTCGGCTTTCGTAACGCTTGATGAGCCGGATCATTGGCTTCTCCTTCTTAGGGGTCGCGGCAATCCCGGGCTGCCGCGCCGAGAGAAACTTTACCGCAGTGCGGCATAGCGTGTCAAGAGATTTGTGACGCGGTGCGGCAAGAGCATCCCTTCGTGGATCAGGACGCCTACGACGACCGGCTGACGTACCGCTGCCATGCCGCCAGCCGCTCTTCGAGGGTGCGGCCCAGGGCCTCCAGGGAGGGGAGGTCGATGGGCTCGTCCGCCAGCAGGGGGACGTCCACCAGCGGCTGCTCCCGGGAGAAGAGCTTGGCGAGCTCGATCAATCCCTTGCGGTCCCTCTCCCCGGCCCAGGAGAGGAGCTCCCAGCCGGTGGGCCGGCAGAGGTCCGCCGAAGGGGGCGGGGCGCCTTCGATCACGAAGCGGGGGTGGACCCGGTTCACCACCACGGGTCCCAGGTGGTAGCCGGCCTCCTCCAGCCGGCGGGCGAAGAAGAGGGTGTCGGGGATGCGCTCCTCGCCCGCGCCGGAGACCAGGACGAAGAGAGTCTGCGGCGAGCGCAGCAGCGCCTCCACCTGCCGCGCCCTTTCGCGGAAACCCTCGAAGAGGGGGGCGAAAGCCTGGAAGAACTCGGCCATGTCGCGCAGCAGGTCCATGCCCACGACGTCGTCCAGGAAGCGCTCGGCCCGGCGGCCGAGGGCGCCCCAGCGGGAGGTGCTCTTGAGCCGCCCCTCCTCGTCGAACCAGTCGCGGAGAGCCACCCGCAGGGCGCCGCTGTCCAGGAAGCCGAGGATGCGCGAGGGGGCCTCGAGGAAGTCCAGGGCCTGCCGGGTGGGCGGCGTGTCCAGGATCACCTGCTTATAGCGCCCGCTGCCCGCCACCTCGAACAGGCGCTCCACCGCCATGTACTCCAGGACGCCGCCGAGCGTGCCCGACATGTGCTGGTAGAAATGGTTCTCGAGCACGCGGCGGCGCGATGCCTCGTCCGGGGCGTAGCGCTCGATCAGGCGGTCGAAGGTCTGGCGGGCGTCGAGCAGGCTGGCGTGGAGGGTGCCCGGGGCGTCGAAGGCCACCGGCACCTCCTGGAGCTTCGCCTCCTCCCCCACTCCCAGGGCCTGCTTCAGGCGCAGCGACGGGTCGAAGGTCATCACCAGCGTGTCCCGTCCCTCGCGGGCGGAGAGCACGGCCATGGCGGCGGCCAGGGTCGTCTTGCCGACCCCGCCCGAGCCGACGACGATGATCAGCGGATAGCGATCGGAGATCAGCTCCATGCGCCCTCCCCTTCCCCCACCCCCAGATGCCGCCGGGCTGACTCCCCGAAACAGCGGCTGAGGGCTGCGAGGAGGGCCGGTCCACGATCGAGCGGGAGCTGTGGCAGCTCGATCCGCGGCCCCTGCCAGCCCGTCTTGAGCCGCGCCAGCTCCCGCTCGTTGAGCGCCCGCCGCCGGCGCCAGAGGGCGACCAGCTCGTTCTCCCGCTCGCCCGGGACCTGATGCGGCGCCGGCGGATACAGACCATTGACCACCAGCAGCTCGGGGTCGCGCTGCACCCGGTCGCGCAGCGCCTGGCGCAGCTCCAGCGCCTCTTCGACCGGCATCTCCTCGGCCTGGGTGACCACCACGATGCCGCACTTCTCCGCATCGCCGACTAGCGCCGCCAGCTCGGAGGACATGACAGAGAAGGGGCCGCTGGTGATCACCTCGGAAACGAGCCGCGGTGCGGCAAGGAGGCTCACGCCGTGACCCGTGGCCGGCGCGTCGAGGACGATCGTGTCCAGGTCCGGAGTCCCCGGCGCTCCCAGCCCCCGCAGCAGGCGCAGGGCGTGCCCCAGGGTGGCGAGCTCCTTCAAGCCCGGGGCGCCGGCCGCGAAGTGGTGGTAGACGGGGCTGTCGAGCACCCGCCGCGCCAGCAGCTCCAGCTTCAGGCGCTCGCGCACCACCTCGTCCAGCACTTGGCGGGGCTTGAGGTTCTGCACCCAGAGGCGAGACTCGGCCTGGACAATGGCGCCGCCCGAGGGGGGGACGCCGAGCATCTGGTGGACGTTCTCGCGAGGGTCGACCTCCACGACGAGGGTCCGCCGGCCCGCGGCGGCCAGCGACCTACCCAGCGTGGCCGCGATGGCCGTCTTGCCGACGCCGCCCTTGCCCGTGACCACCACGAGCTGGCGGCGGGAAAGCTGTTCGATCGGGTTCATGAATGCCGGTCCCCTCTCAGGTCACCGCGGCACGTCCTCTGCCGCAGAGCGGCATGACTATATCCGAGGTCGATGAAACCCGGGGCCGGCAGATCGAATCAGGCGAAGCAGGGACTTCAGGGACAACAGGGACGACAGGGACTTCAGGGACACGAAGAAGACCAGAGAGCAGAGCTTTTCTCGTCCCTGATGTCCCTGAAGTCCCTGTCGTCCCTGACTTCGGCTTTCTGCCGCGCAGGCTCCTCGCCCGCGCACCCTGCCACCCATAGAAGACGGAAAAGGAGGCCCGATCTTGCAACCGCCCGCCAGGCAAGGATTTGCGAGGGGGGTTTCGGCTCATCTTAGAGGCGACTGAATTGAGAGCGGCGGCTCGCCAATCCTGCCCCGGCACACCCTGTTCTGTAGACCCAGTCCCGTCTCAGGAGAGAGAAGACATGCGAAAGACGAAGAAGAAGCTGACCCTTCAGCGCGAAACCCTCCAGCAGCTCGGCGCTCAGGCCCTCCGCGTCGCCGGGGGCAGTCACGTCAATCCCACCTACGGCACCTGCCCGCCGACCCAGGAGATCTCCGTCTGCGTCACCTGCGAGACGATGACCAACTGCCAGCTCTCGGGCTGCATCTGCGCCTGACCGAGCACGGCTGTCCCGGTCCTGGCGGGGAGACGGCACATCAAAGATGCCCCAGCCCATGCGCAAGGGTCTGGGGCCACGCCCGATCCCGGGTGTGCCTCGGAAAGGAGATCCAATGAAGAAACCCGTCAAGAAACTGGTCCTCAACCGCGAGACCCTGCGGGACCTGGAGAGCCTGCGCGGGGTGGCGGGCGGGGCCATCCAGCCCGCCCCGACCCTGACCTGCTTCGACTGCACGCGCAACAATGGGTTGTGCATCAGCGGCGCTCCGACCTGCTTCACCAACGACACGAACTGCACCATCCAGGGTTAGCCCAAGAGGAGAGAGCATGAAAAAGACCACGAAGAAGCTCAGCCTCAGCCGAGAGACCCTCAGGAACCTCGAGGAGAGCACCCTCCTCCTGCCGCTCGGCGGCGCCGTCACCCAGATCGACTGCACCCGTGCCAACGCGTCCTGCATCAGCACCCAGCCGACCTGTTTCTGCACGCGCCTCGTTCCCTGTCCGACCACGCCCTGACGCTCAGTCCCCACCCCGCCCTCGGCGGGGTGGGGACTCCACGCCAACCGGGGCGTTGCCTTCCCCCCCTTCTCCGCGATACAACCGCACCGCCATGAGCTTCCCAGAGACCCGACTCCGTCGCTTCCGCCGCACTCCGGCCTTGCGCCGCATCGTCCGCGAGACCCGCCTCTCCCTGGACAACCTGGCCCTCCCGCTCTTCGTCTGTCCGGGCGAAGGGGTGGCACGGCCCGTGGGCTCCATGCCCGGCGTCCATCAGCATTCGGTGGACCGCCTGGTGGAGACTGTGAAGGAGGCCTGCGCCGAGGGGATCCGCTCCGTCCTGCTGTTCGGCCTGCCCGAGACCAAGGACGCCGTGGGCAGCGCCGCCTGGTCGCCGGACGGCATCGTGCAGCGCGCCATGCGGGCACTCACCCAGGAGGTGCCCGGGCTGATCAAGATCGCCGACGTCTGCTTCTGCGAGTACACCGACCACGGCCACTGCGGCGTTCTCCACGGCAACGAGGTGGACAACGACGCCACGCTGGAGAACCTCGCCAGGCAGTCCGTCTCCCTGGCCGAGGCCGGGGCGGACGTCATCGCGCCGTCGGACATGATGGACGGCCGGGTGGGAGCGATCCGCAAGGCGCTCGACGCCGCCGGCCACGCCTCGACTCCCATCCTCTCCTATGCGGTCAAGTTCGCCAGCGGCTTCTACGGCCCGTTCCGCGAGGCCGCCGAGTCGGCTCCCCAGTTCGGCGACCGCCGTGGGTATCAAATGGACCCGGCCAACGGCCGTGAGGCCCTGCGGGAGGCCGAGGCGGACGTCGAGGAGGGGGCGGACATGCTGATGGTCAAGCCCGCCCTGCCGTATCTGGACGTCCTCGCCGCCCTGCGCCAGCGCTTCGACCTACCGCTCGCCGCCTACCACGTCAGTGGCGAGTACTCGATGCTCAAGGCGGCGGCCGAGCGCGGCTGGATCGACTACGACCGGGTGATGATGGAGTCGCTGATCGCCATCCGCCGCGCCGGCGCCGACCTCATCTTCACCTATGCGGCGCGGGAGGCGGCACGGCTGCTGGCTTCGGGATGGGCGGAATGAGCGGTCTCCTCGCCCGCGCCGAGAAGGTCCTCCCCGGCGGCGTCAATTCCCCCGTCCGCGCTTTCCGCGGCGTGGGCGGCGAGCCCGTGTTCGTCCGTTCAGCCTTGGGAGCCTGGCTGGAAGGCGAGGATGGCCGGCGCTATATCGACTATATCGGCGGCTACGGCCCCCACATCCTGGGGCACCGGCATCCGGCCATCGTCGCCGCCATCGAGGAGGCCCTGGGCCGGGGGACGGCCTTCGGCGCTCCGACGCTGGCCGAGGTGGAGCTCGCCGAGGTCATCGTCTCCGCCCTGCCGTCCGTCGAAATGGTACGGCTGGTGAATTCGGGCACCGAGGCCACGATGTCGGCCCTGCGCCTGGCCCGCGCCGCCACCGGCCGCAACCGGTTCGTCAAGTTCGTGGGGTGCTATCACGGCCACGCCGACCCGTTCCTCATCGCCGCCGGCTCGGGCGCGGCGACGATCGGCGTGCCGTCCTCGCCCGGCGTGCCTGCGGCCGTGGTGGCGGACACCCTCCTCGCCCCCTACAACGACCTCGACGCCGTGACCAGGCTGTTCGCCCGCGAAGGGACCGGGATCGCGGCTATCATCGTCGAGCCCATCGCCGGCAACATGAACCTGGTGCCGCCCGTGCCCGGCTTCCTCGCCGGGTTGCGGGCCCTCTGCGACCGCCACGGCGCGCTGCTGATCTTCGACGAGGTGATGACCGGTTTCCGGGTGGCCTGGGGCGGCGCCCAGCTCGTGCTCGACGTCACGCCGGACCTCACCACGCTGGGCAAGGTCATCGGCGGCGGCCTGCCGCTCGCCGCCTACGCCGGCCCCCGCGACCTGATGCAACGGATCGCCCCGGCGGGTCCCGTCTACCAGGCGGGCACCCTCTCCGGCAATCCGCTGGCCGTGGCCGCCGGCCGGGCCGCGCTGCGCGAGCTGGCGAAAGACGAGGACTGCCCCTACGAGGCGCTGGAGAGGACCGGGGCCCGCCTGCAGGAGGGGATCGCGACGGCCGGCCGGCGCCACGGCATCCCCTGTCTCGTAGAGCGCCGGGGAGCGATGATGGGTCTCTTCTTCACCGATCGCCCCGTCCACCGCATGGAAGACGTGGACGCCACCGACCGGCAGCGCTTCGCGCGGGTCTTCCACGGTCTCCTGAAGCGCGGCGTCCACCTGCCGCCGTCGCCTTACGAGGCCATGTTCTTCTCCACCGCCCACGGCGAGGCTGAGATCGCTGCCACCCTGGAGGCCTTCGACGCCGCCTTCGCCGAGGAGGCCGCCGCCAAGGGGATCGCTTGACGCACCCGGACGTCCTGGTGCTCGGCGGGGGGATCATCGGCCTGGCCTGTGCCCGTGAGCTGGCCCTCCGCGGTCTGCGGGTCGAGGTCGTGGAGCGCCTCCCCCACGGCGCCGAGGCCTCCCTCGCCGCCGCCGGCATGCTCTCGCCCATTGGCGATGTGAGCGAGCCGGAGGTGCACGGGCCGTTCCTCGACGCCTGCCGCGCTTCGCGCGACCTCTGGGGCTCCTGGGTGGCGGACCTGGAGGGCGAGACGGGCCTTTCGATCGACTACGACACCAGCGGCTCCCTGCTCGTGGCCCTGGAGGAGGGGGACGAGGCCGAGCTCGACAGGGTCCTGAGCGTCGCCCGGAGCTTAAGCGAACGGGCCGAGGAGATCGAGATCTCTGCCCTGCGTCACTGGGTGCCCGACGTCACCCCCGACGTCCGCCGCGTCCTCCACCTTCCGGACGACCACCGGGTGGACAACGTGCAGGCCTGTGCCGTCCTCGCCCAGGCCACCCAGAAGCTGGGGGTGCTCATCCACTATGACAGCGAGGTGGAGCGGGTTGAGTGCCGGCCGGAGGGGACCGTCCTTGCCCATGGCCGCCACTGGCGCAAAGAGGCCCGCCTGCTGGTGCTGGCGGCGGGCGCCTGGAGCGGCCTCATCCCCGGGCTCCCCCCTTTCCCCGTGCGGCCGGTGCGCGGCCAGATGCTGCTGCTGGGCGGCGTCGAGTGGCCCTGGAGCGGCAGCGTGCGGCGCGGCCTCTCCTACGCCGTACGCCGCGGCGCCACCCGCCTGCTGGTGGGCTCGACCCTGGAAGAGGCGGGCTTCGACAAGCACAACACGGTCGAGGGGGTCGAGGCCCTCCTCGCCTTCGCCAGGCGTCTCTTCCCCGGCATGGGCAACGCCCGCCTGGAGACGGTCTGGGCCGGCCTGCGCCCCGCCACTCCGGACGGCCTGCCCATCCTGGGCCCGCTGCCGGACTGGCCGGCGGTGATCGCCACCGGCCATTTCCGCAACGGCATCCTCCTCGCGCCCTGGACGGCCCGGGAGGTCGCCCGCCTGGCCTTCGAGGATGGCGAGGACGAGATCCCGGAGTTCTCACCAAAACGTTTTGTCTTGAGGCCCGGCGCGCCTTCGCTATAATCCCCGCAACAGAGAGCTGCCGGCTCTTGAGGAGGGGCCAGGAATGACGCACATCATCATGGAACCTTGTGTCGGCGTGAAGGATACGGCCTGCGTCGACGTCTGCCCCGTCGATTGCATCTACGGCAAGAACGAGGACTGGGAGATGCTCTACATCCATCCCGAGGAGTGCATCGACTGCGGCCTGTGCGTCGACGCCTGTCCCGTCGAAGCCATCCTCCCCCTGGAAGAGGTGCCGGACAAGTGGAAGGCGTTCATCGCCAAGAACTACGAGCACTTCGGTTTCACCCCGCCGTGAGCGGCCCCTCCCGATTCCCCTGACGACGATCTCCGGGCCGGCATTCCCGCCCGGAACGTCGCCCCCCGCCCCGAAGCCCTCACCCCTGTCCCCTCTCCCGCCCCTCCCACCCCCCTCACCGGGAGAGGGGAACCCGGTTGAAGCGGTCTTGCTGGTCTCCCCCTGTCCGTGTTTGTCCGTGCTTGTCCCTTCCGTCCTTGTTCTTTCTCCCTCTTCTCCCGGTGAGGGGGGTGGGAGGGAGCGGGAGAAGAGGGCCGGGGTGATGAGGGTCTTGGGGGAATGGACGTTCTCCCCATTCCGTTCTACAATTTGAGTCGCGGGCACTCAAAGTTAGTCCGCGATCCTCAAGCTTCGCGGCGCCGAGGCGCAGAATTCCGGTCGGAGGGGCAATTTCATTGGACTACAAGGACTACTATTCGACGTTGGGCGTCAAGAAGGACGCATCCCAGGAGGATATCCAGAAGGCGTACCGGAAGCTGGCGCGCAAGTTCCATCCGGACGTGAACAAGAACCCCGAGGCCGAGGTCAAGTTCAAGGAGATCGGCGAAGCCTACGAGGTTCTCAAGGACCCGGACAAGCGCCAGAAGTACGACCAGTTCGGCTCCTCTTGGAACCGTGCCCGGCAGAGCGGCGGCGGTGCTCCTCCGGGCTGGGAGAACATCCACTTCGGCAACGGCGGCGGTGGGTTCGACTTCGGAGATCTCGGCGGTGGCGGCGCGGGCAACGAACGGTTCAGCTCCTTCTTCGAGATGCTGTTCGGCGGCGGCGGTCCGGGAGGCGGCCGGCGGGGGACGGCCGCGGGCGGCCCGGCCGGATTCGGCGGCTTCGGCGGCCAAGGGTTCGGCAACCAAGCCGGCGGCAACGCCGAGGCGACGCTCCCCATCACGATCGAAGAGGCCGTGCAGGGCGGCACCAAGGAGATCGCTCTCGCCGATCCGGCCACCGGCCAGCGGCGGACTCTGTCGGTCAAGGTTCCGCCGGGTGTGCGCTCGGGTCAGAAGATCCGCCTCGCGGGCCAGGGCTCGCCGGGATTCGGCGGCGGCGCGGCTGGCGACCTGCTGCTCAAGGTGGAGATCGAGCCCGACTCGCGGTTCAAGGTCGAGGGCGCGGACATCCACACCACCGTCCCGGTGGCCCCATGGGAGGCGGCGCTGGGCAGCGAAGCCGAGGTGGAGACGCCCACCGGCCCCGTGCGGGTGAAGATCCCGGCGGGCTCCTCCTCCGGACGGAAGATCCGCCTGCGCGACCGCGGCCTCACCGCACAGGGGGGCGTCAAGGGGGATCTTCTGGCCGAGATCCGGATCATGGTTCCCGACCAACTCTCGCCGCGTGAGCGCGAGCTGTTCGAGGAGTTGGCGCAGGAGTCGGAGTTCCGAGCGCGATAAGCCCCAGGAATCGAAGGAATGAAGGGAGAAAAATCATCATGGACATCAATAAACTGACGCAGAAATCCCAAGAGGCATTGCAGAGCGCTCAGACCAAAGCCCTGCGCTATGGCCACCAGGAGGTGGACGGCGAGCACCTGCTCCTAACTCTTTTGGAGCAGCCGGAGGGGCTGGTCCCCCGCCTGCTCGCCCGCATGGAGGTGCCCACCGAGGCCATGAAGGCCGAAGTCGAGCGTGAGCTCTCCCGCCGGCCCAAGGTCTCCGGACCGGGGGCCGAAGCGGGCAAGATCTATCTCACCCAGCGGCTGCAGCAGATCCTGGTGCGGGCCGAGGACGAGGCCAAGCGGCTGAAGGACGAGTACGTCTCCGTCGAGCACCTGCTGCTGGCAATGATCGAGGAGGCCTCCTCCTCGCCCGTGGGCCGCATCCTCGCCAGCTTCAATCTCACCCGTGACAAGTTCCTCGCCGTGCTGACGGCGGTGCGGGGCAACCAGCGGGTCACCAGCGCCATGCCGGAGGTCGCCTACGAGGCCCTGGAGAAATACGGCGTCGACCTCGTGGCCGAGGCGCGGCGCAACAGGCTCGATCCGGTCATCGGCCGCGACTCGGAGATCCGGCGGGTGATCCGCATCCTGTCGCGCAAGACCAAGAACAACCCGGTGCTCATCGGCGAGCCCGGCGTGGGCAAGACGGCCATTGTCGAGGGCCTCGCCCAGCGCATCGTGCGCGGCGACGTGCCGGAGTGGCTGAAGGACCGCGCCCTCTTCTCGCTCGACATGGGGTCCCTCCTCGCCGGCGCCAAGTACCGCGGCGAGTTCGAGGAGCGTCTCAAGGCCGTGCTCAACGAGATCAAGCAGAGCGAGGGGCGCATCCTGCTCTTCATCGACGAGGTCCACACCATCGTCGGCGCCGGCAAGACCGAGGGCTCGCCCGACGCGGGCAACCTGCTGAAGCCCATGCTCGCCCGCGGCGAGCTGCACTGCATCGGCGCCACCACCCTCGACGAATACCGCAAGAACATCGAGAAGGACGCGGCGCTCGAGCGGCGCTTCCAGCCGGTGATGGTCGATCCGCCGTCCGTCGAGGACACGGTCTCCATCCTCCGCGGCCTGCGCGAGCGCTTCGAAGTGCATCACGGCGTGCGTATCCAGGACAACGCCCTGGTGGCGGCGGCCGTGCTCTCCAACCGTTACATCTCCGACCGCTTCCTGCCGGACAAGGCCATCGACCTCATCGACGAGGCCTGCGCCATGATCCGCACCGAGATCGACTCGATGCCCCAGGAGCTCGACGAGGTCACCCGCCGGGTGATGCAGCTCGAAATCGAGGAGGCGGCGCTCAAAAAGGAGAAGGACAAGGCGAGCCGGGAGCGGCTGGAGGACCTCCGCCGCGAGCTGGCGGATCTCAAAGCCCAGGCCGACGCCATGCGCGCTCAGTGGGAAGCCGAGAAGCAGTCGATCGAGGAGGTGCGGGCCCTGCGCCAGCAGATCGAGCAGGCGCGCCTGGAGATCGAGGCCGCGGAACGGCAGTACGACCTCAACAAGAGCGCCGAGCTGCGCTACGGCAAGCTCCCCCAGCTCGAGGCCCAGCTCCGGGAGAGGGAGGCGATGCTCGGGGAGAAGCAGAAGAGCGGCGGCAAGCTGCTGCGCGAGGAGGTCACGGATGAGGAGGTGGCCGAGATCGTCTCGCGCTGGACGGGCATTCCGGTCACCCGGCTGGTCGAAGGCGAGCGCGACAAGCTGCTGCGGCTCGACGAGATCCTCCACCAGCGCGTGGTGGGCCAGGACGAGGCCGTCCGTCTGGTGACCGACGCCGTCATCCGCGCCCGTTCGGGGATCAAGGACCCGCGGCGGCCCATCGGCTCTTTCATCTTCCTGGGGCCCACCGGCGTGGGCAAGACCGAGCTCGCCAAGACGCTCGCCCAGTCGCTCTTCGACAGCGAGGACAACATGGTCCGCATCGACATGAGCGAGTACATGGAGCGGCACACCGTATCGCGGCTGATCGGCGCGCCGCCGGGCTACGTCGGCTACGAGGAGGGGGGCCAGCTCACCGAGGCGGTGCGGCGCAAGCCCTACTCCGTCATCCTCTTCGACGAAATCGAAAAGGCGCACGGCGACGTCTTCAACGTGCTCCTCCAGATCCTCGACGACGGCCGGGTGACCGACTCGCAGGGGCGGACGGTGGACTTCAAGAACACCGTCATCATCATGACCTCGAACATCGGCTCCCACCACCTGCTGGAGGGGATGACGCCGGAGGGCGAGATCTCCGAGCGGGCGCGGGACGCCGTGATGCGTGAGCTGCGGAGCCACTTCCGGCCCGAGTTCTTGAACCGGGTGGACGACATCGTGCTCTTCCGAACGCTGACGCTGCCCGAGATCGAGCGCATCGTCGACCTGCAGACCGAGGACCTGAGGAAGCGCCTGGCGGACCGCGGCGTCCGTCTGGAGCTCTCGGAGCCGGCCCGGGTGCTGGTGGCCCGTCAGGGTTTCGACCCGGTCTACGGCGCCCGGCCGCTGAAGCGCTACCTCCAGCACGAGTTGGAGTCGAAGATCGGCCGCGCCCTGATCGCCGGCGAGGTCCACGACGGAGCCCTCCTCCGCGTGGACGTCAAGGGCGGAGCGCTCGCCGTCGAGATCGAGAACCCCAAGGAGGCGGAGGTGGCGGTGGGGGTGTAAGCTCCTGAAAGTGTCGGAAGAAGATTGAGCTGACCGATTCGAGCCAGCGAGATCAGCGGCAAGCCGGCCGGGCTTTTTCTTTCAGAAACCTAATAAGCCTTGTCCCGCGGTAGCACCCGCAGGATGAGCAGAAGCGGACCGGCTGGATCTTTCTGAAAACGAACCCGCCAATCCCCTACCCGGAGCCGCCACTCTGGAGGGTGGAGGCCCTCCAATGGACATCTCCAGAACCCGTCGAGGCGAAGCGTTCGACCGCAGCCACTACACGCGCTCGGATCTGCGGGTCGAGCTTTCGCGTGTCTTTCAATGCACGAGGCGCCCAAACGATTTGCCAGCTCATCCGAGGCCCAGCTCGCGCTTGACCTCTTCGTGCGAGATGCCTTTGGCCTCCCGAGCCTCACGTCGAGCTTCGGAGAGCCCGCCGTCGGCGTCGTCCGCGTCGCGTTCATCGTCCAAGGGTGCCGTCAGCAGGGCCCGAAGCACCGGATCCGACGTGGCCCGCAGGCCCTCAAGGACTCGGGCAGCCACCGGGAGATCCTGCTCGGGCAAGTCATCGATCAGCCGGTGCAGTGCGTTTCTTCCGCCCATCGTCGCTTCCACCTCCTGTGCAGATAGTTGCCCCAGCAAAGGAGCCCCTGACGATCTAGGATATCAGACGGAACGCCGGTCCTCTCCGCGAACGGAGCGCCGATACGATGACGTTGGTGTCGAGGACGGCTCCCCAAGGAGGCGGAGGTGGAAGTGGGGGTGTGAGATCTACCCGGCTCTCCTGAAACCGGCAAGCCCGGCCGCGAGGCCGGGCTTTTTTCTTGGAATCCGACCCGCAGCCTGTAATTGGCGGCGGGCTGCCATCACTGAATCAGGTGAACGCGCCACCAGAAAGGAGAAAGCGTATGGCCAACATAGAAGGTGAATGGGAAATCCACTCGCGAGCAAAGAAGCCGACGAGCAACGGCAGACCCAACCGGATCTATTCCGCAAAGACTTGGACGATCAGCCAGAACGGCCGAGGTTGGGAGGCACTCTGGTGGTTTCAGGACGAAGAAGACTCACTGCTGAACGAGCTCCCAGGTTCGGACGGTGGATCTTTCATCTTCCACAATGGATACAAGGATTGCACGGTCAGAGCCTGGCTGATCACCAATAGCCTCATGGTCGGCATCGCGACGAAGTACGAAGCGACCGACGAGAGACACTGCAAGGACGGACCCGTCTCAGACGATGACATCGACGTCTTCGTGGCGATGAGAAAAGGCCCCGCCGACTATACGGAGGCCACCGCTCGACCGGACCGTTGAATCCGAGGGGCTTGGCTACTCTTGCCTGGGAATCCGCAGCAGGTTATAGTCTGTACGAAAGCGACGAGATTCCATGAGGCCGCCAAGCCCCCGCATGGCGCCACCCTGTTCCATGTGAGGGAGGTGTCGTCACGCGCAACACGATCCTCTTCGTCCTGCCTCTCACCCTGGCCGGCGGAGCTCAGCCAGGCGGCCCGACCGCTTCGCTCGTCCTGAGCGCGGGCGACTACGTCCAGCTTCGGGCGGAGCAGGACGTCGACGTGACGGTGAGCGTCCGGGACCCTGCGGGATTTCTGGTGACCGAGGTCGACGCCCTCACTGGACGTATCGAGCCAGAGGTCGTCCGCTTCGTCGCGGAAGCCCCCGGGATCTACAACATCGCGGTCCGTGCCCTGGAGAGTTTCCCCGGGGCACCACAGCCGAGTCTGGAGATCGACGAGATCCGTCGTGCGACCTTCCAGGATCGCTGGGTGGCAGCGGAGGAAGCGTCCCTGGCGCGGCTCGACAAGGGCTTCTCCGACCAGGACCCGGACGCTCTGCAGGCGGCGCTCCCAGCCTACCAAGGAGCTCTGGAGCGGGCTCGCCGGCTTGGAGACCTCCCCCGGCAAGCGGGGCTGGTCTACCGTCTCGGCGTGACTCACAACCGCCGGGGAGAGGTCGCGGCGGCACGGGACGACTTTGCGGCGGCCCTCGATCTTTACCGCCGGGCCGGCAATCCCAAAGGGATCGCAGCCACCCTCAATCAGCTCGGACGCGTGGAGCGGCGCCTGGGAGACGTCGCGGCGGCGGTCCGGGATCTTACAGAGTCGCTGCGCCTGTGGCAGGGCCTGGGTGCGGAAGGCGAAGCGGCCGACGTCGGCAACAACCTGGGGTTTCTCGAGCAGTCGACGGGACGCTACGACGAAGCTCTGGAGGCCTATGACCGAGCCCTGCAGATCTACCGCAAGCGGCAGAACCTCGCGCGCCAGGCTTCCGTTCTGAACAATATCGGGGGCATCTATGACGGCCGCGGCGAGCCGGAGCAGTCTCTCCTCTACTACCGGGAGGCCCTGCCCCTCAGCCGGTCGCTGAAGAACCGGAGCCTGGAATCCGAGTTGCTGAACAACTTCGGCGCCGCCTACGTCCGCCAGGGGAAGCTCCAGGAGGCGCTTGACTCTTATGTCTCTGCGCTCGAGCTGATGCGCAGCCTCAAAGCCGAGAACCGGGAATCCCAGGTACTGACCAACCTGGCGGACCTGTTCATCCGGCTCGGTTCCCCCGAAAAGGCCCGGGAGCTTTTCGCCCGGGCGCTGGCTCTCCAGAAAAAGAGCCCCGACCGCCAGAGCGAAGCCGCGATCCTCGGCAACCTCGGCAGGGTCTCGACGCTCCTTGGCCAGTTCGCCGAAGCAGAGGACTTTCTCAATCAGGCCCTGGAGCTGGCGATCCGCACCGGGGATCGGTCGAGCCAGACCCTGACCCTGGTGCAGAAGGCTGAGCTCCTCGGCGCCCTGTCGCGACCGGACGAGGCGCGGGTCTCTCTGCATCAAGGCTTGAGCCTCGCCCGCCAGCTCGGCGATCACGCCGCGGAGCTCGTGGCCCTCGGCGCCCTGGGCCGCTTCGAGGCAGCCCGCGGCGAAACCGAGCCGGCGCGCCGGGACCTGGAGGCGGCGCGGCGGCTGGCCCAGGAGCTGGGCATCGTCGGGGAAGAGGCGAAGGCGCATCAGGAGCTGGCGCGGCTGGAACGGTCCCAGGGGCACCTGGACGCCGCCCGCGGTCATGTCGAGACGGCGCTAGCGCGTTTCGAGTCGCTGCGCTCGGACGTCGCGGGGGATCAGTCGCGGACCTCCCTCTTCGCCACCCAGCGCGAAGCCTATGACCTCGACGTGGACATTCTCGAACAGCTCCATCTCGATACCCAGGCCTTCGAGGCCGCCGAGCGGGCACGGGCGCGCGGTCTGCTCGACTTCCTCGGCCAGGCGCAAGTGGACGTGCGGGAGGGCGATCCCCAACTCCTCGCCGAGGAGGGTCGTCTGCGCGCGGAGATCAACGCCAAAGCCGCCCTCCGTGCCGAGCTGCTGCGCAAATCGGACGGCGCCGCGCAGGCAGGGGCCCTCACACGGGAGCTGACGGCCCTCTCCGCCGAGCACCAGATCGCCGAGGCCCGCCTGCAGGCGCGCAGCGCCCGCTATGCCCGGCTCACCCAACCCGACACGCGGCTCTCCGAGCTCCAGGCCACGCTCGACGGGAACACCGTCGTCCTCGAATACTTCCTCGGCGAGCCCCACAGCTACCTCTGGAAAGTCTCCGCGAGCTCCTTCGCCAGCTTCGAGCTTCCCGGCCGGGAACGGATCGAGTCGCTGGCGCGGCGCGTCCACGAGCAGCTCGGCAGTCTCGGCACCCGAGAGGGTGCGCGAAATCGACAGGACCTCGAAGAGCTCAGCAGGACCCTCCTAGGGCCGGTGCTCGATGGGCTGCAGAGCGAGCGCCTGGCCATCGTGGCGGACGGCGCTCTCCTCTACGTCCCGTTCGCGGCCCTGCTTATCCCGGCCGAGGATGCCGCGCGCACCCAGGTGCCCTTGGTGGTCGCTCACGAGGTGGTCCATCTCCCATCGGCGGCCGTGCTGCGGGAGATCCGCCGCGCCCGGCAGGAGAAGCCCCGGCCGGCGGGAGCGGTGGCCGTCCTGGCGGACCCGGTATTCGGGAAGGACGATCCCCGGGCGCATCAGGCGATGGCCAAGACCCCACCGGCCCACCCCACGGGAGAAGGCCTGGCGGACCTCCTCGGCCCTCTCCGGCAGTCCCAAGCCGGCGATGGGTACTCCCGCCTGACCTGGAGCGGCCGTGAAGCCGAGCTCGTGGCCGCCGCGGCCCGGGGGAGGGATGTCCTCATCGCGCGAGGCTTCCAGGCCAGCCGGGAGCTCGCCATCTCGCCGGACCTCGGCCGGTTCCGCATCCTCCACTTCGCCACTCATGGCTTTCTGGATGCCCAGCACCCGGAGCTCTCCGGCCTGGTCTTCTCGCAGCTCGATCCCCAGGGCCGCTCCCGCGACGGCTTCCTGCGCCTCCAGGACGTCTACCATCTCCATCTCAACGCCGACCTCGTCGTCCTCTCCGGCTGCGAGACGGCGCTGGGCAAGAATCTCCGCGGCGAGGGTATCGTGGGGCTCACCCACGGCTTCTTCCACGCCGGCGCCTCCCAGGTCCTGGCGAGCCTCTGGCCGGTGCGCGACCGGGCCACGGCCGAGCTGATGCAGCGCTTCTACCACGGCCTGTTCCACGATGGCCTCCCCGCCTCCGCCGCTCTGCGCCAGGCCCAGATCTCCCTGTGGAAAGAGCGGACCTGGCGCGATCCCTACTTCTGGGCCGCCTTCATCCTCCAGGGCGACTGGCAGGCCGGAGAGCGATGGACGAAAGCTCAGGGCGCGATGTCGAAACCGGTGCCCCCCTGAGGGAGCGTGCGATTGAACTGGCGCTTCACCCCCCGATACGTGATGGTCACGTTGTAAGAGCCGGCGGGAAGATCCTGCAGGTAGTACGAGCCATCGTCAGCGGTGACGGCCCGCTGCTTGCTGGACCCGGAGCTGAAATCGATCAGGGCGTGGGGGACCGGAGCTCTGTTCCCCTGGAACAACACCTTCCCACTGATGGGTGCCGCCACGACATGGGCTGCCGCAAAGATCAACAGGGCAACGGCCAAGGCGAATATGCGTTTCATGATGGGTCTCCTAGATCGTCCATTGTCAAGGGCTCGCCGGCGCCACCTGTAACTGCTGGCTCCTGCGGATACCGGTTTTGGTGTCTGTAACCCGTAGCTCATAGACTCCCGCCGGGATGGGTCGGTAGTAAGCGAACCGGTTGCCTTCCGGCATGAGAGTGAAGACCGCGTCTCGCGGGATCAGCTCGAGACTCAGACTCTGGCTGCCGAAATCGACCCCCGGAACGTTCTGCACGTCGATGACGCGGGATCCCAGTGGGCCGGGATGAAGCTTGTCCGGGGCGGTCGTGACCAGTAACAGCTCCTTCGCTTCGCTGTAGGTCTTGGCAGGATTGACGAAGAAGAACACGAGCAGCGTGAAACCCCAGATGGCGCTCGCGCCCCCCAATTTCACCGCCATGCTGCTCATACCCGGAGCCTGACCGCTCAACTGGGACGCCCCCTTGTTCCAGAAGAGCATGGCCGCCAGGAAAGCCGCAATCGTAGCGAACACCCACCACCCCGCACAGAACAAGAGGAGATGGTCGAGATTTGAGTCCGGCATCTTGTACCTACCTTTCCATGGAGCTTCCAGCAGGGAAGCTCAGCAAGGTAGGCGCCCGGCTTCTCTGTTTGTTACAGCGTTGCTAAGAGATATGACGTCGAGCAGCTTGGGGAGCAACTCTTCTCCGTCCCGGTGCTACGATGCACCCATGGAGCCGCTCGACAAGGACATCGTCCGAGCCACAGAGAGCGTTCCCGGGATCTCCGTCCTGGTGCTCTTCGGCTCCCGGGCGCGAGGGACCCATCGACCGGACAGCGACCTCGACGTGGCGGTCTTGCCGCAGAGCCCGGATTCCCGAGCCCGCCGGCATCTCCAAACGGACGTTGCCGTGGCCCTCGCCGATCTGGCTCCCGAGGGCCGAGTCGACGTCGTCCTCCTCGACGAGGCCGACGCCGTGCTGCGGCAGCGGATCATGGAGACCGGCCGGGTCCTGCTCAACCGGGACGACGAAACCTGGAAAGAGCTGCGGGTCCGTACCATGCGGGAATACGGTGACGGGGAGTGGGCGCGACGGCTCTACCGCGAAGCCCAGCGCCGACGACTGGAACGAGGTGAGCCAAGTGGTCGATCGGGAAAAGCTCTCGAGTCGCTTAGACGCGTTGGAAAGCTACCTCGCTGAGCTGCGGACCTTCCGCGGCACCACCCGCGGGCACCAAACCTGACCCTGCAGTCCTCCAAGCCGGCCGATATTTCCCGCGTCTACGCGGAGAGCGCCCTCTCTGCTTCCCAGGCTGCCCCAGAGCCATCTCCCTCGTCACCTCTAAACACTGAAGGCGACGTCTGTGTCTTCACCACATGGACACGGCGAGAGAACGAATCCAACCAGGACACCATGCACGAACGAATCCAGACCTTCGAAGAGCTCGCCCTCCGACTGCGGCCCGACGGGGCCGGCGCCTACGTCGTCCAGGTCGTCCATTCGCCCTACGGCTGCCGCGACGTCCGATTCGATCTCAAGGATCTCGGATTTCCCTTCGACAGCCTTCGTCGGATCGACTTCTCAGCTTCGGAGTCCCGTGAGTTGGGAGAGGTCGAGCCTCCTCAGGGCGGGGGCTCGGCGACTCCGGAGACTCTGGGTGGAACGCTGTTTCGGGCTCTCTTCCGGGACGATCTCCTCTCGACCTTCCTGATGAGCCTGGGCCGTATCCAAGGAAGAAAGGACCTCGGTCTGCGAATCCGGCTGATCTTCGATCCTCTCGATCCCGCCAGCCGGCAGCTTCTCTCCCTTCCCTGGGAGCTTCTCTACCGCCCCGATACCCGAGATTTCCTGGCGAGGAGCCGGTTCACGCCCGTGGTCCGTTATCTGGAGGTTCCCCGGCTGACCACCCCGCTGGAGCTGACATCCCAACTGCGTATCCTCGTCGTCCTAGCAAACCCAGCAGGAACGGCGGGCCTCGATCTCGAACGAGAATGCCAGCAGATGGAGAGCGTTCTCCGAGAGAATCCCCGCATTCGTCTGGAGGTCCTCAGGAGCCCATCGCTCCCCGAAATTCGTTCGGCCCTTCAGAGATTCGAAGCTCACGTCTTCCACTACATGGGCCACGGCGGCTTCGACTCAAAGTCAGGGGAAGGCTCTCTGCTCTTCGAGGATTCGCAGCGCAGGCCGCAGCCGGTCGGAGCCGGCGTGCTGGCCGAGGCTCTCAAGAACCTGCCGAGCCTGCGGCTCGTCTTTCTCAACGCCTGCCGCACGGCCCAGGTTTCCGAAGATCCGAAATTGGACCCCTTCAGCGGCTCGGCATCGGCCCTCTCTCTGGCGGGTGTACCGGCGATCCTTGCCATGCAACTTCCGATTTCAGACCGCGCCGCTCTGATGTTCAGCCAGCGGCTCTACGAAATGCTGGCCCAGGCTTTTCCAGTGGATGCCGCGGTCGCGGAGGCGCGGCTGGCCGTCCATCTCGATGCTCCGTCGTCGTACGAATGGGCCACGCCGGCCCTTTACATGAGCGTGCCTGACGGTTGCCTCTTTGCTCCGGCTCCCCCCGGCGATGAAGAGGACCATTTCGCCCTCGGTTTGAGCTATCTGGACCAGGGCCTCTACGACCTCTCGGCTGCCGCCTTTCAGCGCGTTCTGGGCAAAACGACTCACGAGGAGGATCTTCTCTACTACCTCGCGCTCGCACTCATCGGGGGACAGCGACCAAGGGCCTTGAAGCTCGCCACCATCCGGCAAATCGAGACTTATCTGGCAGCCGCCATCCGCCTGAATGATCGGAAGTCTCACTACAAGCTCCTTCTCGCAGCGGCCAAGTACGACTACTATGCGAGCAACGGGCTTCGCATCCCTTCACCCCCAGTCGATCAACTCCTGAAAGAAGCTGCAAATGGAGAGATCGACCCGAAGGAAGTGCGCCTCATGCTTCGACATGCTCCCCTTCCCCCGGGAGACCTCCTCAGCGTCGTCCAGAATTTTTGCCATTGAAAGGAGAACTATCATGGACAAGAGGCCCAAGCAGAACGACAGAGAGATTGCACTACGAAAGTATTTTGAAGTCGTGACTCGGGAGCGAACTACGATTCTGATCGTGATGATCGCAGCAGGAATCGTCTTCGCCCTAGTCGGTTTAGCTTTGCTCTCCTCTCCGGACGGCGCCGCAATGGCCTGGTTCTGCATTGTTACCGGCTCGGGGATAGCGGCTGTAGGAGGTCTTCGACTGGGTTCCATCGAGGCTCGTTATCGAAGTGCCCTTGCGGCTACCCAACCGCAGCCGTCCGACAGTCAGGTTGATGCGTGGTTTCAAGATAGCCGGCAACACCTCATCCTCCATGCCAAGAACCGGCTCAACCTGTTCGGGGCTGAGAGCGATTTTTTCAAGCCCCTGATCATTGAAGTTCCGACCCTCAGCGCGACCTATGGGGTTCCCACGGAGGACCTGAAGTGGCGCAAGGGAAGTGACGGCACCTTTCGGTTTGCCATTCACCACCTCATAGTCATTTATCTGACCGAGCGTCACCTCGCCGCATTCACCTGCGATTTCAATTTCATCCGCGACGTTTCGCTAAACGAGACCACCCGTGAGTATCACTACCTGGACATCGTTTCCGTGGCTACCTATGAGTACTCCCAAGCGTTCACCCTTCCCACAGGAGAAAAACTCTCAACCTCTCAAACCTTCCGACTGTCGGTTGGGAGCGGAGAGTACATCGAGGTGAAGTTGGAGAACGACCAACTGCGCAAGATGACCCAGCAGGAAGAGGTCCCCACCTTTGAGGCGGATCAGGCCGTGACGACGATCCGCGCCATGCTGAGGGACCGGAAGGCGTTGGCTGCCTAGCAAAGGCCCCGAGCCGGAGCCGATGAGCCAAGGCTCAGGCGTTCCGGCTCGGCCTTGCGAGCTTCACGGCCTTCGCGGATCGTGTACTTCGGAGAAGTTTCTCTTCCAAGGGCTCCTTCTCCCGTGCTGCACGACGCCCACCCCTGCTATCATCCCCCGCCATGGCTTCCGACCTGCGCCTCGACAACCTCCCTGCCACCGTCCACCTGTTCGTGGTGAACCGCTTCATCCTCCTGCCGGAGACGACGCTGCCGCTGACGCTCACGGACGAGCGGTACAGCGGCCTGGTGGAGTCGCTGGCGGCCAGGGAGGGCTATCTCGGGTTCATCCTGTCCCAGGATTCCAAGGAGGGCCGGCGCTTTCAGGAGGTGGGGTGCCTGGGCCGCATCCGGGAGATGGAGCGGGATGCCTACGGTCTCAACGTCGTCTTCGAGGGCGTGATCCGCTTCCGCGTCCGGCGAGAGGTGCCCAAGGCAGGCAAGGACGACTTCCCGCGCGCCGAGGTCGGGTACGAGGAATTCGCCGCGGACCTGGAGGACGGGGAGGAGGATCTCGAAGGGTGGGACCTCGAGCGGATCAAGGCCACCCTCATCCAGATCGGACGCAAGGCGACACCTGAGGGCTGGTCGTCGCTGGAGGCGATGCCGCCGCGCAAGATCCTCCGCCTGATGGCGCAGACCATGCCGTTCGCTCCCGCCGAGAAGCAGGCCCTGCTCGAAACACCCACCTTCCGCGCCCTCCTGGAGCTGCTCTTCGCGCTCCTCGCCGTGAATTTCCTCACCACCACGCCGGACGACTCGCAGGCGCAGGTCAATTGATCTCTCCCCGCCTGCCCCAGCCGAGCTAACCTTCGTCCACGAACGCCGTCCAGTCGGCGACCGCCTCCTTGAGCTGAGGGAGGGGGAGCTCGAAAGGCTCCGCATTCTCGTCGATCTCGTTGACCAGAGAGGCCCCCTGGGAGGAAAGCGTGAGGGTGTAGGAGTTGCCGGTGGTCTCCCAGCGGTCGAGCTGGCCGGCCTCGATGCGGTCGATGGCGCGCAGGATCGCGCGCCCCTGCCTGCCGCTCCCCTGGAGGTCGCCTTCGAGGAAGCTGGCCAGCACCTCGCTCTGACCCTTGCCGCGGGCGCGGGGGTCGCCGGCGCTGTCCCAGTAGAATTCGAGCTGCATCGCTCCTCCCTCGCTCCTCAGTCTTTCAATCGCGGGTGAAGATGGGATAGGCCGTGTTGATGCGGCCGTTCTGGTAATACCCCTCGATGGTGAATCCCTGGCCGGAGGGTCCGCGGAACTTCTCCGAGCCGCCCGTGGTGCGCCCCGCGAAAGCGTGGAGAACGGCCTGGATCACGGCGTCGCGGCTCAGGCGGTCAGGATAGAGGGTCGAGCGCTTGGGGAGCCAGTCCGAGCCGGAACGGATCTCCACCTCGGCGGTGTAGACCCCGGCGCGGTTCGGCCGGTCGACGACGCGCACCAGCCGCGCTCCCTGCGGGTCCCGCCCGCCTGGCCGGGAGTGGAAGCCCACCGGCTTGCCCCGCGAGTTGATCTCCCCCTCGAAGATGTGGGTAACGTTGACCGGCGGCGAGGTGCGGCTCCACTCCTCCGCCGGCCGCCGGCTCCGTCCCGGCTGTGAGGACCGGGACCGGGACCGCGACCACCCCTCGCCGTCTGCCAACAGCGAGACCACCAGCGCCAGCGCCACGGTCGTCCAGAGCAGCCTCGTATGTTTCAGCATGGGCGAACGATATCCGAAGCGTTGAGCCCTCACCACCCTCCCGGGATTCAGGTTAGTGGCCGGCGGGACGCCGGCGGTCCCAGGGGGCCTTCACCGCGGCGACTTGCGCCAGACCCGCCAGTCGTCGTTCAGGAAGATGGTGAGGATGAGGGCGAAGCCGCAGGCCGCCGCCAGCAGGAAGAGGAGCATGGCGAGGCCCGGATAGCCGAAGAGGCGGAACCGGGTCTGCACCTGCATCAACAACGCCGCGCCCACGATCAGGGCCGCCAGCACCAGCCCCAGGGCGATGCGGTTGGCGATCTTCTGCAGGTTGTCCATGAGGCGGGTCTCGTCGAAGGCGTCGACTTTGATCTGGATCTTGTTGCCCGCCAGATTGTCCAGCACGGAGTTCATCCGCCCCGGGAGCTGCTGGGCGAACTCCTGGAGCTCCAGCACGGAGGCGAAGACGCTGCCCGGCGAGAGCTTCTTCAACATGTGGCGGGTCATGAGGGAGTTGCTGTACTGCCTCACCGTCTGATTGGGATCGAACTCCGGATCGAGGGTGCGGGCAGCCTCGTCGAGCTGCAGCAGGGCGCGGCCCATCATGGTCAGCTCGGGCGCCGGGCGCACGCCGTTCTTGGCCGACAGCCGGGCGAGATGGATCAGGGTCTTCCCCGCCTGGATCTGGCTGCCCTGAACGTTCTGGTAGCTCCCCACCAGGTCCGCCACCTGGCGCCGGTAGCGGTCCTCGTCGTAATCCTCCAGCGTGGTGCCGATCTGCACCGTGAGCTGCGCCACCTCGTTGCCGCGCCCTTCGGTGACGGCGAGGAGGAGCTTGAGCAGCCGCTCCTGCATCACCGGTTCGAGCCGCGCCACCATGCCGAGGTCGAGGAGGGCCAGGCGGCCGTCGTCCGTCACCAGCAGGTTGCCCGGATGGGGGTCGGCGTGGAAGAAGCCGTCCACCAGGATCTGGTCGAGGTAGGCCCGGCACAGGTCCTCAGCCAGGACCCGGCCGTCGATGTCGATGCGGGCGAGGGGCGACAGGTCGGTGATCTTCGTCCCCTTCACGTACTCCATGGTCAGCACGCGCGAGGTGGTGTAGTCGTCGATGGGCCGCGGGATGACCAGGCGGTGGTACTCCTTGAGGTTGGTGGCGAGCAGGATGAGGTTCTGGGCCTCGCGCCGGTAGTCGAGCTCCCGCAGCAGGGTCTTGCGGAACTCGTCCAGGATATCCTGGAAGGCGAAGCGCCGGCCGACGTCCGTGTGCCGGTCGACGACGCCGGCGATCTGCTCGAAGGCCTCCAGGTCCTCCAGGATCACCTTCTGGATGCCCGGGCGCTGCACCTTGACCGCCACCTGCCGGCCGTCGCGCATCCGGGCCCGGTGCACCTGCCCCAGCGAGGCTGCCGCCAGGGGCTGCGATTCGAACTCCTCGAAAGCCTTGGACAGCCGCACTCCCAGCTCGCTCGAGACGATCTCCTCCACCTCGGCGAAGGAGAAGGGCTCGACCTTGTCCTGGAGGCGGGAGAGGGCGTCGAGGTACGGCGCGGGCAGCAGGTCCGAGCGGGTCGACAGGAGCTGGCCGAGCTTGATGAAGGTGGGGCCGAGCTCCTCGAGGTCCTTGGCGAGCTTCTCCGGATCGCCCCCACTCCCCGCCTCGCCGGCCTCCTCGCCGAGCGACGCCTCGGCGTCGAGCGACTTCACCAGGTCTCCGCGCCCATGCTGCACCAGCAGCCGCGCGATGTCCTTGTAGCGTTTCAGGTGCTCCGGCCTGAGCGAGAGCGGCATCCCGGGTCCTCCATCGAAGGCCTCAACTGCATCGATGGCTGGGAATGCATGGGAGATGCCAGGGCCCTCGGAACGCCCCCACCCAAGACCCTCATCACCCCGGCCCTCTTCTCCCGCTCCCTCCCACCCCCCTCACCGGGAGAAGAGGGAGACCAGCAAGAGCGCTTCAACCGGGTTCCCCTCTCCCGGTGAGGGGGTTGGGAGGGGGCGGGAGAGGGGACAGGGGGGGACAGGGGTGAGGGCTTCGGGGCGGGGGCGTTCTGGGCCTCCCTCAGTCCTCCCCCACCAGCAGCCCCAGCAGATCGGACGTCGTGATGATCCCGACGGCCCGGTCCTCGCGGGTGACGAGGACGCGGTGGATGTGCCCCTTGAGCATCAGGGAGGCGATCTCGGCGACCGTGGCGTCCTCGCGCACGGAGTAGATCCTGGGGTTCATGATGTCGGCCACGCGCAGGCCGTCATGGTCGAGCTGGAGCTCCTCCACGTCCTCCTCGTCGAGGCCGTCGTCCCAATCGGGGCCGAAGAAGCTCGAGCCCTCTTCGCCGGTGCGCGGCCCTTCGCCCGAAGCCAGGGCGGCGATGTCCACCAGCGAGACGACGCCCACCAGCCGATCCTGGGCGTCCGCCACCGGCGCGCCGCTGATCTCGTGCTCCATGAGGAAGCCGGCCAGCTCCCGCACGGTCATGTCCTCCCGGACCGTGAGGACCCCCGGGTTCATGAGGTCGCTGGCCGTGATCGGTCGCATCGCAAGTCCCCACTTCTTCGTCGGCGTTCCTGCCTACGATATACGAAAACTTTGCGCGCCGTCGTCACATCGTCGTTACAGGACTCGCAGCATGGCCTCCAGGGCATCCGGGTGGCTGGCCCGCATCCGCGCCTCGTCGTCGCCGATCACGCCGCGGTGGACGAGTTGGGCCAGCGACTCCTCCAGGGCGATCATCCCTTGGCGCTTGCCAAGGGTGATCTCGTTGTAGAGCTTCTGCAGGGCATCGCTACGGATGTGATGGCGGATCGGGTAGTTGGCGAGGAGCAGCTCGATGGCCGGCACCCGGCCCCGGCCGTCGGCCCGCGGCACGAGCTGCTGCACCACGATGGCGTGGAGCGACAGGGCGAGCTGGTGGCGGATCTGGGACTGCTGGGCCGGCGGGAAGACGTCCACGACGCGGTGCACGGCCTGCTGGGCGTCGTTGGTGTGGAGCGTCGAGAGGACCAGATGGCCCGTCTCCGCCGCCGTCAACGCCGTCGCCACCGTCTCCAGGTCGCGCATCTCCCCCACCAGGATGACGTCCGGGTCCTGGCGCAGCGAGGCCCGCAGCGCCTCGTGAAAGGAGCGCGCGTCCCGTCCCACCTCGACGTGCTCGACGACCGAGCGGATGGAGCGGTGCTCGTACTCGATGGGATCTTCGATCGTGATGACGTGGCTGGTGCGGGTACGGTTGATCTCCCCCACCATCGCCGCCAGGGTCGAGGATTTCCCCGAGCCCGTGGGGCCGCAGACGAGGATCAACCCGCGGCTCGGCTTGACCAGCTCGGCCAGCACGGGAGGCAGGTTGAGGCTCGCCAGCGTGGGGATTTCCGACGGCAGGGCGCGGACGGCCGCCGCCGGCTCGCCGCGCTGGCGGTGGAGGTTGACCCGGAAGCGCCACGCCGGGCCGCTGCCATCGTCGAGCGAGCCGCCGCGGCCGAGGCTCAGGGTGAAGTCCGTGGCGCCCCTTTCCTCCAGGTCCAGCCGCTCCTTGCCCCCCAGATGGGAGAGGAACAGCCGTCCCACGTCGTCCCCCTCCAGGGCGGCGGACTCCTCCATGCGGCTGAGGCGGCCGTTGATGCGGAAGACGGGCGGCAGGCCGGCGATGAGCAGCAGGTCACTCGCCTTGCGATACACCAGCTCGGCGAGGAAGCGGTTGAGGGTCTCCCCCTCGTTGACCAGGGCCTGCTCCGGCCGCCGCAGGGTCAGCGGCCGCTCGGACGGCTGGCGGATGAGCTCTTCATGGGGCTCGAACACGAAGCCTGCCTCGGAGTCGGCCGCCGCCTGGGTGCCGCGGTTCAGCTCGCGGACGAGCTCGTCGAGATCGGGGTCATGGAGGTGTTCGGCCATGTCAAAGAGAGCATACGTGGGAAGAGGGGATTTCGTCGCGGGCATCTCTCTAGGAGCCTGCGAGGAAGAAACAAGAAGCAAGGACGTAAAGGACATCAGGGACGACAAGGACCTCAAGGACACGAAGGAGATGCAAATCTGGTATTTTATTGTCCCTGCGGTCCTTGCGGTCCTTGATATCCCTGCTTCGGCTTTTCTGCCGCGCAGACTCCTGCTAAACCCTCACCATCAGCTTCCCCCTATTGCTCCCATCGAAAAACCGCAGCAGCGCCTTGGGCGCGTTCTCCAGCCCTTCGACCACGTCCTCCCGGTAGTGGAGCTTGCCCTCGGCGAGCCAGCGGGCGAGCTGGCCTTGAGCTTCGGGGAAACGCGCGGTGTAGTCCAGGACGACGAAGCCTTCCATGCGGGCGCGCTGGACGAGGAGGGCGAGGTAGTTGGCAGGCCCCTTGGGCGGCTCCGTCGCGTTGTATTGGGAGATGGCGCCGCAGATCACCACCCGCGCGTGGAAGGCAAGGTTGCGCAGGGCCGTGTCCAGGATCTCGCCGCCGACGTTGTCGAAGTAGACGTCCACCCCCTTGGGGCAGGCGCCGCGGATCTCCTCGTGAAGATCCTTCGCCGTCCTATAGTTGATGGCGGCGTCGAAGCCCAGCTCTTCGGTGAGCCAGCGGCATTTGTCATCCGTGCCAGCGATGCCCACGGCGCGGCAATCGTGGACCTTGGCGATCTGACCCACGATCGAGCCCACGGCCCCGGCGGCGCCGGAGACGAGGACGGTCTCGCCCGCTTTGAGCTGGCCCACGTCCAGCAGGCCGAAGTACGCCGTCAGCCCGGTCATCCCTAAAGGGCCGAGGGCCACGGTCGGGGCAATGCCGGGCGGGATGCGGTTCAGGTCCTTGGCCCGGGCCACGGCATAGCGCTGCCAGCCGAGGACGCTGGAGACGACGTCGCCCGGCTTGAGGTCCGGATGGCGGGACTCCACCACCTCGCCCACCGTGAGGCCGCGCATCACCTCGCCGATGCCAATGGGCGGCACGTAGCTGCGCCCCTCGTTCATCCAGCCGCGCATGGCGGGATCGAGGGACAGGAAAAGATTGCGCACCAGCACCTGCCCCTCCCCCGGCTGCGGGATGGGCTCCTCGGTGAACTGGAAATCGCTGTCCTTCGGCAGCCCCTTGGGCCGGGCGGCGAGCCGGATCTGAAGGTTGGTTTCGGTTGGCTGCGTCATGGGTCTGCTCCTATTTCCCCGCTGGGCGAGTGCGAGGGAGAGAGTAGCGCGTTTCAAGAAAAAACGGAGTAAGTGGCCGGCGAGACGCCGGCGGTCCCAGGGGTCTTGCTTCTGCTGGTTTCAGACTAACCACTCCCTCTTCTCCCGGCGGTCGGGGGGGAGGCTGGGAGAAGAGGGCCGGGGTGATGAGGGCTTCGGAGGGCCGGCGTCCTTGATCCTGGCAAGGGCCTCTGGATCAGCCGTCACCCCAGCTCGCGCACGAGCACTCCCGCCCTGACGTGGTACCTTTCCGCCATGCTCCCCGATCTCCCCCGCTGCGCCTGGGTGCGGCTCGACGATCCTCTCTACGTCGCCTATCACGACGAGGAATGGGGCGTGCCGGTGCACGACGACCGGCGGCTGTTCGAGATGCTGATCCTGGAGGGGGCGCAGGCGGGGCTGTCCTGGATCACGATCCTGCGGCGGCGGGAGGGCTACCGCAAGGCGTTCGACGGATTCGAGCCGGCGAAGATCGCCCGCTATCAGGGAGCGAAGATCGGCAAGCTGATGGCGGACACCGGGATCATCCGCAACCAGGCCAAGATCGAGGCCACGATCAAGAACGCACGGGCCTTCCTCGACGTGGTCGAGAAGACGGGGTCCTTCGACCGCTTCCTCTGGCAGTTCGTGAGCGGCGCGCCCAGGATCAATCACTGGCAGACCGGCCAGCAGATCCCCGTCGACACGGCCGAGTCCAAGGCGATGAGCAAGGAGCTCAAGCGGCGGGGGTTCGGCTTTGTGGGATCGACCATCTGCTACGCCTTCATGCAGGCGGTCGGCATGGTGGACGACCACCTCGTGACCTGCTTCCGCCGTCAGGATAGAGCTACTTCCGCCAGGCCACGGTGAGGACGGTCCTGCCGTCCTTCTGAGCGCCCCGGACGAGGACGACCCGGCCGCCGCCGGGCAGCTCGTGCGCCGTGAGGACGCGCTCGCGCGTGGGGCCGGGGGCCTCGGCCGGCCGCCCCTCGCCGGCATCCCGCGCGTCGGGCTTGGGCGCGCCGGGGACCGAGGCCACCCAGGCCGGCCGGCCAGCCAGCGGGCGCGAGCCCTTCGGGTCCCCTGCATAGAGCAGGAGGCGGTCGCCGGCGAGGACGAGGAGGTCCGGAATCCCGTCCCCCGTCAGGTCCGGTCCATAGAGCCAGTCCGTGGCCTGGTCCCCCAGCTTCCAGTGCCTGGGTCTGGAATCGAAATGGCCGCCGCCGGTCCCGTGATAGGCGGTGACCAGCAGCTCCTTGCCCTGCAGCCCGCCGGGATGCACGATCACGAGGTCCTGATGACCGTCGCCGTCGGCATCGGCGGACGCGGCGTCCAAGGGGAACCAGAGCGGGCAGTCGGTCTCGACAGCCAGGGTGGGAGCGCTCCCCTTGCGCGAGCGGTCGCGGCCGAGCACGTAGAGGCGGAAACGCTTCTTGGCGAAGACGCCGATCTTGTCGAAGCTCGTGGCCGCCAGCACCGGGACGCCGTCGATCCGCAGGTAGCGCCGGTCGTACATCAGCCGCTCCTCGCCCGGCAGCAGCGACCAGGCCTCCTGCTGGGCCGTGCCGTCGAGAGGGATCAGGAGCGTCTCGATCCGCCGCCGGCCGGCCACCTGCGGACCCGCGGCGAAAAGGGGCGGATCGCCGGGCAGCAGGGTCACCGGCGGGCTGCTGAGGCGCAGGCCCCAGCGCTGCCGCTCGGCCTTCACCGGCAGCGGGTAGACGCCGTGATGCTGAAGAGCGCCGCCGGAGCCGCCGGGACCACGCTCGAACAGCTCCAGCAGGCCGGTGTGGGCGGCGGGGAGCCACGGCCGGCCCGCCGTGACTCCGGCCACGGAGCGCAGGTCCACGTTCGACTCGTTCAGCACCTTGCGCGATCCTCCCCCGCCGGCCGGAGCGAAGACCACGCCCGGCATACCGGCGAGGGGACTCGCCACGCCGTTGCCCGCGAGGTCGAAGGCGGCCACGACGTTGGTCTCCTCGTGCAGGTTGTCGATCCAGCGCTGGAGCGATCGGCGCTCCGGATCGAAGAAGAGCAGGCTCTTGGCGCCCTTGCCGTCCCGTCCCGCGGCCAGCAGCAGGGCCACCCCGGGGCGGCCGCTCGGGCCGGTGACGCCGGCGGCGGAGACCAGGGTACCCGGGAGGGAGAGGGTGAAGGTCTGGGCGGAGGCGGGGAGGGGGAGGAGCGCAGAAAGGAAGAGCAGCACGCTGCCCACGCGTCGCCCCCACCCCGAAGCCCTCACCCCCTGCCCCCTCTCCCGCCCCCTCCCAACCCCCCTCACCGGGAGAGGGGGTCCCGGCTGAGGCGTTCCTGCCTTTCTCCCTCTTCTCCCGGGGAGGGGGGTGTGAGGGGGCGGGAGAAGAGGGCCGGGGTGATGAGGGTCTCTCACTTCGCCCCCCCGCTCAAATAGAGGTCCAGCCGCACCGGCGGCGCGAACCCCTCCTCGGCCGCGCGCTTGGGCTGGATGACCATGAGGTCCGAGCGGCCGTCGCCGTCCAGGTCGCGGATCTGCACCAGCGACAGGTCGCGGGGCTCCTCTTTGAGGTCGAAGGCCATGTCCGGCGCGGCCGGGAAGGAGCAGTCGGCCCGGCCGCGGTGGATCGTCACCCGTTTGCCGCGGCCGAGCTGGACGAAGTCGGCCTTGCCGTCGCCGTCGAAGTCGCCGGAGAAAAGGGAGAGCTGGCTGATCCGCAGGTCGTTGAGGTCGACCCGGAAGGAGCCCGAGAGGTCGAGCCCCTTGACCGGTCGGAAGGCGCCGTCCTTCTGCTGACACCAGACGTGGAAGTCGAGCCCCACGGTCAGCCGCTTGGTGGCGAGGCTCCCCAGGACCTTCGCGACTCCCACGTCCATGGTGATGGTGACGAGGTCCGGCCGGCCGTCGCCGTTGACGTCCTTGAAGCCGCCCGGCAATTCGATCTCGCTCTCCTGGGACTCGAAGCCGTGGCCGGTGACGTCGAAGGTGCGGTACGGGGCCTTCTCCAGCGCGAGGTCGCGGGAGAGGCGGTGGAAGGTGAGCCGGCTGTGAGGATCCCGGACCTTCTCGATCTCCTGGCGAATGGAGCCGCGCCTGGAATCGTCCAAGCTCTGGCGGAACACCACCTCGGCGAGGCCGTTCCCCTCCAGATCGCCCACCCAGACGGGGTTGGGCCCCTTGGGATCGCCCGTGCCCAGGACCACCTCGACGGCCGGCAGGAACTTCCCCTCCCCCGCGTTGCGGGCCACCCAGACGGAGCGCCAGCGCTTCACCGGATCGCGGAAGACGAGGTCCGGCCGGCCGTCGCCGTCGACGTCCTCGATCTTCGGCAGCGGATAGCGGTGCTCCAGGTCCGCGGCCGAGCGCCAGGCCTCGCCCGGCACCGGCACGCGGGAGGCGGCCCGCCGGGCCAGGGCGCGGTCCTTGCGGCGGCCGAGGTAGACGGCGAGACCGTCGCGCGCCGGCAGCAGCAGGTCGGGGATGCCGTCGCCGTCGACGTCCTCGATCAGCTTGAGGTCGCCCAGGAAGTTGCCGGTGTGCGCCATCACCGGCGGATCGGCGATCCAGGGCTCGAGGCGCAGGGCGCCCCCTTCGTCCAGACGCAGGGCGCTCACCCCCTCGTCGGTCAAGGCGACGACGGGCGTCCCCGGCGGCCCGGCCTCCATCCCCAGCACCGAGAGAGGGAGGGGGAGGACGCGGGCCGGCTCGTAGGAGCCGTCCGGCCGGGCGCGGTAGAGCCGCACCTCGCGGCGGTCGATCACCGCCGGCACGATCGTCATCACCTCCACCAGGCCCTTGACGTCGTCCATGGTGCTGCTCTCGGTGACGGCCACCTCGTCCCACTGGTTGTAGGCCACCACCACCACGAGGTCGCGATGACCGTCGCCGTCGACGTCGGCGGAGATCACCGCGGCCGGCGCTCCGGGAAGGTCCAGGCTCAGGGTCCGCAGGGTCGAAAGCGAGGGCCGGCCGGCGCCGAGGGGCACCGGCACGGCGCTGAGGAGGAGGGCCGCCAGCAGGAGGACCGGAAGGGAGGGGCGGCGGCCTCGGCTCCCGGGGGTATCGTTCAGCTCCACGTCCTAAGAGTAACCGGAGGCGGAGCCCTTCGTTGCTTCAGCGGGGTCACATCCCCGCGGCTGATAGGGTGGCCGCAGCCACCAGCAGGAGAACCGAAGCGAGGGACAGCGCCAGCATCTTCACGAACTCTTTGGTCATGGCCTTACCCCTTTCGATGGTGATCTCGCCACTCCTGTCAGGCTCTGCAATCCCTTCCCTCGTTACAACGTCGCTTGGGATTCGATCCCCTCACCCGGTTTCTGACAAATCTAGACGCCAAATGGGGGGCCAAGGTTTAGGTCCCCAATGTAGAGACGCCCCACGGGGAACCCCGTGGGGCGTCTCAGGTGCGGCTCCGGCCCGCCTGCTCTCCTCAGTGATGCGAATAGGGCGACCGCAGAGGTGCGACCTCCACGACCGTCATCATGCCGCGGTCCTCGTGCGCGAGGATGTGGCAGTGGATGACGAAGTAGCCCGCATAGTCGACGAAGCGGCTGCGCATCTTGAAATAGCCGGGGATGATGACCTGCTGCTGGGTTACGGGGTCCACGATCTTCGTGCCGTCCGCCAGGGTCGCGCCCAGCCCCGAGGGGATCGGGAACACGTCCCACCAGATCTCGTCCTTCGACGACGGGCCGCCGCCGTCGCACGGCTTCCAATCGTCAGGATTGCCGTGCGGGTCCAGATAGCACTGTCCGGGCTGGATCCCCGTCTTGTCGGTGACGTATTTCGGCAGGCCGTTGGGCAGCTTCACGTTCGGGCTGAACACCTCCACCACCTGGAACGGATTGATGTGAATGTGGAAGGGGTGGGAGATGCCGAGCGTCGCGTTCGTCACCTTCCACTGCTCGACCTTGTTCAGCAGGACGACGGCGCCGACCTCGCCGTCGAACTTCTTGCCGTCGATGGTGTGAATGGCCGGCTGGGTCGGCGGCTTGGTCTGTTTCGCGGTCGCGAACGCGATCGTCTTGGTGCCGGTCACCTCGCCGTCCTTGACGTCGCGCAGGAAGTCCGGGAAGCTCGGGGCCGCGGCGATGAGCTGCATGGCGGGCTTGTAGGGGGTGCCCGACACCTTGACCGTCAACAGGTTGATCTTGAACGGCGGGCCCTGGGAAGGGGGGACGGGAGGGGTGACGTCGCTCGGATCGACCTCGTTGTAGACCTGCACGGAGTACGTGCACCCCTGCTTGTCGGTGCACGCCGCGTCCGGCGCCTTGACCAGGAGGTCGGCCCGATTGCCGGCCGCCAGCAGGAAGGAACGGTCCTCGCTCTTCTGATAGTTGACGTCCTTGAACTGCACGCCGTCCTGCGCCAGTTGCCGCCAGTGCAGGCCCGCGGGCGGCGCGAGGAAGTGCGTGCCGGCGCGGCCCGAGGTATTGACGATGCGCCACATCTGCACCTCGCCCGGCCGCATGTGGATCACCGGGTTCATCCGGCCGTTGACGGAGAAATCGGGTCCCTTGTCCTGTCCGCCCCCCGGTGCCTTCAGGTTGGGGGAAACGCCGAACTGGTTGATCACCAGCACCGGCTGTCGGCGCGTCCAGTCAGGACCATACGCCTTGTATTTCTCGTTGAGCTCGTCGTCGTACTGGCCTTCGATGATGAAGGCTCCCGACATGCCGTTTTCGACGTCGATCGCCGTCGAGCCGTGCTTGTGCGCGTGATACCAGTGGGTGCCTGGCGACTGGCCCATCTGGAGGTCGTGGGTCGGCTGGTCTTCGTTGAGCTGTACGCTCGCCGCTGCGCCGTCCAGCTCCGCCGAGCCCTCACCGTCCATCTGCATCGCCGGCATCGCCGCGTGGCCGGCGGCTGGCGCCGGTGTCCCGGGGTACTCCGGCAGCTTGAAGCAGTAGGGATAGGAACCGAGGTAGTACTGCGGCCAGGCGCCCTCGTCCAGTTGCGCCTGATCCACCGGCCACAGCTTCCTGCCGTTGCCCGGTTGCTCGTCGAGCGTCTTCAGGAGCCGCCTCTGCTCATCCGTCCAGTCTTTGGGCAGGTCGGCCCATTTTCGCGGCCACTCCCGGTGACTCCCCTTCGCCAGCTCCGACTCGCAGCGATCGAAAAACTGGTCGAACACCGGGCGCACGCTCTCCGGGGTGACGGGAGCCCCGCCGGCCAGCCGCCGCGCCGACAGGATCTCGAGGAAGACGTTGTCGCCGGTCGTATTCGGATTCGTGTGCGTGCCGTGAAAATGCAGGTTGGCGGTGGTCGAGCCGTGGAAGCAGTTCGGGAACTTGTCCCCCTTCGGGTCCGTTCCCGGGTAGGGCGCGGAGGTCTCGTCGCAGGCTCCGGTGTCCCCGCGGTCGATCGAATTGCCGAAATTCCCCGGGTCGACGTTGTTGAGGAAGGCGAGCTCGATGACGTCGCCGACCCGGGCCCGCAGCGTCGGCCCGGGCAGCGGATCCGCAAAACCACCGGCCTGCGGCGGATAGGGGGGATACGGGGGGACCGCGTCGGGGCTGCGGAAAGCCCGCACGTATTGGTTGAAGCACGCCGAGAAGGCGCTCGGGTCGCCGGGCTGCGTCGCCTTGCCGTTGGTCTTGGGCGGATTCCGGAAGGCCAGGCGGTCCAGCTCGCTCGTCACCGTGAAGGTGGCGCGCAACCTGCCGTCCTTGGAGATGAGCTCGGGTACCTTCACCAGGTCCTGCTGCGTGGGCAGGCACCGGACCTGGGACGTCGAGCCGGCGTCCGACGATTGGGCGCCCGCCGGCAGTGCCTGCAGCAGGACCACCGCCACCGCGACGACCGCCAGTGAATGGTTCTTGCGATCGTGAAGCTTGGCCTCGAAGGTCATCTCATTCCTCCCCTTCCGGCGGCAGGTTCTGCACGGCGAAGACGACGATCGTGCCGTACTCCTCCGGGTGCAGCTTGCAGCCATAGGAGATCGTCGCCGGGGCCGCCGCCGTGACGTAGTAGTCCGGCCGCGACGACTGCCCGGGCAGGATCGGGTCCGTCGCAAAGCTCTTGTCGGTCAGCTCCGGCTGATGGGTCTCGTCCGTGGTGTTGTTCCAAGTGATCAAAGAATACTGAGGTACTTGCTGGCAGTCCGGTACGAACGCCGCCCCTTCTCCAGCCACAGATGCTTCCTCGCCCAGTGCCAGGTCGCCGGTCTCGTAGTCCTCGACCTCATCGTCCGGTATGAACGCCGCACCTCCTCCAGCCGCCGCAACGATCTTGATCGAAAAGTCGGGCATGATGATCCTCCTCCCAAGGGCTTTTGCCGTGGTGACGATCGTGACAGTGAGCTCGCAGCTCACGCCAGGACCCGCACATCGAAGAGATTTCGCAGGGCAGTATCCCGCAACGGTGACCGCGGTGCAAGCGCGGGCCGGGCTCCTCGCGGGGAGCCCGGAGCGGAGGGAGGTTCCAGCGGGGGAGATCGGGCGTCACGCCCGGCGGATGAGCCTCAGGATGAAGATGAGCACCACCGCTCCTATGAAGGCGACGAAGATGGTGCCCGCCAGGCCGCCGAACGGCGTGTGCCAGTGCATCTGGCGAAAGATCCAGCCGCCGATGAAGGCGCCGACGATGCCGATGATGATGTCGCCGATGATCCCATAGCCGCCCCCGGCGACGAGCGACGCCAGGACTCCGGCCACCAGTCCGACGATGATCCAGGTCAGGATGTCCATAACCGCGATTCTCCCGTGACGAAAGGCCGGGGGTTCCGGCCGGGTTCGGTGCCGACACTACGACGGCCGGAACCGAAGCACGTCGTATGCCACCGGCTCACAGGATTACTGCTTGCCCTGGTCCTGCATCTCGTTGAGCTCCCGGCGTTCCTGGTCGAGCTTGTTGACGGCCTCGGCCTTCTCCTCGTCGGTGCCCTGCATGTTGCGGATCTCCTCCGCCTTGCGGTCGATCTCCGCGGCCTTGTCCTGCATCTTGCGGGTGCGCTCCGCCTCGTCGCCCGCGGGGTTGGAGCCGGCCTCCGCGGCGGGCGGCTTGCCATCCGCCTTGCAGCCCCACGACAACGGCAGCGACAGCGCGAGGAGCGTCAGGATCAGCCACGACAGCGGACGGCGCACACGGCTCCCTTGCATGGGAAATCTCCTTCTCTGCAAAGCTTCGTTGCCCGCAGCTTAGCACGCCGGGCATTGCAGATAGGGTCCCGAAGAGCCGGAGGCGCTCAATCCCCGGGCAGGACCGTGATGATCCCCATCATCGGCGTGCCGTGGTTGCCGTCGGAATCCTCGATGCCCCCCTTGGACCCGGGCGCCGCCGGCTGATTGTCCGCATCCAGATGAGCGTGGAAATGGCAGTAGTAGACGAAGGTGCCGGGATGGCCGAAGTGGAGGACCAGCGTCCCGGGCTTGCCGCCGTTGTTGTCGGTTCCCTTCAAAACGACATTGATCCCCCGGTTGCCGGCGGTGTTGAAGGCGTCGTCGCTGACCACCGTATGGTCGTCGGTGTCCATGTTGATCCAGCGCACGGAATCGCCGGCGCGGATGTTCTGCGCGAAGGGCGTGAAGCGATCCTCCTCGGGCACGATGACCTGGTTGTGGGCGACGTGTGCCGGCTGCGCGCTGGGGTTGGGGGCGGCGGCGACCAGGAACATGAGAAGAGCGAGGGACGAGATCAGGATGGTCGTCGGCTGGTGGAGCTTCGGCTTCATGAGCAGACTCCTTTCGTCAGGTGCCTCATTCATTCGCCCTCCCAATCCAAAGGACTCATCAGTTCCCGCCTCTCCGGGCGGATCAGCGTCGTAAAGCGTGCAAGAAAAATGCCTTGAGGGTGTTTCAAAAGTCCTTCCGAAGCCGCCTCCCCGCCCGGGCATGAATGCCAGGGCTAAGAACGGTGCCGGATGAATCCGGCTTGAAGCCTCCTTCAGGAGGCGCTGTTCCTAGGAGGGTGCGCGGCAGAAACTCGAAGACAGGGACAGCAGGGACACCAGAGACAGCAGGGACGAAAAATCTCGGGTCTTGACTAAGTTTTCACGTCCCTGTTGTCCCTGAAGTCCCTACTGTCCCTGCTGTCCTGCACCAACGCTGCCTACGAGCTTCTCTGCCGCGCAGGCTCCTAGGAGGGTGACGTCGCTCGCACCGAAGACACCCTCTGAGCCATCTGCAAATCAGGTAAAGTACCTTCCGGGGAGAGCCGGTCCAGAGTCCGCAACCACAAAACACGACGGAGGTAGCCGATGAAAAGATTGATCTGCCTTGCCAGCGTCCTTCTAGCAGCCTTCCTGGCGCTCCCGGCGCCCACCCCCGCCATGCCGGTCGGGGGTTGCACGTACAGGGAGTGCATCTTGGGATGCACCGATTGTCCCTGGGGCCATACGTCCTACTGCATCAGCACCGCCGATTGCTTCTGCGGCTGCCGCTGAGCCGCTGATCCCCCCGGACCGGCCTCCCCAAGTCCGGGCTGCGATGGCGTGGTCTTTCCGATCGAGATATACAGAAAAGCCTTTGTAGCCCTGGAGAGCTCCGGCTCCCCAACTCGTAATTCTTTCCCGCCGGCCGAGCTCTTCCAAAGCGCCTGACAGAGTCTTCCCCCGTTGAAGGATGCATCTCCTTCGATGGTTTATTCCTTGCATCAGAAATTCGTGCTTTAAAGTGAAACAACCAGGGGCGCGCGGGTCAGCTCGGCGTGTCGAGAAAGGTTCGGAGTCCGGTGGAGTCTTTGGCGAATCGCGTTCTGCTCACCATTGGAGTCGAGGACTACTACCAGGTCGGCTCGTTCGACGGGTTGATCCAGAAGGAGCACTGGTACCGTTTCGAGACCCGCATCGCCCGCAATACGGCGAAGGCGCTCGACCTGCTGGCGGCCTTCGACGTGCGGGCCACGTTCTTCGTCCTCGGCTGGGTGGCGGACGCGATGCCGGAGGTGGTGCGCGAGATCGTCCGCCGCGGGCACGAGGTCGCGAGCGGCGGCTACTGGCACCGCACCATACGGCAGATGAGCCCGGCGGAGTTCCGCGACGACCTGCGGCGCTCCCGCGAGGCCCTGGAGCGGGCGGCCGGGGTCCGCGTCTGCGGCCACCGGGTGCCCCACTTCCTCCAGCCCTCGGACCTCTGGGCCCTCGACGTGGTGGCCGAGGAGGGCTACGCCTACGACTCCAGCCTCCGCCCCCTGCTGCGCCAGTCCGCCGCCGAGCCCTGGCTGCACGCCGTCCACCGCCGCGCCGCGGGCGGCCGGACGCTGTGGGAGATCCCGCCCTCCTCGGTGACGCTCGGCGGCCTGGCCCTGCCGCTCGCAGGCGGCAACTACTTCCGCCAGCTCCCCTACACGCTGGTCAAGCCGCTGGTGCGGCTCTGGCACCGCCAGCATTCCGCTCCCTTCGTCCTCTACTTCCACGTCTGGGAACTCGACCCCGGGCAGCCGACGCTCAACACCGGCTCGCTGCTGACCCGCGTCCGCCACTACCGCAACCTCGACAAGATGGAGTGGGTGCTGGAGGACTTCTTCCGCACCAGCCGGGTGCTGAGCATCGCCGACTATCTCGGACTCGATCCCGGCCCCATGGTCCAGGAAACAACGGCGGCGCCTGTGGCAACATCGCTGAAATCACTGAAGCCGCCGCAGCCGGCGAAGCATCCCAGCCGTGGGGGTTTGAGCCTCGTGCCGCGCCGGGCGCGCGTACCGGTCACCCTCGTCGTCCCCTGCTGCAACGAGGAGCGGTCGCTGGAGTACCTGGCCAACACGCTGCGCAGCGTGCGGCTCTGGCTGGGCCGGGACTACGAGCTCGCCTTCGTCTTCGTGGACGACGCCAGCGGCGACGGCACGTGGGACCTCCTGCACCGGCTCTTCGGCGCGCGGTCCGACACCACGCTCCTGCGCCACGACCGCAACCGCGGCGTGGCGGCGGCGATCCTCACCGGCCTGCACGCCGCGGGCACGGAGATCGTCTGCTCGATCGACTGCGACTGCACCTACGATCCGCACGGGCTGGCGGAGATGATTCCCCGGCTCGCGGAAGGGGTGGACCTGGTCACCGCCTCGCCCTATCACCCGCGCGGCCGGGTGCTGAACGTGCCGGCCTGGCGCCTGGCGCTCTCCCGCGGCGCCTCCTTCCTCTACCGGCAGGTGCTGCGCCAGAGGCTCCACACCTACACGAGCTGCTTCCGCGTCTACCGCCGGCGGGCGCTGGCCGATCTGACGCTGCGCGAAGAGGGGTTCCTGGGGATCGCCGAGATGCTCGCCCGGCTGGACCTCCAGGGCTCGACGGTGGTGGAGCATCCCACGACGCTGGAGGTGCGGCTCCTTGGCCATTCCAAGATGAAGGTCCTGCGCTCGGTGGCGGGACATCTGCGGCTCCTCGCCCGGCTGGCGGCCCTGCGGCTCTTCGGGGCGCGCCGGCGGACGGGTGTGGCGGCGGTCGATCTCCGGCCTTCGGTTTCGGGAGCTCACCATGAATGAGCCCCTGCCTTCGGACCAGGACGCCTCCGGGCGGAGCTTCGGCGACGGCGAGCTGGCGCTGCTCGCCGAGGTCCTGCGCAGCGGCACGCTGTGCAGCACCCGGGGGAGCGTCGTCCGCAGCTTCGAGCGGCGCTTTGCCGAGACGCTCGGCGTCCGCCATGCCTGGGCCTGCTCCTCGGGCACCGCCGCCTTCCATACCGCCGTGGCGGCGATCGACCCCGAGCCGGGGGACGAGATCGTCGCCTCCCCCGTCACCGACATGGGCGCGCTGGCGCCGATCCTCTATCAGGGGGCGATCCCCGTCTTCGCCGACATCGACGCGGCGACCTGCAACGTCACGGCGGCGACGATCGAGCCCTGCCTCGGCGCGCGCACCCGCGCCATCGCCGTCACCCATCTGTTCGGCAATCCGTGCGACATGAGACCCATCCTGGATCTCGCCCGCGGCCGGGGCATCCCGGTGATCGAGGATTGCGCGCAGGCCTTCCTGGCCCGCGACCGGGGGCGGACGGTGGGGACGCTCGGCACGATCGGCGTCTTCAGCCTGCAGCAGGGCAAGCACGTCACCTGCGGCGAGGGCGGGCTGGTGGTCACGGACGACGACGCCCTGGCCCGCCGCATGAACCTCTTCATCAACAAGGCCTGGGGTTACGGCGACCCGCACCCGGACCACACCTTCCTCGCCCTCAACTACCGGCTGAGCGAGCTCCAGGGAGCGGTGGCCCTGGCGCAGCTCCCGCGGCTCGCAGCCTTCGTGGCGCGGCGGATCGCCAACGCCGCCCGGCTCACTGCGGCCCTGCGGAACCTGCCGGGAATCGGAGCTCCCCAGGTAAGGCCGGAGAGCGTCCACGCCTACTGGCGCTTTTGTCTGCGAGTCGATTCCGAGGTGCTCCCGGGCGGCGTAGTGGCGCTGGGGGCGCGGCTCAGGGAGCGAGGCATCGCCGCGGCGCCGCGCTACATCCAGAAGCCGGCCTTCGCGTGCGAGGTGTTCCAGCAGCAGCGGACCTTCGGCGCCAGCCGCTGGCCGTTCACCCTGGCACGCCCCGAAGCGCTCGACTATCGCCCCTGCCGCTTTCCCGGCGTGGTCGCGGCCCTCGATTCCCTCCTCGTCCTGCCCTGGAACGAGCGCTTCGAGGAGAAGCACGTGGACTTTCTCGCGGCCTGCATCCACGAGGCCGCCGGCGGCCTGATGCGGGAGGCGGCGTGAGCGAGCCCCTGCGCTCCGGGCTGCGCTTCGGGCTGATCGGGGCGGGGCGGATCGCTGAAGCCTATGTCCAGGCGTTCGCGGGCCAGGAGCGGGCCCGCATCGTGGCCGTGGCGGACGTGCGGCCCGAGGCCGCCTTCGCGCTGGCCGGCCGGCTGGGCTACCCGGCCTTCGCGTCGCACAAGGCCATGTCCCTGGCCTGCCCGCTCGACGCCGTCGTCGTCTGCACGCCGCCGGTCTCGCACCCAGACGTCGCGCTCCACTTCCTGCGGCGGCGCGTCCACGTCCTCTGCGAAAAGCCCCTCAGCATCGATTCCCACAGCGCGCGGCTGATGGCGCACGTCGCCCGCCGCACGGGCGCAGTGCTCGCCATGGCCTCCAAGTTCCGCTACGTGGAGGACGTGGTCCGCGCCAGAGACCTGGTTGCATCCGGAACGATCGGCGAGATCGTGCAGGCGGAAAACTCTTTCACCGGGCGCATCGACATGTCGGCGCGCTGGAGCTCCGATCCGCGCTTAAGCGGCGGCGGCGTGCTGATCGACAACGGCACCCATTCGGTCGATCTGCTGCGCTGCTTCCTCGGCCCGCTCGTGGAGGTGCAGGTCGTGGAGGGGCCGCGCAGCCAGGGGCTCGCCGTCGAGGAGACCGTCCGCCTCTTCGTGCGCAACGCCGCCGGCGTCCTGGGGAGCATCGACCTGTCGTGGAGCCTCGGCAAGGAGACGGCGAGCTATCTCACGCTCTATGGCACTGAGGGCGTCCTCCACCTCGGCTGGCGGGGGTCGCGCTACCGGCGAACCGGGAGCGAGGACTGGGTCTCCTTCGGCACCGGCTACGACAAGCTCCAGGCCTTCCGCTCACAGATCGAGAACTTCGTGCGGGCGATCGCGGGAGAAGAGGAGCTGCGGATCACCATGGCCGACGCGCTCGCCTCCGTCGAGGTCGTCGAGGCCGCCTACCGCGCCCTCCACGCCAGCCGCTGGACGGCGATCGGCGATCCCGAGCGCCTGCGCCGGCCTCGCACCTTATCCCTGGTGGCGGGCGAGCGGCGATGATCCATCCCACGGCGTTCGTCCACCCCACGGCGATCATCGAGGAAGAGGTGGAGATCGGCGCCGGCTGTGCGATCTGGGATCACGTCCACGTCCGGCGCGGCGCCCGACTCGGCGAGGAGTGCCTCGTCGGCGAGAAGACCTACATCGCCTACGGCGTGCGAATCGGCCATCGCGTGAAAATCAACGCCATGGTCTACGTCTGCGCCGCGGTGACGATCGAGGACGGCGTGATGATCAGCGCCGGCACCGTGTTCACCAATGATCGTTTCCCGCGGGCGACGACGCCGGACCTGCGGCACCTGCGCCCCTCCGGGCCGGACGAGCACACCCTCCCCACCCTGGTGCGCGAGGGGGCGACGATCGGCGCCGGCTGCACCGTCGGCAACGACCTCGCCATCGGCCGTTTCGCCATGATCGGCATGGGCTCGGTGGTGACGAAGCCCATCCCCGACTTCCACCTCGCGCTCGGTCATCCGGCCCGCCTCGCCGGCTGCGTCTGCCGCTGCGGCCAGCTCCTCTTCCGCTTCAACGCGCGCGACGCTGATCGCTTCCGGCAGGCGACCTGCGGGGTGTGCGGCCGGTGCTACGCGGCGAAACGGGGGGAGGTACGGGAGGGATGGCCCCCGGATTGACTGGATCGACTGGAACGGGCCGGCGCTGGGCTGTGGTCGGCGGCGGCATCCTGGGGATGACGCTCGCCCATCGCCTCGCCCGGGCCGGGCACGACGTCACCCTGTTCGAGGCGGCGGAGCAGCTCGGCGGCCTCGCCGCGGCCTGGAGCCTGAACGGCGTGGTGTGGGACCGCCATTACCACGTCACCCTGCTGTCGGACTCCCACCTGCGCGCGCTGTGGGCCGAGCTCGGCCTCGCGGACGAGCTGCGCTGGGCTGAGACGCGCACCGGCTTCTACTCCGGCGGCCAGTTCCACTCGATGTCGAACGCCCTGGAGTTCCTCCGCTTTCCTCCCCTGCGCCTGGTGGACAAGGCGCGGCTCGCGGCGACGATCCTCCACGCCTCGCGTATCCGCGACCCCTTGCCGCTGGAGGCGGTGACGGTGAGCGACTGGCTGCGGCGCTGGTCGGGCGAGCGGACGTTCCAGACGATCTGGCTGCCGCTGCTCGAAGCCAAGCTCGGGCGGCACTGGCAGCGGACCTCCGCCGCCTTCCTCTGGGCCACCATCGCCCGCCTGTACGCCGCCCGCCGGACGGGCCTCAAGAAGGAGATGTTTGGCTACGTCGCCGGCGGCTACGCCCGCGTCCTCGGCCGCTTCGCCGCGGTGCTGGCGGAGGAAGGAGTGGCGATCCGGGCCGGCCACGCCGCGGCGCGGATCGCTCCGGACTCCAACGGGATACGGGTCGAGTTTCGCAACGGCCACGGCGAGACCTTCGATCGCGTCGTGGCGACTGTGCCCGCGCCGGTGGCGGCGGATCTCTGCCAGGGGCTCACGGCCGAGGAGACGGCGCGGCTGCGGGGCGTGCAGTACCTTGGCATTATCTGCGCCTCCCTCCTCCTGCGCCGGCCGCTGGCCGGGTTCTACGTCACCAACGTCACCGATCCGGGTTATCCCTTCACGGCGGTGGTCGAGACGTCCACCCTGGTCGACCGCGCGCAATTCGGGGGACACGCCCTGGTCTACCTGCCGAAGTACGTGGATCCGGAGGACCCAGCCTTCGCCCTCTCGGACGGCGAGATCCGGGAGGCCTTCCTCGCCGGCCTGGAGCGGATGGTCCCCGGCTTCGATGGTGGCGACGTCCTCGCCTTCCGCGTCTCGCGCGTCCGCCACGTCTTCGCCCTGCCGACGCTCCACTACTCGCGGACGCTGCCGCCGATGACCACCTCCATCCCCGGGCTCCATCTCGTCAACGCGGCCCACATCGTCCACGGCACGCTGAACGTCGACGAGACGATCCAGCTCGCGAACCGGGCGGCGGCGGCGCTGCGTTGAAAAAGAAACCTTTTCTTCTGCTCGCTGGCGCGCTCCTCGCGATCGTGATCGCGCAAGGTTTGGCCTGGCAATCCGGCGAGCCGTTCTACAACAACGACGAGACCCGCCACGTGATGACGGGGGTGTTCGTCCACGATCTCCTCGTCGACCATCCTTTCTCACGCCTCAGGGACTACACCGTCGACTATTACCTCCAGTATCCGGCGCTCGGCCTGATCGTCTGGCCCCCTCTGTTCTACGGTTTTGAAGGGGTCCTCATGCTCGTCCTCGGCACCTCGTTCGCGGTGACGAAGGCCCTCGCCGGCCTCTTCTCCGCCCTCGCCTGCGTCTACCTCTTCCTGCTCGTCCGCCGCACCCATGGCGAGGTCGCCGCCGCGGTGGTGACGCTGCTCTTCGGCCTGTCGCCGCTGGTCTTCCTGCTGAGCCACCACGTGATGCTGGAGATGCCCGCCCTGGCCTTCGCGCTGGCGGCGATTTATCACTTCGTCCGCTATCTCGACGATCTCGACGGCGGGAAGCGCCTGGACGTCTTCATCGCCGCGGCCGCCGCGGCCGGCTTTGCCCTGACGCGCTACGACGCCTTCGTCCTCGTCCTCTTCTTCCTCCTCTCGCTGCTCGCCCTGCGGCGCTTCGACGTGCTGCGCCGGCGCGAGGTCTGGCTGGCGGCGCTGCTCGCCCTGGCGATCGTGCTGCCCGTCTACGTGCCGATGCTGGCCCAGTTCGGCCGCACCCACGTCCTGGTGACGGTCGAGGGCGGAGCCCATCCGGCCCCGGGCCTCGGCCTCTTCGGCGCCCTCGCCTTCTATCCCCGCGCCCTCCCCGGACAGATCGGGTGGCTCACCCTCGTGCCGGCGCTCGCCGGCCTCCTCTCGGCGCTGCGGCCGGCGCGGCGCCAAGCCTGCTGGCCCTACCTCACGCTGGCGGCGGCCACCTGGCTCGCCTTCACCCCGCTGGCGGAGCGCATGCCGCGCCACACGATCTACTGGGTCCCCGCCTTCGCCCTGTTTGCCTGGGAAGGGATCGACTGGATCGCGAGCCGGCTGAAGCTGCCGCAGGGGCGGGCGGTCCTCGCCTCGATCGTCGCCTCGATCGTCATCGGCGGCGCCTTCTGGCTGGCCGCGACGAGCCGCATGCTCTACGTCCGGGGCTACGAGGAGGCGGCGCGCTACGTGGTGGCCAACACCCGGGCCTCGCGCTACTCCTTCGTCGACGGCTTCCTCAACGGCGACTTCATCTATCAGGTCCGCCGCCACGACCCCCGCCGCCGCCTCTGGGTGCTGAGGGGGGACAAGCTCCTCTATGGCGTAATCAACGATCCCAGCGGCGGCTACGAAGAATTCGCGGGTGGCGAGAACCAGATCCTCGCCGCCCTGTTCCGCTACGACCCGGAGTACCTGGTGGTCGAAGAGCCGCAGGTGCTCTTCAAGATACCCATGGCGGAGCGGCTGCGCCAGACCCTCGCCGAGCATCCCGAGCGCTTCGAGCGGGTGAAGAGCCTTCCAATCGAGAGCAACGTCCCCGCCTTCCGCGGGGTGCGGCTGGACGTCTACCGCAGCCGGCTCCGCAACCCGAGCCCTGAGCGCCGGCTCTCTCTGGACATGATGGGCCTCGGGCGGTCGCTGGGGACGGAGGTGCGGTAGGAGATGCGCGCAAGCGTCGCAACCACCAAGCCACGAGACGCCAATACCACGACACAAGCCGCACATACCAGGACAGCAGCCGCGAATACCAGCACATCAATCTCTCCGATTCCGACGTCAGCCGCAAATACCGAGATGGCAGCCGCAACTACCGAACTGTGAGACACCGACGCCACGGCAGCCTCACTCGCTCCACTTTCCTGAGCCGCAACTGTCCGAGCAGGAGCCGCGACTGTCTTCCTGTTTGCTGCAAATATTCGAGCAGCGCCCTCCGCTGCCGTGCCAGCGGTCACCGCGGCTCAGGCAGTTGCGGCAGCTTTCATGGAGTGGAGCGTCGCCTGGCAGGTAAGTTGCGGCACACGAACCGGCAAAGATCTCCGCTTGGGTTGCAAGCTGCGGCTGCTGGCTGGTAAGTTGCGGCTCCTGTCTTGAAGCTTGCAACCGACGCCGTCGGAGAGACGGCTCGTCTGCAGGAAGCTCAGCCGGCGGCACGCTCCGCCAGCTCGCCGCTCTCCAGTCTCGCGGCGTGCTCTCCCAGGGGTATCACCTCGAACCCCCGGCAGAGGGCGGCGAGGTGCTCGCTCACCCGCGCGAGCTTCCAGGCGCCGGGCCGGCGCATGGCGGGAAAGAAGGCGAGCGCCTCCGTGTCGTCGCCGCCCAGGAAGTCGAGCGGGTGGAGGAGGATCGACGGCTGCACTGCGGTCAGACGGCAGAGCCGCAGGGCCGTGTTGAAGTAGAGCCTTCCCAGCGACGGCGAGACAAGGTCCAGATAGAGCACGTAGCTGAGGTGGATCGGCGTGCGCAGGAGCGGCATCGTGGTGACCGGGATCTCGAGCAACCGCCGCTCCCCCACCCGCCAGCGGTAGGGCCGGATGGGCCGCAGTCCCTCGCCGAAGGTGCCGAAAAGGGCGCTGCGCTGTCGCCGCTGCTCCGCCGTGAGCCCGGCCGTCCGGAAGTAGTAGGCCCGCGCCAGCGGTCCCAGGAAGGTCGGCAGAGTGCTCGCGTCGTAGCGGTATCCCCGCCGCGCGAGCACGGCGAGCGTCGCCGGAGACAGGCTGAACCCCGGGCCGCGAAACCCCGCCGGCCGCTGCCCCGTGGCCTGCACGATCGCCTCCTCCGCCCGTGCCAGCTCCTCCTCCAGCTCCGCCTCGGAGTACAGGTGGAGCCACGACTCATGCCGGAACGAGTGGTTGCCGATCTCGTGCCCCGCCGCCGCGATCGACGCCAGGGCTGCGCGGTTTTCCTCCCGGGCCGCGTCCTGCCCCACGACGAAGAAGGTGATCCGCAGCCGCCGCTCGGCCAGGAAAGCCAGGATGCGCGGCACCGCCACGTCCAGGTAGGAAGGGAACGCCTCCCACCCGGCGTCGCCATGGATCTTGAGATAGGACCAGAGGTTGTCGAGGTCCAGGGAGAGGCTGGCGAGGGGTGGCGTCATGGCGGACGAAAGTGTAGCTTCAGACGGTGCTACGATCGACCACCCATGCCCCGTCTGCGCCTTGCCCTCGCGAGCGGCGATGACCGCGAGGCCATCTACCGGCTGCGCCACGCCGTCTACGCCGCCGAGTTGGGGCAGCACTCGACCAACCCGGAGGGGCGGCTGCGCGACGGCCTCGACGATTGCAACGAGTACGTCGTCGCCACCGAGGGCGGCGAGCTCGCCGGCTTCGTCAGCCTCACGCCCCCCGGCGGGGCCAGCTACTCCATCGACAAGTATTTCGCCCGGGAGGACGTCCCCGTCGCCTTCGACGACGGGCTCTGGGAAGTGCGTCTGCTGACCGTCCCGCCAGGGCGCCGCGGCCGCGCCCTGGCCTTCCTTCTCATGTACGCCGCCTTCCGTCGTGTCGAGTCCCGGGGCGGCGCCCGGATCGTCGCCATCGGGCGCCGCGAGCTGCTCGGCTTCTACCGCAAGGCCGGCCTGCGGCCCCTCGGACCGCGGGCGCAGGCCGGGCGGGTGACCTACGAGCTGATGACCGCCACCCTCGCCGGCCTGCGGACGGCCGCGGTCCGCTTCGAGCCGCTGCTCCACAGGCTCCGCCGCACCCTGGACTGGGAGCTGGACGTCCCCTTCCAGGAGGAGGCCTGCTTCCACGGCGGCGCCTTCTTCACCGCGATCGGCGAGACGTTCGAGACGCTGGAGCGCCGGGACCACGTGGTCAACGCCGACGTGCTCGACGCCTGGTTCCCCCCGGCCCCGGGCGCCCTGCGCACCCTCGCCGACCACCTCCCCTGGCTCCTCCGGACGTCGCCGCCCACGGACGGGCGGGGCCTCATCCAGGTCATCGCCGAGGTCCGCGGCGTGCCAGCCGGCTCCCTGGCCCTCGGCGCCGGCTCGTCGAGCCTCATCTTCCTGGCCTTCCGCCAATGGCTGACGCCCGCCTCGCGCGTCCTCCTGCCGGACCCGACATATGGCGAGTACGCCCACGTCCTCGAACGGGTCGTCGGCTGCCGCACGGATCGTCTCCGCCTGGCGCGCGCCGGCGGCTATCGCCTCGATCCGGAGGAGCTGCTGTCGCGCCTGCGACGGCGGCGCTACGACCTCGTGGTGCTGGTGAACCCCAACAATCCGACGGGCCAGCTCCTGCCGCAAGCCGGCGTCGCCTCGCTGCTGGCCGCCGTGCCCGCTCACACCCGCGTCTGGATCGACGAGGCGTACATCGACTACGCGGGGAGCGAGGAGTCCGTCGAGCGCCTCGCCGCGGCGAGCGGCAATGTGGTCGTCTGCAAGTCGCTGTCGAAGGTGTACTCCCTGAGCGGCGCCCGGGCGGCCTATCTCTGCGGTCCGCCCGCCCTGGCGCGGGAGCTGCGGTCGCTCACCCCTCCCTGGGCGGTGAGCCTGCCGGCGCAGGTGGCGGCGGTGGCCGCCCTGCGGGACCCGGCCTATTACGCCGGGCGCTACCGGCAGACGGCGGAGCTCCGGCAGGATCTGGTCGCGAGCCTGCGGGAAGTCCTGCCCGGAGCGGAGATCCTGGCGGGAGTGGCGAACTACGTCCTCTGTCTCCTCCCCCGGCGAGGACCGGACGCGGCGACGGTGTGCGAACGCTGCCGCGGCCGTGGTGTCTTCCTGCGCGACAGCGGGGCGACCAGCGCCGTCCTCGGCCGCCATGCCCTGCGGGTGGCGGTCAAGGACGAAGTCACCAACCGGCGCGTCGTGGAGACGCTGGCCTGGGCCTGGGCGTGAGGAGCGTCACCGCCCCGACGAGAAGGTGTCGCAGCGGCCCATGTCTCCCGAGTCGAAGCCGGTGCGGAACCAGCGGGCGCGCTGCTCGGAGGAGCCGTGAGTCCAGGTCTCGGGGTGCACCTGGCCCGTGGCCTGCTTCTGAATCCGGTCGTCGCCCACGGCAGCGGCGGCGCGCAGGCCGTCGTCGAGATCCCCCGGATCCAGAATGTTGCGCTGCTTGGCCGTGTAGCCCCAGACGCCCGCCAGGCAGTCGGCCTGAAGCTCCAGCTTCACCGACAGCGCTTTGGCGCTGCGGGGATTCTGCTGCTGGGCGCGTTCGACCTGGTCGCTGATCCCCAGCAGCTTCTGCACGTGGTGGCCGAGCTCATGGGCGACCACGTAGGCCTCCGCGAACTCGCCCGGCGCGCCGAAGCGATCCCTCAGCTCGCGGTAGAAGCCGAGGTCGATGTAGACCTTCTCGTCGGCCGGGCAGTAGAACGGCCCCATGGCGGTCTCGGCGAAGCCGCAGCCGGAGCGCACGGTGTCGGTGAAGAGGTGGAGCTTGGCGTGCCGGTAGGTCTTCCCCGAGCTCGCGAAGAGCTGGGTCCACGTCTTCTGGTCGTCGTCGAGGACGAAGGAGACGAACTGCACGAGCTTGTCCTCCTCGGGCGAGGAGGCCCGCGGCGCGGTCTGGGCCGGCGGGCCGCCCGGCGCGCCTCCTCCACCGACCAGCGCGAAGAAGTCCTTCTTGAAGATGAAGCTCAGCAGGAGCAGCACGAGGAAGCCGCCGATCCCCAGCTTCGGGAGGGGGCCCCCACCGCCGCCTGAGCTCCCCCGATCGTCCTCCAGATCGGCGCTGGGTCCACCTGGCGTCCATCGCATGCGAGCCCCCTTTCCCGGTTGGAGAGATCCTATCAGGGAGATGACGGCCTCTCCCGGGAGACGCCTCTCTGCACACCTCGTGCCTCGCCTTGGCGATTCGAGATCGGGATCGCATTGCCCAAGGACACGCACCCTTCTTTTTGTGGATGGACCCTTCAACCCAAGGAGAAACGATGCGCAAGACTCTCATGGCAGCAGCTCTGGCGATCCCGATGGCGTTCATGGCGGTCTCGACGTTCGCGGCGATCCCGGCCGAGCAACCGCAGTCCTTCACCCCGGCCCATATCGCGACGGACCAGGTGTCCCAGTACCTTGCGGACGAGATCTTCCTCCCCGCCCCTGGCGCTGCGTCGGCGCCGGTCTTTGCGATCACCCGGGGGGTCTGCAATATCACCTGCGAGGAATGCTACGGCTCGTGTCCGCCGGTCGGTAACCTGAGGCAGACCTGCACCTTCGCCTGCAACTGAATCGATTGCATCCGGGGGACGCCGCGGCTGCCGGCATCCCCCGTCCGCCTCCGATCGGCTAGACTCCACGAATGCTCCCGACCGCCGCCGCTGCCGCGATGCCCTGGGACCGCCGCGCCCCGGAGCGGGAAGGCCCGCCCTCCGCCTGGTCCTTGCTGCCCGAGGACCTCGCGGCCCGCGGCTGCCCCGGCCGGCCGGAGCACGTGTTCGCCCGGCTTCAGCGCGTCCGCACCTGGCAGCCGGACCGCCTCTTCGTCGCGCGGGAGATCCGCGCCTGGCTCGCGGATCACACCGATCAGTCCTTGCCGGCGATCCTCGAACGCCACCCCTCGTACGACGGCTCCACCAAGCTGGTGCTCGGGCTGGCGGACGGCCAGCGGATCGAGGCCGTCCACATGCCCCGCCACGAGGCGGACCATCGCGTCACCTACTGCGTGTCGAGCCAGGTGGGGTGCGCCCTGGGTTGCACCTTCTGCGCCACGGGGGCCATGGGGATCGTGCGCAACCTGACGGCGGGCGAGATCGTAGGGCAGGTCCTGGCGCTGATGCGCGACCTCGGGCCGCGGTGCGGCGAGTCGGTCCACCTCGTCTTCATGGGCATGGGCGAGCCGCTCCACAACCTCGACCACGTGCACCGGGCGGTGACCGTCCTCTGCCATCCGGAGGGCGCCGGCCTCTCGCCCTGGCGCATCACGGTGAGCACCGCGGGCCTGGTCTCCGGCATCGAGCGGCTGGCGCGGATGGTGCCGCGGCCGCAGCTCGCCGTCTCGGTCAACGCCACCACCGACGCGGCGCGCTCGGCCACCATGCCGGTCAACCGGGCCTGGAACCTCGCCCGTCTGCGCCAGGCGCTCGACGCCTGGGAGCTCAAGCGCCACGAGCGCTTCATCTTCGAGTACGTGCTCCTCGCCGGAGTCAACGACACGCTGGAAGATGCGGACCGCCTGGCGGATTGGCTGGGGGACCTGCGCCATCGCCACAACGTCAATTTGATCCCGATGAACGAGCACCCCCACTCCCCCTTCCGCGGTCCCGGCGAGCAGCGCCTCCAGGCCTTCGCCGCCCGCCTCCACCAGCACGGCTGCTTCATCACCGTGCGCCGCAGCCGCAGCCGCGACGTGCAGGGAGCGTGCGGACAGTTGGTGAAACAGCGGGAGGCGGCGGTCGGGTAGATATCGTCGGGTCACCTCTGCCGATTTCGTCGGGTCACCTCTGCCGGAGGGGTTCCTTTCAGGCCCGAAGGGCCGGCGGCATGTAGCCTGGGGCTGGCGCTTTTTGCCAGCCCCAGGAAACGCAACCCATACAAACCCAAAGCCCTGAAAGGGCGACGGCAGCTCATCATTTGAAGCAAACTGCCGCCGCCCCTCCGGGGCTTGGGGGTAATTTGGGGCTCTGTTCCTGGGGCTTGCGCCCCAGGCTACATGCCGCCGGCCCTTCGGGCCTGATGACTCATGAGACACCCTCTGAGTCTCATGCCTCAATCCCCCGAAGGGTCCCGCCCTCTTTGTGACCTTCTTTCGAAGGAGGGAATGTTCCATGCGTAGCAAGGTCTCAATCCCCCGAAGGGTCTCCACGAGAGTGAAGTCCATCAGTTGTCAAAGACCAGGTTCAATTCCACCGCATCCGGCGGTCGGGTTCTACCCACGTCCAACAGGAGCTCGGCTCCGGTGCGGGCGGAGTCGTCCTTCACGACCGAGGACGGACCCGCTGGCGCCAGTCCCGATCTGCGCCTGTGCTAGACTGCTTCTCAGCCTAAATCCCTAACCTGGGTCCTGACGTCGGTGCTCTACGGCCGGCCCCGGAGCGGGAGTGCGTTACGGGGTCGACCCATGGAATTCTCCGCCAGCTCTTCGCCCAGCCTTCAGGTCCTCCCGGACCGCCGCGGGACCACCCAGGCCGCCCCCTTCGAGCGCGCCCTGGGGACGTTCGCCGTCCGCCGCTATGGCGCCGCCGTGGCGCTGGTGCTGATGCTCATGGCCACCAACGTCTTCGCCGGGCTGGGCTCGGTCAGCATCAACGACTCGGACGAGGCGCGCTATGGCGTCTCCGCCTGGGAGATGCTCCAGCACCGGTCGTTCATCGTCACCACCTATGCGGGGGAGCCGGAGTACTGGAACCTGAAGCCGCCGCTGGGCTACTGGCTGATCGCGCTCTCGTTCTGGATCTTCGGTCCCACGACCTTCGCGCTGCGCCTCCCCGCGGCCCTCTGCGCGCTTGGGGCCGTCGCCCTCGCCGTGGACCTCAGCCGGCGTTGGTTCGGGCGCCGGGCGAGCCTGCTGACCGGCCTGTTCCTATCCACGGCCTACGGCTTCCTCACCAACCATGGCGCACGCAGCGGTGATCTCGACGCCGCCCTGACGCTCGTCCTGCTGGTGGCGACGCTCGAGGTGTCCTGCCTCGGCAAGTCGCCGTGGCGGGTGGTGTCCATGGGCTTCCTGCTGGGCCTGGGATTCCTGCTCAAGAGCTTCGCCATCCTCCCGCTGGTCGCCACGGCCGGGCTCTACGCCTTGTGGACCGGCTCCTGGCGGCGGCAGCGGCTCCTGCCCTGCGTTCTGGCGTTCCTGGCCTTCGCCCTGCCGGTGGCCATCTGGGCCGCCGCGCGCGTCCACGCCGACGGCTCGACCTACTTTCTCCAGCGCATGGTGCGGGAAGACCTCCTCGCCCGCTCGACGACCATCATCGACAAGGTCACCTACTCGCCCTTCGGTTATGTCGGGACGCTGTTCGATCGTTTCGCCCCCTGGCCGCTGCTGATCCTCATCGCGGTGTTCCTCGCCGTCCGGGAGGAGCGCTTCCGCCTGCGCGTCCTCGGCCGCCGGCTGGCGCGGGGGCGGCTGCCGCTGGTGCTGCTCTGGGCCCTGGTGCCGCTCGTCCTCTTCTCCCTGTCGCGCACCCAGCACCACTGGTACCTCGATCCGAGCTACCCGGCCTGGGCCATGCTCGGCGCGCTGTCCGTGCTGGAGATCGTGCGCCGCACACCGCCAGCCCGCCGCCGGGCGGCGCTCCTCGCCTGCATCCTCGTGCCCTTAGGGCTGTGCGAGGTGCGCGTCCTCTACCGCGTGCTCCTCGCCGAGAGGACGCCGGAGTCGCAGCGTTTCCTCCTCTCGCTCGCCCAGCACCGGGTGGAGCTCGGGGGTGAGCTGTGGACCGGACGACTGCTGCATTCCGAGCGCTTCATCCTCGAGGTGATGGACGGCTTTCAGGTCAAAGAGGTCAGGCAGGACAGGTCCGTCCCTCCCTCAGGTCCCTATGAGGAGCCCTCGGTCCTGATTGCCAAGGCGACGCCCGGCCCGCGGCCCCAGCCGCAGCTCGGCTCCGGGATCTTCCTGGAGTCCAGGGACTACCTGCTGTTCCAGGGCGCGAACGACATCGCCGGGCGCGCCTCCTCGGTCCGCCCGCGCCCGCGCTCGCACCACTTCGGCCGCCGTCCGCGCCTGTGGCGGGGGCCGCGCAGCCGGGTTTTCCCCAGTTAGGGGGTGTTTGGAAATGGTGTCAGTCCCGGGAAGAGGCGGTTCGGCGGAGGTCGTAGGGGCGCAATTCATTGCGCCCGCAGGGTCGGCGTCACCTCAGGGCGCAATGAATTGCGCCCCTACGACGCACGCGGAGCGTTTCGGATGGTGGACAGGCTGAAGCCGCAGATTTTCCAGACACCCAGTTAGGCACCAGCCAGGCCCATCAGCTCAAAAACTTCGCCAACGCGTCGGGATGGAGGTTCCAGCCCAGGAAGCCGGCGAAGCCGAGCACCACGCCGAAGCCGGCGAACACGATCGCGAGCCCCACCAGCCATCTCTTCCGGGTCAGCGCGCTGACGCCCAGTAGCGCGATGGCGATGCTGAGGGCGGCTTCGGACATGTCGAACTGGTCGTCGTGCACGTTCAGGCGGTCGTACTCCTTCTGAGCATCCTCCGCCTGCTTCTTGATGTCTTCCTTTTCCTTCTGATACTTCTTCACGCTCTGCGCGTAGAGGGCCAGTTCCTTGTCGAGCAAGGCCGCCGCCGGCGCCGGGAGGCCCGCGCTCATCTGTTTCTGCAGCGTGAGCTGATCGAGCACGCTCTCGGCGAGGTTCTGCTTCATGCCTTTGGCCTGGTAATAGGACCAGTAGTCGACCGCCTTGGCCTGCTCCTGGGACATCGCCTGCACGATGTTGCCGTCTTTGATATTGCAGAGCGCCATGAAGGTCGCGATCAACGCGACCAGGATGGCGACGACGGAGTTGAGGGGATCCGAAGACTCCTTGGCTTTCTCCACGGCCTCGGAAATCGTCTCGTCGATCTCGCTCATCGGGACACTTTCCTTCCTTGCAGAAATGGATTTGGAGCTGCGGGCATCAAGGTAAGCCAGCTCCGCGGTCGCCGTCAACACGACCGCTCGGTGCTCCGGACGTCAGAGCGATATACTGGAAGCGTCGCAAGGAGGTTTGCATGAAGAGGATGTTCCTGTCTGCTGTCTGCCTGGTCGGCGCCGTGGCGCTCGGTTCAGCGCTGGCCTGGGCACAGCCGAAACAGCAGAAGACGCCGCCCAAGTCCCAGGAGTCGCCGATCTTCGGCGAGACGATCGACGTGCGGGTGGTCAACGTCGAAGCGGTGGTCACCGACAAGGACGGCAACCGCGTCACCGGCCTCAAGCCCACCGATTTCCGTCTGAAGGTGGACGGCAAGGAGGTGCCGGTCACCTACTTCTCCGAGATCGCCGGCGGCCAGGCCGCCGCCCCTCCCGCAGCGGCGGCCCCGGCCGCGGGAGCCCCGGCCGTCGCTCCGGCCGTGCCGGGGGTGGAGCCGGGCGGGGCCGTGGGCACCAGCTATCTCGTCTTCGTCGACGACTACTTCCCCGTCGAAGTCCGGCGCAACGAGGTGCTCAAGGCGCTCAAGAACGACCTCGCCCGCCTGGGTCCGGAGGACCGCATGGCGATCGTCGCCTATGACGGCGGCCATCTCACCATGGTCTCGAACTGGTCGCAGTCCCAGGCCGAGCTGGCCCGGGCTTTCGATCAGGCCATGGCGCGGCCGGCGCGGGGCCTCGACCGGATCACCGAGTTCCAGGTCTTCCAGCACGACCAGGGGTTCGCCTCGGGGACCGCGGGGGACAATGCGCCCCTCGACCTCAATACCCGGATCGAGAATTCCGGCCTGAACATGGGGGCGCGGGCCTACGGCTCGACGCTCTTCCGCCAGATCGAGGGGGTGGTCAACGCCGCGGCGCGGACGCTGCGCACCTTCGCCGCGCCGCCCGGGCGCAAGGTCATGCTCCTGCTGGACGGCGGCTGGCCGTACTCGATCCAGAGCTTCATCGCCGGCGACGCCCCCGTTTCCGCGTCGCGGGAGTTCAAGGACGGCGAGCCGCTCTTCCGCAACCTGACCAGCACGGCCAACCTGCTCGGCTACACCGTCTATCCGGTCGACGTGCCCGGGCTTCAGACCTCGGCCAACGATGCTTCGCTCGCCGGGTCCGTCGGCGCCGGCGCCGGGTCGCTCCGCGAGCAGGAGATCAAGGGCACCCTCGAGTTCGTGGCCAAGGAGACGGGCGGCAAGCCCCTGCGTTATGGCAACCGGCTGGTGGCCCTCACCGAGGCCGCGGCCGACACCCGCTCGTACTATTGGCTCGGCTTCTCCCCCACCTGGGAGCGCAACGACACTCGCCACAAGGTGGACGTCAGCGTCAACAAGCCGGGCCTCAAGGTGCGCTCGCGGGAGAGCTTCCTCGACCTGTCGAAAAAGACGGAGGTCTCGATGATGGTCGAGAGCGCCCTGCTCTTCGGCAACCTCCCGGGCAACGCCGCCCTGCCCATGCGGATCGGCACGCCGGTGAAAGCCAAGGGGGGCGGAACGGAGATCCCCATCACCCTGGGCCTGCCCGCCGACGTGGTGACGCTGGTGCAGGTGGGCAACAAGTACGCGGCCCATGCCGAGCTCCGCTTCGCAGCCTCGGACGACAAGGGCAGCGGCTCGGAGATTCCCGTCGTGCCGCTCGACATCTCGTCGGACCATCCCGCGAAGCCGGGCGGGTTCATCAAGTACGAGACCAAGCTCACTCTCAAGGGGAAGGCCAACCGTCTCGTGGCCACGGTCTACGATCCGGTGAGCGGCAAGCTGGCGACAGCCGAGACGAGCCTGGCCCTGCCGTGAAGCCGGGCGGCGGCCGCAAGCTGCGTTTCGGGGTGATCGGGGCGGGGGCCTTTGCCGAGGCCTGCCACGTCCCCGGTCTGCTGAGCCACCCGCGGGCCGAGGTGGTGGCGATCTGCGGCCGGCACCGCGAGCGGGCCCAGGCGCTCGCCGGCCGCTTCGGCATCCCCGCCGTCCACACCGACCCGGGCGAGTTGGTCGCCCGGGACGACCTTGACGGGGTCACCCTCTGCACTCCCAACGCCGCGCACCGCGAGCAGGCCCTGCTCGCCTTCGCCCACGGCAAGCACGTCTTCTGCGAAAAACCGCTGGGGCTCTCGGTGGCCGAAGCCGAGGAGATGGCCCGCGCCGCCGAGGCGAGCGGCCGGGTGCATCAGGTCGCCTTCACCTACCGCTATCTCTATGGCGTCGAGGAGTTGCGCCGCCGCGTGCAGGCGGGCGACGTGGGCGAGCCGTTCCTCTTTCGCGCCCATCACGAATACTGGGACGGGCTGCGCCCCGGCGGCTGGCGGGAGCTGAAAGCACCTTCCGGGGGAGGCGTGCTGTATGACCTGGGCTCGCACTTCTTCGATCTCGCCCGCTTTCTCCTGGGGCCGATCGAAGCGGTCAAGGCGGATCTCCAGTACCTGCCGCGGCCGGGCGTCGAGACGGATGACATCGCCACGGTCTCCTTCCATTTCGTCTCGGGAGCTCGCGGCCACTGGCAGAGCAGCCGGATCACGCCGCAACGGGCGCCGAACCACGTGCAGGTGGTGGGCCGCGACGGGGCGCTCGAAGCCCTGCTTTCACGCGGCAGCCTCGACGCCCTGCGCCTGGCCCGACCCGGCAAACCGGGTTGGGAAGATCTCCCGCTGCCCGACGAGGCGAGCGACGGCCAGACGCACGCCCTCGGCCGCATGATGCGGAGCTTCGTGGACGCCTGTTCAGGGGGAGGGCTCGGCGAAGGCGATGCCTCGTTTCAGGATGGGCTCGCCGTTCAGCGGGCCTTGACGGCGGCGGAGGAGTCGGCGGCCGCCACCCCGTCCAGCAGCCGGCGCACGTGATCCAGCTCGTCCTGGTTTACCGTGTGCCCCATCGCGGGGTAAATCCGTTCTGTCACCTCTCCGCCCATCGCCTTGAGGACCTCCGCGGTCTCGTCCACCCGCTCGCGGGGGATATGGGGATCGCGGTCGCTGCAGCCGAGGAAGACGGGCGTGCCGGCGAGCGAGCCCGGGTAATTTCGCGGCGTTCCCGGCGGACCGATGAGGCCGCCGGAGAGCCCGATCACGGCGCCGTAGCGCCGCGGGTTGCGAGCCGCGAATTCGAGGCTCAGACAGGCCCCCTGGGAAAAACCCAGGAGGACGATGCGCTCGGCCGGCATGCCGTCTGCTTCGAGCCGCGCGACCACCTCGCCGATGCGGGCCAGCCCTGAGGAGAGACCCGGCTCGTTCTGTTGCATGGGTGCCATGAAGCTGTACGGATACCAGGACCAGCCCGCGGCTTGCGGTGCGACATAGGCGAAGTCGTCGCGCCCGAATTCATCCGCCAGGGTCAGGATGCTCTCCGCCGTGGCGCCGCGGCCGTGGACCATCACCATGGCCGCCGCGGCCCCGGCGACCGGCCGGCCGGCCCGGGCGAGCGGCTGACCCTGGTGGGGTCCCCCACCGTTCATGGCCGCACCTCGAGGGGCGGCAGAGCGTCCTGGATCTGCTGTCGCGAAGGCTCGAGCCACGGCGGCAGCTTGAGCCCTGAGCCCAGGCTCTCCACCGGCTCGTCGCGGGTGAAGCCCGGCGGGTCCGTGGCGATCTCGAAGAGCACGCCGCCCGGCTCGCGGAAGTAGATCGATTTGAAGTATTGGCGGTCCAGCACCGGCGTCACGTAGAGGCCCGCCTCGGCCACGGCCTCGCGCCAGGCGAGCTGGTCCGGCTCGTCGGCCGACCGCCAGGCCACATGGTGCACCGTGCCCGCCGAGACGTGGCCGCGCACCGCCGACGGCGCGGCCAGCACGTCCACTCGCGCCCCCGGGCCGCCCGCCCCCACCTCGAAGCGGATGCGGTCGCCGTGCTCGGCCACCCGCCGGAACCCCAGGGGACCGGCCAGCGTCTCCTCGGTCACGTGCGCGTTCCATTCGGTGAGAGTCACCCCGTCGAAGCCGCGCACGGCGTGCTCCGCCGGCACCGGCCCGCCCTCCCATGGTGAGCGCGGGTCCGCGGCGACGGCGACCAGCTCCAGCCGCAGGCCATCCGGATCGAGAAACGTCAGCACCTCCTCGTCAAAACGCGGGCGAGGCTCCTCGTGAGTCACGCCGAGGCGCGACAGGCGCTGCGTCCAGTAGCCGAGCGAGCCTTGCGGAACGGAGAACGACGTCACCGTCGCCTGCCCCGCTCCCTGCACGCCCCGCCTCGCGCCGGGCCACGGAAAGAACGTGATGATCGTGCCGGGATGGCCCCGCTCGTCGCCATAATAAAGATGGTAGGTGCCCGGATCGTCGAAGTTCACCGTCCGCTTGACCAGCCGCAGCCCCAGGACGCCGGTATAGAAATCGACGTTCGCCTGCGGATCGCTGGCCATGGCGGTGACGTGGTGGATGCCTTCAATGGGCTTGCGCATGGTCTTACCGTCCTTTCGTCCCTTCTGTCCCTGGAGTCCCTGAAGTCCCTGCTTTCGCCCAGCCTACGCCACTCCCAGAATCCACCCCTCCAGCATCGCCCGATCCTTCTCGGGGCCGGAGAGCGGCGGCGTGAAGTAGGGGCGCAGGAGGTCGAGCTGGTCGCGCTCGCGCAGCCAGGCGCAGATGGCGTAGGCGTCCTGCTCCTGCTGGCTGAGGCCGTCCTTCTTGTAGCGGTGGCGCAGGCGGGCCGGCCGCACCTCGGCGACCATGGACCTGCCCTTGGGCACCTGCCAGCCGTCGAAGGGCCAGAAGTGCACGCGGCCGTGGAGACGGCGCAGGTAGCCGAGCCAGGGCAGGCCCGCGTGCGTGGACTTGGCCAGACTGTCCTGGATGTCAAACTGGAAGACGCTCTTGGGGAAGGCGGTCCAGACACCGGCCAGGCGATGCTCGTCCGGGTCGCCGGTCCTGGGATTGCCGGGCAGCAGGTCGCGGACGGCGCTCTCGCGAGTGGGCCAGCTCTCCTCGAAGTCCTTGAGGAAGCCGTCCCAGCTCCTCAGCTCGTGGCGGTCCATGTAACTCTGGGGGAAGGAGAAGGCGTGGTCGAGCCCGACGACCGCCGTCTCCTCCTCCGTCAGCTTGCCGAGCAGCCACTCCGCGAGGTCCCGCCGGCTCCAGCGGCCCGAGGGGTGCCCCTGGTTCCGCTCCTGGAACAACTCGTGGTCCTCGACCGCGGCGTAGACCTTGATCTCGCGGATGGGATCGCCCGGCCCCTTCCGGCCCGAATAACGCACCCCGATGTACTGCTGGAAGTCCGGCATGGGCGATCTCTCCTCCTCTTGGAGGGGGATCGTATCAAGCGGAGCACGGACCTACACTGACTTACACGGACATCAAGGACAGCACGGACGGGGAAAGCCTCGATCTCGGCGGCATTCTTCGTGTCCCTGGTGTTCGTCCGTGTTGGTCCGTGTTGCCCTCAGAGCTTGTGAATAAATCGCGGATTAGGGGGGTGAATGGGCGAGGGCGGTGGCAGCAGCGCACGTCGTGAGCCCGAGTTGAGCGTGGGTCGAAGAGG